>NZ_JABXKK010000028.1 GCF_017115045.1 Nostoc sp. NMS8 | reverse complement strand
TATGTTAGCGTAGATCATCCGCTAACTCCTCTGCCACACCTTTTTTCGTTCACCCGGTGCTGACTTACAGCAACAGGTACAAGAAGTATTCAAGGATAAAAGTAATGATTATTGCCGTACTTTCCGAGAGCAGGAAGCTTTGTCGTTTAGGTTGATTGATGCGTTTGGTTTGTTTATGCGGTTTAGAGCGCAAATCGAGAAGGTAGCATGACTACAAATAAAAAACAACCCAAAAATAATGACGATAATAGACAGCCCAATAGTAACAGTAGTCGTAGGCTGTCTGAAGGAACTGATACTAACAGACAAAGACAATATAAAAATTTGACTCTTCGGCTTCGTGCTTACTCAAATACTGTTGATGCAAAGCTAATTATATATTTGCAAAAAGGAAATGGAGTCAGTACTAGCAAAGAGATGGTATTACAGGCATTACGAATGTGTTGGTTGCCTTTAGCATATCAAGCTCAAGCAAATGCGGATGTAGAAATTAGTGATAAAGAGGTGCGTCAGGTAGGGTTAATTTGTTGTCATGCCCTGGAGCAACATTTGGCTTATTTGCGAATGGAACTAGGATTAACACATAAATCAAGTGATGTTTTGCCTGTACCTCTCAGCACTATGGTCAATCCTCAAACGCTTGCTACTATGTTCGGTCTAGAAATTGGTAATAGCGGTGGTATTGATAATGAAAATGATAGTAATGGTAGCGCTAAAGGTAAAACTAAAGGCAATGGCAGTAGTAATAGTGACAACCAGCCAAAACACAAAATAGATTCTGATTCCTTCATTCCTGGTGAGGGGTCTTTCTATGATGAAACAGACGATATGTTTGAGAATATTTAAGTATTTATTAATGCACATTTAGTCAAATCAGAAAGGAGATTTAAGATGGCAGCAATTCACTTCATGGATGGTGAAAAAGGTGGAGTTGGCAAGTCTTTGTTTGCACGGGTTATGGTGCAATACTGTATTGACAATAAACTCTCTTATGAGTTGGTAGAAGCAGACCAAAGTAATCCAGATGTGGGTGCATTTTACCCAGAAAATCATAAGACAGCAGTTTTTAGCGAATCAGAGCGTAAAGCTTACGATGCTGATGAAATTTTTAATTTAGCGCTAACAACTTCTGTCATTGTCAATTTACCTGCTCAAGTATACCCAGCAGTAACTGATTGGATTGAGCGTAATCAAATCCTAGAAATTACTGGGAAAAATAAGGTCAAAATATACAAGTGGTTTGTTTGTAGTGGTGGATATGACAGTGTTCAATTATTTATTCAATCTCTCGAACGCTTTGAGAACAAGATTAAGCATATCTTTGTACGCAATTGTGGTTTATGCGATGACTGGAAACATGTAGATGGACGTAAGAATTTACAGGAATTAATCAAAGCTCATAAAGTAGCTGTCATCAATTTTCCCAAGTTCAGCTATCGAGAGCGGGATATCCTTGATGCCAATCAAATAAATTTTTCTGCGGCTAGAGATTATGGAGAGTTAGGTGTATTGGGTAAGCAGCGATTACACAGTTTTCTCAAAAGAGCTTATGAGGAAATTGAGAAAGCTAAAATTTGGAACCCTCCGGCAGCTTCAATTACTTCCCCCACAGAAAAAGTTGATGATGCTAATGTCAACAGCAAGGTTGCTACCAAGAAGTAATCTAATTCAGGAGTACTGTACATGGATAGCGGGGGGTTTAGCCTGTGGAATTAATTTTACTTTTTTACTCAGGACTCATTACTCAGCACTCAGCACTATTTCGGTGACATCTCCCACCATCAAATCAAATTACCAAATAAGCGTGGGGGACGAGGACGCGAATTAGCTAAAAGCAAACAGAGATATGAGTAATTCTCACACTGAAGAACTCGATTTAGACGATGAGTTTTTGGATTCAGTAGCCGCTAGAGGCAAAGGACTGAGCCAAATTCCTTACCCAACTTTACTAGATTTAGCCATTCGAGGTAAAGACGATTCATTTAAAGCTAGGGTTTGGGAAATAGTAGTCCAAACCGGACTTGACCCTGATGACCCAGCATTTCTGATGATGATTGCTACTGGTAGGCTACAAGTACTATTGGAAGACAATCCCAAAGAAATGGAAGCAATGTTTGACCTGTGGCAAACGCAGCTTTATGACCATCTCCAGACATATGAAAAGGCAGCAGTAAAAGGTCAGCAAAAAGCGATCGCTCAGTCAGTGGCGGCATTAATTAGGCGTACTGAATTTGAGCGTGCTATTCATTCAGTTCCCTCTTTAATTGCTGCGGGAATACTGCTATTAATTGCAGCTGGAGTGGGTGGACTAGTAAGTGTAGGTGGAATGTCCTGGTATCAATCTAGTCATCTAGATCCTGCTGGGCCACGCCAACTCACACAAGCCCAAGCCAATGCTTTGGAATGGGCAACCAGTAATGAAGGTAAGTTTGCTCACAACCTAATGCAATGGAACCAAGATTTGCTGAGTCGTGACCAAAACGGTCAACTTACTTGTGCTAAGGATGTCAAGCGTTTGGGGGTAACACTGGAAATTGGAGCAAGTACCAGAAAAGCCTCATCCGGGTTCTGCACGTTATGGACATCACCTACCAATCAGCGCCAGTTTGTATCTAAACCGCGTCAACCTTGAAAACCATAGTTTTTTGGAATTAGGTTAAAGCTCAGAACTCAAGCCACAAAAGAATAATACACTCTCCTAAAAAAACTCCAGGTTTCAAAATGGACGGGGTTTAAGTTAAAAAATTAGTTGTCAATTTCTCAATCGTAGAAGAGGATTCAGCAGATGTTTACCTGCAAAGTTAACTGGCTTTGGCTGCTGGTAATAGGAGGTATAGCTACAGCTTGTACCCCTAATACTGTAAATGTCAGTGGCAAGGATGAGAGGAATACGACTCAAGCTCAAGCTCAAACTGTGCCTGATTATCCGCCGATGTATGATGTGGATGTTAAAGTTTGTGGCAACATCATTGCCCCGCTAAAAGATGGAAAACGTTGTGTAAATCAACAATTGCGTTTGTGGGGGCCAGTAGGAGAGGCAAACTTAGTTCGTGCTGGTATTTCTCTACCATCAGTTTCTAGCGTAGAGCATAAATTAGCGATCGCCTCGAAAGGCTGTTATCCTGTTTATTCCCAACCTTCTCAACAGCAGTTTTATTGGGCTAATTCCATTATTCAAGTCAACAGGGGAGAAACTGCACCCACAGTCGAAGTCAAGGCAACTCAACTTTCAAACCAGCAGATTGATGAGTTAATGACTAGTAAACTTTCCAGTCGGACAATTACAACATTTGGTGGGGTGGGATGCGAACCTGCATCTTCGATAAAATAAAGTTTTTACGGTTGAGGGTGGGTGGGCAAAAAAGTTACCCCACTAAAATGTGGGGCTACTGTCAGAGCCGGCAGATAATTATGAAGCTTCAGCCCATCTAGCTGTACGTTGTTGTTTATGAGCTTTGCGCCGCTCCCGTACTGCATCCAAATCTTTCAGTCCATACAGACGTTTGGCGTATGCTAGTAGTTCATTGATGGGAGTTTCGCTATAATCCTGGCGAAACTGAATGTTATGTTCGTTCCAATCAAACTCTTGCTGATTAAAACGTGCTTGAGCAGCAAGTTCTCTGCCTGATTCCTCACGTAAAACTTCCAGTACCATTAATCGCACTTTATCCTGATAACCTATTACTTGATCCAACGCTTTTGTTTGTTCCTGATTACGAGTCATTCGAGTCATTTGATTATCCTTTGATTAACGAATTGCTACATCTCACCTCAATAGCATCGACAGATGCCTTATGAGTTAGAGTTCACTTTTAAATCTCTTGAATTCAGCAGCAATCGCTGCATTCAATTCTGTTTGTTGGATGCGGGTGGGTGGGAAATAGAATGCCCTGAATTAGATAATTCAGGGCATTATAATTAATCGTCAATTTCTATATCTTCGTCATCTTCATCTTGTTCAAAATCGTCATTTATCAAGTCATCAGAGTTGCTACTTAAACCATTGAGTCCATCCATACGTTTAGACCGAGCAGCTTTATGAGAAGCACGCCTATCTCGTATTTCATCAAGATTATTCAAGCCGTAAAGTTTGCGGGCATAATTCACCAGTTCTTTTAATGGTGTGTTTACATAGTCCTTACGGAACTGGGAATTGTGTTTGTCCCAATCAAACTCTTGTCCGTTAAATCTGGCTGCTGCTGCTAATTCTCTTCCTGATTCTTCCCGCAATACTTCAATTACCATCAGGTGTACTTTTTCCTGATAAGTCATTACTCGTTCTAAAGCAGGAATATGCCTTTCAATTTTACGTGATGCTTTAGCAGTTTTGCGAACGTTAGCGTTAACCATGAGAATTACTCCTTGATATTTAGTATTTTTCTCATAGAAACAGCATCGAAAGATGCAATTCGCTCCAATTTAAATTCTTTATTCGGCAAAAAAATAACCTGTATTGTTTGAGGCAATACATGGTTATTTTGGGTTGTTATTCTGTCAATTACTGAGAATAAGTCGGATTTATTTATTCGTCTTCATCTTCTTCATCTAATTCGTCATCTTCATCTAAATCTTCGTCGAGTTCATCTTCGATATCCTCCTCATCTTCATCTTCATCCAGTTCTTCGTCCAATTCGTCATCTAAATCGTCAAGTTCTTCCTCTTCTTGCTCTTGGAAAGAATTACGACGTTCCAGAGATGCGCGGTTGAATTCCACTAAATCTGCTATTGCTTGCTCTGGGTCAGTGCTGATAGTGTCATACAGCATACTCATGAAAATTGCCACTACTTCTGGTGCATATTTGAGTGCATCTGGTTGTCCAAACAATTTAGTAAATAATTTGGTATTCCATTTTTGCCAATCAAACTTTTTGTTACCACCTTTCTTTTTCACCTGAGCAGCAATATCAAGTCCGAGTTTTTCACGGGCTGCATGACCGATTTTTGTGGAAACACGGGAATCGCGTAGTTGTAATTTAACGCCGTATTCCTTGAAGATTAGGTTCCGCAATTCCTTCAACAATGCTAATGCCTCTTCTTGTGGTGAAGCATTCGCTACCTTTGATTTAGTTGTAGCGGATGTGCCATTGGTTTTGGCAGATGTTTTAGCATTAGCTGCGTTGCGATTGTTATTGATTCTAGCTTTAGCGATAGCCATTTTACAGCTTCCTTTAATGAAGTAAATTTTTCACCTCCTTGCCGCAATCGCGGCTTTCACATCCATTTCATTTCAATTTCATTTTTTTGCGATTTCAAACCTGTCTTTGCTGCGACAAATTTATGCTTTTAAGAGATAAAGAAGCGGACTAGGAGCAGTTTCCGAAATTAACACTGTACTGGAGGCGATGCCTGCGGCGGGCGTAGCCATCGCTCTTTTTCACACAAGAAATATAGCCAACCTGTTAGTGATAATTATCCGTGTGGTTAAAGCATCAGTAATAAATTTGCTCTACAAGGGGAAAGTAAGTTGTTGAAGTCAGATTTATGAAGTTGACAGACTGGCCTGCTCTAGCTAACCAAAATACTCCAATTGTGGCTGTAGAGTATCATACGCCTGACAGAATGCAAATACTACAGCAGTTTTACCATTGGGGTGAAGAACGGTCTTTATCAGTCTTTGTCTGGAATCCTGGTTACTGTGGACTACAGCAATTAATTCAGCATCAAGGTCAGTACATCTTACAGTCAACTGACAGGGGTAAAGATGGGGACATTATTCAGTATCTTTTGGAGGAATATCAACCAGG
Organism: Nostoc sp. NMS8; assembly: GCF_017115045.1. Lineage (GTDB taxonomy): Bacteria > Cyanobacteriota > Cyanobacteriia > Cyanobacteriales > Nostocaceae > Nostoc. Next base: position 5,818 of record NZ_JABXKK010000028.1, on the reverse strand, counting down.
TATTTATTTACTGGAGGGAATGCTAAATGAGGGTGATGCTAGCAAAATAAGTCAAAAATGTAGCTATCAATTACTCAATGCCTGTCATCAAGCTCTCTGGAGTCAACAACGTCATTACTGGGTGTTATTGGAAACTTACATTCAACTACCTCTAGAATTACAGCCTTTTATTCCTATACTGTCAAATCCACTTCCAGACCAACAGCAGGTGCAGATGGTTGTGGAGCAGTTTTGTGATGCCTGGGTTGGAAGTAGCCATCATCGCCTTCAGCAGTTTGCGGAGTGCGATCGCGATCACCGCGCCGTAACCGATCGCAATTCTTGGTTAAAGACAACAGAAAAAACATCAGCACTGCAATTGCTCTTTCGTGCCTGTCAGGGTTTACCCATAGGCGAGATAAATATGTTACTACAGCAATGTCTGGGTTTTGCAGAGCAGCTTGAGGAAATCGCCCAATTAGTGCTAGAGCATAAAGTTAGCAAACTGCGGGGTCGGGGTTTAGAATACATTGCTCAACCGGATGTACCTTCAGCCGGGGGATTAGATTTGCTGGAGAAAAGGTTGGAAACTATTACCTGTCTACTTCAACCTCAAGCAAAGCAATATGGTTTGAAGTTTCCCATTGGAATGCTCTTATGGGGGTCACCGGGTACTGGTAAAAGTCTCTCTGCCAAGTTAGCAGCTAAGAAAATGGGATTGCCACTGTTAGCAGCTAATTGGGGTGTACTACTGGGCGATCCTCATCCCGACAGAGCATTAAAGGAGTTTATTGCTTTGGTGACTTCCCTTTCTCCGTGTGTACTTTATTGGGATGACTTTGATAAAGGCTTTTCTGGCTGGGACTCCAATGCAGATGGAGGTGTAGCACGGCGGCTATCTGCGGCTTTGTTGACTTGGATGCAAGAGCATCAAGAGCCAGTTTATACCATTGCTACTGTCAATCGCTTGTCAATGCTACCTGCGGAATTAGTGCGCCGTTTTGATGATATCTTTTTTGTGGATTTACCCCATGAAGGGGCAAGATATGAAGTTTTCAATCTACATCTAGCTAAGTATTTTCCAGCTTTTCGAGACAATAACTCACCTTGGAGTGATGATCAATGGCGTAGACTGTTGGCTGAATATCGCATTTGCAGTCCGGCAGAAATTGGTAATGCAGTCCGTCGTTGTGCTGAAGAGGCTTTTTATCAAGGTAGACCAGGGGAAATTGAGTTTGAGGATTTGCTGAAACAGCGACAAGAATTCACACCAGCTATGGAACGAGAGTCAGAACAGATACAGGCAATTCGCAATCAGGCTATTTATGCTAAACCTGTAGCTAGTCACGATGTTTCTCGATTTGCTTATCAGCATCGGGAGTTATTTGGGTGATATGAGTGGAATTTTTGAAATTCAGCTTGTGTCGGATTTTAAAATGCCGATGGTAGAAGTATGGTTGGGATTATTGCTGGGTGGGTTTACTTAGAACAACGTGGTAACTTTTATCACGATCAGAATGTCTGGGTGAATAGCTCTCTAACTTCGACTGATGACATCCTTGGGCGCTGACTCTGAGACTACAGCATCGGCTGACCAACCTCACGGGAGCCCTATATTTCCCTTACAAATCAAAATCAAGGCTGAAGGTTTGGTCCTCAGAATCCTCTGGTTTAGAGTCTGTAGATAGCTCTTTAGTCGGCTGAATAAGTTGGTTTGACTCAGTATTAATCGGAGTGAAAGCTACTTGTTGAGTAGGGAATGTACCCTTTCTGAAAGCAAAATAACAATCAATGATAAAGTAAAGCGTTTCCAGGTAACTTTTACCTAATTGCTGTGATTCGGCAAATATCCGCTCACGATAGCTATCTTTGATCCGAACTTTTTCCGGTGTCAAGTCTTGTTTGTCTGTCATTGTTATAGCTTCCCAGATGTGGTTGTTGGATTCTTGCTCATAATGGTTTTTGCCATTTCTAGAAGCCCAAAAACATTAGCTTCCACTGGATTGTCCAAAATTTTGAAACCGTTCTTTTCTAAAAGCTTCTTAAATCCTGGTAACAGACACCCTCCACCAATCGCCCAAATTTCATCCCCTTGGTGCTTGGCATCAAGTGTCAAATTCACCACTTTCTTCAAGTATTTTTCATACCAATCTTTCAAACAAGCACTATATATATCTTTAATATCGATGTCACGGCTGTACTTGGTATGTCCCATTTCCAGACAAAATCGGATTTTGGATGCATCCCCGATTTTTCCCCCATTTAGATGTTTCATTTTTTGGGAAATATCATCAATGAGAACTTCTACACCGATGGGGTAGGCGGTGTGAACTTCTCGCTTCCCCTGGTTGTAACGAGAATACAGAGTCGTTCCATTGCCAAAGTCTAAAATGGTTAATTTTTTCGGTAGTTGATGCCCAAACAATGCACCCATCCCCTCTAGCACAATTTTCAGCACTTCTACTTTCACCTCTGATTGTTTACCAGCAAGTATTGGCTGATATTCCCCACTTAGTACTTTTTGCAATTCGTCAGCCAGACCTACATCATGTAAGCTGACGACTAATTTTAAGTGCCAAGCCTTACGGTGTGGTAGATGTGCCAATGCACCCAATAATGTCAACAACGCATTATTGACTTTGTTTTCATTGTTATCCGTGTTCCGGTCAAAATGATAACCTGTACGGAAAGCTGATTCTCCGACTGTGTAAGCAGTGCCGTTAAAAACTACTCGTCCGGGTACATCTTCCATCTCGGCATTGGTTATATAGCTGGGGACACGAACTACTTCAAAGCCATCGACTAAAAGTTTTAGGCTTCCATAACCGTTATCAAAGCCAGCAGGAAAAATTTTTTGTAAGGTATGAATGTTCGACATTGGGGGAAAGGTAATACGGTTCAATTTGTAAAAGTTATCAGTTGAGAAGATATGAGGGAGCAAAGGAGAGAAGAATAAAATAACTACCTTTTTTTTCTCCAGCCTCAAGAGCTTATCATACCCCCTTGGGGGCTAAGTGGGGTATAAAGTGTCAAACAGTCAAATATACCCCACAAAACACCCATATATACCCTATACAGGGGTCAAATACTCATCGAAGTCCTGAATCATTTTTGGGGTACATATAGCCCCTATAAAGCCCCCATAAGCATTTGTGAAGTTTTATTTTCTGAATAAAATAAAACTGGTTTACTAGATTGCACTATTATGCAATTTAGTTATTGCTGAATGACTAAATTCAGTCTTGACTAAAATTACCAACAAATAGGACAAAAATCTATCTTTACATCTATCTTCTCGAAGAGTAGGACTTTTTGAGAGCTAAAGTAATGACTAAATAGCGTTAATTACAATTTAGTCATTTGTAAATGACTAAATTACATAATGACTAAATAACTTAAAAACAACATTATGCATTATGATATTGACTAATTTACACAATGCTGCTGGTAGTCAGTAAAATGTTAATTCTTACTTGTGCATCCTTGTCCGGTGGCCAGGGAAAAACAACTGTTGCAATCTTGTTGGGTAGAATGCTTGCTCAAACAGGACAGCGTGTACTGATGATTGATGCCGATCCCCAAGCGAACCTAACTTTTTACCTGGGGCACGAAGTTCAGCAGAATCAACCCACGCTTCTAGAAGTTCTCAAAAAACAGATCAATACTGAAGACGGTATTTATGAAATCGGAGAAAACCTATGGTTAATTCCTGCTGATGATGGATTAGATAATGCTCAAGAATTTTTGTCTGGGAGCGGTATGGGAGCTATTGTTCTGAGCAAACGCTTAAAAGAGGTATCAGATCTATTCCAATACTGCATTATCGATGCACCACCTCAGCGATCGCAAATCTGCCTTACATCGTTGGGGGCAGCTGACCATATCATCATTCCTGTAGAAGCATCATCCAAAGGTGTAAATTCTCTCATCCGAACTCTAAGTTTAGTTGAAGAACTTCAAGAAATTGATGCTTTTTCAGGGATAGTGCTTGGCATCTTGCCATTCAGAGATAAATGGGTAGGTAATAACCAAGTCGCACAAAGTAAGGCGAGTATCAGTGCAATGCGAACAATTGCCGAAGAAATAGTCGTTTTACCTTCAATTTTAGAATCTGAACAATTTAAAAAGGCCATAGATAAAGGTGTAAGTTTGTCCTCTCTAGGCTTTGAACAACTCGAAACTCCCTTCCAACAAATTATCGAGAGGTTACAAAAGAATGTCTGATGTTTTTGAGCGCCTTAAGAAAAAGACACGTCCAAGTGTTCCAGCACGGGATACAACACTTGTAAAAGTACAACACGATAACTTACTAAATGACCAAATTACTGAATTTAGTCATTTAACTGAAAAACCAAAACCGGATTTAGATAGTGAGGAAGTAATAAACGATAAGGTAAGCACTTCTAATCAAGAAGAGCAGTTAGAGTTACCGCAGATCATCAGGCGAACAATCAGGTTAGAACAGGACATTGATACCAAACTAGATACGTTTTGCAATGTAAATAAAATTACTAGAGATACTTTCCTAGAAGGTGCATTTATCGTCTGCTCAGAAAATGAGGAATTATTGCAAGAGGTATTAAACCAAGCTAGAAAACGTTATCAACAGCGTAAACAAGCTGGTGAACAACGCAAATTTCAGACATTGGCTAAGAAAATTAACGTTAACGATTAAGTTAACCCTAATCCATCCGTGAGAGGTTGTGACTTTGATTATAAATTAAGCAAAAAGTTCAATTTATGGTTTCTTATCAGCTTTTGGTGATAGTGATAGAAAAGGGTGGTCAGCTACTTCGCTTACCGCGTTGGCGATGGGCTACGCCCCACAGTAGGTGACATAGATGTCAGTTTCCATTTTGGAGTAGCGATCGCTCATCGGGCTGTGTTAATCCGGTCGTTGCAAGACTAAAGCCGTTACTCGACTGGGGGTGAGAGCACGTTGGGAAGAAGAGCTTACTTTGGGGGAAGCGTCTTTTGTTAAACCTTCAAACTGAGCGCTCCTCATCAGAAGGCTGTTCAGTGAGAGTATTGGCTGCCTCAAGTAAAAGTTCCACAGTTGTTGCCAAGAGCGTTCGTACACGAGTTAACTGATTTCGGCGCTCAATCCCCAGCCGTGCTTCAGTGTTTCGCGGATCGTCATCATGGCTTAAATGAACAACTTTCACTTTCTGCTGTTTTTCAGATGGTTCAAATATTGGCTCAGGAGCAGTGAGTTTATTGTATCCATAAACTCCACTTGGGCGCTTCACATTATAATGATGTACTTCACAGCCACCAGGAGCAATGTAGCATCCTTCTAGATTATTTAAGTTGTGATGCAATTGTTCTACACAGGCGGCGATCGCTTCCATTTGTGCAGCAACGCCCAGCGATTGTGCACTTTGAGGACAACCTCTTGACATCAGCATCATCACTGCCGCTTCGCGGCGCGTGGTTCTAAAGGTTTCCTCTCTGCGTTCCCACTCCTGTTGCCGTTGGCAAGACGCAATCTCCCGCACGCGAATTAGTTCGATTTCCTCATCTGGAGTCAATTTAATAGCTGCTCCACAGGTTGTATAATTGAAGCATTCTCCAGGGTCAATACCCGGTTGCAACATCATTGAGGCACAGTCAAAGCCAAGTCCACATATCTTACGCGGCATGATTTCAAATTAGTTCTAGCTTAATAAACTTATTTTAATAGCTAGAACAAAAGGCTATGTGAAGGCAAATGGTATTAATCGGAGTTTATGTCGGATAAAAGATAAGGGTAGCTTATTTTATATTGTAGGCTTATATTACAATTGTCACTGTAAGCATAAGATGAGCAAGTTGCTCACTTTATGCTTTCAAAGCGGAT
>NZ_JABXKK010000021.1 GCF_017115045.1 Nostoc sp. NMS8 | reverse complement strand
TCAGTTAGTTTTACGTTAAAAATATTGATAACCATTCTCATAATGAGAATTGCTGACTAAAAAGGCGATTAATTCGGATTTAACCAAGTGTCCAGGATGAATTTGTTGACTATTGGTGTGACTTTTTTGGGATAATTGAGTTTCTACCCACAAGTAAAAAGACCCTGACTGAATAAAGTCAGTTTCCTCGTTTGGTATCCAGGTGCCATGAAGTATTCTCATAGTTATAACTCCCGGTTCGCCCACTTTAAATTGAGTTAGAAAAAAGCTGAACGATTTAGTAGGGGTTCTAGTTTACGATACAAACGTACTATAGTCCCGACTTTGCGCGATCGCATAAAAATAGAGTTTTTAGAGCAGGGTGGTAGTTCAAGGTAAATTTAGGGAAATGGCTAAAACCATTACTACACCAAGATTTTCTGTTTTTCGGTAATTTCTCGAACTCCAAAAAAATGAGCGAACCGGGAGTTATAATGCCTCTGGATTGTTTGGAAATTCACGCGCCTTAGAATTACTTTAGCAAACAGAGGTGCTAGAACTATCTTCTGTATAGCAAGAAAAGCGATGAAGAAAGAGTGCGGTAAGCTCCCGTCAGGCTTTTGATGTGGGCTGTGTTGCAGCGATCGCCGTTTCAAAGGGAGCGCTATTCTGAATAAAGATGAGTTCGGGATATTTGGCGATGCTCTAAGGCAACGTAAAAGACGAACGCAGTCACTGAAGACAGAGCAATCTCTATTCTTATTGCACTAAGTGCAATCGCTTCCAATACTGCGTTAGCATCAGCATAGTCTACATTAGCTAAAATATCAGATCCAAAGACCCGCGATCGCTTATGCAAGTTACCTTTGATCTGCCTGATGATGTTGTTTCTCAGCTATACTCCCTTGAAGATAAGCTGCCACAAATCTTAGAATTGGGGTTACGAGAACTTAATGCCATCACCCAGATCGAATTTTCAGGTGTAGCTGAAGTTCTGGAATTTCTAGCCAATCTCCCCACTCCCGAAGCCATTATTGCCCTACGTCCCTCACTGGCACTACAAACTAAAATATCCGCCCTGCTTGAGAAAAATCGGACGGTGGGTTTGAGTCCTACTGAAGAACAGCTATGGCAAAGCTATCAATACCTGGAGCATATTGTGAGAATGGCAAAAGCTAGAGCATTCCTCAAACTCCAAGAAATTGACAGGGAATGAGTACAACCTATATCCCTGTAGCTCTGCGAAAACAAGTTTATAAACGGGGAAAGGGCTGCTGTGAGTATTGCCTGATTCCTGATATCGTCACCTTTGTTGCTCACGAGATTGACCATATTATTGCTGAAAAACACGGTGGGTTAACTCAAGCCGAAAATTTAGCCCTTTCCTGCACTTTATGCAACAAGCATAAATGTTGTGATCTTGCATCCATCGATCCAGAAACAGGCAAAATTACACCACTGTACCATCCTCGCCAAGACTTGTGGGATGAGCATTTTCAACTTCAAGATGCTGAAATTGTACCTTTAACAGCCCAAGGTCGCGTTACAATTCGGTTATTGCAGTTGAATCGTCCTGATAGAGTTGAGGAACGTCTACTTTTACTACAGGCTGGAATCCTCAAACCATCACGATTAGAATAAACATAGAAAGCTTGGTTTGTTGATTATAAATCAAAGTCAAGACTGAATGTTTCACTATCAGAATCTTCTTCTTCCTCCTCTGCAAATGGAGTTGCAGTCCTTGAAGAGAGTTTGTTATCTTCAGTATTAATTGGCGTGAAAGTTACTTGTTGTGTGGGAAATGCACCCTTCCTGAAAGCAAAATAGCAATCAATGATAAAGTAGAGCGTCTCTAAGTAACTTTTACCTAGTTGCTGTGATTCGGCAAATATCCGCTCTCGGTAACTATCTTTGATCCGAACTTTTTCTGGGGTTAAGTCAAGTTTGTCTGCCATTGCGATCACTTAATAGATATAGTAGTTGGGTTCTTGCTGCTGATGGTTTTTGCCATCTCTAAAAGCCCAAAGACATTGGCTTCTACCGGATTGTCCAGGATTTTGAAGCCGTTTTTCTCCAACAGCTTCTTAAATCCTGGTAAGAGACAGCCTCCACCAATCGCCCAGATTTCATCCCCCTGGTGCTTGGCATCAAGTGTTAGATTCACCACTTTCTTCAAGTATTTTTCATACCAGTCTTTCAAACACGCACTGTATATGTCTTTGATATCGATGTCACGGCTGTACCGAGTATGCCCCATTTCCAGACAAAATCGGATTTTGGATGCATCCCCGATTTTTCCGCCATTTAAATGTTTCATTTTTTGGGAAATATCATCGATGAGAACTTCTACACCAATGGGGTAAGCAGTGTGAACTTCTCGTTGACCCCGGTTGTAACGAGAATACAGGGTTGTACCATTGCCAAAGTCTAAAATGGTTAACTTTTTTGGTAGTGGATGTCCAAACAATGCACCCATCCCCTCTAGTACAACTTTCAGCACTTCTACTTTTACTTCTGATTGCTTGCCAGCAAGTATTGGTTGATATTCTCCATTGAGTACTTTTTGTAGTTCTGATGCCAGAGCAACATCATGTAAACTGACGACTAATTTTAAGTGCCAAGCCTTACGATGTGGTAGATGTGCCAATGCTCCGAACAAAGTCAATAATGCGTTGTTGACTTTATTTTCATTGTTGTCTGTGTTGCGATCAAAATAATTTCCTGTACGGTAAGCTGATTCTCCAACGGTATAAGCACTACCGTTAAAAACTACACGCCCTGGGACATCTTCCATCTCGGCATTACTTATATAGCTGGGAACACGAATGACTTCAAATCCTTCGACTAAAAGTTTCAGGCTTCCGTAACCATTATCGAAACCCGCAGGAAAAATTTTTTGTAAGCTGTGAATGTTTGACATAGGCTCCAAGTAATACACTTTAAATTGTGAAAGTTATCCGTTCTGATAATTTTGGGGAGCAGGGGAGAGAAGAATAAAATAACTACTCCTTTTTGATCCAGTCTCAAGAGCTTATCATAACCCCTTGGGGGCTAAGTGGGGTACAAAATGCAATCAAGTCAAATATACCCCACTTAGCCCCTATATACACCCTATGTAGGGGTCGTATTCTTCCAAAAGTACTGTCATCTCTTTGGGGTATACATAGCCCCCATACAGCCCCCATAAACAATTTTTGAAATCTTTTTTACCAACACAGTAGAAATTAATTTAGATGGTTGACTATTTGATTTATACTTTTACTGTCAAATTTTTTATTACCAAATTTAGCAATTTAGTTCTCTGCAAGATGTCGAGCCAAGGTTCTGATCCACTTGGAATTTACCTACGACAAATTGCTCGTTTGGACAAGCTATTGCAAGACTTGAGATTGTCACTTGGGCTTTTAAGGTCAAGACTGGTAGTTGAAAAGCAATTTATTCTTTCACTATAACTTCAAGTTTCTTACGTAACGAGCGAGTTATTACTTGCTTAAAGGTTCAGCTTTCTCAACCGAATTATCATTCACGCCCAAAGTCAATTGCAAAGGAGTTCTTTGGGGGTAAGCTTTTACCACTTGTCGATAAACTTCATAGTTCGTAGGTAGCGTGTTCTGTGCATTACCCACTCCATAGGTCAATTTGTATTTTATATCTTTCAGCAATTCGGGTTTGCCTACCTCTTCTTGAAGTTTTTTGCGTTGTTCAACTTGCTCAACGCTTGGTCGTGGCGGTAAAGTCGGCCACCATAGCCCTCGATCATCCGGACCGACAACTGCTCCTGACGGTTTTACTCCATTCCGATTCAGCATCGAAGTAGTAGCAAAGGTTTCAATGCGTGGCTGTGGTTGACTAGTTAGATCATTGGCATACTTGACTTGCCAGGAGTAACTGGTGAGTGCTGTAGCTTCATACTGTTCAGCAGTAGTAGTGCTGCAACTAGTTAGTGTCAGTGCCGTTAGTGCAGTTATTATTGAGGGTAAAAATCTCATTTGCATTATCAGTTGTAAATATCTCTTACCAATCACTCTTTAAAAGGTTATGTGCCATCATCACTGCCAAGGTTAAGGTATCGCCGTAATCGAAAGCACTTCTCCCATAACAATCTAATCGCCATTTGCCTATTTTGAAAGAATGACTTTAGGAATGTTGATTGCCATACTAAATGTAGTTTCAGTTATCATCACTGCTTTCAACTAATAAAGCTTCAAGCTCTACTAATATTTTTTGTAATCGCTTGTGCTGATTGGGATTATCCCAAACCTTTGATTTTTTTACTTTACTGTAGGCTTCATCTATCTTCTTTTTTAAAGAAGATGATTTTTTATCTGTATTTCCAGGCGTGTTTGCTTGAATCTCAGCAAGACGCTCTTTAATTTGACTTAAAGATAAATTATTTTGAATTGCATCAGACAGTAATGATTTACGTAGGGCTTCATCCCTAATCCGCGCAATCACTTTGGCTTTAGTATACTCGATTACTCCTGACCGGAGAGCTTCCATAACATCTATAGGAAGTTTTAATAATGGGAGACGATTGGTTCTGAAACTTTCGGGGGAAAACTTTCCGATTGTGTTAAATACCTCAAGTAAAGACTGCCATTCTTGGCTGTGGATAACGTTATCCACAGCCTCTCGTTCTGGATGAGCTGCTGATTGAAGTAAAGCAACTATTGATTCTGTGGTTTGATTAAGTTTTAATCCTAAGAGAGCAATAATACTCTCTGTTTCCTCTATTGGGTTTAAGTCCTCTCTTTGGAGATTTTCCGAGAGTGCTAGTTCAAGTGCTTCAACATCTGTCATTTGCCTAATAACAGCAGGTACAAACTCTAATTGAGCAGTTTTAGCCCCTTGGAAACGACGTTCTCCTGCAACTAGTTCATATTTCCCATCCTTTTGAGGACGGACGAGAAGGGGCTGAAGAATTCCATGCTGTTTAATTGACTCTATTAACTCATGCATGGCTTGAGGAGCAAAGTAGCGACGAGGTTGTTGATGTGGTAGAACTATTTGTTTTATTGGGATAAGGAAAGCAGCGCTACTATTGTCTACTGCTTCTTCAACTCCAAATAAAGCATCGACTCCTTTAATTTCATAAGGTTGACTAACACGCTTCTTCAGACTCATGGCAACGTCTCCAAACTTTGAGCAATCTGTTTGAGAATAGTGACAGATGGATGCTTAGAATTGTAAAGTGCTAACGGTATATGCTCTTGGGCTGCATCAGCAAAAGCTACGGATCGAGGAATAGCTGGATAAATGGTACCAATCTTAGATAGAGAATTAGTAATTGACTGTAAGCTTTGGGAGCCTTGTCCAGTTCGGTTATCGTACATGGTTGGAACTACTCCAGCAATCTGTAATTTTCGATTTGCCCGAGAACGAACACGCGCAATCGTTGTTAACAATAGTTCTGTTCCTTTTAGAGCTTTATATTCAGTTTGAATAGGAATGAGTACGTGAGTGGCTGCCACCAAGCTAATATAGCTAAGAATACCGAGACTTGGTGGACAATCAACTAAAATGAATTGGTATTGTGCGATAACTGGTTCAAGAGCCTCCTTTAGTCGAATATCTCGCATATCTGCGACAACAAGTTCTAATTCTGCGCCACTTAAGTTGATGTTCGCGGGGGCCATATCCATACCATGTATATTCTGATGAATTGGTAATGGTTCTTCTAAGAGAATAGCTTCATAAACTGTTTTACCTAGTTCAGATGGCTCTAATCCCATAAAAGTAGTTAGTGAAGCCTGGGGGTCCATATCCACTAATAAAACGCTTTGCTGACTTTGAGCCAAATGGTAGCCTAAATTCATTGTCAGAGTAGTTTTGCTGACACCACCCGACTGATTAAAAACTGCAATGACTTTGCTCATTAACTGAACAGAAATAATAAAGACATCAACTTAACAATATCGGTATCAGTCACATACTGGCAAAAGAAACTTACATTCAGTAGACCGAACTTTAACATTTCAACTATTATTGCTAACTTTTTCAGTCTCCAAGCAATGGTTTCTCTGGTGTCAGCCCCACTGCCCCGGCTTTTAAGCTTGAACTAAAGTGAGTTTTCGATGACACTAATATTGAAAATTTAATTTAGTATTTATGTACTATATAGCTCCACTCCCAGTATTATAATGATGTGCGGCATCTGATCTATAAGCAATGTCCACTCCCCCTAATCTTTCCCCCCAACAAGTAAGCGCCTTTCCTCAACACGAAACAATCACCGGAGTCGTAGAACGCCTAACTTTTTACTCTACTGAGTCAGGCTACACTGTAGCAAGGCTGACCCGCCCCCGTAGCACCGAACTCACAACAATTGTTGGTAGCTTTGCTAATATTCAACCCGGTCAAACTCTACAGCTTACAGGTTTTTGGCGTGACCATCCGCAGTTTGGGCCACAATTCCAAGTCATCAATTACCAAGAAACCAAACCTGCTACTCTCACAGGGATTGAGAAATATTTGGGCAGTGGACTCATAAAAGGTGTAGGGCCAGTTACAGCCAAGCGTATTGTTGCTCACTTTGGACTTGAAACCCTCGACATTATCGAAAACCAGATTGAGCGACTGATTGAAGTTCAGGGTATTGCCAAAAAGCGAATTACCTTAATCAAAAACGCTTGGTCAACCCAAAAAGCGATAAAAGAAGTGATGGTGTTTCTTCAAGGACATGGCGTTTCTACCACTTATGCTGTGAAGATTTACAAACAGTATAAAGATGAGGCAATCGCTACAGTCACCAAAAACCCCTACCAACTGGCAGCCGACATCTACGGGATTGGTTTTTTAACTGCTGACAAGATTGCGAGAAATATTGGAATTGCCCCGGACTCAGAATTTCGTTACCGTGCAGGAATTATCCACTGTTTTAGTGTTGCTGCCGAAGATGGTCACTGTTACTTGCCACAAAGTGAACTGATTGAGTCGGTAATCAAACTGCTGACTACTGAATCCCATCAGCCCACAGAAGAAGCGATCGCTCTGATCATCAAAGATATGGCTCTAACAGACGACCTGATTAGAGAGCGGGATGAAAAAAAAACACTACTTTGCTACAAGCCGACTTATTTTCATACAGAACAGAATTTAGCTCAACTGATACGCCAACGCTTAGAAAAGCCTGTTAGTACTGACATTGAGCGTGTGCGTGATTGGATTGACCGTTTTACTGCTAGCCGGAAAATCCAGCTTTCAGAACAGCAACGTCAAGCCGTAGAAACAGCAGTTTATTCCAAAATCATGATCCTCACTGGTGGCCCTGGCGTTGGAAAGACCTTTACAACTCACACAATTGTCAGTTTGTGGAAAGCGATGGGGAAATCTATTGCCCTGGCTGCACCTACTGGACGGGCTGCTCAACGTTTGGGTGAAATGACTGGGCTAGAAGCCAAAACCATACATCGATTGTTAGAATTTGACCCCAGGACAAGGGGATTTAAATGCGACAGTGAAAACCCTTTGCCCCATACAGCAATTATCGTTGATGAAGCATCGATGCTTGATTTGTTTCTGGCTTACTCTTTAGTTAAAGCAGTATTAGCTGGCGCTCTACTATTGTTGGTGGGTGACATTGACCAGCTACCATCTGTGGGGCCAGGTCAAATACTTGCTGACTTGATCAATTCTGGGCGAGTTCCCGTGGTGCGCTTGACCCAGGTATTCCGCCAAGCTCAAACAAGTGCTATTATCACTGCTGCTCACCAAATTAATCGAGGAATTTATCCCACAATCGAGCCAATCTCCGACAATCCTGTGTCCGACTGTATTTGGCACGGCGGCGGACATCAGCCCGAACATGGTGTACAGGCAATCTGCGAGTTGATTACCGATTTGATTCCACGCTTAGGTTTTAATCCTGCTACTGATGTGCAAGTACTTTGTCCAATGTCGCGGGGCTTGGTAGGGACTCGCAACCTTAATACTGTGTTGCAGCAGTTGATTAATCCACCCAGCCCCAACAAAGTGGAGATTAACAGAGGTGGAAATTTATTACGCGAGGGCGATCGCATCATCCAGCTAACCAACGACTACAACCGCGAAGTTTTCAACGGCGACTTAGGAATTATCCTCACCATTGATACTGTAGAGCAGGAAGTTACAGTGCAATATGGTGAGCGGACTGTGGTTTACGATTACGCTGACCTCAATGAAATTGCGCTAGCGTGGTGCGTGACTATTCATAAAAGCCAGGGGTCAGAGTATCCGGTGGTGATTCTGCCAATCTATATGCAGCACTACATGATGTTAACCCGGAACCTGTTTTACACTGGGCTGACCCGTGCCAAGAAATTAGCGATCGTTGTAGGAGCAAAAAAAGCGATATCTCTGGCGGTGCGTTCTACTGATGACCAACAAAGGTACACAAGGTTGAAGCAGAGGTTACTTCACGCCGGACTGCATTGATATGTCTTGGCTATTGAAAATAGAAAACTTCAATGAACTCACTCAACAGCTAGACCGTGAACCAACAATGACAGAATTAGCCAATGCTGTTGAAAAAACTGAAACACAAGTCCGAGCAGCGCTACACCTTGGTCAAAAAGCCAAACAAAAAATGGTGACAGCAAACCTGCGACTGGTAGTTTCTGTTGCTAAAAAGTATCAAAACCACAATTTGGAATTTTTAGATTTGATCCAAGAAGGAGCAATAGGTTTACAAAAAGGTATAGAAAAGTTTGATCCCAACCGAGGTTATAAGCTATCAACCTACGCCTACTGGTGGATTAGTCAATTCTGCGCCATCATCAAAATGATATGCAAGAGTATTTATTTGATTAAGTAGAATTACTTTAGTTAGATGACGCACAGATATTGCAGAACTAAGATGAAAAACTATATTTTAGAAGTAAGACCACAATAGGTAATCAATGCCCAGCAAAACAATCGATGTCCGAGAGTACACCGTCAGAGCGCACAAGCGGGAGATTCACACCCGCGTTTTCAACTTCGTATGTAAGCAGTGTGAACAACCCACACAAAGAGAAACCTTTGGTGTTCGACCTCTATATTGTGAGAAATGCCGTCCGCCACAACCTCCCAAGCAATCGAAAGTAGTCCCTATAGGCAAGAGGAAACCCAGAGCGATGAACTATAAGAGTGATGAAAGTCAGCTAGGATGATTTGTTGTCTCAAGATTTTGAGCGATGTCTACGACGGGCTATTCGGCGTCGCATGTGAATGAAGCAGTGCGCTCATTCGCTCAACCTAACTCAAGTAAAAAGTAACTCTAATGTTTAGGGTCATTCAGGAGTTGCAAACTGTGCAAATAACTCTGCCCCTGTCAGGTCATTAGTTTCATTGGCGAAACAGTAATATTGGGGCTTTTCATCAATGAATACCTGATGATCGAAAACAAGACCTTCAGAACTATCGAATAGTCCAACGGGGATGAAATACTGGTTACTTTGTTTCAATTTGAAAAACAGATGGCTACCACACTGCCTACAGAATCCACGTTCTGCCCACTGTGATGATTGATAAAGCCCAATATTTTCTTCACCAGAGAAGCTAACATCACTTTTACAATCAACAGCTAACAGAGGCCCTCCGCCCCAATTGCGGCAGATACTACAATGACACGCTCCCACACTTTTACTCATGCTAGTTGTAGAAAGACTTACTGCTCCACACAGGCAACTACCTTTTGCAATGCTTACATTAGACATATTATTTTCTCCGATTCCACGCAGGCGCTTCAATTGCTCACATTTTCCCTTATTTCATACTGGAAATGCCAAGAATATTAAGTAGTTCGCTTTCGTGACTTTGCTCTTTTAAAGGTAAGAGCAAAGTTACGAAACAACTTTTACAATTTATTATCTAGAAAGCTTGCCCAGAGACTATTTATAAAGTAAATCTTTAGAGAACAAGACGACGCAACATAATTCTGTACTTGACATTAGCGAGAAACGGGATATCAGATACGGGTTTTGGTTAACATAGAAATTCCCCTGACATTGCAAATATTGTATGCCCAAGACTTGGAACATCAAAATAGATAACTACTTTCAAGCCAACCCAAACTGCATCATCGCCACTGCTCATGTAGACTCATTCCCTATAGACCTGCCGCTAGAACCGAACATCCGCGAACCGAACCGAAAAAGCGCGACCTACAGACAAGTCTTCGACTCACTGACAACCGAACCCGAAAAATTCTTCTCTCGTCATAGCGGAATCGTTCTGTCAGCCAATAAAGTTAAGCCTATCAAGAACAAAACTGAACTAGAGCTAGAAGTCTTAGAAGCTAACGAGGGCGGTAGTGATGGGATTATCAACGGTGGTCACACAGTTTTAGCATTTGAGCAAGCGAAAAATTACAAATATGACCTAACCGAAGCCAGGGTAAAAGTTACGATTCACATCGGGCTGACTGAAGAATCAGCCAAAGACATAGCCCTAGCTTCAAATACCACAACGCCAGTAGATTCTCGCTCCAAAGTCAACGCTAGGGGTGATTACAAATTCATCAAGCAGTACTTAGCTCAGTTAGAACACAAAGAAGATAGAAAATTCCGCATTGCCTATTATCAAAACCAAAGCGGCGCTCCCAGAAATGCCCAGTGCAATGTCACCCATTTGCTCAAGCTCCTTTATTGCCTCGACAGAAATAAATACAACCCCGACGGCAATAAACGAACCAAACACCCAGCAGGGATAAGTCTTCCAAGTAACATCACAGATGCAGAAAGAGAAAGATTAACTGCACTTTTACCTCTGCTAACTCATGCTTTGTGGATAGAGCAAAGACTCTATGAAATAATCCAAGACCATATCAGCAACCCCAGAAGAAAGGGTGCTAACGACCTAGCATCAATTGATATACGTAAAACGACGTTGTTGCCGGACAGCAAGTATTCATTCGGGTTTGGTGCGCCAACTGACTTGGCACTACTATGCTCGTACTCTCGTTTATTATGTAAAGTTTCTAAGTTGTCTGGATCTCCATGCATACACCAATATGCAACAGTTCTGGGTGAACAACCTAGAAATCTAGAAATTTCCTGTTGTGTTCTACCATCATTTTGGAGCAGAATAATTAAAATTCTTTCTCTTACATGCGGTAGCTCACTTTCCTTAAGAGCCTGCTGTAGCTGAGTAATTTGTTCCGAAGTTAAAAATTTTTTGGCTGGTGGTGGCATAGTTACTTTCAATCTACTCTGCATTTATATTATGCAGCTTAAATGCCGATTAGCTTAACTTCATCCTTTGGATCGCTGCCAATAACAATAGCTGGTGTTTGAGATTTTGCACCAATTTTATTGATAATCACCCCAGCCAGAGTTGACTTGCCGGATTGTGTGCCACCAGAAATGTAGAAATGGTGATTACTGCGAAGGGTCATATTCTGATTAGATGCAGCATTACACAATTCATCAATCCACGCACCATCAATCAATACTCCGGACAATTTTTAGTTGACGGAATAGACAAGAAAGCTATCGAACCATTACAGCAGTTTTCATGTATTTAAACCACATCTTTCGTAGGGGCACAGCAATGCTGTGTCCCTACCACGTGGTCTATTTACCTGAAAATAGCTGTAAGGTGCTGATTAGAAAAAACTTGCACCGACTCGATAGCCATATGGAAATTGTA
>NZ_JABXKK010000002.1 GCF_017115045.1 Nostoc sp. NMS8 | reverse complement strand
GATGACAACAAATTGGATGGCACAACACATCATTAACTTTTACGAGCAAACAAGGAAAAGACGCGAGATTGCAACTGATAAATTTGCGTCACAAAAATTTAAGATTGGCAGATTAATCGGCTCTCTTCGACACAAGAGAACAACTCACATATAGGAGCAAAATATGACTGCTACTATCACCCGTCCAGCTTGGACAATTGAATTTGAAAATGAAACTATTGATAGGTTAATTGATAAATATGCTCCCCATATTCCCAAAAAGCGGTTAGAGGAGCCAAAAGCGATCGCCACAGCAGAAAAACTAGAGAATTTCTACCATTTTCGCGTTGGTGGTGCAGCCCATGACCTATTTATTGTGCAAATTGTCGCCAACGTTATTGATAAAATTCCCGATCCAGAATTGCAGTTATTTTTAAGTCGCCAATTAGGTGACGATGGCGCACATGCAGAAAATACTCATCGCCGTGTAGAAGGTCTTGAAAAGCTTGCGGGCAAAGCATTTAAGAAACAGCATAACAAATACGGTACAGTAATTGAAATAGGGTGCTAAAGGTAACGAGGAATACTGAACTGGTTGGAGACGAATAAGGAGATAAACAAATGAACGAATCATCTTTTGAAGGAGTCGGAGGGCTTAATATTTTTACACGCTCGTGGCAGCCGGAGGGAAAACCGCGCGGGGTAGTTGTCATCGTCCACGGGTTGAATTCACACAGCGGGCAATATTTTTGGGCAGGGGAGCAGTTCGCCACCCACGACCTAGCTGTGTATGCGCTGGATCATCGCGGGCGTGGGCGTTCGGACGGCGAACGCTTTTACGTCGAGAAGGTTGAGGATTACGTTGACGACGTAGCGACATTCGTCACGATGGCGAAGTTAGAGAATCCAGGTTTGCCGGTTTTCGTTCTCGGGCACAGCGCTGGCGGTGTCATTGCCTGCGTTTACGCACTCGACCATCAAAAGGAGATTTCGGGACTTATTTGCGAAAGTTTTGCTTATGAACTGCCCGTGCCGGATTTGGTTCTCTCCTTTCTTAAAGGCTTGAGCCATATCACGCCGCATACGCAGGTCTTCAAACTTAATAATAAAGATTTTTCCCGTGACCCGCAGGTTGTTGAATCAATGAACAATGACCCGCTCATCAAGGACGAGTCTCAGCCGACGCAAACTGCTGCGACGATGGTACGCGCTGACGAGCGGCTCAGAAAAGAGTTTCCGCTTATCACGTTGCCCTTGCTGATACTGCACGGCACGGATGACAAAGCAACCAAGCCGAGCGGCAGCCAACACTTTAACGAACAAGCAGGCTCGACCGACAAGACGCTGAAACTCTATAAGGGACACTATCACGACCTTCTCAACGACATTGACAAAGAGGTTGTGATGGCGGACATCCAGCAATGGATTGATGAGCGAATCCCTGCGGAAAGTTCAGCCGTTTCGGGAGCGTAAGGGAGAAAACTTCGGGCGATCATATAGGAGGAAATGTTTAATTGGCATCCAAGTACTATGGCGAGGCTGGTTAAAATTACACGACCTTTATGTTCGCGTAGCGTCTCGTAGAGAAGGTTGGAAGCTTGCAAAAGAGACTTAACGGGAAAAGTCAGATACCTGATAGCTGATTTTTTCATCCCAAGGAGCAGGTTTGCTAATTTGCTGCCATATAGGACTATACAAGGCTTCATGTAGTTCGCGTGCTAGTACCACCAAACCTGCATAACCTGCATAAGCATGGTGACGTTCATGGTTAATGTCTAAAAAAGGAATTCCCGTTTTGAGTGCTGTATATTTATTGCCAGCCCCAGTACTATAATTCTTTGGATAGTGTTAGCTTATCTAAATATTAGTATAGCTAATAATATGTCAAATCAAGTATTGTTTTGAGATTTTTAGAATATAAATTATTAGATAATAAAACAGGATAATTTACACACATATTTTCTATGTGCCTTATGTTCTATTTTATTATCTAACCAAGAAACTTGTTTTTTACTAATAGTCTTTCAGGTATTTTATTTAACTAAAATAACAATTTATATCGGGAATTTTAGCCTGAATTATTTTAATACTTTAAATCTATCGATAAACAGAACTATATTAAAAAAAAAATCTTGAAATTTGAAAAGTATACACTATTTGAACTACGAGCTTTAGCCGCAGCCCTGGTTGGGTTGACGGTGGCGATCGCTTTGTATATCCGAGAGATTTTACCAACAGCCCCCTCTCCCAAACATTTCCTGATTTCCTGTTCCATATTTCTCATTTATATGCAATTCTTAATCTTATAGCTAATAACTCCGGTAAACCGATTGATATATAATATTTTGCATCCTGGCTTTTGCAAAGCAATGCTCATAGCTGCTGCAATACTCTATGCAAATCAATGTCAAAAGGCTATAGAAATATCACAACCTTATTAAGCATCCCAACAAAAAGTAGAGCAAACCGTATGACGAAATATGTAAATCTTGGCAAAACTGGGCTAAAAGTATCCCGGATTACACTAGGCACGATGACTTATGGCTCGCGTAAATTGCGCGAATGGGTATTAGAAGAAGAAGAAAGTCGTCCATTTATCAAACTGGCTTTGGAATTGGGGATTAATTTCTTTGATACCGCCGATGTCTATTCCTTGGGTGCTAGCGAAGAAATTGTCGGACGAGCGCTCAAAGACTTTGCTAAACGAGATCAAGTTGTGATTGCTACTAAAGTACATGGTAAAGTCGGCGATGGGCCTAATGATCGAGGACTATCTCGCAAACATATTTTTGACAGTATTGATGCTTCTTTGCGGCGGCTACAGACTGATTATGTAGACTTGTACCAAATTCACCGTTGGGACTATGAAACACCAATTGAAGAAACCCTAGAAGCACTGTATGATATTGTCAAAGCAGGTAAAGTCCGTTACTTAGGAATTTCTAGCGTTTACGCATGGCAGTTTGCTAAAGCCCTTTATACAGCAGACATTCACGGCTGGACTCGTTTTGTATCAATTCAAAATCACTACAACCTAGTCTACCGGGAAGAAGAACGAGAAGTGATACCCTTAGCCCTAGATCAAGGGATTGGTATTATTCCTTGGAGTCCTTTGGCGCGGGGCTTTTTAGCAGGGAATCGCAGCAAGTCAGATCATGGCCAAACATTACGGGCAAAAACTGACGAATTTGCTCACAATCTCTACTATCAAGATTCAGATTTTAAAGTAGTCGATCGCGTAGTTGAATTAGCCGGAAAACGGGGTGTGAAACCCACACAAATTGCCTTAGCTTGGCTATTGCATCAACCAGGTGTGACATCTCCGATAATTGGTGCTAGTAAGATAGAACACCTTAAAGAGGCTGTGGAGGCGGTGGATTTAGAGCTCTCTGATGAAGAGCGCAAATTCTTAGAAGAACCTTACACACCTCATCCCATCTTAGGGCATCAACATCCCTCTGGAAATCGCCCATAGAGGGATTAGTGGACTGGTAATCTTGCACCAGGCGACTGGAAGTCACGGCTACACAGGTAAAACCCCTGATTTTACCTCTTTTTACCTAAAGTTCGCCACCACGTAAACTTTGTGTGGCGGACTATTAGGGGCTGGGCGATCGCTATCTGCAATATGGTGTATGCAGACATAGTATCTTGTCTTTACGAAAAGCTACGCAAATGTTCTAAATCTAGACTACGGGGGTTGGCAAGGTGCTGTGCTACTAAGGTTGTGACGTATCCTAAACGTTCTGCTTCTAATACTAGCGATCGCGTGCGTTCATAACTAGCATCAATCGGTTCATCTGGCGCATTGAGAGGGCCAAAGTTACCCCCAACTGGAGCCCAAATACCATAGCGTGGTTGTGACATTCTTGCCTCCAAATTAAATGAGGATTGGGAAGATACACCTTGTTTTTTATCCTCACCTATGCAAATCTCATAGTATACTACTATAAATCGACTGATTTGCCGTATATTGTTGTAGGTAAGTGCAAAAATAAAGTTTTAGTATCGACTATAAAGGTTCTAGAAAACTATGTCTGAACCACGCTATGGGATTTGGATTACTGTTTACGGCAACTGCGGCGTGACGAACCATCCTCTTGAACCTCGTGATGCTAGTTACTCACGAGCCAAGAATTTAATTCAGTTAGCCCAAAAGTGCGGATTTACCACAACTTTAATAGCGCAACATATCATCAATCCCAGAAACTTTCTTTCACAGGAATTTTTCCCCATCGCAATGGTTATAAACCAAAGCTTGGTGCAGTTATTGCCACGATCGCTTTTGCAGGAGAACAAGCAAGTAAACCGATTTTTGCCACCTTAGCCCGCAATTTTGATGGGGATGTCAATATCCTCAGTGGGAGTGTGGAAACAGTAGGCGATCGCCGAGTTGGTCAGTTTCACGTTGAATTAGAAGGTCAAAAGGTAACTCAAGCTTTGAAATACTTACACCAAGCAGAATTTGAAGTACAGGTGCATTGAATTGCGGATTGGGAAGAAAATCAAAATTAAATCTGACCTTCTTAATTACAGAATTTCCTTTCTACCCTTTATTAAAAATTACTAATTATTATCATGTTTTATCCAAAGTTGAACCGCCGCTATTTTATCCTGACAACAGGGTTAGCGATCGCATCTATTTTCGCTAGTTGTACACCAAAACCAAATTCATCTACGAGTCAATTAGTCAGCCAATCAACTAAGACAACAGTACTAAAAGTCGGATCTCGAAATACCACCACTGAGGATGTTTTGAAGTTCATTCAAAAAGAAATAGCCACTAGCCAAGGCTTAGATTTTCAAATCGTGACTATCGCTGATTCAGTAAAAATTAACGATGCTCTCAGAAATGGGGAAATTGATGCTAACTTTTTCCAGCATGAGCCATTTATGAAACAAGCTGCTAAAAGACTCAACGCGGATTTTGTCATGTTGAATCGCAGCTATACCACCATAACCGGACTTTATTCAAAACGACTAAAGATAAAATCACTTAATGAAATTCCTATAGGGGCAACAATTGCTATTTCTAATGATGATAGCAATCAAGATCGCGCATTGAAATTCCTCAAACACATCAACTTAATCAATTTAAAAGACAAGCCAGGGGAGTATTACAGCATCAAGGATATCATTAAGCATCCCAAAAACCTCCAAATTAAAGAATTAGACAATTACGCTATTGTTAGAGCGTTAGACGATCTAGATTTAGCTGTGACATCTGCATCCTTCCTTGTACAAGCAAAGGTATCTCTAAACCCCATTGTGTTAGACGAGATTGGCATAGCTAACAAAAATTATGCAGTGGGTTTAGCAACTGTACAATCAAAAGCAAACGATCCCAACATCCAAAAACTAAATCAATTGGTTGTCGATCCCAAATTGAAGGACTATATCAATAACTACTTCAAGGGGACGATCGCACCTGTATTTTAATTACGAATTACACATACGGAGGAATAATGAGCAGATCGAAGCAATTAAAATTAGGTGCTTTTATGCGCCCGGTAAGTATACATACAGGCGCTTGGCGCTATCCTGGGGCTTTGCCTAGCGCTAATTTCAACTTCCCAGCGCTGAAACGATTTATCCAGAAACTAGAGTAAGGCAAGTTTGACGCATTCTTCATGGCTGACCACTTAGGCGATTTCCAGAAAAGAATTTACCCATGAGCAGGTCGGATCAGGATATCCCATTTGGGTAATTCTGGATTGCGTTCCAGTCTGCGTTCAACCTCACGCATGGCGGTTTTCAAGAGTGAGATTCCTTTTGAATAGATCTGTTGGTTTAACTTGATAATCGGATGAATCCCCTCAAGGGTCATACTTTGTGCCCAGTTCAGCATTGTGTTGACATCCCGCAGTTGAGTGCCATTCCAGTGTTGTTCCAAAATCCCCCAACATCGTTCAATTGGGTTGTATTTGCTGTGGTAGGGAGGATAGTAGAGCAGTTGAATCGGCTTGCCGATTTGGTCTGAAAACTCCACCATGCGCTTGAGGAATTGGGTTCGTACACCACTGCTTTCTGGGCCGTTATCCACTTTGAGTTGCAGCAGAACCGTTTCTGCCTGTTGCTGGGGAGTCAGCTCGAACCACCAACCCTGTAGGGTATCAACGATGAAATCACTGGTTTTAAAAGAACTGCCAAAGTGGATGGACAACTAACTGCCCACTATCCTCATCAACAATCCCACTTCCACACATTTTCTGCCCCACCCGAACACCCTCTCTGCTAATCGGGCATTGCCTTTACAATACTTCAGTGTCATCTGTGCTTGAAAGCTACGACGTTCTACTCCACTCATTTTGGAGGCGGCCAGACGAAGGTCTTCAATTTGGGATGGGCTAAGTAACCGCCCCGGTTTACTGGAGCTTTCCAATTCTTTGTTCCTTCATTCTCAAAAGGACTAAGAGTATCTTAAATGCTTGGGTAGTTTCTTTGTTATAAATCTCCTTAGCCTTACTTAGCCTTCGTCTTCGCCATCACCTTCGCCTTAGCTGTTGCCGTCGCCTTAGCCTTCGTCTTCAATGGACTCGGATTCTTCGCCTTCGCCTTCCTCGGAGGCAGAACCGGAATCGTCGCCTCATTATCCTTCGCCTTTGCCTTCGCCTTTGCCTTCGCCTTTGCCTTCGTCTTCGCCTTCGTTTTCGTCTTAGCCGTCGCCGGAATTTTATTTAGTGCTAACATTGGTCGCAAAGCAATAGAAGGAGATGAAAAATACTCTTGGATTCGGAACATTGCTATTGCTTTTGCAGCTATTGGTGGTACAAGCTTTCACAGTGCTGATTTAACTGATGTTAATTTCACAGCCACCACACTAAAAAGTACAGATTTTAGAAAAACCATTCTAATTCGTACCTGCTTCAACAAAACTAAAAAACTCGACTTTGTTCGCCCTGGAACAACTTACCTTCAAAAAGCACAAGTAGTAAGCGTGTTAGAGACAGGTGTTGGACAGGACATTAATTTTGACCGTGAAAACCTAAGCGGAATTAACTTTAAAGGAGCTAACTTGATAGATGCCAGTTTTATTGGTGCAGACCTCAGTCAAGCGAATTTACAAGATGCAGATTTATCTAGAGCAAAGCTAGTACAAGCACAGCTTAACGGAACCGACTTGACCGGCGCTACTCTTACTGGAGCATACATTCAAGATTGGGGCATTACCACCGATACTAAATTTGATGGGGTGAGATGTGAATACGTTTATATGCGGCTCCCCATTCCATATAACCCTGACCCACTTCGCAAACCTGATAACAATAAAGATATTTTGTCCAATAAATTTGAGCAAATTGAGGACTAGTTGAGGCACTACTGATAATCATGGCAACAGTCTGCCGTCCCAAAGGACTAAGCGTAATTTGTGCAGCATTCTCAATCAGAGCATCAATATCATCCTCTCACGTTTTACGATACCGTATCGTAAATATAATATCTAATCACCCAAAAGTGAGAAAAAACATGACTAGCTTTTCAAGCGGACAAACACTGCCATTACCTCCTGGTCGCTTTGGCTTGCCGCTCATTGGCGAATCCATTAGTTATTTGCAAGAGCCAGCAAGTTTTATTGGGCAGCGACAAAAGCAATATGGAGCAGTCTTCAAAACCCATCTATTTGGTCGCCCAACGATTGTCTTAATTGGGGCAGATGCCACACGTTTCCTATTCAGTAATGAAAATCAGCGATTTGAGATGACTAATACTCCAAGTTTTGAGACGCTACTAGGAGCCAACTCAATTGGAGTCAAGACAGGTACTGCTCACCAAAAACTTCGTAAACACTTGTTCAAGTCCTTTGAACCAAGAGCGTTAGCTGATTATGCCAAAACAATGGAACAGTTGACCCATCGTTATCTGCATAAATGGGAAGAGATGAAAACTTTCACTTGGTATCCTGAACTGAAAAAATACACACTTGATATTGCCTGTAGGTTGTTTATAGGTGTTGATAATGCCGCAAATGATAACTTAGAAAAAATTTACGAGGCTTGGAGTAATGGACTGTTATCTATTCCGATTCGATTTCCTCTAAGCAAGTTTGCTCGCGCAGTTCGTGCGCGAGAGCAGCTTCTTGTCCAATTTGATCAGTTAATTGTTCAACGTCAAAAACAACCTACTGCCCATCAAGATGTTTTAGGAATTCTATTACAAGCGCAAGATGAGGAAGGGAGTCGTCTGAGTATTGAGGATGTAAAAGATAATATGTTAGCAATGCTTGTTGCTGGACATGAAACTTTAACTTCAGCATTAACTTCCTTATGTTTATTGTTAGCTCAACATCCACAGGTGTGGCAAACAGCACGTTTGGAACAAGCGAAAATTGGACATGCACAACTGCTGACACCAGAATGTCTTAAGCAAATGATCTATCTAGAGCTTGTGCTAAAAGAAGTTCTACGGATGCTGCCTCCAGTCGTTCGTAGCGGTTCGCGCAAAGTAATTAAAGAAAGCGAGTTTGCTGGATACTGTATCCCCCAGGGCTGGGACGTATTTTACCAAATTCAGGAAACTCATCAAGACCAGAATATTTACGCTCAATCTCAACAATTTGATCCACAACGTTTTGCATCTGAATCCACCCAGGACAAACAAAAGGTTGGAAGCTATATTCCTTTTGGTGGTGGCATTCGAGAATGTTTAGGTAAAGAGTTTGCTCGGTTAGAAATGAAACTGTTTGCCGTATTATTGATCCGTGACTATGAATGGGAAATACTTCCTGGACAAAATCTAGAACGCTTAGTACTACCATTTTCTCGTCCGAGGGATGGTTTGAAAGTAAAGTTTTGGAGGCGCGAAGGCTAACAGTTTGAAATCGTATTCCTAAAGTAGATATTCATCATTCATGTTGAGTGGCGCAACAGATTAATAAATAGACCTTTTATTCCAAACCACACTAATTATTAACAGATTAATACACCCCCAATTAGTCCGGTCAATCACTACATAAATAACTTCATTTAAGGGAAAATATATCTCTAACCAGCTTTTAATAATTGGAAACCAAATTTCTTCAATATTTATGTAATTTAAAGACAAAAACCTTTGAATTTTCTTTCTTCTACTTTCAAAAAATATGGGGATAGGTAAAGCAGTAGCCAGGGCTTCAATGCTAACACTTTTAATAGATTGTAATAAATTTATCAGGATTTTTAGTAATAAATATTCCGCACGTCCCAATTCTCGCTTGAGGTTTGTTTCGTAGAATTCTGTTAATATTATCATTAAATAGAGCTTATTGCAAATGAATGCTCTTTTTCTTTTACCACAAATTGCTGCACTCTTTGTAGTACAAGCATTCTGGACCATTTTGTCCCCCCGCAAGGGTCGGTAGAATACGCCATTAGGATTGGATTGTAGATGCTGAGGAGTACCTTAATTCAAAACCTCATAAGATGTCAAATGGGTTCTATAGTTGATTGCTATTTTGTTTTCATCAAGGCCGGATTACCTGTACAACAAATATCTTCCATCTCGATTAATACTGAGTCGAACAAACTACCCTCAATGGCTCCAACTCCATTTACAGAGGAGGAAGAAGAAGATTCTTCAAGGGAAACATTCAGCCTTGATTTTGATTTATAACGAGGATGTATTAGCACGCAGTTATTCTGTTGGGGTCAATCTTCGTAATAAAATGTCCCGCCCGATCAAATATATTTTGGGTTTACCCAAGGACTGGTGAGCATTACGCCCATAGAGAAAACGCTCTTGTCAGGACATTTTATTTTCTGGAGATCCCTAAATACCATTTGCGATGTGCAGCGTTTCCCCAGATGCCCCCGTCACAATTGCGGTTTTTCCGTCTAGTTTTTTCATGATGATTTTTTAGGATCGGGCAGCGTGAACTTCACAGTTTCACTGGTGATTACTTTGTGCGTGGGGTCAGCTAGTTCGATCAGCACCTTGTGCAGACCAGGTTCCAGTCCGACCAGGATAATCGTTTCGCCACTGGCATTAACAAAGTGCCACGGCGCATCATCGACAGTGATGTGGATGTGCCCAATGCGCGGCGATACGTCGAGAGCACCTTTGCCAAACACTGGCAACACACGCAAATTCTCCGTCCGGTACTGGATGAAGACGCGTCCTTGTGCTAACGGTTCGGGAAGCGGTGGATCGACAATCAGCTTGGGTGGTGCTTCGTTTTCAATCGCAATCAACGGTGATGGTCCAATAATGTCCCTGGCGCTTGGTGTATGAGTGTTCATGGTGGTTAAATACATAAGAGTGGTCGATATAACGATCCCTTTCACGGAAACCCATGCAGCAGTAACACCGGAGATCCATCACTCGGCCCTGCTTCATAGTAACCGATGTCGAGGACACCCGCTTTTATCTGCTTGATGGGAGTAAACCTAATTCAGATCGTTTGGCCTTGTCGAAGCTTGCGTGTGCGGTACCCATGAGTGCCATTTCTGTGAAAATGCTTGCTGCCGCTGTTAAGAGAGCGTCTTTTCCCTTCCCCAAAAACATCGATCGCATCCTATTGCAGATATTTCTTCAATTGGGCAGCAGCTTGAACAAATAGAGAACGGGTTTCTGGCAACTCAGCTAAACCATTCAGTAGTCCGAAGTCATGAATCATACCGTTGTACTGCACAGTTGTTACCTCAACCCCAGCTTCATCGAGCTTGCGTCCATAGGCTGTGCCCTCATCATGCAAGATATCGCTCTCTGCAACCACAATTAACGCCGGAGGCAAGCCTTTGAGTTGCTCAACCGTCGCCTGTAGAGGAGAAGCATAAATGTCTTTGCGCTTTTCTGGGTCAGCGATGTAGATGTCATACATCCACTTCATCGTTGGTACAGTCAGAAAACGCTGATCGCCAAATTCGTGATAAGAATTCGTTTCAAAATCAGCATCTACAATGGGCCACATCAGGATTTGCAGCTTAATGTGTGGTCCTCCTTTTTCTTTGGCCTTCAAGGCAGTGACAGTTGTCATGTTGCCACCGACACTGTTACCAACGACTGCCAGATTCTTGCCATCCACCCCAATCTCCTCACCATGCTCGGCAACCCATTTGGTCGCAGCATAAATCTCATTGATCGCCTGTGGGTACTGAGCATCTGGCGTGCGAGTGTAGTTGACAAAGACACCTGCAAATCCTGAAAGCACAACGAGATCGCGAACCATGCGTTTGTGTGTTGGGTAATCACCAAGCACCCAACCACCACCATGAATAAAGATGAAAACAGGCAATGTGCCTTTGACCCCTTCAGGTCGTACAATATTGAGGGTAATTGAATAACCCTCAGCAGTAATGGTCTTTTCAGACTCTTCAATGCCTGAAAGGTCTACTGAAACCGAAACCTGTGCATCTACGAGAACTTGACGTGCAACGAGCGCTGTGAGTTTCTCCAGCGCCACACCCCCTGAATTCAGCACTTGCAAAAATTCCTTCGTTCCTTTTGAAAGACGCGGATCATCCGCAACTTCCAGAATTTTTGCTGCTTGCGAGTTTGCTTGAGAAACCATAACATTCTCCTTTAATGAATTGTAAACAATCTGTTGAGATGGCACTATTAAGTTAATTGATTTAACACTGTTGCTTGATCAAATTGTAGTAATTGTAGTAATGACAATCACTTTTTATTGACATCGTTTGAGAGCCAAAACTATTTGTTACTAGTGTTTAGCTTGGTGTTCTCTACAACCAATACTCCGGACAATTTTTAGTTGACGGAATAGACAAGAAAGCTATCGAACCATTAAGGTGCTGATTAGAAAAAACTTGCACCGACTCGATAGCCATATGGAAATTGTA
>NZ_JABXKK010000036.1 GCF_017115045.1 Nostoc sp. NMS8 | reverse complement strand
GATTGCGGATCAGGCAAGTTCGCTTGTCAATAGGGTTTGAGACGCGCTAACCCTGCAGTTCTGGCACAGAAGGATATTGAATAAATTTCGACTCTGCACCTATTTGATTAGTAATGCTGTGCCTGAGATCGATACTGAATCCTGATAGCTCACCTTTGTTTGATATCACAAAAGGCGGTATAACTCGTGTAGCAACTAATAACGGTTCTTGGGGTTGGGGTTGAGGTTTTTGAGTTAGTCCTGGAGACGCCATTAACAACAATACCAGAATTAAGCCCACTAATCCTATGCAGGTATACAATGCTAAGAAACGCTTGGTTTTGTTTTTACGGTCATATCTGCCAATCAGGCTGTTTCTCCCAGTCATAAGTTGGTGAAATTGACTAGCGATCGCATTTGTCATCAGAATTTTTTTAGGGTTATGTGCAATGTTTATTTATCATGCCCAGCCTATATCAAAAAATTTTTTTGTCTTATCTGAACACTATTGGCTTATACCTTCCTCAATAAAAAATGGAGGCAGTTACTAACTACCTCCTGACAAATTAAAGCTTGGATGGACTGAGAAATGCTTTGACAGCAGGCTAGAAACTCAGCTATCTGCTGCTCAAAAACATAGTCAAGACCACTCCCAGGATAATCGATCCACCGCTAAGGATGAATGACCAGAAGCGATGGTAACTGTTGACAATAGTGCCATTTTGACTCTGGAGTTGAATCAGATCCATCCAAGGCGCAACACCTCGACGGAACCAACCCACAGCCCCAACTTGTTCGCCAATCAAGCTTTGAACTCGCTTCATCCCAAATAGGAAATTGCCGATGGGGCCAAAGCGTGAGGCGTAATGCAGATAAAGCATTCCACTACGATCCTGAATTTTTAAATCGGAACCAAATTTATAACCAGCATCGCCACGACCAATTAGTTGACCTTCAAGTTTTGCAGGTTGTCCACGTAACGGACTGGCGTAGGGGTCTGACATCAGGGTGAGAATGTCGGTTTCTGGTGCTTGCTTGTAGTCGGGGAACATTACTAAGGCTTTGATGAAAATTCCAATCCCTAAGCCAATTAGTGGCGCACCCAATACTAAACCTGTGTTTGGGGAACTTGACAACAAAATCACACCCATTACCAAGCCAACGAAGAAACCAATTGTTTCAGCGCCGTACAGTACAACATCTAAAAAGAAGTTGCTGTAAAGCCTACTTTTATTCAGACTTTTACCTTCTCCAATAACTCGCCCCATATCAAACTCAGTCGGTAAACCCAACTGTTCGGCATAAGTACTTAATGCACGAACTCGTTTACCTGTCAATGGATGAGTGGAATTTAACTCCATCCACCAACCCCAAGGATTAAACATATCCCAGAGAAAGACGCGACCAATTTTTTGGGTATCGGATGCAATGCGGTAGGCGGTTCCTGTGGAAGCGGCGGCTTTATGGTCGTAGATACCCAAGGCGCGAGTTCCTTCAATTAAACGGCTGGGTTCTTGTGTCCGCGAACCTTCTTCTAAAATTCCGTAGGCAATCTTCACCAAAGCGCGGGATAATGCATTGGGATTACCTGTACTTTCAGCTGCAAAGTGATCGGCAAAGTATTCTCGTGTGCGGGAGAGGTACAGCAGTAAATAAGTACCGATAACATAAAACACGTAGGCAACTAAGGCAGCAGTTTGCATGGCATCTTTGATTTTGCTATCACCACCACGCCCAAATCTTCTGGCTGTGCCGTAAATCAAGTAACAAATTTGCACTAGGGTAGAAGCTACTGTCATCACTGCAAAGTCCCAATGGACGATGTGCCCCAGTTCGTGAGCGTAGACGGTAGCAATTTCATCGTCATCGAGGTATGTGAAAAGTCCCTGACTGACAACCAAACGAGCGCTGTTCGGTAATGAACCATAAGTAAAAGCTGTGGGGTTTTGGTCGTTAATGATTCCCAAACGAGGCGTTTTCAGCTTTTTCTGGTCACAGACTTGGCGAATAACTTTAGCTGTCTCTGGACTGAGGGTTTCAACTTCTGCTAACTCTACCCAGCGAGTTTGGTAAAGCCAGCCTTGAGTTAAGTCCATGATGAATGGAGACAGGAAAAAGGCGGCGATATTAAAGACTAGAGTAATACCAATAGCGATCGCTAGCCCTTGGAGTGGATTGTCGCTACCCAAAATAAATACTAAGCTCAAACCTAAAGCCAAAACCATGCCAAAGAGCAAGGTCATGGTGACACCAGAAGCTAATGCCAAACTACCGCCCACACCACCCATCGCTAATTTCATCCCAGTGGTAGCGGCGCGACCAGCTTTTTGACTGGCGTTAGATGGCGTTTGGCGGAAGGATTTACTAGCTTGTTCTGCCCAACTTCTAGCTTGTGGGTTTTCACTCATGATTAACTTTTGACACAGGGCCTTGGCTTTTTCGATTTCGCCTGTAGCTTGATAGGCTTTCATTAGCCACATCTGTGCTGAAAGATAATCTGAGGAATCGTGTTCAGCGCAATTGCGGCAGAATTGTTCGAGTAATTCAACCGCTTCTTGATAACGCTTTTCTTTTAAGGCATCTAATCCAGATTGCAATGACATAGGATCTCCCTAGCAAAGGAGTGGTATTTGATCTATCAA
Source organism: Nostoc sp. NMS8 (assembly GCF_017115045.1). Classification (GTDB taxonomy): domain Bacteria; phylum Cyanobacteriota; class Cyanobacteriia; order Cyanobacteriales; family Nostocaceae; genus Nostoc. The sequence continues at coordinate 9,286 of NZ_JABXKK010000036.1, read as the reverse complement.
TACTCAATAGATCCAGCGATCGTCACTGCAATTTCGTAAAAATTTAAATAATGACAGTATAAAATATCTACTTAAGTAAAAGACTAGATAAACATACATTACTATGTCTATCTAGCCTACGGAACGCATAAATCATATTTAAGATTTTCAAAGAACAACTGTAATAATACTTATAATATTTTTGCTGCGGTAAACTTACTACCTCTTTGCCCGTGTTTGATATTTAGAGAATAAATGTTTTCAACCCAGTCTTGCTTCACCCGATTAGAGTAATTATTGATTACCCAAATGGTTCACCCGATTGGAGGAAGACGAATGATGAACATAACCTGAGATTGATAAGATGAGGAAAAGGTAAAAATTTGTACTATGACTATTTTTGATATTGCTTCTCCCCTAATTGCGATCGCAGCGCAAACCCGCAAAGCCGCAAGTAAGCTAGCGATTCTCTCCACTGAGGCAAAAAATCAGGCGATTGAAGCGATCGCGCAAGCTTTAGAATCAGCTAGAGATGAAATTTTACAAGCAAATATTGCTGACTGTAAAGCTGCTACCGCCGAAGGGATTCCCAAACCGCTTTATAAGCGATTGCAGTTGGATGAACATAAATTAAGAGATGCGATCGTTGGAGTCCGAGATGTTGGTAAGCTAGCCGATCCTATCGGTAAAGTCCAAATTCACCGCGAACTTGATACTGGCTTAGTTCTCAAGCGGGTTACTTGTCCTTTAGGCGTTGTGGGGATCATTTTTGAAGCCCGTCCAGAGGCGGCGATTCAAATTGTTTCCTTAGCGATTAAATCGGGAAATGGTGTGATTCTTAAATGTGGAAAGGAAGCAGTGCGTTCTTGTGAAGCGATAGTTAAGGCAATTAAACAGGGATTATCGCAAACTACTGTTAATCCAGATGCAGTACAGTTGCTCACAACTAGAGAAGAAACCTTAGAACTTTTGAAATTAGATAAATATGTAGATTTAATTATTCCTAGAGGTTCTAATTCATTTGTCAGATTTGTGCAGGAAAATACACGCATTCCGGTACTAGGTCACGCCGACGGAATTTGTCATCTCTATATAGATAAAACCGCCGATATTTCTAAAGCAGTTCCGATTACCGTCGATGCTAAAGCACAATATCCTGCTGTTTGTAATGCAATTGAAACTTTGCTCGTTCACTCTTCTATTGCGACAGAATTTTTGCCAAAAGTTGCTGAGGCTTTGCAAGAACTTCAAGTGGAATTAAGAGGTGATAAACGTACCTTGAAAATTTTACCTAACATCAAAGCTGCAAGAGAGATAGACTGGGAAACAGAATATAACGATTTTATTTTGTCCATAAAGATTGTAGACTCTATAGAAGATGCGATCGCTCATATTAACGAATATGGTTCTCGTCATACCGATGCGATTATTACTGAAGATTTAGCATCTGTAGAAACTTTCTTTGGACTAGTAAATTCAGCTAATATATTCCACAATTGTTCTACCCGGTTTTCTGATGGTTTCCGCTATGGTTTCGGTGCAGAAGTAGGGATTAGTACACAACAAATGCCTCCTCGCGGCCCCGTTGGTTTAGAAGGATTAGTCACATACAAATATCAAATGACTGGCGATGGTCATATAGTCGCTACTTACACAGGGGAGAATGCAAAAGCTTTTACTCATCAGGATTTTGAGATTACCTTTTAACTATACGATAGTACAAAAATAACTCCTTCAACTCAACAAAGTTGCTTTCTAACACGGCGTTGCTTATAGCATTTTCCAGCATAACTACTGGAAAATTAACTTTAAACTAAGGCTTTAAGTAACGCTTGAAGTTTAAGTTGCACCTCTGCAAACTCTTTGTCAGGATCGGAGCCAGCCACGATACCAGCACCAGCATACAACCTCGCGCGATCGCCATCAATTAATGCTGAACGAATTCCCACAATAAACTCGCAGTTTCCCTGAGAATCTATCCAACCCAGAGGCGCAGCGTATAAACCTCTCTCAAAGCTTTCATAACGACGAATTTCGGCACAAGCAACATCTCGTGCTGCACCAGCAACGGCTGGTGTAGGATGCAGTTGTCCGACAATTTTTAATGGGTGTATATTAATCGGAACTATCGCGCTGATTGGTGTCCATAAGTGCTGGATGTTAGATAATTGTCGTAGGCGTGGTGCTAATATTTTAGGTGATAAACCTAACTGAAATAGACGTTGAATTATGAAATCAAGTACTAGCGAATGCTCATGCTTTTCTTTTTCACTATTGAGTAAGCGATTGGCATTAGCTGCATCTTCAGCAGGGGTTTTACCTCGTGGTGCAGAACCAGCTAAAGCGTCAGTAATTAACTGTTGATTATTAATACTAATTAATCTTTCTGGACTTGCACCAATAAAATTTTGTCCCTTACCATTGCTTGTAGAGAAAATATAACAGTTAGGATGTATTTGCCTAAGATTATTTAATGATTTAACTAAGTCAAAGTGGTTCCTTGACTTTACGTCTAATATATCTGCTAATACAATCTTACTTAAATGACTAGAACGAATTTTTTCCAAAACAGATACTACTGAACTTTTAAATCGAGCAGCATTGGTGACAGATTTCTTGTATGCTTTTGCTGAGAAAAAATCTATATTAGCAGAATAATCTTCTAAAGATTGCATAAATGCAATTTTATTTTGCAGATTATTTAACAATCTTTCAATATTTACATTTGCATTAATAATTATATTTGTTACTAATATGCAGCGCTGATTTTTTACCGCTACTTGCCAACGTGGAAGAAAAATGGTAGCAGATGGAAATGGATAATCTACTTGGGCGTTTTTATCAAAAAAACTGAAGTAACAAAAAAAGTGAGGCCCAGAAAAAGGTTGATTTGCGTTACCAAAATTAATTATACTTTGTAGAGAAGATTTGATAAAATATTCTGCTTGACTAAAACGATCAGCACCATCAATCTGTAATTTTGCTACAGAATCAATTGCTGCGATCGCTTCTCCTTTACCTCTGTCCTCAAAGTAAAAATTTATTTCATTTGCTTGTGTAAGTTTATCCAATACAAGTAAAGGATCAACTAAATCGATCTCTTGGGAGATACTGACAATTTGCCGACAATTGTTGTTGACGCACTTTTCTTGCACTGCTACCAGAAATTGATATAAATCTTTGTGTTTTACAAAGAAGTTGTTACGACATGGTGAAACTGTCATGGATTTAACGATAGTAAATTTTTTTTAAGTTAACTTTCTAAAGTGTAATTAATCGTGGTCATATTTTTACAGGTAACATATTAAGTTGTCATTTCACCAGCGTAGAATTTGCCTTGTTTGTGGTGTTCCTCGACCCTGACAAGCTAGTTACCGCCTTGAACTGTAATGTGAGGGTGGAGTGTTAACAATGCAAGTTTAAGAAGCCATAGTAAAAGCGGCAGTTATTTTGATCTCATGAATATCTAACGTCTCTTTAAATTATAAAATCTCAAGTGTGAGTAATATTCTGGCAATTTAATTAATCACGACTGATGACTACCAAGCAAATTTCATATCCCAACACTAAGTTATGGATGGCAGCGATTAAACCGCCAATGTACAGCGTTGCCATTATGCCCATTTGGGTAGGAACAGCAGTGGCATTTGCCCAAACTAAAATTTTTCATGGTGTAGTATTTTCTACTTTTGTAGCTGCGGCAATCTTAATTCTTGCCTGGGAAAATATCAGTAATGATGTGTTTGATTCCGAAACAGGTATCGATCAAAATAAGCACCATTCTCTGGTGAACTTAACAGGCAATAAGCCATTAATATTTTGGATAGGAAATTTGTGTTTAGGTTTGGGGTTACTGGGCATACTAGTGATCGCCTTTTGGCAACATGACCTAACTGTGATCGGTATAATTTTACTGTGCTGCGGTTTAGGATATACGTATCAAGGCCCTCCCTTTCGCTTAGGATATCAGGGTTTAGGCGAGATTATTTGCTTTTTTGCCTTCGGCCCCTTAGCAGTAGAGGCAGCCTACTACAGCCAAACCCAAACTTGGTCTATGACAGCTTTAGCAGCCTCAGTAATTGTTGGGATTGCCACAACCTTAATTTTGTTTTGCTCACACTTTCACCAAGTTAAGGATGACATCGCCGCAGGAAAGCGATCGCCTATCGTCCGTCTCGGAACCCAAAAAGGGGCCCAACTCCTAGTTTGGTTTACTGGTAGCATTTATCCCCTCACCTTGCTGTTTGTGCTATTGGGGATTTCTCCACCTTGGACATTGTTGAGTTGGGTGAGTCTACCATTTGCTGTCAAATTATGTCGCCACGTCCTAGAAAATCACAACCAGCCGGACAAAGTTAGTAACTGTAAATTCATCGCCGTAGCCGTGCATTTCTGGGCTTGCTTGCTGTTTGGATTGGGATTTATTCTCTAGGGCATTGGGCATTGAAACAAAGGGAAAATAACTAATGACTAATGACTAATGACTAATGACTACAAATTTGAATTTCGTCCATATCAGCGAAGATTTTTGCGATCACTTACTACCAATCATGGTAATTGGGATATTCGTGAAGGTATTATTCTCCGCCTTAACGATGAATCAGGTAAAGTCGGGTGGGGAGAAATTGCCCCTATTAATTGGTTTGGTTCCGAAACCCTAGAACAAGCCTTAGATTTTTGTCGCCAACTCCCAGAAGAAATCACAGACGAGATAATTTTCTCCATCCCAGATGAGTTACCCGCTTGTCAATTTGGCTTTGAGTCAGCGTGGGAGCAGGGGAGCAGGGGAGCAGGGGAGCAGGGGAGCAGGGGAGCAGAGGAGAAGAATTTAAATTTATCCTCGGTGCTTCACTCCTTGCGCTATAGCGGCTTATTACCATCTGGGGAAGCGGCTTTAAATCAATGGGAAACTTTATGGCAGCAGGGATATCACACGTTTAAGTGGAAAATTGGTGTGGATGCGATCGCTCATGAACTAAAAATTTTTGAGTTACTCATACACACCTTACCAGCCTCTACGAAACTGCGATTAGATGCTAACGGTGGACTCAGCTATGAAGAAGCTAACTTATGGCTGCGGACTTGCGACAATCTCAAGGCAAATGCAGAACTACCCTTAGAAATTGAATTTATCGAACAACCGCTACCCGTTGAACAATTTCAGGAGATGTTGCAATTGAGTACGAGTTATGAAACTGCGATCGCTTTAGATGAATCCGTCGCCACACTTAGGCAACTCGCCGCCTGTCATCAACAAGGTTGGCGAGGGATTTTTGTCATCAAGCCTGGGATAGTTGGATCGCCATCTCGTCTGAGGAAATTTTGCCACCAGCATCAAATTGATACTGTATTTTCATCAGTATTTGAAACTGCGATCGCTAGACTTGCAGCCCTCCAACTAGCAGCCGAATTATCCCGAAACAACAGGGCAATTGGTTTTGGCATCGACCATTTTTTTGAACAAGAAGAAACCTGGCTTCAAAGTTTATGGAACGACCTTTAGACTATCTTAATAACCTGCCTCAAAATGATTGGCTTATCGGTTACAGCAGCCATCAATTTAATCAAATAGCTCAAGAATTATATTTAGAACTAACACAATTATCAGCGTGTGGAACGCCACCAAAAATTATCTTAGCCGAACGCGAACCATTAAGATTTCTAGCAAGTTTCATTGCCGCTTGTGGAGCTAATTGTCCAGTTTTTATTTGTAACCCCGATTGGGGAACACAAGAATGGCAACAAGTCTTTGATTTAGTACAGCCAGATATTGTTTTGGGAATGGGGAATGGGGTATGGGGCATAGGCAATGGGAATAATATCCAATGCCCAATTTCCAATAGCATCATGATTCCTACGGGTGGTTCATCAGGAGAAATTAAATTTGCCATCCACACTTGGGAAACTCTCATCTTATCGGTACAAGGATTTACAGAATACTTTCAAATCAAACGAGTCAATTCATTTTGCGTGTTACCGCTATATCATGTTAGCGGTTTAATGCAATTTATGCGCTCTTTCACCACCGCAGGTAAACTAGCTATTCAACCATTTAAAGCCGTAGAATCCGGTCAAATATTAAATATTAAACAATCAAAATTTTTCATATCTTTAGTACCAACACAGTTACAACGCCTCCTGCAAAATCCAGAATTAACTGAATGGCTATCCCAATTTAATACAGTACTTTTAGGAGGTGCGCCAGCATGGAACGAACTACTAGAAAAATCCAGATTTCACCGCATCCGGTTAGCACCTACTTATGGCATGACAGAAACCGCCTCTCAAATTGCTACCCTCAAACCAGATGATTTTCTCGGTGGTAAAATTAGCAGTGGTCAAATTCTTCCCCATGCAAAAGTAACTATTCGCAATCAGCAAGGCGAAGTTTTAAATTCCAATCAAATCGGAAGTATTACCATTCATGCTCAATCTTTAGCCCTTGGTTACTATCCTAAAACTAGAGAAAATCAAACTGATTTCCAAGTAGATGATTTAGGTTTTTTAGACGAACAAGGCCATTTAAATATTGTCGGACGTAACAGCGACAAAATTATTACAGGTGGAGAAAATATTTACCCAGCAGAGATTGAATCGGCTATACAAGCAACTCAAATGGTTGCCGATATTTGTGTCATCGGCATCCCAGATAAACACTGGGGACAAGCCTTAACAGCGATTTACATTCCCAAAAAATCAGATATCTCTGCCTTAAAAATCCAAACTCTACTCAAAGACAAACTCAGCAAATTTAAAATCCCTAAATATTGGATTCCCCAGCAAAACCTACCCCGTAACTCCCAAGGTAAAATTAACCGCCAACAGTTACAGCAAATAGCCACAGAATTCCTTCAAAATTCCATCAAATAACTTCTCTCGACTTTCTTCTCTCTGTGTCCTCAGCGTCTCTGCGGTTCGTCTCCAACCACTGAACTATCTCATCAGGTAATTCCCGCTTACTTCTACTACTCACATCAATACAAACATGACGAGTAATAGCCTTAGCAACTACCACCTCACCTACAGTAATTTTGTAAGTAATTTCAAACTTCTCAACACCTATTTTTTGCGGAATTAAACTAATCAGTAACTTGTCCCCAACCAACATAGGGCGCGAAAAATCGACACTAGCATGAACAATCGGAAACCCCACAGACGGATTAGTAAAAAAATCTTTGAGATTAATACTTGATGCTTCTAAAGATTCTTCATAAGCTGCATGACAAATAGCTAAAACATTAGCAAAATAAACTACCCCAGCAGCATCAGTATCTTGAAAGCGAACCGTGCGGTTATAAGTGAAAGACATTTTTGATAATTGAATATTAAATTGACTCCAACGGCGGAACCTCGAAGTCATTAAACGAGGAAACATTGTAAGACGAAGCGGCTATTGCCTTTACTAACTTACCGTCGAGAGTCAGCAAAGTAGCACCTACCTGCTGTGAAAGTGCGACATAAGAGCCATCGTAGGCAGAGATTCCATAATTTAATGCGATCGCAACTGCATCCGCCATCAAATCAGCTGTAGAGACAACACGCAAAGGGAAAGCTTTGAGACTAGCTAAATTCCCTTGAATCAAAGAAACATTGTAACTACCTGCACGAGCATACTTCCATAAAACGTTTGCACACTCAATGTAAAACAGGTCAGGTACAAAGATTTCTGTCTGGGGATAGGTAAGGTGAGCAAATAGTTGATTAACCTTGGCTGTTAGCGGATTAGGAATAAATTGCTTAACCGCCACACTCGCATCCACAACGCATCTAAGAGGAATTGTCATCTGTCCCGATCTTCTCTAATCATGGCAGTGCTGTCAGGCCATTCGATATCAGTTGGTAGCTGTTCACGGCGAAGACGGATTTCCTCTAGAAGTTTTGGGACATTCTTTCGTCTTTCTTCTTCTGTTTGCTGTGCTTCAGTTTTTAAAGCTTGTTCTAACAGAGTTATAACTTGGGCGTTAATGGAACGGTGTTCAGATGCCGCTAACTCTTGCAGCTTGGTATATAAATCATCGGGTAAATTTCTTACATAAAGGGTAGCCATCGCTTTACCTCAAAGCAGGATTTGTCAAAATGATAGCATAATGCAAGCAAAAGGGGGGAGCGATCGCTACTTGTGGATATAGTATATAGAGACTAAGCGAGTATAAAGATTATCATCTTAAAACTGGGAATTATAAGTATAGGTATTTCATCAATAAAGTAAATATGGTTTTACCTTTGATTCTCGGCGCTGCCGCTTTAGGAGCAGGTTTATTTGGAGCTAAAAAAGGAGTAGATGCCGCCTCGGCTCACTCAAAAGCTAAGAACCTACAGCATGAGGCACAGGAAGTTTATAAGCGTGCAGAACTTCAATTAAACTCTTCACGACAAGTAACAACTGAGACTCTAGAACATTTGGGGCAACTCAAGCTGGAAGTATGGGATAAGCAGCTAGGTCGTTTTGTCAAGCTTTATGAGCAACTAAAAAACGTTGAACTAACAGGACAAGCAAATACAAGTGAGTTTAATGCAGCTAATTTTACTAGAGATGAATTAGCTCAAATGAAAGATATCGCATTAAAAGCTCATGAAGTGGTACTAGGAGGAGCTAGTGCAGTCGGAGCAGGAGCATTAGCAGGAATTGCCAGTTATGGAGGAGCTGTGATGTTTGCCTCAGCCTCAACAGGGACTGCTATTAGTACGCTTGCAGGTGCTGCCGCCACTAATGCTACTCTGGCATGGTTTGGCGGAGGTTCACTTGTTGCCGGTGGATGGGGCATGGCAGGAGGTATGTTTGTCCTCGGTGGAATTGTAGCTGGGCCAATCTTTGCTGTTGGTGGTATGTTAATGGCAGCAAAGGCAACTGAAAATTTAGCGAAGGCTCGCAGCTATAAAGCAGAAGCAGATAAGGTGGCAAAAGAGATGGAAAAAGCTATTAGTGTTTTAGATGCCATCAACAAAGTAGCCAAAAAATTTGATGAAGTCATCATGCGACTTTCAACAGCTATGACAGCCGAACTAGATGGTCTAGAAAGTATAATTATTGACTCAGGTACAAACTACGCTAAATATAACCAGTTGCAAAAACGTCAAGTTCATCTGCTCGTTCAGTTTGCTCAAGTCCTAAAGCTTTTATTAGAAACTCCACTACTTACCAAAGATGGTGCTTTGGATGAAAGCTCCACTAAAGCTTTAAAGCAAGGACAGTCATTTTTAGGTGAATCCTAATTTGTCAATAATTGCTCAAAAATCGGAATTTATAGTGTCTAGGACTTACGCATTGACAAAAAGAATCATCTATGGAGTCTAGATAATGCCATCA
>NZ_JABXKK010000091.1 GCF_017115045.1 Nostoc sp. NMS8 | reverse complement strand
CTAGCTTAGTTATGTACGGGCTGTTTACCGTGATTCACTAAGCAACGAATCGCACGGCATCTATTTTACTCATCTCGCTGTCAAATTCAGCGTTAAGTTTACGGATTTTACCAATTGCACCCGCTACATGAGAGCCGTATTGTTTGCGAAGTTCTGTCCAGGTCACTTGACCTTTAGTCAACTTCTCCATCGCCTCAAAGACCACCTTGGCATTGTCCAAAAATGGCTCTAATCGGTCAGATAATTCTTGGGCATTATTGGCATAATCCGCAAACTGTTCGAGCTTATTTATATCAGAGAGATAGCCCAGAATATCAGACTCAAACCCTCCCCATGCTTGTGCTTTTTCATCAATGTGTGAACTATGACCAACTACCGGATTACGTATTGCAAAATCCATCTCCAATCCTCCTAATAAGGGATTACGTCATAGTCGATATTGCTGGATAATTGGGGCAACTTATCCCAGTAACCCATGTCTTCAAATCGGCTATAAATTCTCGCTGCTAGTTGCCGTATTGGGTCGTCAAAATCTTCAGAAATTAAATCAAATCTCTTCTCACCAAACGCCAAGATATTTGCAATATCCGGGTCAATTCCATTACCCAAGAATTGACCAAATGCCGCAGAGTATGGATGGTCATCAATGGTTTCATGAGTTGCTAGAAATTCTGTCCCAGTGAAGGGTGGGTAATCTTCACTCTCTACCGATGTAGAAAGTGCTTCGATATCCGCCTCAATCATTGCTGCCCATTGTTCAGGATTATCCGCTTTGAATTGCTGCTTTCTTAGGGCGGAGTCAGTCAGAGGTGATTTGCCCCAATCGTTGGGATTTTTGTAATCGAGTGCCATTTGTTAGAATCCAAAATGTGTGTAGTTTCAATGCACAGATGGGCGATTGCGGTGATTGGTCGTCGATGCAATCGCTTCATCATTAGTTTTCACAAAACTCCTGAAGTTCAAAAACTTCCATCTGGGCTTGCTTTTGGCTTAATTCTTTGCGCCTACCTTTGGAGTCATTGAATATGAAAGGGGCATTGACAAGAGAATTAGACTGATGGCTGTAGCGCAGTTGTTGACCACGGAATTGGTAGAGGTGGTTACGCTGTAGGGCTGTCATTTCTAACATTTACTCCCTCAAACTTGCGAATAGAATTCGATGTTTAGGATGGCTTCGTGGATCTCCATCAAGGCTTGCACTGCATCACCAATTTTGAGGTCATTCGATGTACTGAACCGCTCGGACGCTTCAATCTGCTTGTAATTTGGGGATGCTTGCACGAACCTTAAAGTTTGTTCGCAACCGAGGATGATGGTCATTATTTCGGTTGTTGTTAGGCTTGGTTGTGTCTGCATGATGTCTTGGTCGTTCATGACTTATTTCTTCTCCTTTGAGTTTTAACTGTTGCGGCTGGGGCTTCTGGCTGACTCGGTTTCTGAAGTACATAGCTGATAGCCCCTGCACCACCCACAGATGCGGCGATGGTGAACATATTGTTTTTACCGATGTACTGCACTCCGAAGTAGCCAAGGGCTAGAAAGCCAAGAGCAGCAACAGAGAATCCAAGTGTTTTGTTGATTTTCATGGCTAGAACATTGCAGCGAGATTGCTGGCTAAATCTTTTTCGTCTTGTTGTTGGAGCTTAGAATCAGTCGGTTGTTCAGTTTGGAAGTTGTACCCATTTCGCTGGAATTCTAAAAGTAGGAAGTTAATCACCTCCCCGTAATCGTCTAAGTTCATTTGTTGTGCAAGCTTTTTTAGTAATGGATGGTAGGGCTTACGAATCACTACCCGAATGCTTTCATTGCTGTTCATTCACACTCCTTAAATGAATCATGTTTGCTAGTTGGTAAAGCCCAATCGCGTTTGCCCAGACTGGGTTATCTGCTACCACAAACCCTTTAGCCTGAAGTGCTTCACTTACTGATGGCAGTCGTGAGCCTCCCCCGGTAATTAAGCAGGCATCTGCGTTAATCTTCCAAGGATGAATAAACTTGAATACTGGCGCTAGGGACTTCTGTACCCAAGGCGCTAACTCTTTTTGGTAGACATCTTGAAAACTAAACTGGTTGCCGTACCAAAAGGGCTTTTCAATGCTTTCTAGCCCCTGGCGGATCAGGTGCGGCATTGCAATCTCGCCCACCAAGCGATTTTTAAAGTCTGGGTTGGCCGAAATCATTCGGATCAACTCTTCCACACCATTATCAAAAGTCTTTCGGTTAGCTAGATGTCCTTTGGAACCGATTAAAGTGGCAATAACTGTCCGATTCCCGATATCAACAATTACGTTTTGCTTACTGGTGTTCAAGTTCTGGGCAAAGGCGGCGATCGCTGCATGACCTTCGTCGTAAACTTTCAAAACATGAATCTTGACCTCAGTGGGGCAAATCTTACCGCCAAACTTGACGACATGGCGGCCAGTAAGTGCTTCAATCAGCTGGTCTTCTAAATCGCCTCTTTCGTGCAAAGATGCACAGATTACTAACTCAATTGAGGCTTTATAAGGGTAATAGGAAAGCACTGCTAGCAAGTGTTTCAGCGATTGATTCACTTTTGCAGTCGCATCGTCGGTCACTCGCAAGTGGTTTTTGGGGTTAGCGTCGTAAGCAGCATAGCCCGATAACCATTGTTTGTAGTCCAGTTTAGTTAGTGCATCTCCCTCTAGGTACTCAACGTAACCTTCAGTGGGAGTCTCGGTTGGGCGGTAGTAACAGTTTTCTAAATAACTGGGAAATCTGATCTGGCGGTCTGATGATACAAATTTAATGCTGGAATTACCAAGGTCGTAACCAGCAACGATCGTGAGTGTACCTTTTTGCCCAGTGTTGGCATTTTCGGTATGAACTGCCAAATCTGTCATAGGTTTGAATCCTCAAAATATTTAATTGACAAAGTTCTGAAATAGGCTTGCTGCTTTGGTTGTGACTATCTCTGCAATGATGCGGTGGCACACTGGCACTTATCCCATCTAATGCAGGTTTGGTCATTCCGTGGCGTTTTTACCTTAATAGCACTATAGCACAAAAACTATAGTGCTATTAATTCATTTAATTGGATATGCTAATTATTTTGTGAAAATAGTAAAGTATTGCTAATTTGCTATAAAAATATTTTGCTATGAGTGATTCAAACAAGCAGGTTTTTGTACGATTTCGAGTAGAGGAAGAAAAGCGCGATCGCTTCAAAATAGCCTGTATACAGTTAAAAACAACTATGGATGAAGTGCTAAAAGGTCTTCTTGATAAATGGCTGGAAGAAAACAGTCCTGAGTCAACTAAAAATAAATAGCACTCTGACCGTAGTGCTATAATCCTGACAACATTAGCAAAAAGCCCCCGGCTATAACCGAGAGCTTTTAGTTCCTAACAACGCCCTATCTTGGCGGATTCAGCGTTGTTTGTTCACTCATACCGGGAAGACCCGGATTTAATAAAATTTAATATGCTTAGACTACAAGTTTACAACGAACGTTACCACAATTGCATCGGTAACATCGTCAGGGCACATTGTATCTATATTACAGCATCAAAACAGTTGCTGTCAGAAATAAGTAATCACACGCTAACTAACTGTCTTAAATTCCTCGAAGACACTTGCTACACAGACAATACAGCGATTTTTGTACTAGCTAATTTTCAACAATTGAATCAAATCGGAGGTATTCGCTAATGTTGACCACACAACAAGCACTCGCCTCCTTTGATATTCGCAATTTTGTAGACCAATTAGAACCAGCCAAAGAGAAAAATAAATACATCTGCCCAGCTTGCGGTGGGCATAACTTAGGCATCAACCCTAGTAATGGGAAATACCAGTGTTTTAATAACTGCCAATGCCCTGATATTAGAGAAGCAATCAAACCTTGGAGTGAAGTACTAGAAGAGAACAAACTTGGTTACACGCAACAATTGGGACTCAAACCACTAAAAGCGAAAAAACCAGCAGCATTACCCAAGGTTTTAAAGCTAGAACCATCAGAACTAAGAATATGCAGGTTGAGGAGAGAAATCACCACACCACAACCTTTCTCACCTGATTTCATTCCCAAGTCTGTAACCTTCAAGCTATCGGATGATGGAGCCACACCGAAAGAATTAAAACAAATTACCGTTATTGAATACGACTATGGCAACGGGCGCAAATCGCACAGATTTGAATGCCCCTGCGCTGTCGTTCCCAAAGGCAGAGTCAAAACCTTCTCAGTCAGCAGAATTGACCCCACAACCAATAAAACTACATGGAAGAAAGAAGGTTATTGGCCTGCTTATAAACAGGACGAAGCCATCGAAATTATCAAAGCCACAGATGGCATTCCGGTACTACTAGCCCATGAGGGGGAAAAGTGCGTAGAAGCTAGCAGATTGGAAGCTATAGCCAGCATTACTTGGGTGGGTAACTGCTCTGACGGTGACATCGGAAAATCCTTGACCCAAATCAAGCATTCTACGGGTAAAGATTTTTTACTAGCTTATTGCGTGGATCATGATGAAACTGGATGGAAGAAGCAAGAGCGAATTAAAGAGGTTTGCGCCCAAGCCGGAGTAGCTTTTGTTGCCATCGACTTGCTTTTAATCAAACCGGATCTGCAAAATAAAGGAGATGTAGCAGATATTTTTGAATCGGGCATGACAGGCGATGAATTAGCGAATCTACTGAATCGGCAGATAGAAGAAATTACAGCAGATGCTCAATCATCATCAGAAAATATAGACTCAGTAGATGTTGCTAATTTCGACGACGAGCCGGACAGCACATTCCTGCAAAAAGGTTTTAACACCCTTTACGGCGATCGCAAATGGATTTGTGCAGATGGCCTCCTGTATTGCTGGGATGGCTTGCACTACCAACACTCACCTGATTCAGTTGAGCGTCCACGCATTACGAGTTATTGCAATTCGTATCAAGTTATTAAGAAAACTGGCAAGAACTTTGTCATTACCCACCCTTACGCCAAGCCAAGCAAGGTAAGAGAGTTGCTGGAGTGGGTGAAGCTGCGAGTAGAAATTGACCCGCAATTACTTAACCCACCAGGGGTTAACTGTACTAATGGCGTGTTAGGTGTTGATTGGGCAGGCCCCAAACCAGAGCCAGTTTTAGAAGAACACGACCCAGACAAACACTTTTTTACATATCCGCCATTAGTCAAGTATGACCCCCAAGCAGACCCCAGACATTGCGATCGCTTACTCGAATGTTTAGACTCCCCTCAACAACAAGTTTTATTAAGAAACTTGGGGGCGAGTCTCGATCTAAAGGAAGTCCGCAAGCGTAGAGGACGGGAATCTAAGCTACTACTGGCCTGTGGATTGGGTTCAAATGGTAAAGATTCTATCCGAGAGGTAGTATCTATCATCTACGGAAATCAAGGGATGACCAGCTGTTCCTTAGCTGACTTTGCTGCTTATGATGAAGGACGGAAATTTTCACTCTTTCCCTTGGTCAACAGTCGGGTGAATTGGGCTTCTGAAAATCCACAAACAGCACGACTAGATAAAATTCAATCGCTCAAACTCTTTGCCACTGGTAACGTCTTACACTCAGAGCGCAAGGGGAAAGACCATATCGAATTTAGCCCCGAAGGGATCGGTATCTTCAACTTGAATGAAACCCCGGCACTGCACGGCACAATTCAAGCAATTACTGACCGCATCGCAGCCCTAGTTTTTAGCAAAACATTTAAGTCAAATCCTGATCCAAACAACCCAAACGAGTTACTAGCAGACCCTCGATTCTCTTATGACTTGGATTTTGTGCGCGAGTGTGTAGCCCCAGCATTTTTAAATAAGATGATTGCTGGGCTACAGGCATTGATAGAAGAGGGGATTGACTATAGCTGTACTCAGCAAGCATTAGAGGATATTCAAGCCGAAAACTCTCACTTATTCCAATTTTCTAAAGATACAAGGCTGGGTTACAAGTCGGATGCCATCGTCACAGCATTTGATCTGTGGTCACGCCTAGAAAATTGGTACATCGACAACGGTACTTTATCCTTTGATGAATCCAGCACTGGCAAGGTAAAAGCTATCTGGCAGGAACAGTCAAAGCCTAGTGATAAAACAGTCAAGGCGATTAACCAAGTCATAGCCAGATTTAAAACACTATTCCCCAAAGCCAAGTTAGTTACCGTCCCCCACCCATCCGGGAAGCGGAAGTTACAGGCACTGCAAGGAATCAGTTTTAATGATGTGCCAATGTCAATAACTGACACACCCATAGCAATAAGTGAAAATTCCACAGCAGATCCACCCCAACTGCCACACCAAGAAAGTCATACAAATCAAGACTTCCACACCACCCACACCAGTTTAGATAACTTTCCAGAAAAAAAATCAAATACGGAATTAGAGACTGACTCAAACACTGAATTAAACACTGACTCGTCAGACCAAAATCAAATCACTCTCCCCAATGTTTCACCTGCGAATAAGGAGAATCAATCTAAATTGGTGTGGGTGGTGTGCGATGACGATTCTAAAAGCGTTTCAGCAGATTTAGGTGGTGTGGAAACTGCTGTGCCAGATGAGCTTATTGCTATGCCAAACAGCTTATTGACAATGAAAGTGGCTCTTGAGCAAGCGATCGATGATTTAGTACCACCAGTCTATCCACAAGGTGATGCGGCGGTGTTACAGCAACAAACCAATGTTCAACAGCAACAAGAGCCGAATGGCGATACCTGTGACACCCCCCTGAATGCAGGTGCAACGGATAAAATTATTGCCAATGCTGAACTGATTAGGGAGAGCATTGTAGATGAGTCTTGGCAAATGATTGATGAACTGTTAGAAGAGTGGACTGATGAATTTAAATCTGCTGTTTGGAAAGAGTTGACACCTCTTGAACGCAAGATAGTTAAACAACTAAAGCGAGGTAACACCAATGAATGAACCTGTTAATTCTCCACAAGTCTTAAAAATGCACCCGGAGATAGGATATTTGGCTGATGAACTTTCTTGATGCGGATCGTGAATGGTTTTTTCATCATCCCTTCGCCACCAAGTATTACCGCAAGCCTTTTGAATCGGAAGTAATAGAGTTTTGTGAACTTGAACCAGGACGAAAACTCAAAAAAATACTGGTAACAAAGGTGAGTGAAGGCGCAAGATCCAGAAGACCGATTTTTTATGATGCCTAACTCAGATGGAAAACCATGAATATAAGGCTGCTAACAGCAATACCTGTCTCCATTAAAATCAATTTCGGTTTGATGCCATTAAGAGAAATTTTCCTTATGCGTCAATAATCTCAACGTTCAGCTTGAGGATGATGTTAATAGTGCCCCATCATTCGAGATGAGCTTACGCGTTGCGTCTGAAAATTTCCCTTTTTTGGGAAGTATAAAGTAGATAAGGAGAGCATTAAAGCACTCAGTTGAGCTTATGAAGCTGCGAGACTATCAGGAGATTTGTAAAGCGAAAATTGAAGCCAACTGGCGCAAAGGTAGTCACAAGCAATTAGCTGTGATGCCAACAGGCGCAGGCAAGACAGTTTTATTTGCTGCACTGGCTAGCGAATTCACTCGTAAAAACCAAGGAGTGTTAGTCGTAGCCCACCGAGAAGAACTAATTATCCAAGCTGCTGAGAAGCTGGCAGCAGCAACCGGCATCATTCCAGGAATCATCAAAGCTGGATATAAACCGAATGTTGATGCACCAATTCAAGTTGGCAGTATTCAAACTTTGGCACGTCGCAAAAAATATCCCGAAGCTAATTTAATCATCATTGATGAAGCACACCACGCGGCATCAAACAGCTATCGTCAATTGATTGCTCAGTATCCAGATGCCCAAATCTTAGGAGTGACCGCAACCCCCCAAAGAATTGATGGTTATGGCTTTGAAGACTTGTTTGAAAAACTGGTTGTTGGTGCTACAACTGGACAGTTGATAGCAGAGGGACACTTGTGCAAATTCAAAATGATTGGGGGTTTTGCCAAACTGGGATTGTTCACCCCAAAGGGTAGAGATTTTACAATCAAAGAATTAGAACGGGCTGCAACCAAGATAAAAGCTGAAGATGTAGTGAAGTGCTGGCAAGATTATTGTTTTGGGAAAAAAACCGTTGTCTTTGCAGTTAACGTGTCTCATAGTCAGGCGATAGCCAAACAGTTTCAAATGTTCGGCATAGCTGCGGAGCATCTCGATGGGGAAACACCCACGGGTGAACGTAAAGCGATTTTAGAAAGATTTAGAACAGGTTCAACGCAGATCATAAGCAACTGTGGGATATTAACCGAGGGCTTTGATTGCCCAGACATTGATGTGGTGCAATGTGCTAGACCTACAACTTCAATTAGCTTGTGGCTACAAATGCTTGGGCGTGCGCTGCGACCAGCGCCGGGTAAGGAGTATGCCATCTTAGTTGACCAGACTGACAATTGGTATAGGCTGGGTACACCTGACCAACATCGGCATTGGAGCCTCAAGCCAGAATCAGTAGATAAGAATTCGCCAGGAGTACGCAATTGTGGGTACTGCCATCACGTTTTCAAGCCGATGTCCGCCTTAATCACTAGCAAATTTATCTGGAATACTCGGAGCGAAACTTTTGAAACCCTCTTAACTACACCGTGCCCCAATTGCGGAAAACCTGTAACTTGGCAACTAATTTCTAGCAGTGATATTACCCCGAATCAGGAGAAGAAAGAGGAATTTGATCTAGAGGTGGAGTACCGGGAAATTCCCTCAGAATGTCGGTTCGAGATCCTTGAAGAGATAGTGAAAATTCGCAAATTAGGCAGTAGATTCAAGAATCTCCCCAACCGGGAAAAAAAGTTTATCCATTCGTTAACTGAACTGATCCATCAACAAGCCGATATTCAGCTAGCAGAAATTAGAGTAGCCTTAGACATTCTAGAAATTGGTTTTTCACTAAGAGAAATTTTGGCTCATGCGCTTTTAGTTCCCTTATGCCAATCAGCGACAAATAACAATTGGTATCGGATTGAGAGGCTGATGAAGGGTAGGACGCAAGATATTAAAAAGCTGATCTGGGATATGTTACCTAAGCACTACCAGAATAAAATACACCAGCTGAAAAAGGAGCAAACTGAAAAACCAACTACATCAGCGATCTTATCCCAGGTAACTTTCAAAGTAGGTGATCCGGTAGCCGCCGCCGCAACTAACGATTTGAAATACTTGTGGCACGGTGTAGTCGAGGATGTTTCGGACGACGGCTCAGAGGTGTTTGTCTTTTGGCAGTCAAGCCAAGGAACAGCCACAAGTTCTTATGAGATACATGAGGCATCTTACTTGCGTCGGCTTTTTATCTAGAAGATTGTTGACCACTATCGTATTGAGGTGTGCGGTAGAGAGTTCGTCTGAAAAAACTTCGTATACGAACTAAAAATTTACCCTAATGGCAGAATTATGGCAAAAAAATGGAATATCAAAAATTGGCTCCCATTATGGCTGATTTATGGCACGCCAATGGCATCTCAATGGCAAATGAATGGAATTTTGAAAGCTCAATTCTCAACTAATTAAAACTATTGAGAATTAGGGTTAAAACTGGCTCAATTATGGCATTTCAATGGCAGGGCTATGGCATACCAAAGTCCAATCACCTAAATTCCGCATTTTTAAATATCACAGTGACATTATGCTTTCACGGGAGAATAATATTGAATTCTGACGCACAGTACGCCATAATTGGCGGAAAGTTTTTTGGAGCGAAAAATGATGATTTAAGTGAATTTCAAATCACTTGAATCAAAAACAACTACTAGTAAACTACATTAATACTACAAAGCTAACTGTACAGTTCACTACTAGAACGCTGACTAATAAATACTCAATTCATCATCCTGCTGCTGCTGTTGCCTTAACTGTCGCCCATAATCTATAAGCTGCTGATTCCAATCGTCAGCTTTGCACTTGAGTCGCTTGGACTGTGGCAGTAGTTCCTTAACAACTCGTGCAGCTGCATTGCCAGCATCGTCCGAGTCAAACGCCACTTGTAAATTAGGAATATTCTGCAATTGCTCTACTGGCAAGCTTTTGGGATTATCTACCGCCATGTACAAAGTTCTATTGGGTGGCACGTCGCCTCTTTGCTGATATTCCAGCATGGCAAAAGACACGGCATCGATGGGCGATTTTAAAAGCACCACTTTCTCTACAGGATCAGTTGGCTGTCCGCCTAAGTGAAAGTAAAACCAGCCCTCACGCCGCTTAGTCCCTTTCTCGTAACCTTTGAAAGTGTTGTTTTCGCCCCGTGTCCCTCGCAGGAACGCACCTTTGCCCTGGGGTTCTTCGCCAAGATTCCGCATGACGAACACAGCGTTTTGCTGGTCATCAGCGTAAACTAGCCCCCGGTTGTGCATAACTTCCACAAAGTTTTCAGGTATTCCCCGTTTCTGGGTGAGGTAGTTGGAGACTCCCTGCCATTTGGTTTTATCCTCAACTGGTAGCCTGAATTTGTCGCGTGGTTCTAACTGGATAATTTCAGCAGCCACTTTTTGAGCTTTAGCCATCGCCGCTCGTTCTGCCCCAGCTTCACCAAATCGCTCATGCAACCAGACGACCGCCTGACGCAGATTGCACTGGTTAACGTGCATCACCAAGTCAATCGCACCTGAGCCGCCCTTCTGTTGATCGGGTGAAAAATCGTAAAATTTTTGGCCATCTATATTAATGATGTTACCGTGACCCTTCCATCTCCCTTGATCGTGGTGTAGCCCCAACTCCCAGGCGATATCAACAAGTGGCAAGTCGCTTCTTTGTTCTGTCTGCTGCCGAAGAAGAAGCTTCTCTGTCTCTAATTGTTTGATGAGTTGGTCTTTCTCTTCAATTTCTTTTGCCAGAGCTTTGGCTGTGGCTTCTATCTCCTGTTTTTTGGTTTGCGCTCTGTCGCTTTGGGCAGCTTTAGCTTGCATCTGGGCTAAAGTTAGTTGGCTGTTTGGTTCAATGCCAGAGTTAACAATGCTATAAAAATCTTTGATGTCCTGGTGCTGCGCCCTACTTCCCTTAATGCCACGCTCTAGCCCAAGATGTTCGGTAGCCGCAGAGTAGGAGTCTTGAAACTCCCTCATCTTCTGCCGACCGTCAAAAAAATGCTTCGCTCTGAGTTGCCCCAAATCATCCAAAGGGACAAAGTAAGCGTGAATGTGTGGGGTGGCTTCATCTAAGTGCAACTCTGCCCTGACTACACGTGAGCTATACTGCGACTCCAGCCATTTTTTAGATGCTTCTAACCAAGAATCGACTCTTTCAGGTTCGTAGTAGCCGGCTTGTGTTGGGCAATCGGGGCGAAAGTATTCTGGCGAAGCGGTCAATAAAATCTCCACTGCATACACCGCATCGGGGCGAATCTTCCGCTTCTGTTCTCCGATCCTCTCCATCACCAAGCGATCTAATGATTCATTGGGATTGTGATGACCGATGAACCTGATATTATTTTGGGATGGATCAGCGTTTGGCGTTTCTCTAAATCTAGCGGTATGCGCTTCACTGCCTGCCAAGTTACTGCGCTTCAGCTTTTTGATGCGTGCAATAGCGTAAGCCATCTCCATTTACTCGTGAAATTGGGTTTAGAGCGTCGCAGACCCCACGAAACCTTTTTGTTTAAGCGAAGCGAAAAATGGCGAAAGCCACCCGCAGGGTAAAAAGGTGTAGTGGGTACACCTAAATCATGGTACACCCTACCGAAATTTTTTTGTGGCAGTCCCCCTCCTGCGCCTCAAAAGCTTGCTGTGTAAGCTTTTGAGGCATATTCAGCGCCTTATTACAGTTTTTACCCCAAACACCACTAAAAAACTCATTTAAACCACTATAATACTCATAATAATCTCAACCGCTTACCAATTTGAGCGATTTTTTACACCCCTTTTAAACTCATTTACATCACTTAGAAACTTATTTGCACCACTGTTAAACTCACAAAAATTACAGATGGGTTTTTATACGATAAACGTTGTACTACTTAGGAGACAAGATGAGCGAAAAACGCAACTTTTATGTTGAGTTGCCGAGAATTAAACGCAAGGTTAATTCTTGGGAGGGTAAGGTGATTGAATATTTATTGAACCACCCTTCTACAATACTCCGGACAATTTTTAGTTGACGGAATAGACAAGAAAGCTATCGAACCATTAAGGTGCTGATTAGAAAAAACTTGCACCGACTCGATAGCCATATGGAAATTGTA
>NZ_JABXKK010000003.1 GCF_017115045.1 Nostoc sp. NMS8 | reverse complement strand
GTCCGGATCTAACTGAGAGGTGCGCTGGATAATACCAGCCATCGACTCAAACCAAAGTAAATTGATTGCTGTTGTCCCAGATGTACATCTACTACAGGTACTACTTCTCCTTCGATTCTTAAATTTAAGTCACCCGAATGAAAAGTTTGCTGGGGATTTCTCAATTCTGGTATCGGTTCACTGTTGAAGTTAGGCATAGTATGGTCTTACAGATGGTTTAAAGGAAAATAACTTAGCTTAACTATATATAGCGATCTTGGTGAGTGCAATTTTCCAGACACAACTGTGAGAACATTATTAGTAAAGGGCAGGTAGACCCTGCCTTCGTTCCGTAGATTACTAAACTCAATATTGCATCTCACATTGACAAAATCATTGCGATGTGATGTCAAGTGTGTGTTTGAATTACTTACTTAAACAGAGAATAGCAGAATAGCAATAGAAGTTAGAGATGACTTGCCAAGTTTAGCAATTATTAATTTTTGCCATTAGTGAGAAGATGAATAGCTGCTCCTGCCACTGCACCATCAACTGCATCCCCAAGGGTATCTTTACGACCACGAGTCACAGCACCTGTAACAGTGCTGGCTGCTGCCCCGACTCCAACATCTTGTCCTAAATTTCGATGTTTTCTATGATACCTAGACCTCGTACCATTGACAGCATTAACAGCTGCCCCAGCAAAAGACTACCCGATAATATAAATTATCGGGCAAGATCGTTTTTGAATTTAGTTACAAAACAAATACCTAAAGCTCACTTAATTTTCTCACTTGGGCTTATTGATAATGTCCCCGAATCCATACACGGTGGTGATTTCTTCTTATCCAATGCCCAGGTATCCACCGCCCACGTCTAGCTAGCAATAATGTTCCCACTTGTGGCTTTTGAATTTCCGGATTGACAATTCCTGATAGAGCTGATGCTTCTTTAGGCATGGAAGCAACAAACAGAGGTATTGCTACTATTGCTGCAATAATTTTGTTCATGAATTTTTTCCTGAAGTCAACTTTTTACAATTCAGCCAGTTTTTGACTTAATTGCGATGAATTTAAGTAGACTAATTCATTAATTAATAGTTTTGTTTTTTTAAAGATTTTCTTTATACTTATGTCAATAATGTGTCATTAGTATGTCCGCTTTCTATACAAAAGTTAAGCTAAAAATATTTCCAAAGACAGTTGAATGCTTTAAGTAAAGGGTATATGTAATCACGGTGAAGAATTAGACCTTTGAGGTAGTAACGAAATATACGTATTGAAGTGAGAAATATTAGTTGCAATTAATACCTTTGAAATTGGGAAAAAATTCGAGAGCTGCACAAGATACCAGCATCGGATCTTCAATGGGAGGATTTGTATGTGCAACAATGTGAGCAGCAGTAACTTTTTTAAAAGTCCATGACAAATTCTCTTTTCTGGAATTAGCGATTCTTTTCACCTGAGTGTAAAAATATTCCCCACGATTCCAACGATTAGAACCTTGTTTGGCATCACAGCTATAAGTATCATGTTCACCTGAGAGAGGTTTATTGTCTTTCGTACCCAAAATTATAGTCATTGGTGTGCTGAAAGCCGTTTTTAATTCCACAAGTGGCAGTTGATTTCCAGTTTGTTTTCTTAAGCCACAGGGATACTCCATATATTTGTCAGGTACAGTATAGGAACCAGCTTCCGCAGCAACAGCTTTTCTGATCCGTGCATGAGGCATAAAAATAACCATCCGATGTACAAATTGCGCTCCAGCAGAATGACCGTATATATAGTAAGTACTTAACTGAAGTTTTTTACTTTTTTTTACAAAATCAAAAATATTTTCAATGTGTGAAAATGCCCATTGGTCTTGAGATTTTAGTCGCTTCAGAGATTTTGTAAACATATTCCCCAGGTTATAACTAGCAGATCCGGGAAAGTCCTTTTGTGCAAATTGAGGAGCAAGTAGGATAAAGTTTGGCTGGCTATCACTATTGGAACTATAGATTTTTCTCCAATCACTTCTATAATCTTTAGCATTACGTTTTTCTCCATGCATAGCAAATACTATTTGAGTATTTGAATTCAATCTCTTCGGCAGATAATAGTACACAGGAATAGACAAATCACCATCTTTAACTTGATAGACAAAACAACCCTCTCCTGTTGTTAATAATCTGGAAGTACAATTATCTTGTTCAAAGTTTTTGGAATCAGCCTGAGATATTTGAATTAAATGAGCAAAACAAAAATAAATATACTAGCAGCAATCGCAACAAATAGTTTCATAAATAAAAGATTTTAGGAAAAATTTTATCGAGGTATTCGTACTCAGTACAGCATCATTTAATGATCAATGGCAGGCTTTGTCAAACAGAGAACTTTTCGCTGCTGCGTGGTGTAGTGGTTATGATTTTTGTGATACAAGTTGGAGCATATTTCTGGAGTAGTTACCGAGCAACGAATATCTGCAAGTTGTCGCAGCCTCATTCCCAGTATTGCGATTTGACAGTAGTTGCCTCCTTTAACGCCCTTAACAAGCGCACAGTTTTCTTAACCGATCACAGATGGTCTCTATCTGGAATTACGTAAGAGCCGCTTTTTTCTCTTCAGCGCTAACTGCTGAAGCCGCTCAATTTCAGTTAATACATCTTCCGGCTTGGTTTCCATTTCTAAATCAGCAAGCTCACTGTCTTCATCATTGTCAATCCCCATTTTGTCTTGAATCGCATCAAGCATTTGTAATACTCGTGTGACTTCATGCTCTGTCAGTAGCGCAATTTGTAAATTTAAGTTTGTTCGATACTCACTTTCTTCACTCAGACGGTTTTGACTAATTAACACAAATGTTGACAGAAAAATTGCTTCCAGAGATACTACCATTGTCAATAGTCCGTAGGGGAATGGATCGAACGGATGCACGCCGATTCTTCCTGTGTTCAAAACAATCCAAGCTCCAAACCAGACTATATGTACGTAAACAAAAACTATATGTCCTGAAAAAGAGGTAATCATATCCGCAATTCGGTCTTGTAGATTTCGTTTATTAGCAGCCTGAAGTCGAAGGCGAATCAGAGTCCGAATGTTACGCTGTATGATTTTAGACAGTGCTGGATTATTGTCTTCATAATATTCAAATTCATCCTCATTCATGCCACCAAGCTTCATAATTTCGATGTCCTGTAATTAATAGTGCCTTTCAAAAATTAGATTAACTGGCCTACTTTGCTTGCTTAAACTCAAAGTCTTGAAGTCGGATTGGATTATAAACTCAAATCTTGAACTTACTGTGCTAAACCTGTTGCATTCTTGTGCCAATACATTCCCGTTACAAATCAAAATCAAGGCTGAATGTTTCTCCATCAGAATCTTCTTCTTCCTCCTCTGCAAATGGAGTTGAACTCCAAGATGTGACTTTGTTATCTTCTGTATTAGTCGGCGTGAAAGCCACTTGTTGTGTGGGAAATGCACCCTTTCTAAAAGCAAAATAGCAATCAATGATAAAGTAAAGTGTCTCTAAGTAACTTTTACCTAGTTGCTGTGATTCGGCAAATATCCGCTCCCGGTAGCTATCTTTGATCCGAACTTTTTCTGGGGTTAAGTCAAGTTTATCTGCCATTGCGATCACTTAATAGATGTAGATGCTGAATTCTTACTGCTGATGGTTTTTGCCATCTCTAAAAGCCCAAAGACATTGGCTTCTACCGGATTGTCCAGGATTTTGAAGCCGTTTTTCTCTAGCAGCTTCTTAAATCCAGGTAAGAGGCAGCCTCCACCAATCGCCCAGATTTCATCCCCTTGGTGCTTGGCATCAAGTGTCAGATTCACCACTTTCTTCAAGTATTTTTCATACCAATCTTTCAAACAAGCACTGTATATATCTTTGATATCGATGTCACGGCTGTACTTGGTATGTCCCATCTCTAGACAAAATCGGATTTTGGATGGATCTCCGATTTTTCCGCCATTTAGATGTTTCATTTTTTGGGAGATATCATCGATGAGAACTTCTACACCGATGGGGTAAGCAGTGTGAACTTCTCGTTGACCCCGGTTGTAACGAGAATATAGGGTTGTTCCATTACCAAAGTCTAAAATGGTTAATTTTTTCGGGAGTGGATGCCCAAATAATGCACCCATCCCCTCTAGTACAACTTTCAGCACTTCTACTTTCACGTCTGATTGCTTGCCAGCAAGTATTGGCTTATATTCTCCATTGAGTACTTTTTGTAATTCTTCAGCCAGACCGACATCATGTAAGCTAACGACTAATTTTAAGTGCCAAGCCTTACGGTGTGGGAGATGTGCCAATGCGCCCAACAAAGTCAACAACGCATTATTTACTTTATTTTCATTATTATCTGTGTTGCGGTCAAAATAATTTCCTGTACGGTAAGCAGACTCTCCAACTGTATAAGCAGTACCGTTAAAAATTACACGTCCTGGTACGTCTTCCATCTCGGCATTGGTTATATAGCTGGGTACACGAACTACTTCAAAACCATCGACTAAAAGTTTTAGGCTTCCATAACCGTTATCAAAGCCAGCAGGAAAAATTTTTTGCAAGGTGTGAATGTTTGACATAGGCTCCAAATAATACACTTTAATTTGTGAAAATTATCTGTTCAGATAATTTGAGGGGGCAAGGGAGAGAAAAATAAAATAACTACCCCTTTTTGATCCAGACTCAAGAGTTTATCATAACCCCTTGGGGGCTAAGTGGGGTACAAAATGTTAGTCAGTCAAATATACCCCATTTAGCACCTATATATACCCTATATAGGGGTCAGAATGTCCCCAAAGTCTTGATATATCTTTGGGGTATATATAGCCCCCATCTAACCCCCATCAAGAATTTCTGAAATCTTTTTTATCAACGCAGCAAAAATTAATTTAGATCATCGTTGACTGCTTGATTTATACTTTTTGTTGAAAAACAATTCAGTCTTGATCTTTAACTTCTTGTTGACTATGTAACGAGTGCGTTACTACTTGCTTACAGGTTCAGCTTTCTCAACTGAATTATCATTCACACCCAAAGTCAATTCCAAAGGAGTTTTTTGGGGGTAAGCTTTTACTACTTGCCGATAAACATCATAATTAGTAGGTAGTGTAGTAGTGAGAATTACTCACCCCATAAGTCATGTAGTTTACATCTTTAGATCAATTCAGGTTTACCTACCTCTTCTTGAGGTCTTTTTTGTTGTTCAACTTCATCAACACTTGGCCGCAACGGTAAAGTAGTCCACCATAATCCTTGGTCATATAGGCCAACAACTGCTCCTGGCGGTTTCAATCCATTCGGATTCACCACTGAAGTATTCGTTCATGTTTCAATGTTTTGCTTAAAGATTAGAAATGAAAGACTTCAGAATTTTGCATACGCAAAAATATGAAATTTCAGTTTTTCATCTATCTTATTTACTAGATTTTTGCTTTTTCAGCCATGTTCCTAATAGTTCTTCTACTAGATCGCTTACAGGGCGCGGTGTTCGCTTTCTCAATTCTTTTCTTTCCTCTGCTAAGACATCTTGAACTTCTAATAACATATCCAAAGGAATATATGCAGAAATTTGAGTATAGTCGGGATTGCTCCGACGACCAGCAGGCCGTCCTGGCCCACGCTTTTCATCTTGAGGTACAGTTTTATTTTTCTGAGGCAGGTTGCTTTTTGTTTTCTTTGCTACAACTGGTTGAAGCTTCGTTGCCTCTGGTATCTCTTTCAAGCCTTTCTCTATTTTGTCTGTTACATCTGTTTGTAATAAACTAGCTTGTTCTATTTCTTGCTCTTGAAGTAATTCTTGTGGTTCAGGTACTTCTTGTGGTTCAGGTACTTCTTGTGGTTCAAGTACTTCTTGCGGTTCAAGTGGTTCTTCTGTACGCTGTTCTCGCAATGCTCGAAGGCTTGCAAAGCGACCACCTGCTGGTTTTTCTTGTGTCATCAGACCATTATCTCCTTTCCAAGTTCTTCATACCCAGCCCAAGCAGCATCTGCTCTTGGGTCAGGGTAATCTTTGACGATAACACCCTCTAAAGGCGCTCTCTCAAAAGCTACTAGGCGCTTAATTTCGGCTTTAAAAATAGGAATATTTTCAGCTAAAAGCATTTCTTTTGCCTCCTTCCCAGACTGGCTTGGTGGTGGTGGAACCATCGTTAGTAAAACTTTAAAATTGGATTTCATCTGGTGCAAGATTTCAATTGTTCTTAAAAGAGCATCTAAATCTAAAGCTTTTGGTGTCGTTGGCAAGATAAGAAGATCACAAGAGTCAGCTAGCTCTTCAAGGTCTTCTTTGGTTGGTCGGGCTTGGGTGTCAATTATAATATGCTCAAACTGACGAATATATTTAGGCATCTGAATATCAGTGACTACCTTGAATGGTAGTTTCCCTGGTGCAGCCCATGTCATAGCAGAACGGTTCTGATCACCATCAACAAGTAAAGCTGCCCCCTTTCGGTTTAAATAAGCTGCTAAGTGAACAGCCGTTGTTGTCTTGCCTACTCCACCTTTGAAACTAGCCACTGTAATAATCACTATTGGTTCCTTTTGCTGAATTAGAGCTTAGACTTATAGCGTATATTAGCGGAATAGTGAAATTATACAACTTTAAAAATTTAGTTTTTCATAGTTTCAGCGTTTTGTAGTTTCGCGTATGCAAAATTCTAATATACTAAAATGGCGGTGTATCAAAAATCATAAAACTAAGGTGTTAAATAAGATTTGTTCTACCAAGTAATTTGGTTATTTTCACGTATGCAAAATTCTGATATAGCGAAACTCTGAAAAACCAAAGCTCCATATTGCTGAAATGCCGTTATAGGGTTTTCTCAAACCGAGGTTAAACAATGATATTATTTTCACGTATGCAAAATTCTGATATAGCGAAACTCTGAAAAACTAAAGCTCCATATTGCTGGAATGCCATTTTAGCGAAAAAATTTATTTGTAATCAACTCTGAGCAAATACCACTGAGTTGGAAAAAGTGGACTTGTGAATAAAGCACTCTCTCGGCGCAAAAAAGCCACCTCTACCACATCCAGGGACAGCAAGCCGCCAGATAACCAAGACCTTGAAGATATCTCTCGCCAAGTAGATCCAGCTTCAGCAACAATTACGGTTACTGCCGTTGAAGTTCCAGAATTAACCGAGCAGGAGATTCGCGATCGCCTGCACCTAGAACGGCAAGTAGAAAAAGCGTTTTACCTTGCAGGTAAGGCTTTGATGGAATTGCGAGACAGGAAGTTGTATCGAAATACCCACAAAACCTTTGAGGAGTATTGCCGAGAGCGTTTCGGTTTTGAGCGTCGTTATCCGTACAGGTTAATGGAAAGTACGGTGGTTGTAGATAATCTCATGAAAATGTGTCCTAATAGGACACAAAATGATTTAGTTATGGACACATCTGCCCCGGACTTTAGTGAAGGACAAGTGTTACCCATTAACGAATATCAGCTACGACCTTTGATTGGGCTAGAGCCGGAAGTGCAAAGACAAGCATGGCAGCAGGCCGTAGAGGCAGCAGGTGGTAAAGTCCCATCAGGTCGTGTTGTCAAAGATGTTGTGCAGCGCATCATGGAGCGTACCCAAGTACCTAATACCTACCAAATCGGTGAAGTCTGCCAAATCATAGTCAAAGACAATCCCGAACTCAGAGGAAAGGGTGGGTGTTGGGCAATTGTCAGCGCAGTGAATGACTTTAGTTGCACGGTGAAAATATGGGACGGCGAGTATGCCGTTGGGTTACAACACCTGAAGTCTTACGATTACTTGCCTGCTGAATGTGAGCAGATTAAACAAATCAGCGATCGCATCAGTCGAGTGTATTCCGATTCGCTGGAGGAGACAGTCAAAAGTCTGTTGCAGTTGTTGGGGAAGCTGAATCGCCCCTGTCTGACTGCTGTGGAAGAGAAATTGTTGAGTGTTGTAGAGTTGGAATATGAGAATGAGATAAAGTTTTAAGAATTATGGTCGTTTATTATATAGTAAGTGTGCAACAGGTTCTCGTTAGGCATCATGGTTGAAGTGTAATGCCAGATGCTCCTCATCGAAATATCTACCATCAATAAATAAAGCATCACGCTCAAAACCGAAACGCTCAAAACCCCGTGAGCTATAAAGAGAGGAAGCAGCTAAATTGTTTGTAGTGACTGTGAGAACGATCTGTCGCAGACCATTAAGCCGTCGAGCATGGGATAATGCCTCATCAAGAAGCGCGGCTCCAACACCTCGCCCTCGATTCTCAGGTAAAACATACATACTCCAGAGAGAATCAATGTGAACACGCTTCAAACGGTTCTCGCGTGAGAAGCCAAGCATACCAATAAGTTTGTCTCCATCGCTGAAAGCACCGAAAATGCCATTGACAGAATCATCATCAAGGCAAAGTCTGGCAGCAAAGTCGCTTAAAGAAAAACAGGATTCCTGCTCATAACTCGAACCAAAAGCCGTTGGCGACTCTCTCAATGCGAACAGACGCAGATCACGGTAAACGACGATATCTTGGGAGGTGAGAAATCGGATTTTCATTTCCAAATCTAGAAAGATATCTAGAATTTTTCTAAATATTGTTCAACAAAGCATAGTATACAGAATTCTTTTGTTCAAATACTTTTCTTCTTTTGCCACACCTGACACAACTTCTGCTGGGGAAAACAGACTACTAGTAGTTCGCCAACCCAAAATTGCTGGGTGGAGGTCGGCGCTTGTGCAGGGGAGCAGGGGAGCAGAGGAGAGATTTGTACAAGTTCTTTCCCCCCTGCCCCTCCGCTTGCCACCACGCAAAATTCCCTTGGCAGACTACTAGTTATAATCTAAGCTATATGCCAAGGAGGTCAGGTTTTTGATGACTGTACCTATAGAAATTCGCAAAAGAGCGATCGCTCTAGTGGAGCAATTACCTGGAGAATCTTTAGTAAAAGCAGTTGAATTTTTGGAATCCCTTTCTGATGAGGCTTTACAGGGGTCACAAACAACGATGCCTCAAGCTGGGGAAGCAGCTTTAATTGAAGTTATTCAACATCGCCTGTCTTCTGGACAACAAGATAGATTGACTTATTTACGTCAGCAAAATGAGACTGGAGAAATTACACAGACAGAGCATCAGGAGTTACTGATGTACGTTGAACGTGTTGAACAAGAAGATGCGGAACGCGCAGAGGCATTGATTCAGCTGGCTCAACTTCGCTCATGTGATTTGAAAGTGCTAATTAATGAGTTTTTACCTACACATACTAATGTAATTTGATGTCGGAGCGAGTTCCAGAATCAATTAAGCGTATTGTTGCTGCTCGTGCGCGTGGTTACTGCGAGTATTGTTACTGTTGGGAGGAGTTTGCGACACAGAGCTTTACAATTGAACATATAAAACCTCGAATTGTAGGTGGTGAAACGATTTTAGAAAATCTTGCTTGGAGTTGCTTTGGCTGTAATAGTTATAAACATACTAAAACACAAGCAATCGATTCAGAAACGGGAGAGAAAATAGCACTGTATAATCCTCGGCTACAAGTTTGGAAAGAGCATTTTAACTGGAGTGATGATTTTACAGAGGTGATTGGTAAAACGCCTTGTGGTAGAGCAACAGTTAAAGCTCTACGTTTGAACCGCTCTGGTGTTGTCAATCTACGCCGTTTGTTGAGGAGTGCAAATCTGCATCCACAAGAGTTAATAGAAGGTGGTGACTAGCTTTCACCTTTGAGGTTTGCGTTTTTTGGTTTCATCAATAGGAACAGTAAAGTATCTTCAATCTCTACAGCATCTGAAGTCTTTCAATTATTTGCCTACCGAGTGTAAGCAGATGCGGTTGGTGTGCGATGGCGGAACACCTTACTTGGTGCTATCATGGCTGCCCAAAGTTATTTGAATCATATTTAGTTAAGATAGCCAACACCAGTAAGGGGCAATTTTTTTGAAAGTAAAAAAGACCCAGATAACTGCCT
Source organism: Nostoc sp. NMS8 (assembly GCF_017115045.1). Taxonomy (GTDB): domain Bacteria; phylum Cyanobacteriota; class Cyanobacteriia; order Cyanobacteriales; family Nostocaceae; genus Nostoc. The sequence continues at coordinate 2,262 of NZ_JABXKK010000003.1, read as the reverse complement.
GGGTCTTTGAGGTTGGGAATCATCCCAAGATTTCAATCACAGCCGCTAGAATAGCTGGGGCTTTGTCTGAAACCGGAATGAATATCCGCTTGCACCAGTTGATGATCTCGGTGAAACATCCAACAGCTAAGAGCCGCTCTGCCAGTGAGATAGCATTAACCAGTTCTATGCGAGGTTCACCAGCAATCAAAGAACGTCGCAAGGTTACACCACCCGGCAACTGCTGTGTATATCTCTCGTTCAGTACCAGCTTCACAAGTTCTTCTGGAGAAAGCAGCTGATTTCTTAGTCCAAGTTGTTCGCGCACGGTTTGAATGTCGTGAGCATTCACCACTCGACCGAGAATCTTTTGTCCATCGCTGGTTTGCAACCGGAATACTCGACTATTCTGCTGTGGTAGTATTTTCCAGATGGGTAGGAGAATACCAGTTACCAAATGCAGGTAATCGGTAGTGAACTTGGGCAGTGTGTTCACTTCAGTAGACCATGCCGCAGCAAAGGTATCAGCCGAAACCTGCCGCCAAGTGGAAGAATTCAGTTGTTCCACTATGACACGAGTTTCTTTTTGTGGACGGACGAGCAAAACCCTTGGCACAACACCACCTTCCGCATCGAATATACTATGCGTTGGAATTGTTAGCGCCGCACTACCTTTCTCATTCACCATGAATCGCCCTTGGTACTTGGCAGCAAACTCTAACATCTCATCAGCAGTTTTGATGTTGTTCTTCTGGGTGCGTTGCACTTTCAAGTAATTGGTGACGCTACCAGTTTGAGCATGAGTATATACAGCTTCCTGGCTCTCAACAGTAAACCGTTCAGCCCGCAAAGTTTCCACACCCATCTCATAGACCCCTGCCGCGATCGCTGCCTCAATCTGCTGACTTAGCAACAACTCAAACCTCCCGAAAATGGTGTTTTGCATATCGATGCGTAAAGCCAGTAGTCGGTTGAGGAATTGACGCAGGGGTGGGAGCTCGATTTTCATGCCGCCTTCATGAGAGGTTAAGCTAAGTCCGGTAATTTGCTCGAACTGTCCTAAAGGCACTTGGGCAAACCTGCCTTGATAAATCTGCTTGAACAATTCATACAAGGCGTGTTCGGCATAGTTCGATTCAAGGTTATCCTTCGTATCAAAGATGCCGTTTCCGCCAGTTTGCCGTTGACCGCGAGTAAGAGCGCCCAAGCTATCCAGCCTTCGGGCAATGGTTGAGATAAAGCGGCGTTCACCTATGACGTTAGTGGTTACAGGTCGGAAAATAGGTGCTGATGCTTGGTTTGTGCGGTGCGATCGCCCAAGCCCTTGAATTGCATTGTCTGCCCTCCATCCAGCTTCCAAAAGATAATGCGATCGCCGCCGACGATTCACAGCGTTAAGGTCAGCATGGTAACTGCGACCAGTACCACCAGCATCAGAGAAGATGAGAATTTGTTTCTCGTCCGCCATGAATGCAGCAGTTTCAGCAATGTTAGCGCCGGAACCACGCGAATCAACAAACAAACGCCCGGAATCATCCTTGAGAACTCGCTTGCTACGACCTGTGACTTCAGCCACTTGCTTGTGACCAAAATGCCACAGCAATTGTTCTAATGCGCCGGGGATGGGGTCAAGACTTGCTAACTTATCGACTAAGGCATCTCTCAAGGCTACAGCTTCAATAGAAATAACTGGAGAGCCATCGGCATCAAAGACTGGCTCGGATCTTTCTTCTCCATCCTCGCCAGAATGGATGGAATGCAGATGAATGGGGAAAGCACTCATCAAATAATCCATGACGTATTCCCGTGGAGTCAGGTCAAGATTGAGATCCTGCCATTCTTCGGGTGCAACTTCATTGAGTCGGCGCTTAAGCAACTCCTCATTAGTTGATACAATTTGAATAACAACGGCATTTTGAGCAGCTAAATCCTCTTCAATCGCTTTAATTAACTGTGGACACTTCATGCCAGTCAACAGATGGTTGAAGAATCTTTGCTTGTGCGACTCGAACTGAGATACCGCGCTCATCTTTGCAGCACGGTTGTAAGTCTTAGAACCAGAGATATTACAAGCTTCCAGGGCTTTATCTAAATTATTATGAATAACACCAAAAGCATCAGAGTAGCTATTGTAAATCCGTTCTTGCGTGGGCGTTAACTCAATTTCGAGCGTCTGATACTCCACACCCTCAAACGAGAGACTCCGCGCCAGATACAGTCCCAAAGCCTTGGTTGAGTCGATGGAGGCTATTAAGCCTCGCACCTCTCAGTTAGATCCGAACG
>NZ_JABXKK010000063.1 GCF_017115045.1 Nostoc sp. NMS8 | reverse complement strand
AGTTGCGACTAACGTTCCAAGCCCAATTTCAACTTGCCCTAATTCCCACAACATTGCTCCGCGCGAGCGAAAGTCAGATGGCTCAATTTTTAGAAGCGATTCCCGTAGGAATTGGCATCATTGATGCGACGGGTCGCCCTTACTTTTTGCAAGTTTATCCATTGGTGGAGGGGGTGCAGAGGTATCCGCGAGGGTTTGACGTGAGGGTACGAGTCAGGGGGCTAGTGCAGTAAAGTTAACAGTTTTTAAACAAAACTTTAAAAATATTTTATTTTGGGGTATGTTTAAAACAAGTGTTTAAAAGTTAAACTAAATTTTAAACAAAATACAGCTGTATTTCGATGGAGTACAAAACCTTTTATGGCTAGTGGATTTACTAGACAAGAAACCATCGCCTTGACTGGCATAAGCTCTGGCAGACTAAGCTACTTAGACAGAACGGAGTTAGTAGTGCCAGAAAAGTTTGGTAATCCTCAGCACCCTAAAGTCGTTTATAAGTGGCAGCAAATTCTAGAAATAAAAACTATTGAAAGTTTAAGACAGAAGCTTTCATTACAAGAAATTAGAAAAGTTTTATATTTTTTAAAATCCAGAAATCATGAATATTCTTTTTTTAAGCATCGTCTTGTTTTTGTTAATTCGCAACTTTATTTAATTGAAGATATGCAAGATTTCGGTTTGATGATTCTAGAAACATCTGGGAAAAATCAGGGGCAAGTTGTAATTCATGAAATTGGGGAAATTGGAGATGTGATTACAGAATTAGCAATAGAAGCAGAGAAACATCATGTTTTAGATTTTGATAAACGGATAGGAATAGTTTTGAAGGGGTAAGAGAAATACAGACAGGAATCACAAGGAGAAACCAGTAATGAGTTCTAATATAGCTGTAAATAAAATATACCAGCGAGTAATGGAGCAGACTGGCTTCTATCATGATGGTGTGCCAACTATAGGAGTTACAGAAGCGGAAGATATTCGCAATAAAAATGAATATTTATACAAGTGCATTAAATATAGTGCTGTAATTAATCCTGAGCAAATTAACGCTACAGCAATCTATGAATTATCTGGTTCACCTTGTATTTATTTCACTCAATTAAATGAACCTAACCCTAGAGAGTTAGCTAAACTACATAAACTGTCTTGGAATCATGGTTCAGCCCCAATGTTGTGGGTAATTACACCTGAGCAGGTATTACTTTATAACTGTTATTCTCAACCCACGAAACAAGATGAAAATGATCCAACTCGACATTTAATCGAGAGCTTTGAAACTACTGAAAGTGACTTGAATCGCATGAATCAATTCGCTAGTCGTATGCAAATTGAATCAGGTGAGTTTTGGCAGCGGAAAAAAGCAAAGCAAATTGACCGTCAACAAAGAGTAGATTCAGTTCTTATAAGAGATTTGAATCAGGCTGAAGAGAAATTAACAAAAGAAAAAAAATTAGAGCGTCAATTTGCTCATGCTATTTTAATACGTTCTATTTTTGTTGCTTATCTGCAAGATAGAGATATTTTAAATCAAGAATTTTTCTCTAGTCGCTTTGGAGTAGATTCATTTAATGAACTCCTAAATGATAAACTAGCGACTTATGAGTTATTTGAGTGGTTGCAAACGATTTTTAATGGAGATTTATTTCCTGTCTCACTAAAAGAAAGAGATGCTGTAGCTAAAAAACATCTTGAAGTTGCACAAAGTTTAATAGGTGGTGTAGAAGAAATAGCAACAGGTCAACAACGTCTATGGCGGGCTTATGATTTCAAAGTCATACCCATAGAATTGATTAGTTCAATTTATGAAAGTTTTATTTATGCTAATGATTCAAAATCAGCAAAAGAAAATAGCACACATTATACACCTATAAATTTAGTTAATTTGGTACTTTCTGAAGTATTTAAAGAACTTGATGGCGATGCTAAAGTTCTAGATTTTGCTTGTGGTTCAGGTGTATTTTTAGTTGAATCTTTGCGAAGATTAGTTGTTAAACGCTGGGCTAATGGAGAATCACCAACTCGTCATTTAATTCGGGAAACTCTCTACAATCAAATTTATGGTGTAGATATTAATCCAAATGCAGTTCAAATTGCTGCTTTTAGTCTTTACCTTACTGCTTTGGAATTAGATTATGAATTAGAGAAAAATCGTCAATTAACAGATGATTTAAAATTTCAAAAGCTAATAGGTAATAATTTATTTGCCAGTGACGCATTTGATGAAACAGCAGAATTTAATCAAATAGAACAATTTGCACATAAACAATTTAGTGCAATCGTTGGTAATCCACCTTGGACAAAACCTAAATCAAATAAATCAGCAGAACAATATTGTCAGCGTAAGCGTCCTGATTCAGGTTATCCAGACGGATATCCTACAGCTTATGGTACACCTCCAGACCAAGCATTTTTATGGCGTATTGGCGACTTTGCTAATAATAAAACTTGCATTGGTTTAATTTTGCATGGCAAGCCTTTTTTCAGCAATGACACAGCAGCTACAAAAGCAAAAGAATCTCTGTTGATGAGATTTAAACCAAAAGTTATTGTTAATTTATCCAAACTGCGTAGAGAGCATATATTTCCTAACTCTGAAGCTCCAGCAATGATTTTAATTGCAGAAGGTAAATATTCAGAACAGAGAGATACTTTTTATTTTGTATGTCCAGAACGTTCTGTAGATTTGCGACGACACGGTATTGTTGAAATCGGAGCCGAGCATATTAAGAAGCTTCCGGTTGTTAGCACAGCTTTCGACTCAGATATGCTGAAAGTTGCTAGTTGGGGTAGTGCTAGAGATATACGTCTGCTCCAAAAATTGGAAAATTTTTCAAACATTAAACAAGTTGTAGGAAATCCACCTAAGAATGGATTTAAGTATGGACATCATCGTAAAGTTCCGCAAGAATTGATGGACAAAAAATGTCTAGCTTCTAGCAAAATGCCTAGATATCAAATTGATGTAAACGAACTAGACTTACCACCTGCAACAATGGAGTCGCCAAGGGATTCGCAAATTTATAAAGCTCCATTGGTTATAATTTCACAAAGTATTGATGGGAATGAGGCATTTTCTGCTTTTAGTCAAGAAGATGTTGTTTACACACAAAGGTATTCAGGTATTTCTTTTGCAAAAAATAAAGTCCACTTAGCTCACTACTTAAACGGTATTATAAATTCTTCAATAACCAGTTACTTTTTATTCTTAACAGCTTCATCATGGGGTATTGAGCGCAACGAAATTAAAACACAAGATTTAGAACGTCTTCGTGTTCCTAAACCAAATAAAGATAACGAAAGATTTATTAATCAAATTATTAGAATAGAAGGTAGATTGCGTGAATCTACCAATAAATCTGTTGAGAAAGATTTTAAAAAACAACTTGATGAAGCTGTATTTAATCTCTACGTTTTAGATGATAAAGAACGTATTTTAGTTGAAGATACTACGCGAATCACGATTGATTTGTATATGAATCGTGAAAAATCTACAGCACTAAGAAGACCATTAGCTGCTGATTTAGAAGCGTATGCTATACAATTCATGAGTGTTATTAAACCTTTTCTTCAAACACTTAACGAAAGAAGTATAGTTGCTGATATATTTAGTATTCCTAAAACACCATTACAGGTGATGAAATTTAGCATATTACCATATCCAGGTCGTGAGCCAGTTATACAAACTGTTCAGGCTGAAGATTTGGTGACTGTGCTGAAAAGCATTGCGAAACAACTACCGTCGCAATTGGCTGACCGCGTTTTCACCCGCCGTAATACCAGAATTTATAACGGCGAATATTTGTATATTATTAAACCTGCTCAACTGCGCTACTGGAGTCGTTCTGCTGGGTTGAATGATGCTGATACTGTTTTAGCTGAACATTTAAGGACTCGTTAAATTATGTTGCCATTGGATGATTCAGGTGCTGTTGGACAACCATCATTTATTCAGCGATATGACATTATCGCAACAGTCCTTGATCTCATTCAAGCAGCTTGGATTAAAGTATGTCAAAAACCAGAAATAAATACCCAAAGTGATGAAGATACTATTGCTGGAGCATTACATAATGAGATGTGGGCTGAAAAGGAACGCCGGGGTATACATGGGCCACCAAGAATTGAGAATGAAGTAGCAACAAGGCGTTCTAACAAAAGCTTGAAACCAGATGGTTTTATAGATTTTAAAATGGTTTACTCATGCAATAGTCTTGAAGATTATTTTGGTATAGAGTGTAAGCGAGTCAGCAGTACAAAACCAGATAGAAATTTAGCGACAAAATATGTTTTAGAGGGTGTAAAAAGATTTGTTGTAGGAACTTACAGTATAGGTCATGACTATTCAGCAATGCTAGGCTTTGTGATTGACGGTAAGGTTCCTGAGTGTATTGATTTGATTTGCGATCGCCTGAATAAATATAAAGGTGATATATCTTTGAAAGAAGATTGGATTGATGAGCCTGGTTTTGGAAAAACACCAAATTTATATCGTACTCGTCATCTTCAATACGGTCAAAAGGATTTAATGATGATTCTCCATTTATTTCTCATAGTTAATTAAATTTTTATCCTTAAGAATCTCCTCAAATTTAATAAATTAAATGCCTTCCCGCTATATTCACTCCCGCCTAAGTTCCCGCCAAATCCCTGACTTACTCCAAACAATCTTCGTCGCCGAACTTATCATCCCTAGCCAATGTGTGTGGCTTGTTTCCCCGTGGATCTCTGACATCCCCGTTATCGATAACACCGCCAACACCTTCCTTTGCTTAGAACCCTCATGGAGTCGTTCCCGCATTCGCCTCTCTCAAGTCCTCGCCACCCTAGCTGAACGGGGAACAACTTGTTATCGGGATTAATAACTAAGCAGCAAGGTCAACTAATAGTGAAGAACCACATTTATGAAGAGGTTTTTAACCAAACTTGGGTAGAAAAACAATTAGCAAAGTTGCGACCTTATTCGCAAGCATTAAATGCTTGGGTAGCCTCCGAACAGCGTGATAATTCACGACTATTACGCGGGAAAGCTTTACTTGAAGCTCTAGCTTGGTCACAAGGCAAAAGCTTGAGTGATTTGGATTATCAGTTTTTAGCGGCTAGCCAAGAATGCGACCGGCGAGAAGTTGAGACATGGTTAGAAGCAGAACGAACTAAGGAAGTTAAAGCTAGATTGGTTCAAGAGCAAAAAGCAGCTAGATTCCAAAGATTATTTTTTATCGGCGCATTCGGTTGGGCATTGATAGTTGTTTTAGGATTGGGGGTGGTGACTTTCCAGTATAAAAAGCACTGTTCAGTGACCTCAAAGCAATTACTAGATCAACCTTGAACCAAACACAATTTTAGTGAGTGTTGGGATAGTAAGCACTAGTACATAAATATTCCTGCTCTTTGAACTCTAGATAACTAAAGCTGATTTTCACATCTAGATTCCGACCATCTTGAGTTAGGTGAATAGATTCAAAACTGGAGGAGTCTTTTTGTCTAAGTTCCTGCCATTGTGAATGCCAAGTTTCTGCGGGAAAATAGGGATCAATATCGTGAACGGTCATGTTCTGTAACTCTTTGCGAGAATAACCTAACATCTGGCAAGCTGCTTCATTTACATAAACAAACTGGGCATTTGAATTAACAAAAAAAATTGAATCTTTAAACTTATCTAAATAAAATTGGCTTAACCGCAGTGCTGATTCTGCTTTTTGGCGAACGCTAATTTCCTGTTGCAAAAGTACATTTTGCTCAGTGAGTTGTTTTTGTAGTCTTCGGATAGTCAAGTTATTTTCCACACGGGCAAAAACCTCTTCTTCACTAAAAGGTTTGGTAATATAATCTACCCCCCCGACTGCAAAAGCTTTAACTTTGTCAAATACTTCATCCAAAGCACTAATAAAAATTACTGGGATGTCGCGGGTTATCTCCGAGGCTTTCAAATGTTGGCAGACTTCATAGCCATTCATTTCTGGCATCATGATGTCAAGCAAAATTAAATCTGGCGGTGCAGCTTGTACTGTTTTCAAAGCTGTTGCGCCGTTAATCACTCTGCGAATTTCATACCCAAGCTGAGTTAGCATGGCAGATAAAAGTCGCAGATTGTCGGGTGTATCGTCAACAACAAGAATATTTCCTTTTGATTGCTGAACTTGATGGTTATCCATATTTAAGTAAGTAGGCGTAAATAATTGTTGTTGGGATAAGGCAATAGGTATAAGGGTATTAGCCTAATTTATTTTTATTTCCATAGTTTGATTTTATTGTGCCAACTCACTTATTAGAACTGATTTAAAAAGTAAATATTAGAGGGTTTCGGTTTGATGTGAACTTGGATATACTAATTATTGGAGTTGTTGCTCTTACGGTTGGGTTAAATCAATAACTTTATCAATCCGAAAGTTATTAACCCAATCAGACAGAGTGTTTGCCAAAAAAGCAGATTCTTCAGGAATTTGCTCAAGCAAGCTAAAAATTAGTTTTTCATCAGTACGCAGTGCCGCTTGGTGTAGCTGTGTCACCCACTCAGTGGGCATCTGAGCCAGAATCTCTTCTAATGATAGAACTTTAAGGTCGGAATTCTCTAGAAATTGGTCTTTTTGAAGGGGTTCCTGTTCATACACATAACGCACCCCTAAATATTTAGATATTATATTTAAGATTACTTCTTCTCGGAACGGCTTACGCACAAAATCGTTGCAGCCTGCCGATAAAACTACAAACCGTTCTTCGTCAAAAGCACTAGCAGTTAGAGCAATAATCACAGTAGCTTGACCTTTTAAAGTAGCTCTAATTTGTTTAGTGGCTTCATAGCCATCCATTACAGGCATTCGCATATCCATGAAAATCAGGTGGGGTTCCCATGTTTGCCAGAGAGCGATCGCTTCTTGGCCATTAGCTGCTATCTGAGTTTCAAAACCAATACTATTAAATAACTGCATTAATAAATCACAATTGTCTTCGCGATCGTCAACTATCAGGATTCTGTATACAGGTTGGCCTGGTGCCAAAGCAATTACTCGGCGTTTAAGTGTTGGTGGTGCAACATCTAATGAATCTGCTAATTCAATTTTGATATCGAAGTAGAAAGTTGAGCCACTGCCTACCACACTATGAACTCGGATATCACCACCCATTAACTGCACAAATTGACGGCTGATTGTTAGTCCCAATCCTGTCCCTTCTCTCACATGTCTAGCACTTGTAGTCTGAACGAAAGGCTGAAATAAATTATCTAATTCTTCGGTAGGAATTCCCAACCCTGTATCTTCAATTTCAAAGGTAATCAGGGATTCGGGATTGGGCAAAGTATTCTCAGGATTATCTTTTCCTATTTTTACACGCAACGTCACTCTCCCAGTATTGGTAAATTTGATCGCATTTCCCAATAGGTTGATCAGCACTTGTCGAAGCTTACTTTCGTCTGTGAGGATATATTGATGCAAATTTGGGGCAAGTTCAAATGAGAGTGATAACTTTTTGTCCTTGGCTCGTACCTGGAACATCTGTTGTATTTCTTGCAATAACCTATGCAAATCAAAGGATGTCGGGTTAAGAACAATGCGTCCAGCTTCGATTTTGGACATTTCCAGCACATCATTAATTAAGTTGAGCAGGTGTTCTCCACTACGATTGATAGTTGCTAAAGAGTCTCGCTGACGTTTGTTGAGGGTGGTATCTCGTTCCATTAGCTGGGCAAAACCCAAAATGGCATTGAGTGGTGTTCGCAATTCATGGCTCATGTTGGCTAAGAAGGCGCTTTTTGAACGGTTAGCAGTTTCGGCGGTTTCTTTAGCAATCCGTAGTGCCTCCTCAGCTTTGTGCCGCGATCGCCCAATGGCTATGAGTTCGCTCACTAGTTGCAGTAAGTTGATTTCCTCTTGGCTCCAAGTTTTGGATTTGTTAACAGTATCTAATTCCAGTAATCCAACGACTTTGCCTGCGTAAATCATCGGTACAGCCACTACAGATTTAATTAATTCTCTGTTAGTCAATTCTGTATCGGCGTTCGCCTTTGGTGAAATATTTGCAATGCGAGACGCTTGTAAACCTTGAATAGGATTACCGTTGAGAATTTGGTTATAAAACCAAGGCAACGGCTCAGATGAAGTGGTGTTGTTTAATAATATGCTGCTAGGATTATACCACTCATGGGCGATGTGAAATTGCTGTTGTGGCTCGTGATATTCAAAGATGCAGCTGCATTCAGCTCCCATAAATTCGGTGATCGCTTGCAGCGTAAAATTGATTGCGGTATCTGCATCTTGGTCAATAAACTGGCGAGAAATGCTGTTTAATAGTCTATCTACCTGAGCGCGATGCCAAAGTGTGGCTTCAACTTGCTTACGTTCAGTCAAGTCTTGCACCAACCCCTGAATAAGTGTGCGCTCACCCAACTTAAATATAGTTAACCACACCTCAGCCGGAAAATCTGTACCATCGGCGCGACGGTGAACCCATTCAAAACGATGTCTGCCTTGCTCGTAGGCGATCGCAATTTGTTCACGAGCTAAACTAGCAGAAGTTTGTCCGTTTGGTTGAAATGGCGGTGAAAATTCACTGGGATGCTTCTGTAAAAACTCTTGCCGAGAATAGCCGAATAGTTCTTCTGCTGCCCGGTTACAATCAAGGGGAATTCCGTTTTCCTGTAACATGACAGCAATGCTGGTTGATTCGTAAAGAGCGCGAAATCTGGCTTCTGATTGTCGCAAAGATTCTTCTACTAGTTTGCGTTCGCGCAGCGCAGCTTGCTGTTCGCTAATATCTGTAATTACAGCATCTATACAGCCATCTTCAGCATTCCGTCTCAGCGATATTAATCCCCAACCAAGAGATTTATCCCGACGACACAGTTGCAACTCAAAGTTACGTACCTCACCCTGCTGTGCCATTTCTGCCAGGAGATGTTGGCGATCGTTTGGATTAGCGTAAAATTCCGTCGTGAATTGCTTGCCAATTAGATCAGCGGCGGAACTATAACCTAAAATTTCGGCTTGGCGTTGGTTAGCTTCCAAAAACAGCCCATCTTCTAAGCGAATGCGAGCAATCCCCACTTGAAAGTTTTCAAAAATGTTGCGATATTTCTGTTCGCTGCGACGTAAAGCTTCTTCTGACTGTTTTCGCGCCGTAATATCCCGGAAGTACCAAATTCTACCGTAGTAATCTTCTGTTGGCGATCGCACTGATGCCGAATAGCGATCTAAAGTCCGTCCATCTTTGAGGCGAATTTCATCCCGGCTGATTTGTTCTGGATGGGCGTAGAGATACTCAACTTTTGCCAGAAACTCCTGTGGCTGTTCGAGTTTGTCGAGTACTAATTCCAGTAATCGCCGATCGTTACTATTGATAAAGGTTTCTGAAATTTGCCATAACTGGCAAAAACGTTGATTGTAAGATACTATTTGACCATTTTCATCAATGACTAAAATTCCATCAATTGAAGCTTCTTGTTGGGCTTTGAGTATAGCATTACTGCGGTGTAAATCTGCCTCTACTTGCTTGCGTAAGCGAAGCTCGTCGTAGACATCGTTAATGTCAGCAACCACTGCTTCCAAACAATTATCTTCCAGATTTAAACGTAAGGAAAACAAGCCCCAGTGCTGCTTACCGTCGCACCGATTAAATTCTAGCTCAAAGTTGTTGAGTGAACCTTTTTGACGCAGTTCAGTTATTAGACGCTGGCGATCGCTTGGGTTTGCATAAAAATCTGTGGTAAATTTTGTGCCACCAATTAAATCTGCTACAGAACTGTAGCCTAATAGCTCGGCAAGGCGTTGATTGGCATCTAAAATCAGCCCATCATCAATTCGGCTGCGAAGGATGCCAAATTGAGAATTCTCGAACAGGTTGCGAAACTTTTGCTCACTCTTGAGCAAAGCTTGTTCAGCCTGCTTCCGCTCTGTAATCACACGCGCAACGCTGATCAGTACCAAGTTACCATCGATATCATCAGTTGTAGCTAAGTTTGTGGCTTGCCATTGCCAACTACCATCCTTGAGTCTAGCTCTATACTCAACTTCCAACCTCTCCCCTGTTGTTACTACTCTGTTAACTGCATCTAGACAACTTGGTAGGTCATCAGGATGAAGAAAATCCGCAAATGGTATACCTTCTAACTCAGTTGTTTCATAGCCTGTAAGCTTGGCTAAATTGGGCGAAACATAGCTGATTCGTCCTTCTAAGTCAATCAGAGAAATAATATCATTAGAATTTTCCACAATGCGCCGGAACTTAATTTCGCTTTCGCTCAAGGCTTTCTCTACTTGCTGACGTGCAGTAATATCCCGAAAACTCCAAACACGTCCAATAATTTTATTGCCCTGCCATTGAGGTTGAGAGTAACGCTCAAAAACACGTCCATCTTTCATCTCTACCAAATCAAAAGCTTCTTGTTCTGGGAACTTATAAAACAGTTCCTTGACTCTAGCAATAAAAGCTTCAGGATTTCGCGTTTGTTTAGACATAAACTTGAATCGTTCATTGCTTTGAGAAGGTTGCAACAACGATTCTGGTATCGACCACATTTGAATAAACTTTTGATTAAAGACTGCTACATCAAAGTCCTGATTTACAACTATAATTCCATCAGCTGTAGATTCCAGTGTCGCTTGCAAAAGAGACAAAGTTTCTGCTTTTTTTTGTTGTGCTAAGTAGCGTTCTGCTTCCTAATGTTTTGCTTTAGTGACATCTCGAATTACTAATATAGATGATCTGTCACCTCCTGCAAGTTCGACGCAGTTGCCTGATATTTCTAAAATTAAGGAGCAATGCTTGCCGTCATGAAATTCATATTCTTCTGTGATTTCATACTCTCCCCCTAGAACCCTCATATTTGGATAGGACTCTGGCGCAACTGCTTCACCAGCTAGGCTCAGGAATAACAAGTCACTCAGCTTGGCATTAAGAACTAGAATATGTGGTTGGTTAACAAGTTTATCAAAAGCAGTATTGCACCATTGTATCTTGCCATTACTACCAGTCCAGACAATAGCATCAGCGATCGCTCCCAGCGCTACCTCCATCTTGCCCAAAATTGCCCGTAATTGGTTGACCAAACTAGTCAAATGTATGCTCATCAGCAGACTCCTATTTTAGAAGCAAGGTTAGCGGTCACGTCGCTTCTCTACGAAAAGCTGCGCGTAGCTTGCTTCTCCGTAGGAGTACGCTCCGAATTCAAAATTCAAAATTAATAATCCCCATAAATAAATTTGGTTGCTCTGTATCATCAGTCTTTGTCGGTCAATTTGTGGTTTCTTTGCCTACCCGTCTCTCCATTTATTTTAAAGAGGACGCAACATGGCCATAAACACCCATTCCCCGTGATCTTTCTCTGCCATAATCAAATGCTCGGCTTCAATTTCTAGACCATCTTTGGTGATGCCGACTAAACGTAGTGGGTGATTAAGAATAGTAGAATTTTCTGTTGAAAGAAAGCGGGAAAAACCAAGATGGTGCGGGGTATGAAATCCCTCTGGAATAACTACTGTAATGATTTGACCATTAATTTCCGCCATGCTCCAGCCAAAAATAGACGTAAAGCGATCGTTTACATAAGTGACAAAGCCTTGTTGATCTGTAATTACAACTGGCACGTCTGTTTCTAGCTTCATGTCACTCAGGCTTTTCATCGCTGCTTCAGTCATAAAGTTTTGCTACGGTTGTCTCAAGAATAGATCACTTTTATTTTAATTTTAATTGCTTGATTTTTTGCTGGGAGCAATGCGATTTTGTGAGGTCTGGTCAAAAACAAGTGATGCCTACGGCGGGCTACACTTACGCTAAATTCCTATCTCACTAATAAATTGTTATTTATATAAAATATATAGTAATACTACATAGAAGCTCAAGGTGAGTTTAAGCCACAGCTTGCAAGACTCCCTTTTTTGAAATAACACTCCACTCGAAACAGTCACTCAGGTAGCAGGCGACCTTCAAGAAGCCCAGTCTGCTGATGAGCAATCATTGAGAACCAGAAGCTATCAAAGAAAAGCCTCTTGTTCACGACATTAGTCGCATATCTTTGCGTCGTCCACAGCCACAACTTGCAGTTAGCCAGCCAGGAGACCATTATGAGCATGGCGGATTGGACTTTTCTTTTTAAAGATGTGTTTTGGGGAAACCTTATCCCTGAAATGTTTGATGGAGTGAAGTTTGAAGTATCTCAATTATATCTTTCTGACTTCCGACTTCTGCCCTCTGCCTTCTGCCTTACCCCAACCAAGATCACCAAAAGTTGCCAATAACCCATATCTTGTCCTAAGTACTTTTGAAGTATTTCGTGACCGTTTGGCTAAATTATGGTTCAAATCACAATTGTTGACACCATCAAAAAAAACCAAAAACAGTTATAAATATATCATGGGTGAAAAAGTACTTAAGTTCTGTGCTAAATATATCTTTGTCTGTAGAGGAATTTGGGTAGGGACTTCCAAAGAATAAATTATTCCAAGAAAAACAAGAGACAGGTTTTCTCA
>NZ_JABXKK010000123.1 GCF_017115045.1 Nostoc sp. NMS8 | reverse complement strand
ATCAAAACCTACGCTCTTATGGCGTTATTGCTGCTTAATTTTGTCCGAAGTATTGTAGTTAGAGAGATACGATAAATTGCCGTCTCTACTACCGTCGTGATGCTTGTTTAATCATAAATTGCATCAGGGAATCCATTAGCCCATCACTGGCAAATTTACGAAATGTTACTAAAAATGTTGCCCCACTTCCTGCTGCATAACGTGCCTTGGGTTTTTTCGCTTTGAGAGCTTTTGAGATTGTGTCTGCAATGACTTCGGGTTTAGATGCAAGTTTCTCGTCACTGGTGAAAGCTAATAACTTTGCTCCAGTTTGAGCCGCTGTTGCGTAGGCAGTGTTACCTGATGTCTGCAATAATTTTTCAACTGCGATCGCTCCCCACTCTGTCAGAGTCGCTCCTGGTTCCACAATAATCACATCAATCCCAAAGGGCTTAAGTTCCAGACGCAGACAATCACTCAATCCTTCAACAGCAAATTTAGTTGAGTGATACCAACTACCCAAAGGCTCATAAATCTTACCTCCTATTGATGTAATATTTACAATCTTCCCAAAGGAATTTTTTCGCATATAGGGAAGCACTAACTGAGTTAGTCTTGCCAGTCCAAAGACATTTACTTCAAATTGATATTTAGCTTCCTCAATAGAAACATCTTCTAATGCTCCATAGGAGCCATAGCCGGCATTATTAATTAAAATGTCGATTCTGCCTGATTCACGAATAATAAAATCTACTGCTGACTTCATCGACTCGTCTTGAGTAACATCCAATTCTAGAACTTTTGCACCTTTAGCACCTAAAGTTTGCAATTTGTCAATGCGTCGTGCAGATGCGTAGACTAAATAACCATCATCAAGAAGTTTTTCGGCTGTAGCCTTGCCAATTCCGCTAGAAGCACCTGTAATCAGAACTATTTTGTTCATCATTAACTTCCAGAAATTCAAATATTGTTATATATAAGCTATTGTAAACTGTAGAGTATGCTTTATACTCAAGCGAGACTTGAACGGTTAATTTGTGACAATTACAAACCGCAGATCCCCGATTGATTGCAAATAATTCAGCATTATATGAGTATTTTTACAGCAAAAAATCAAAAAGTAAATCATTTTTGAAAATTATGCTAGGCTAACATTTAGAGAAGCTAAGAATAGGAAAAGCATTAACAGGTTTTATTTCTTACGGGAACAAGATATGTGAGAGGAGTTGGCTGTTTTACCTGAAAGTGTTAGTGCATCAGTTACGATTCTTTGTAACTATTTGGAGAACGTAAAAAGTCTCCAAATAGGGAATTTACTAGCTGTTAAAGCTTATGTGGTGTGTTGTTTACAACTCAGCTTTCTCACAGAATATGTTGTAATTGCCCTTATTTAGTAGGGTTTTTAAACTCAGTTAACTCAGCAATCAGCACGGGTTAGCCCCGCTATGCTAACAAAATTCACCACTCTTCATCCCTTTTGTATTAATCTTCAGCACGAGGCAAAGACATGAAAAATACCCAAGGAACAATCAAAGAATTACTCAACGATACAGCTTGTGTACATAACCAAAAAAAACTGCATGAGAACAAAAAACTGTCTTGCAATAAAGCAGCACAACCAGGTGCAACTCAAGGGAATTGTCCTTTTGATGGGGCGATGGTTTCTGTGGGAGCAATTACTGATGCGGCTCATTTAGTGCATGGGCCTGTTGCTTGTACTCATAACCCTTGGGCAACTCATGGTAGCTTTTCATCAGGTTCTCAACTACACCAAATTGGTTTTACTACTAACTTTAGTGAAAATAATGTTATTTTTGGTGGTGAAAAGAAGCTATACAAAGCTATTCTTGAAGTTGTTGAACGCTACAATCCTGCGGCTGTATTTGTCTACGCCACCTGTGTTACTGCTTTGATTGGTGACGATATAGATAGCGTCTGTAAAACGGCTGCAAAGAAAATTGGTATTCCGGTTATATATGTAGATGCACCGGGATTTTTAGGTAGTAAAAATTTCGGGAACCGCATCGGTAATGAAACTTTATTAAAATATGTAATCGGAACGGCTGAACCAGAATCTACCACACCATTCGATATCAATATTGTTGGTGAATACAACGTTGCCGGTGAATTGTGGAATGTTTTACCACTGTTCAAGAGATTGGGTATACGCGTTCTCTCCAAAATTACAGGTGATGCTCGCTATGAAGAAGTTTGCTATGCTCATCGTGCCAAATTGAATGTAGTAATTTGCTCGAATGTAGCAGTGCAAATGGCACTCTCAATGCAAGAAGATTATGGAATTCCTTATATTGAAGAATCTTTCTATGGCGTGGAAAACCTCAATCATTGCTTGCGAAATGTTGCAGCAACATTAGGCGATAAATCTCTGCAAGAACGCACAGAATGGTTGATTGCAGAAGAAACAGCAGCCTTAGATATTGCCCTAGCTCCCTACCGTTCTCAATTAAAAGGTAAGCGGATTATTCTTGCTAGCGGTGGTGTCAAAAGTTGGTCACTTATTTTAGCAGCCAAAGACTTGGAAATGGAAGTTATTGCTACTACTGACAAAAAGAGTACAGAAGAAGAGAAAGCCAAAATTAAGCAATTGCTTGGTGAAGATGGCGTGGTTTTAGCCGATGGAACTCCCCCGACATTATTAAAGGTACTCAAGAATACAAAAGCTGATGTGTTGATTGCTGGCGCTGGCAATCAATATACAGGACTGAAAGCACAAATTCCTTTTTTGGATATTAACCATGAACGTCATCATGCTTACGCTGGTTATGCGGGGTTAGTGGAAATGGCACGGGAATTGCATGAAGCTTTATATAGTCCTGTGTGGGAGCAAGTCAGAAAACCTGCTCCTTGGGATGAAAAAATTAGCTGTGGGGTATAAAAGAGCTATTGGGTTGCATTGTGCAATTTTTATCTATTAGATACCCTTAGTAGGGGCAATTTATGAATTGCCCCTACCTGAAAATTATGATTTTGGTTATTGTTTGCGTAAGCTCTAGTTTTAACCAGTATGGTGCATCAGTGCGATCGCTTTGAATCGAGGGCTTTTTGGGCACTTTCAATGCCGACGACAGGTAGAGTGCTGGCATCAAGCAAACCAATTTGAACTAGCACGGAAGCTTGATTCCAGTATATGTGTTCGTGAGGTAACTTTCCGTCTATAAATCAAACGATCACAACTAAGGTTTAGTTTAACACGTTTACCAGTGGGAGCAATACCGGATAGATTATTATGCGTCATCCTTGATTTTTATACCAAACTTAGAGACTCTTCGTGCATTTAGTGGGCTTTGTTTTCCAATTTTGATCAAGGCCTCGGTAGCATTATTAGAGATAACTTTTAGGTTTTCAGAAGCATTTGCTATCCGAGCAAACTGAAGAGAAACATCAATCCAAGATGATAATTGGTCTCCATTTTTACTTGTAAATATTTTATAGAAGTCATCCGCTGTTAGAGAGGAAAGTATCTCTATATCGCTTTGGCTCCATCCATTTTTACCTACCAAACTATCAAGAACTTCTTCTGGACTTATATAATCTTTTTTGCAAAAAAATCAATTCCTGTATCTGCTGGATGATAAGCATTAGGCGCACCATCAGCATTAATGCTCATACCTGATTCATAAAAAATTGCAGATTCTCCATCTGCTTGTTTAATAGCAATTCTACCAATTTCAATCAGAGTATTAATAGAAAAAATTGTAATTTTACTAAGAAGTTTTTGAGATACAAAACCTTCTAAAATTTCCCCTTCGAGAATAGTTGTAACCTTAAACCACTTATCATCATTAGAATTTACGATTTTAGATACAATGTGTGATTTCGGAAGAACCCCAATTAGATTAGTATCGTTAACAATGGGTGCTGAACGTATATTTAAAGTATCTGATGTTACCTTATATTGCTGCATAGATGACTCCAAATTTAAAAATTTAACTTATGAAACTAAATTTTAAAAAGCAAATTTAGTAATGTCATTTGCTATGATGTTGCTGCTTTCTCTCCGAAAGAGAGCTACCCTTACTTTATTAATGGTATCAATTTAGTAGGGTAAGTTGTCACTTATGTAACACACTACATCAATAATGTATCCTAAAAACTACACGCGATCGCCTGAATAGATACACTACATAAAATTTCCGCGTTAAAAATCCCCCAAACCTTATTCAAATAAAGGTTTGGGGGATTTTAGATTTTACAGATTTTATGCAGCTAGGCGATCGCGCCAACTCCAACTTCTACACCAAATTTACTGAACCTGTATATCTTTTGATAATTCCCAAAGAACCACTACATGAACTAATTAGCGTATCATTTCCTACCTGGCTGAAGCTGGCATTTAAACCACTGACGTTCAAGCGATCGTTGCTACCAAAGCCATAAATAGTAGCAAAGCCACTACTTCCCAAAATTATTGTATCTGTATCTTTCCCTTGATCCAAGTAGACTGTATCATTCCCCCCGCCTCTTATATCAATAGATGAACCAAACAGGTTTGTATCTTTACTTAAAGAATTTGGCAAACAAACCGTTTCTCCTCGCAGATTGATTACATCATTTCCATTTCCACCATAGATAGTGTCATCACCTGAACCAGCAAAAATTAAGTCATCACCTGAGCCAGACTTAATAGTGCTGTTTGTATCGTTTGTAATAATTGTGTTATTGCCATTACCTGCAAAAATTGTTGCAGAACTTGAGTTAGAGATTCCAGCAGCAAGAATAAAATCATCACCGCTACCGGTTTGAATTGTGGTTTCGCCATAGGGAACAACAGCAATCTGATTATCACCATTTCCAGCTTTGATACTCTGGTTATATGATGGTAATTTCGCGTCAAAAATATAAGTCAATATTGAAGCATCACTGCTAATAACATCATTTCCTGAGCCTGTATTGATATTGGCATCCCCACTTCCCAACAAAATTAAGTTATTACCCTTTCCGGCATTAATGGTTCGGTTGGCAAATCCACTTAAATAGAAAATATCATCGCCCGATCCTGCTAAAGCAACCAATTTAGAAGTTGGCTCTATACCAATAATTTTGCCATCAGTATCGAATCGATAATTTCCACCATAATCGTCCAAAAAGTTGTTTCCACTGCCCAAATAAATTGTGTAATTGCCCGATCCTAAACTGACGTAATCATCTCCTGCTCCAGTCCGAACAATTGCATCAATCTCATTAGAATTACAAGGCAATGGAGTAGTTTGCAAAACCTGACCACTAAAAATGCTAGAATCAAAATTAAAAATTGAGTCTAGCTTTCTCCCTAGTAAGACAACATCGTTGCCATTTCCCGTAGTCACAACATTTTTGTTACCTTCTACAATCAACCAGTCTGGATTAGCAGTACCTAAAACTTTTTGGTTATTATCTGAAATAACTTGTTCAGTATAATTAATTCCACGAAAAAATTGTGTTGTCATCAATATTTCCTTTATAGATAAATCCAGTTCAATTAAGACAAAAAATGATGTAGATGAGCTATTATTCTGAAAAAATATATAAAATCCGGTGAATCTCAAAAAAATCTTTCTCTGAATTATAAATTACACTTTACAAACATCTTTAAAGATATTTACCTTGTTCCCAGTCTGCAATTAGAAATACCTATTGGCGTGGCAAGGCTAAAATGTTGCAAAAAAAATTGTAGGTTGGGGAGTCACTGCGTTGCGCTCCATCTAACTTACGTCTGTATACACTGTAGCTTTTTAGGCTACGGTGTACACACAAGTCTGAAATAGCTGATTAACTAAGGTTTTACCCCACCCTAACCCTCCTCTTGCAAAGGGGAGGGAAATAGATTTCTTTTTTCCCACCTTTCCAAGGGGGGTAACTTGACTTGTGTGTACACCGTAGCCTCTTAAGAGAAAGGTCAATATATTGCATCGAAAGGAGAACCGCTATATGGTAGTGTGTTGCACTTTGCGACAAAGCACTTCAATAGTGTCTTTGACTTGAAAAAATTTAAACAAAGGTGAATATGTGGACATCTTGGGAACTATAGAAGTAAATAAAATTAGCAGAGCTTCCAACTTCCAGCAATGAAGATCCACTATCTCCGCAAAGGCAAAGCATTCCGGTTACAGATTGTTCTTGTTATTCCCTTCCTGATCCAAATTTTTGGAGCAGTAAGTTTAGTGGGTTATTTGTCCTTTAAAAATGGGCAAAGAGCAGTTAACGATCTAGCAGAACAGTTGATAGATCGCAATACTGAGGTAGTGGATGAACACTTAAAGTCTTATCTTTCCATTCCGCAAACCCTTAATCAGATCAATGCAGACGCTATCCATAGGGGACTCTTGAATGTACGCGATCGCCAGACCCTTGGCAAGTATTTCTGGGATCAGATGCAGGCTTATAACCTGACTTATATTGGTATCGGACTAACAACGGGTGAGGGGCTGGGGGCCGCTCGTTATGATGGCAAGACGATCACCATTGATGATTGGACTGCCAAACTTGCCAATAATACTGTCACTTATGCCACAGATAATCAAGGTAATCGAACTCAGGTGAATACTCGATGGACTTGGAACAATTTCAGTGAACCTTGGTATACCCAACCCATCGCCGCAGGGAAACCTATTTGGGCAAAGATTGTGACTACAAATTTTCCAACTGGCCCCTACATCAGTGCCTCTGCTAGTCGTCCAATTTATGATTCGCAAAATCGCTTATTAGGAATGATTGCAGCAGATATTCATCTGCTAAAACTCAGCGATTTTTTACGCAGTTTGGATATTAGTCAGTCTGGGCGGGTGTTCCTTTTGGAGCGCGATGGCACGTTAATCGCCAGTTCTGGTACAGAGAAACCTTTTCTCCTCGCCAATCAAGAAATCCGGCGATTGCGGGCGATCGACAGTTCTGATCCAATCATCCAGAACATCGCCAGAAATCTCCAAACCTCTGGGTTTGAGTCTATCAAGAAAGATACAGATTTTCAACTTCAGGTACAAGGAAAACGGTATTTTGTCGATGTTTTACCTTGGCGTGACAAGTATGGCTTGAATTGGCTGATGGTTGTCAGTGTGCCAGAAAACACATTTATGGGGCAAATTAACGCCAACACACGTACCACAATCGCACTTTGTTTGGGTGCATTAGGCATTGCCTCAGTAATGGGTGTGTTTACTTCCCGTTGGATTGTAGACCCCATTCTGCGGCTGAATCGGGCAAGTGAGGCAATGGCATCTGGTAATTTAGCTCAAACAGTAGAAACTAGCGCCATTCAAGAACTTAATACCCTGTCTAACTCTTTCAACTATATGGCAGGACAATTGCACGAATCGTTTACTGCTTTAGAGAAAAGCAAAGAAGAACTAGAAGATCGGGTAGAAGAACGCACTACTGAACTCAAAAATGCCTTAGGAGAATTGCGGCGTACTCAATCTCAAGTTATTCAAAGTGAAAAAATGTCTAGTCTGGGACAACTAGTCGCTGGAGTCGCACACGAAATTAATAATCCAGTCAACTTTATTCATGGCAACCTCGCCCATGTACAGGAATATACCCAAGATTTATTAGCATTTGTGCAATTGTATCAGCAGTATAATCCCAATCCGGCGGCTGAAATTCAAACCGTTGCCGAAGACATCGATTTGGAGTTTTTACAAGAAGATTTGCCAAAAATGTTGTCTTCTATGAAGGTGGGAACCGAGCGCATTCGCCAAATTGTACTATCTCTGCGTAACTTTTCACGTATCGACGAAGCAGAATTCAAAAATGTTGATATTCATGAGGGCATCGACAGTACCTTGATGATTTTGCAACATCGCCTCAAAGCTAAACCAGAACAACCTGAAATTGAGGTGATCAAAGACTACGGTACTGTACCTTTAGTAGAATGCTATGCTGGGCAACTCAATCAGGTATTTATGAATATTTTAGTGAATGCGATTGATGCTTTGGAAGAAAATAATACTAAGTATACTTATCAGGAAATCAATGATAATCCCAGTCGAATTAAGATTCGCACATCGGTAGTTAATTCCAGATGGGTAGAAATAGCGATCGCTGATAATGGAGTTGGTATTTCTCAAGAATTTCAGCAACGAATATTCGATCCCTTTTTTACCACCAAACCCGTGGGTAAAGGAACCGGAATGGGTATGTCCATCAGCTACCAAATCATCACAGAAAAACATGGCGGTAAATTGGAGTGCTTCTCAACTGCTGGAGAAGGAACCGAGTTTATCATTCAAATTCCTCTCTGCTTGAAAGTTCATGAAATGGTTTAACGAATTAGGAATTATTTTAATTATGCATAGCCTTGACCGAATAGAAATACAATTGTCAAGTCATCTAAGTAGTAGTAGAATACACAAGGTTTGGGCGTTAACACACCAGCAGTTGAACAGATACTTAAAAGAAGTAGTCTAAAAAATCTATGCAAATACATCAGGTAATTGAAACCTACGATCGGGCAGCAGTGGATTATGACGCAATTTTAAAGCGTTATTGGCACATCGAACGCGAACCCCTAATTGCTTCCTTGCAGCTGAAGCCCGGACAAACCGTCCTGGATGCAGCAGTAGGAACTGGTCTTAATCTTCCAGCCTATCCTGAAGGTGTGCATGTCGTTGGTGTCGATCTTTCTCATAAGATGATGGATGAAGCACGTAAAAAGCACGTATCCGCAGACATCACCTTCAAGGTATCGGATCTCTGCAATCTGGATTTTCCTGATAATAGTTTTGATGCCGCAGCGTCGGGATTTACCCTCTGTGTCGTTAGCGATCCAGTGCGCGTTCTTGCAGAGATTTTACGAGTTACTAAGCCTGGTGCATTGATTGCCATTCTCGATTACAGCAAATCGCAAGATCCAGAAGTTCAAAAATGGCAAGAGTTAATATCTGATGCTGCTTCACAGCTAGGCTTCCCAACTGGCAAGATCAAGTGGGATGCTTTGATGGATTATGACGAATTAATTTACAACAGTCAGCTGACCATTGAAGTACTTGCAGACGATCGCATAGAAAGTCCAAACCCGTTCTCGTGTGGTTGTCAATTACTGCTGAAAAACTCAAAAAGTTAAAAACAACAGGATCGCAGTCTAGTGAAGTCAGTGCGATCGCATTACAGCTATTTTCAGGTAAATAGACCACGCGGTAGGGTCACAGCAATGCTCGTTGGTGTCAACTTAAGCTGGAAATAGCTTATCTGTTGGCTTCCATGCCCGCCCGGAAATAAATTTTCGGGCTAATAGCTTAAGTCTACTGAAGTAGACTGGAGATTTTTAGTCATCTAAAGATGACTATAGCTATTATACGGGAATTTCAATTCCCGGCGGACAAGCGGTTTCGCGTTAAGTTAACACGTATGAGCAATGCTGTACCCTTACGACAAATGTGATTCAAATACATGAAAACTGCTGTAAGGTATACATTTTATAGGTAAACTCTAATTATGCCAATTGTTTAGCATGGAATAGCTCTAATGTCAATTGATGAAGTTAAAAACCAACAAAATAATGATCTAGCTCAACCCGCTACAGGCTTAATAGAAAGCCTAGTAAAGACAAAAGACAAGAAAAAATCTAAGAAATCCAAACGAATTTTTGATGGTAGCACTGAAGTTTTTGCAAAAAAAATTCCCAAAAAGACTTTTGAGACTGAACTAGAGCGACTCCAGGTTGAACTAGTCAAAATGCAATACTGGATTAAGCACGTCGGCTATCGGGTTGTCGTCATATTTGAAGGGCGCGATGCTGCCGGCAAAGGAGGAGTAATTAAACGCATTGCCGATCCACTCAATCCTCGTGGCTGTCGTGTAGTCGCTCTGGGAACCCCTTCTGATCGCGAGAAAACTCAGTGGTATTTTCAGCGTTACGTACAACATCTGCCGACAGCGGGCGAAATCGTCCTTTTCGATCGCAGTTGGTACAACCGAGCCGGAGTTGAACAAGTGATGGGTTTTTGTACCGAAGCAGAATATCAAGAATTCATGCAATCTTGCCCAGAATTTGAACGAATGCTAGTGCGATCGGGCATTGTTTTAATCAAGTACTGGTTCTCCGTCAGTGATGAAGAACAAGAAAAACGCTTTCTTTCTCGCAGTCACGATCCAGCAAGGCGCTGGAAACTCAGCCCTATGGATTTGGAATCACGCGATCGCTGGGTAGAATATTCCAAAGCCAAAGATACCATGTTTGCTTACACGAATATTCCCGAAGCTCCCTGGTTTACTATTGAAGCAAATGATAAAAGACGGGCGCGGCTCAACTGCATTCATCATTTATTGAGCAAAGTTCCTTACGAAGATATGACGCCTCCTCCCTTAGAGCTTCCATCTAGACCCGTGGCTGAGGATTATGTTCGCGCCCCCCGCAATGAGCAGTTTTTTGTGCCTCAAGTATATTAAGCAACATCACTGTTGTATTGTAGCTTCTCGTTAATGATTGAATATAGCGAGAAGCCGAAAGGTTTGTGCAAACGTTATTTATGGGTGTTGCATAGACAATGACTCCTGTGGAGAATCCGAATTTTGATAATAAATTCTTCTCGCAACACTTTTTACAGCGAATTGCAATCAAACATGCCACAAATAAAAGCAATACTGGGCTTTGTTTTATGATTTATTTTCGTGGCGGGTTTGATCGGAAACTGCTGTAAGTCAGACAATCCCCCGCAAAGCTTTAGTACAATTCTAAGCAATGCAGACTTGGATTATTCAAAAACTCCTGAATTATCTCTACCCCAGAACGAAGTAGAGATTCAACTTGTTTTGTTGGTACATTTCCGCAGCGTAGCCATACAACTTTAGGTGGAGAACCGTACAAACGGCTTCTTTCGGCAAAGTCTACATCTTGAGTTACGATACAAAAGTCATTGGTTTTAGCAAATTCCCATATTGAAGTATCAGTGTTAACTTCCAGTCCATGAAACTGAACATGACTGGAATCAGGGAAAACGTCTGCTAATTGAGTTACCAGCTTGCGACTCAAATTTTGATCAAAAAGCAGCTTCAAATACCACCTGCCGTCCGCGTAACGTTTGGTAGAGAGGCAACTAAACGATGTTCACGGTCAGCAGCAAACTCTAGACTTGCCTTAATATCTTCTTCTGTTAATTCAGGGAAATCGTCTAATATCTCCCCATGAGACATACCACCTGCCAACCAGCCGAGAACATCGTACACGGTAATTCGCATCCGTCTAATACAAGGCTTACCACCTCGCTTGTCCGGTTCAATTGTAATAATATCGTGATAGCTCATGGTGATTATAAACTGCATAGCATCTTTCTAAGTCTAAAACAGCTTTACATCGTGCTGCAAGGGTTCGCTGTTCGCCTAGTTTATTGCTGAGTCAGGGCGATCGCTCGTAAAAGCAATTAAATCATCTTTATTATATTACCTTCATTTGCTAGCTAGAATACTACGAATTCCAAGTAGTAGTCAGTTCTTGGTTAGAGCATCAGAGTTTCGTAGTGGCTCTTACGGAAACTGGGATAGTATACTTGTATTATAGTTACTCTAATTAATATATGGTACAGGTAAAGCTTTCCCTTGAAGGTGAAGAAACTGATACTGCCGCTGAAAAACTGTTTGAAACCACTGGTCTACAAGGTAGTTGGGAGATAGCGACAAATTCTGTGCCTACCAAAGAAAGTACTTTGGCAGTGATAGGTACTGTGGTCGGGATTGTAGGAGGTACAGTTGCAGTCGCAGAACAAATCCGTAAATGGATCAGGAACACAAACGATCTAATAAGAAGTTTGATGTAGTACTTGTAACTGACGATGTGCGAGTAGTTTTAGAGAATGCCACCATTGAAGATATCTGTGCAGTCTTAGAAGAGTTGGAGAGTTAATGTGCAGACGCTTTACATCAAATTAGTACCGCTTGAAAAGCAGTTTGTAGAATTGCGTTATTCAGTGGGACATCCAGCAAGATATGAAACACAACAGCTTGATGTATCGTCAATTGAAAACTTAATTCAGAAGGCAAAAGGTAGCTACTACATGCTGATGCCTGATTTAAAAGGAATTGGGTATCAATTATTTTGTTGGTTGGATGGAACTGGCAGGTGGCTAAGTCGAGCAATTAATAATTGTACAGAGGAAGGGTTAATTCTGGCGCTAGATGTGCGTGAACGATTAGGGTATCTGCCTTGGGAGACATTGCATAATGGAGAGCAATTTTTAATAGAAGGTGTTAATCCAGTTGTTGTACCAATACGTTGGGTTGATCGTTCTGTTCAAGATTCAGAGGATACCCAGCAACGTCCTTTACGGATTTTATTCATGGCAACATCGCCAGAGGATGTAGCACCAACACTCGATTTTGAGCGGGAAGAGGCTCAAATTTTGACAGCAACAAGAGATATTCCTCTCGATTTACGAGTGGAAGAAAGTGGTTGTATTGCAGAACTAAGCAAACTCTGGGGACGTTATCGTGAACCATTCGACGTTTTTCACCTAACAGGACATGCATCTATTAAGAATGAGCAATCGTTTTTTATTACAGAAACTGAAACTGGGGAACTCCATGCTGCTTACGCATCAGAGATTGCTTCAGCTTTGAGATTTCGCATACCACAGCTAGTGTTTTTATCAGGCTGCCGAACAGGTGAAGCGGCGAGTGATGGTGCAGTATCTTCTTTAGGGGACTTCCAAAGAATAAATTATTCCAAGAAAAACAAGAGACAGGTTTTCTCAAG
>NZ_JABXKK010000054.1 GCF_017115045.1 Nostoc sp. NMS8 | reverse complement strand
CTATTTTTACCTATGCCCCAAACCCTCACAGATGGGGGGAGAGTGAAAAACTACTTTCGCCCATCGTTCTAATGTCCGGGGACAAATACCTAAAATTTTTACCGCTTTCGCTTTTGACATTGGTAAAACTAATGGATTTACCCCTGATTGGCTTTGTTTTTGATTAAAAAGTTGTTTTCTCCATCCTGATTCCATGAACTTAGTCAAATCCGTATCAATAGTCTCAAAAAGATAGTCAATATCCGTAGCATCTAAGTGTCAATATGGATGTCGATGTTGATATCAATATGGATGTCCATGTTAATATCAATGACCAGTGTCTATTGACTGTCTATTGACCTTGCTCTTTTATAATAAAAAACCGCGCCAAGCAGTTCAAGCTACTAAGTTGACAACTTTGTTGACAACTTAGAAATTTTTAGTAGGATATTTACCAAGCTCCTTCGAGGCGGAAACTCTTACCTTCTTTCAACCATTTATTATGATGTATTGCGGCTAAAGCTTTTACTCTCGAAGATGGTTGACGATAAGTTTTAGAAGATTTTTTGCAGGCATAAGCTGTCATTGTTCTGGCTCTAATATTTAAATATTCTGATGCCTGTTCATAACTCAATCCCCAAATTTCACAAAAAACTAATGGGTCAAGTTCTTTGATTTCTTCAGTTTGTGCGCTCATCAAACACCTCGTCCCGTAGAAACCCCTTTCTTTAGGTATGGGGGCAAGGGGCAGGCGATTTCAATCGCCGTCAAAATTGTTTCAAAGTGCATAACTGTAACCGTCCTTTTTGTGAATATGCTTACAAGCTTTGTGACTAATTCCCTGAACTAATCCATTCTTCGTAGAGATATTAAAACTTCCTGTTGAGTTAAGGAAGATTCTTTGTTTTGAGAGCGGTTGTCCAACGTTAATGTCATTTTATTGCTCCTTATTTATTTAAATTGTTGAAAGCTTTGCCAATCAGGGCATTTCGCACCTTCAATGCCTTCGGGATGAACAGAACAAATTAAAGGGGAGCCGTTGTAAGAGATCCCGTGATAGTATTTGCAACCTATACAACTGGTGGGTCTAGTTAAAGGTCGAGGTCGGCGCAACATAACTTGGTCAATTTCACTTTGGCCAGTAATTCGGTCAGTAATGAATGTTGTAATCCCAGTCCCGACTATTGCCCCACCAATGGCGTACATAATATTTTTGCCGAGATATTGAGTGCCAATATAGCTACAGATAATTGTTGCTGCTGCTGCACTAATACAAGAGATGAAAACTGGTCGTTTCATATTTATTGCTGCTTTTTGGGTGGTTCATGTTTAGATAACAGAGCGCCAAAGTCGTAAATTGTTACTGTTGGTTTTGATTCCGGCTCTGGTTTTGGTTTTGACTCTATTACCAGTTCAGGGCTACCCAAGCCGACTGCATTTTTTATTTCTTGCTCCATGTCATCATTCTCCTTTATAGGACATCTGCTCCACGCCATCAATTGCTTCAACTAACTCAAATAAAACGTTGATAGCATCGTTTAAGACCACATTATTAGTAGTAGAGAAATACTGTGATGACTGAATGTTACGATAATCTCGGCTACTGCCAACAAGCCGCAATGTATGTTGACAACCCTGCAAGATAGCCCGAATTTCTGATGTAGTTAGCTTAATTTCCATTAGTGTTTTAACCTTGAAAAACTGAATTGATTTCGCCGTTATCAATAGCGTTCTTGGCGTGGCTAACAGCTTGTGTATGATTGTCAAAAGTTTGAGTTGAAGGTGATGCCCAAGTTGTTTTAAAAAAGCCCTGCTTCCCAATATGAACATTTACACCACCATCATTTAATTCGGTAGTCTCTATTTTGTAGCCGCCATGTTTAGTTTTGTACTCTTTCATTGCTGTTAAATCACCTAAAATTTATCTCGTTGAATACTAAAACTTGCTCCGACTAAAGAACTTCCTAAGAAGGCGGAAAAACTGACCAGCATTGCACCTAGGCAAATATTTTTCTGTTGCTCCCAACCAGAGATGATTATGTTGGGATTAGCATTTATCTCCATAATCTCCATTCCCCAACATCCCATTGCTCCAACTCCTAAAAACCCAGTTAAAAGCAGAGAGACGATTGCAGTTGTTTCTATGGTGCGGTTAATGAATACTTTGGGGTTAAATCTTTTTTGAGTCCGACGAAGAACTAATTTATTACGGGTGTTTGAAGGCAAAGATGATTGATGAGTCATTTTATGGATTTTCATTTTACTTCGTCCAACTCCACAAAAAATCCTGCACCAGTATTTGTCACTTTCACCAACTTACGATTGACCAACGTTTGAATCACGCTAAGACTGAAGTTTATACTACACAATCGTGCGCTACCCCCACAAAGTCGAAGGTAATGTAGGCACAGCGAGGACTGGTCAGTAGGAGTGGGATAAGTGGATTTTTTAGGCATGATATTGACTATGACTCTATGATTTGTAAATGATGTGCGTTGAAAAAAATTCCTTGACCAAGCGGCATATCTGGGAAATGAACACAAACCATACCGTGTCCTGAATACTGGATGACTGTACCTGTTTGCCCTAACCTGGGATCTTTTTCTGTCAGTGCTTTAATGACTTTGACAGATGAATTAATTGGTGGAAGGTTAGCCATTATTTATCTCCAAATTAATTACTAACTAAAGTTGAATTACTGTGAGTATCTAAGATGATGATAAGATTTGTTCATGTTTGATAAAACGTGTTCATGTTTGACAACACCTGCAAATTTATCGCTGAAATGTATTCTCCTGATTTCGCTACTTGGTTATTAGGAAAACCGATTACTTTAACCAAATTAAGTCCTACAGAATTGTCTTTAGAACCTATTCGTGCTGATGCCTTAATATTGCTGCAATCAGATGAAGTTGTTCTCCACATTGAATTTCAAACCAAACCCGATGACGATATGCCGTTTCGGATGGCTGATTACCGTTTGAGGGTGTATCGCCGTTTTCCTAATAAACGAATGCACCAAGTGGTAATTTACTTAGCCAAAACCGAATCAGAGAAGGTATATCAAACCACTTTTACTACTGAAAATTTGCGACATGAATTTTCAGTGATTCGGTTATGGGAGCAGCCTTCAGAGATATTTTTGTCCACACCAGGATTACTCCCATTTGCGGTATTGAGTTCTACTGAGAACAAAGTTGCTACACTGCAACAGTCATCTGCGGCTATTGACCAAATTGCTGACCGACGCACACAAAGTAATATTGCTGCCGCATCTGCGATTCTTGCTGGGTTAGTATTAGAACAAGAAGTGATTGGGCGTTTATTCAGGAAGGACATAATGCGCGAATCAGTTATTTATCAGTCAATAAGAACTGAAGGGATTGAGGAAGGAGTTCGCCTTGTTGCAGTTAACCTTCTTAAAGAGAAGATGCCTATTGAGATGGTAGTAAAAGTTACTGGGTTAACAATCGAACAAGTACAAAGCTTGCTCATCACAGACGTTGAGTAGCCCAAATAAGCAATACACTGGTTGTTAAAATTGGTTTCCCAAAGGTATACCATGCGTGAATCAGTTATTTATCAGTCAATCAAGGCTGAAGGATGGGAAGAAGGGAGTGATAAAAAAGCCCGTCAAATTGCTGTTAATCTCTTAAAAGAGGGCATGGCTGTTGATGCGATCGCTCGACTGACTGACTTACCAGTAGAAGTAGTGCAACAACTACAGTAGGGAGAATCTGAAAACCAAGGGTGATTTTAATATAATCTCTGTACTTAAGTGGATCGCTCATAGTTTGAAATTAATGATGTACACTCAATTCAGGCAATTGTGCAAGTGCCCCTTCCATCCACACTTGAATCGCTTCCATTTCGGAAACCCCTCGTAATACTGCATCAATTACATGTTTCTGATATGAATTAGCAGCATGATTTGGATGCCCAAACTTATATCCCAGCCCAAGCCAAACACATACTCTTTACTAGTTCATCAATCTGAGCAGAATCAAGCTCACTGGGACTTGTAACATTCTGAAAATGCAACCACTCTTTCACCAAATCGAGTGGATAATTTAAAAGTGTGCGAACTTCTTTGACTCGTAAATCTTTTGGGCTGATTGATGGTGAAGTTACAGATTGTTTTGGTGACTGGACTCTATACTGTTGATTGTCTTTGCGGGATTTAATGTTATTCTGTGGTTGTTCAGGCTTTTGAGGAGTTGCGCTTTCAGCATCATTATCTTCATCTGCCGTCACCGATAAAATTGCACAAACTGCATATCGTCGTGCATAAGTTAATGCTGCACCAAACTTCTGAGAATCACTAATTTCGGGTAGAGGATAAGTGCTGGTGATACTTTCCCCAGATTCATGGAAAATATGAGTCCGCAGCACGGTTTTACCTTCAAATATTTCTGTTGTTTGAATTATTACTAATCCATGTTTACTAAGCGCAGGAGTGACAGCATCTAATACAGCATCTAATGTTGCATATTTGCGCTTGTAGTGAGGATTAGTACCGTCTTTTTGAATCGGATTAAACTCTGCCTTTGCTTTAATTAAAGCTTTGATTAATTCTTGCATTAGTCATCTCCAAACTTTTACCAATGACTTTCGTTGATATCACCAAACACTTTTTTACTAGATTTAGCCTTATTTATCTGAAACTCTGAGGCTTTTAGTACAGGCATTGCCGCAAGTTTGACTGAAGCTTTAGCTTGGTGATAGAGGAATTGGGTTATTCCGTCAGCGTCTTCCCCATCCTCGACTTGCGCCCATAAAGAACAACCTAGTTCCAATGATTCATAGTCGCCGAGGTTGAATTTCCTAGAGTAGCTAACAGAGACAGTAGTAAATTTCATCTGATTATGTCTTGGGAAATACAGGTTGTTAATTTTCTTCGCTAGTATCAACCATCTCAATGCTGAGTCTTGTACATAAATCACCAGCTTTTACACCAATAATTCCCGGCTCAATTTCAGTAGCTAATTCCTCTAAAATTGAGTGAAAACTTGGGGATTTATCATCGATTTTTACCTCAATCAAACCTGCATTATTCGATATAACGGTTGCCCAATCTGGCAAAATTTCAGGAATACTCGTTGCATAGAGTTTCATCGTTCCGTCTCCTGATTAAACTTGACCTCAACAATTTCTTCCACACATCCCATCGCCTCGCCCAAGTAGTGCAGGACATCACCCAAGTGAGTTGCTACTTCTGGGTCAATCTTTTTATCCGCAATCAACAAGAGCCAGTTTTCATCTTGGGCGATTGCCTGAATCTTGAGGTAGCACGAGTTGAACTCTTGTAGGATTTCTATGGGTGACATTGTTATATTTGTGATGTAAGTAAAACAGTCTTATTGAGGAAGTGGGCAGCAACGCCCACCCCTTTCTTTACGCTGCAACCAATCTTTTGCTTGGCGCATCAAATTCTTTATCCAGCAAATCTTGTTCTGTGAGTGGTTGTTCTGTAGCCGCTTTTGATACCCTTACCACATTCATAAATTCGTCTAGTCCAATTGCTGCATCAACCGACTCGGCGTATCGAAGAGAATCCACTCCGTTTGACCAGTGGGTGATGTATTGAAATATCACCCCAATCATGGAATCGCCTTTGTACACTCGATAGTTTCTGGGGCAGGCTCCT
Source organism: Nostoc sp. NMS8 (assembly GCF_017115045.1). Taxonomy (GTDB): domain Bacteria; phylum Cyanobacteriota; class Cyanobacteriia; order Cyanobacteriales; family Nostocaceae; genus Nostoc. The sequence continues at coordinate 7,078 of NZ_JABXKK010000054.1, read as the reverse complement.
TCAGCGTAAACCAACGTGTAGCCAGGAATCTCTTGCACCTCTGCGTTGGGATCTGTTGGAGAAAGGAGAATTTTCTCTTGGGAATTATCGAACTGGGCTTCTTTAAGAGAAAATGAGTTTATTGTGTGTGCCATGATAATTTCGTTTGTCTAATTTCGTTGTAGAGGCGATCGCATTTCTCTTGGTCTGCGATCGCTTTTCTTACTTGCATTACTAAAGATTTCTTTCACCTCTGCATTCGCATCTGCTGGAGGTAGCACAAAATTCTCTTAGCAGTCATAGAAACCCCGATCTGAAAGTGTGATGTTACTTGCTGTGCTATATGCAATGATTATCTGTAATTGCATATAGGTGGCGATTGCAGTTGCTTAGACGGCGATCGCCCTTTCTCGCAACAGCCACTTACGCCGCGACTGCCGTTCGGACTCCCAACTTAATATCGGTAGAGGTCGCTCGTTATACTCGTCAGGGTTAACAGGTGGGGAATGCTGACTAACATAAAACTGTGAAACATCGTTATTATTTTGGGATACTGTACTCATAACCATCAGCCTGATGAATAATTGTTAAATATTTAGGATGAACATCAAAGCCTTTGTCTTTTTGCAGCAGCATAAAACGAGGTCTAAATCTAATAGCGATTCGCCCTGTGTATTTACCTGCATATTTTCCAGATGGGATATCGGCTTTAACCATGTCTCCAGTAGTGAAACCCATATAGAATTTAGCTTTCAGGGCATGAGCTTTTGGAAATCCGTACTTATCAGTGCGGCATCGTTGACGAATGCCATGCCCTCTAGCTTTGATTATCAAAGGTTTCACCCCATTCAAAAGCAACTTAGCTGGAGTTGATGCGCCAACACAAGCCGCATCCGTCCAGTGAGATTTTTCAATTCCTCTGGTTTGACGGTTAAACTTTGTTCTGCCACCAGAGCCGAGTTCAACGGGCAGTCCAGTTAATTGGAGTCTGCGATATAATTGCCATCGTGTTGTATTAACTGCTGTCGCATCTTTGAGCGGTGCTTTGGCTTGAGCTAAAATCCGCCGCAGCAATTCTGGTTTTTTAGCTAGAAATTGTTCAACTGGTTGATTGCCCTTGCCTTGGTTGCAGTCGTGACAAGCAATAGCTTGATTACTCACGCGATCGCTCCCGCCTTTGGACTTGGGATGAATATGCTCAATCTCAAACTGCACATTCTCCACACCACAGTAGGCGCATTTTCTACCCCACTTCTGAAGCAAGTATTCCCGTACCTCAAAGCCAAATAACTCACCTTGTTGATATTCAACCCCTGTTATTTCAGGGTTTTGGAGTTGTTGCAAATCAAACCGCACTAACTCTTGAGAGATTGCCGGAATTGGGCATAGTTTTCTGAGCCGCCGCACCCATGTTTCAATGTTGGCGATACGGCTTTCAAGTGATGGAGGTAGCCATCCTTTTCTACGTCGTCTGTTTAGAAAGCGGGGTTTGCGGTAACGAGTTTTACGTGACCGTCGCCCTCGGCGTAATGATCTACGTGATTCAAGAGCGTTTTTGACTTGTTGCCCTCTGTGGTGTATTTCAAATGCACTTACAACCCGTCCTGCACATTCCTGAACTATAGCGACTCCCGTTACTTTGCTACCAGGGTCAATTTTCAGTTGATGGCGATGAGTTGTTGAGTTTTCCAATACTCTATCCTGCATGACGATAGTTAACGGGTAGCGTCGGTAAACTTTAGCCCTCTCTTTTTTGAGTAGTTCTCTAGCCCGTGCTGGATGGCAAGGGTCAAGAGGTTTCAAATTTTTATCTAGAACGAAAACACGCATTACTTACGTCTCTCAACTAAAAGTTGGTAAGGTTTGCCTCGACAATGTTATTCAACCTTTTTAAGTACATCTCACTGGCTTAACTCGTTACACCTGTTTAAAGCTGTACGAAAGAGCTACAAACTGGCACGTATTTGTAGGTTTCATGAGTAGAATAACGTAGTTCTTTTAGAACTTAGTCTGGTCAAGTTAGAGCTTTCACAAGCTCTTGTCATACCTAGCAGGTTGACAGCGAGTTCTTGACTCAATTTCACCGTGATACGCTTGGGCTTGCCCATCAATAGAAGAACCAGCAATTGCTTGCTGTGTATACGTAATACTAGAAATCCCCGTAATTTGGGGAAAGGCGATCGCTTTGTTTACCAGATAAGGGCAGTCGCCTTTGTTATATGTGCAAACTACGTTGTGGTTTAGCACAACGCTCTTAAAGGTATTACTTCGGCAGTGGGTAACATCTCAGCTTTCGACAACCACCAAACTGCATCTAGGGCTGAGTTGCACAATATACGTTTTTGTTTTTCTGCTGTACGTATAAACGACCAATTACCGTTAGTGAATCCCACTTCACCCAGCTTGCAATCGTTGCTGTAAATACCATCGTCCAGGATTTCAAAGCCAAACTTCTCGCATTCAGCAAAAACCTGCGCCATGATTTCGTTACTATTGGTGCAAACTTCTTCTGGTTGTGGAGTTGGTAATGGAGCTTCGAGCGTGCCTTGTTTGTGATGCCAAGTAATATAACTGTTGCATTTAGCCCAGGTGTTAGCACGGTGTTTTTCTTTGGCGTTAACCATGACTACCCAAGGCTGAGTTAAGTCATCATCGTAGGTGATAGCTGCTACTAACTTTTCACCAAGATAATATTCGTGATCGTAGAAAGATATTTCGACTGTTGTTAAATGTTCTGGTGCTACAGCTTCGGCTTGGGATTCGAGGTGGCTGTATAGTTCTGCTTGGGCGAGAGCTTGCTCATCAACAGAAGAACTAGGAATTGCTTGCTGTGTTAGTGTTTCGTAAGTCATAATATTGATCTCCGTGATAGGGGAAAAGGCGATCGCAGAAGTTGTCCAGACCGAGCGATTGCCTTTGTTATGTGTGCAAAGAACGTTGTGGTTCAGCACAACGCTCTCAAAAAGATTTGGCGTAGCCATCAAAGCTAGTTGCTAAGAGCATTATCAAGACAGCAGACAGCAGCATCAGGGGATGTGTAAGGAAGTGCTGTGTTTGGAAGAGGACACTCTACTAAATTCAGCTTTGCTGTAAAATCTTTGATTTCTAGACGAATGGCACTAAATAACCAGTTTTTTAAGACTTGGTAGGTCATCGAGATCATCTTCGCTGGCTTGAGCATTACAAGTTTGGCTTCCGGCTGCTAGTCCCGGTGGCACTTGGTTTTGTGGTTAGTTGAATGAGTGAATGTTTGGTAATTTGGCTTGCGAACCCTTTTTGCGTTCGGGTGCAGGCGGTTGCATTTCCTTGCCCTTATACCTATAATATAAACCATTAGCTAATGGTTGTCAACTGCTAAGAACATCATTTTTGGGCTTGATTTTTATAAACCATCAGCTTATGATTTATGATAGATAGCTAATATTTTGATGCTTTAGCTAAAGGAGGTGAATTTAGCAGCAGTTCTTACCTTGGCATCATTATCAATCTCTGAAATTCCATAAACCATTAGCTGTCAGTTGTCAACCAACAACTAATAGTTAATGCTTCAATCAAAGGAGGTGAATTAGGAGATGGAAGTGAAAGTAACGATTACGATTGATGTTCCAGGGTTAGAGAATGATTTAGCTGAGGCAATGAAGCAGAAGGGTCTATCTTTTCAAAAACTTGGTGAAGCCGCAGGTGTTACAGGTACGGCTGTCTGGCAAATAACCAGCAACAAGAATAAATCTATTAAGGTGGAAACTCTCGGCAGAATAGCTAAGGTACTGGGAATTGAGTGTCAACCCAATATAGAATCACTTGCAATTGAAGAGGTTAAAAGTGCATTTGGCGAAACCTCCTAACTAAAAGCGATCGCCCACCGTCCAAAGTTTGCGATCGCCCCAACTAAACCCTGAAGAAAGGAATAGCTATGTCTAACCTATCAGTTTTTAGCTTTGAGTCTCAAGAAGTTAGATTTGTTGGTACAGCAGAAAAACCAGAATGGGTGGCTGCTGATGTGTGTGCTTGTTTGCAATTAAGGGATACAAGTAAAGCACTAGAGACTTTGGAGCCATCCGAAAAGGGTACGAAGAATGTTCGTACCCTTGGTGGTGAGCAAGAAATGTTGACTGTCAATGAACCAGGGCTTTATCGTCTTGTATTTAAGTCCCGTAAACCAGTTGCCAAACGTTTCCAGTACTGGGTGTTTCATGAAGTCCTGCCCTCTATTCGTAAGACAGGTGGATACTCGGTTGCCCTAGGAACCATGACCCAAATTCAAATTCTTGCTGCACTCGCCCAACAGATGGCAGAACAAGAGCAAAGGCTATTGGAACAAGAACGCCGTCAAAACGAAGTACTGGCAAGGCTAAAAGCGGTTGAAATTGAACAAGATCGGTTCAATAGCCCATGTGGTCACAAGTACAGCGTTATGGGTTTTGCTAAACTCCGAGGACTTGAGATATCACTCTCACAAGCCGGCAGCAAGGGAAAGAAAGCTAGCGCGTTATGCCGCAAGCACGGGGTAGAAGTTGAACAGATACATGACCCAAGGTTCGGCTATGTCGGTTTATACCCTGAAAGCATTTTAGATCAAGTCTTTTCCAACAATTCAAAAGATTTTGCGATCGCTCGGCACTAAACAAAGTGCGGAATCTGGGTTTAAGAAAGCATATTCACAAATAGTTCAGGGTTCTAACTCGGTGAAGTATTAAGTCTGCACCGTCAATATTTTCATGCTCAAAACCCAATGAAGGATGAGAACAAAGTATAGAGGGGAAAATGAGTAATTCTGTTGTATGTAATCGCAGTGATTTTGCAATAGTCGTTCCATCGTTTCTAGACGACTATGGGCTTAATCCTCAAGAATATCGTTTATATGGGCACATAGTTAGACGAGCCGGAAAAGACGGATGTTTTGAATCCATTCCTAACATGGCAGCAATCTGTTTAATGAATGAAAAGACTGTTAGGAAAACCCTACAAATCTTGATTGCAGCTAGGTTTATCAAGATAGCCCAAGAACGAAAAGGGAAAACCACAATTTATGAAATCACAGATCATTCGCAATGGATGGCATCAAAACATCTAGAAAAAATCAGACAACAAATCACTGGTGGTAAATCAGGTAGTACCAAATTAGGTGGGGGTAGTGGTACCAAATCAGGTAGGGGTGTGGTACCAAATCAGGCAGGGGTAGTGGTACCTGAAATGGTAGGAGTACCCCTACCTGAAATGGTAGACGAAGGAATTACCATTAAGGAATTACCAATTAAGGATCTCCCTTTAAGGGATCTCTCCCTTAATCCCTCTCAAACTGACATCGACTCACAAGAAAGAAAAGAAAAAAGAGAATTTGGATTTCAAGTCCAAGAAGAACCCAATTCAAGTTTTTCCACTTTGTTGCCAAAAAAATCTGAGACTACGCAACCAACAAGTCAGTCTCTCATGAAGGCAAATGTTCCGCCGCCACAGCCCGACCCATTTTTGAAAAATCAACGCAAAAAAGCCAACGATGTGATTTGGGATTGGCTACCAGATGGCCCGTGGCGTAATGAAGAAGGCAAGCTTGATGCAGAATTTCAAACCGCCCTCGCTACTTGGTGGATGAAGGAGTATGGCGGTGACTTACACGCAAACAAAGCCAAGGTACTGAAACACTTCCGCAATGAACCGACTAACTTAGCGATTGAGTGGGAATGGTATCAATCGACTTTCATCCATCGCGTTGTCAACATTCAAACTCGCAAGGAGAACGGGCTAGACACCACCCAAGATGAGGAACAGATAGCGCTTCAAGCTAGAGCAGCAACACCATTACCTGAATCAGTACGTGTAACACAAACACCCACGTTAACCAAAATGGTAGAGCAAGTAGCAGACTATGCCTTGCCTACTCTGATTTCTCAAGAGCCGCCCAAAGATGAATTTGGTTGTATTAATCCTGGGGCTTACTTGAATACACCAAAACAGTCAGACAGGGAATTTTGGGCGAACTTCACACCTCATGCTGTGCCAAGTCGCAAAAAATCGTCTGTTGTATCCGTTTTAGAAACGGCAAAGACAGCTATCGAGGCTTTGAAAGTTGACAAAGTAGAGCAGTTTAGTGAAAAGGCTCCTGTGCGGGAAGCAGAGGAAGAGATAAAAGGGTGGGGAGATATTGCCTCCCACGCTCCTCTAGAAAATAGCTCTTTGCCCCTTGCCTCTTCTAAAAAGTTGACTGCGATCGCCGTTATAGTTCAGCCTCCAGTAATAGAAGAAGAAGCTGTACTACAAGACATGAGGAAATATCTTAATTGTGGCAGTGACGTATTGAGGCAAACCGCAATTGATTGGGCCTGTGATCCTTCTAATCAATGCAAACTCGTGATTGTGTCAGGACGAGTGGTTGATATCAAATGGGTTGACTTTTAAGCAGCAAACTCAATATCAGAGTGTATTATAAAATACCACAAGCAGAACAAATACTTACAAAATTGGAATTGTCAAGATATTCCGAGTGAGGAGAAAAAGGAGTGACTATTTTTACCTCTTACTATGCAGGAAAAATCAGAGGTGAAGCCGTCTCCATCTCTCTATATCCTCCAAAAGGCTTTCAAGGCAAGCATTTACCTTTATTTGCTCCAACACCAGAGCTACTGAAATGGTGGAAGTCTTCAGCGTCAGATACTGATGCTGAACTTGAATACACCCGCCAATTCCACGAAATTTTGCTTTGTAGGCAGCAGCTGATTGATATTTGGGTTGCAAAACAGCAGCAAAACTCACATGACATGACATTGTGCTGCTACGAAAAAACTGGCGATTTTTGCCATCGGCATCAAGTTGGACGTGAAGTTATCCAACGGTATCTACCTAAACTTTGGGGCGGGGAAGTTGGGTTAAGAACTGTTACTGAGGAGAAAATGTCCACAAATTGTGGACAAAAAATCATACTCCCTGCAACATACCCACCCCAAGTATTGAGTCTGATCGAGAAATGTCATGAGTTGGGGTATCCCGTAAAGTGCGATCGTTTAGAGTGCGGATACTACCAAGTTAGCCTCAATGGAGAAGACTTAGCAGGGTTAGCGCGTCTCAAACCCTATTGACAAGCGAACTTGCCTGATCCGCAATC
>NZ_JABXKK010000011.1 GCF_017115045.1 Nostoc sp. NMS8 | reverse complement strand
TTCTCTGAAGGGGTAGTTCGTTGATTGCTTCTAAGTTGCGTAAATTGATATACATCGTTTAAGCCTTTTTAGTCTGTGTCTGTATGGGTTCGCTCGTGGCGTTGTTTGACATAATTTGCAAGAGCAAATAGTTAACCACTTCACCAGCATCATCAACACCCAATTCTTTAGCCTTTGCATTAATAAATGGCTGCAATGGCTGTCTAATACTGACTCGCATTGATAAATAACTCCTGATGAATGCAGGCATCAAGTTTAGTGAGCGGAATGACTACCGCTCTATGTAGTTATTAAAGTTTTGAAAATATTTGCCGTGCAAGACTTTTGGATACTTGCGGTCATTAAGCCGTTGTGGGTGAAACCTTTGTCAGCCCTTGACTGTTTTGACTGCCCTTGTCTTTTCAGCCTTACAATGGCTATATTAATACAAGATGGCTATTAATAGCAAGCTAATTTTAATTAAATAAAGCTGTGTATAACAACATTCCTTATAAGATGCTTTAATAGGGGTCTGTTATTACCAGACGGATTTCTATGCCAGTTCGCAACACGATAAGGAGGTTTATTGACGAAAAGCTCAAAATTACGCGCTATGAGTTCAGTGAGCGCACAGGGTTAAGCAAAACGACTGTTTACAACTTATATGACAATTCTGAGCAAATACCTAATGGATTAGCGCTTAACAAAATCTGTGACTGCTATAAAATCCAGCCTTGTGAGTTATTGGAATGGAGGGAAGATTAAGCGATCGCGTAAAACAAATTTTGTATTTAGGAAAACTGCAATGCAAAAGTCTTTCAAAACAAATCCTAGCCCCAATTCCAGAGGGAAGCGGCGATATAGAAACGGCAGCCCTGGAGAGGGCAAATGGGAGCTGAGAGGGTGCAGACAATTTAGCACCTCTCCTCAAAACGGATATCCCCACTAGCAGAAACTAGAGGGGATGCGTACCAGCAAAGGCTGGATTTTTATTGATTTAAACACGCCGGGTAACTCCAAGTGCAATAAGAGGCTGGACACTTCTTGGTACTGGGTACACTGCGTTCGCTATAACCATAATAACTTAAATAACTTAGCGACGCGAGTTTGCAATATGAGGAGTTATCCGAAATCTAGAAGATTTCGAGGTAATACAAATGAATGCTACACAGGGAACTACAACACTGACCGCAGCAGGCCCGATTACAGCTTATCGACTTACTCACGGCTATGAACCTGCATATACTAAGCTCTATTGGAGCGTAGCAAATGTAGTAGGTGTTAACCAAGCTTTATTGATTCAAATCATTGAAAGCTGGTGTTTGAGCAATGCCAGACTCAACAAGTATGGCTACTTTCATGATGGGGAATGGTGGACTAGCGCTACTTACAAAGAGTGGGAAAACGCATATCCGGCGCTAGGATCACAACGTAGTATTCAACGTTTGTTGCTGGGGCTAGAGGAATCAAGCTACGTAATTTCTTGTCAACTAAAAAAGAACAAGGGCAATGCAGCTAAGTTTTATCGCGTTGACCCCATAAAAGTTGGCGCATTACTGCTGAAAGACTTATCTCTAGTACAAAAAATTAACAATACAAATACTGCTCCAATATCCATGATGCCAAAAATGGATGATGTAAATGATACACATCAACCGATAGTGCCAAAAATGGATGATGTAAATGATACACATCAACCGATAGTGCCAAAAATGGATGGCATAGTGCCAAAAATGGATGGCATAGTGCCAAAAATGGATGGGGTACGGGCTGAAACTCATTCACAGCATACCTCGCAGCCTTCTAATAAGATTAAAGAAATAATATTACCTCAATCGATCACTGGAGAGACGGAGGAAAAAGAGGAAGAAGAAAGGAAAGAAACCGACCAAGAAAAAGTACTTCCAGATAATCACTACGCTGTTAAAAAAGAGAAAGTCTCTGCAACTAACGAGAAATCCACTCATGAGGATCTAAATTCCGGCGCGGCGCGTGAGAATCATTCTCAAATCTTGGTTTTCAGTGATGACCCAGTTAAAGAAGTGGATTTCCTGCTTTACTATCAGACCTATCAGCGTAAGCAGGGCAAAGACATTAACAACGTTGCCCCATACGTGACTACAGTGCTTTCTAAAAAAGATGAAGGTAGTACAGAGATATTTTGCTTATTTGAGCAATGGAAAGCGGGTTGCAGGAAATTAGAGCGCAAAATTAACAACTTTGCTGATGACCCCGCAGAAGTAGAGAAACAGCGCAAGAAGTATGATTTTCCCAGATGGGAGGCGCGGATGCACGATCACTACTATAGTATGCTCCAGTCTGAGGGACTATCTAAGTTTTGCAAGCATAAAGTATCTGCCAAATGGTACGAATGGGCAAGCGCCAAGTTTCCTGAAAGATTTGTAGATATTCCCGATTGACCAAGCCCCGAAGAGGCTGGGTGTGGGGTATAGGGTCAGAATTTAGCCCCATCCCAAGCGCTGCGACCTAATTGTGAAGAAATTTAATGGTTCCATCCCACACCCTTCTTTTTTGCGGGTGTATGACTGTAAAAATTTAGACCTAATCAAACTCAAAGGTTAATATGTACGCCAGTGACGACAACGTAATTCCTTTTGCTACGACAGCCAATAAGCTACCACCACAGAGCATTGAATCTGAAGAGGCGATACTTGGGGGCATCTTGCTTGACCCAGCAGCCATAGAACGTGTCCGCGACATTTTGAAGCCGCATCACTTCTATATCAGCGCTCATGGTAGAATTTACAACGCAGCCCTTCGACTTAATGCTCAAGAATTGCCCACAGACTTGTTGATGATCACGAATTATTTAGCTGATAATAGTTTGTTAGAAATTATCGGCGGTCGAAACAAGTTAGCATCGCTGGTTGATAGGACAGTATCAGCAGTTAACATTGATGCGCTGGCAGGTCTAGTTATGGAAAAATGGAAGCGCCGGGAACTAGGTAGACTGGGAAACCTTGCAATCGAATTGCAGCACAAATCCAATGAAGAAACGCCCTTAGAGGAAGCCTTCTCACAATTACAGGACTTGATCTATGAGTTGCAGCGTTCGTCTGACACTGCGGGGGCCAGCCACATAAGAGATGTGATTGTTGATCTGTTTCAGGATATTGAAGACCGCAGCATCGGTAAGGTATTACCTGGCATTCCCACAGGCTTTTATGATCTTGATGCAATGACTTGCGGATTCAACCGCAATGATTTAGTCATCGTTGCAGGTCGTCCGGCGATGGGGAAATCGGCGTTTGCGGCTCAGATAGCTTTTTATCTAGCGTCTGCATATCAGTTTCCGGTTGTCGTGTTCAGTCTGGAAATGTCAAAGCTACAGATTGCCATGCGTGCGCTTTCAGGTGAGGCTGGCATAGAAAGCGGCTACTTGAAAACTGGGCGCATCTCTAACAAACAATGGGAACCACTATCACAGGGCATCGGTACACTATCAGAGCTACCTGTTTACCTCGATGACCGTCCAGACCCATCACTGAGCTATATAGAATCTGAGTGTCGTAAAATCATGGCACAAGAGCGCCGTGATTTGGGGTTAATCGTTGTGGATTATCTGCAACTGATGGATGGGAACGGCGGGGGCAACAGAAACCATGAAATAGAAAAGCTGACACGCGGACTTAAGCGTTTAGCGATGAAGTTACAAACCCCTGTAATGTGTCTCTCGCAACTATCAAGAGCCGTAGAAAGCCGTAATAACAAACGCCCCATGCTCTCGGATTTACGTGACAGTGGCGGGATTGAGCAGGACGCGGACAAAGTAATCATGTTATATCGTGATGAATATTACGACTCCAATACGCAAGAGAAAGGCATTGCAGAGATTATCCTTGCTAAAAACCGCGATGGGGCTACAGGCACAATCCAACTACTGTTTGATGCACACTTAACAAAATTTAAGAACATGGTGCGATCGCAGTCTGCACAAAGTGACTGGGATTAAAAAGCATGGTCAGAGAAACGTGATCAATGAAATTTGTAATAATTGTGTTAGTAGTATCGATAGCTACTACTAACACACCATCATTTGTATTCCTACTCTTTAGGCTTTGAATTATTAGGAATTTTGGAGTTCTCTAAATCATCTGAATTACTGGTTTGTTCAACATTACTTTGTAATTTAATTGAACCAAAAGCGTAGCTGACCGCTACTTTGACAATATCAAAATATGCAGGACGATTTTCTCTATCAATAACTGCTAAATAAAGCGAACCAGATACTAAAATTAGTAAAATAGATGACAGTAAGTTTCTATTAAAAGCATACCTTTTGACTAATTTCATTTTTGAAACTCCAATAATTTGATAGCTAAAAGCTAAGTAATCATCAGCTTCTAGTAATTGGCAATTGAACTTGATATTTCTATCAAAGCCCATTGCTACTTGACTTATGGCTGGATAAGTCATTTACTTAATTAAGTTATATTGATTTCAGATTTGTCTTTAGATTAGAAAACCGATTTGTTTTTAGATTAGAAAACCGATTTGTTTTTAGATTAGAAAACCTAACCTACTTATTTGTAAGGGAAGGGCTGAGGTAAGAGACTAAACCTATAGATAAAACTACTTACTTAATAATTCCGAAAATATTCACGATATAACTCGCAGCGAGGTGTTACTTCATCGCCTTGTAATCTTACCAGTCCCATACTGTGTAATTTGAACCTTGGCACAGTCTTTAACAGTACAGAACTGCTGCTGGCAACAACTTCTCGCATTGCTATCCCTAATTCTGGTTGTTTAGTAAGAATTATCTCCTGATGTTGCAGATGACTGCTGTAGATTCCCTCAGCGGTAGGTGCTGTTTGTAACAATTGAGCCAAACTGATCTCTTTACTTGCAATTTTATAAAGGGCTAGACGCACTAAAAAAGGATGCCCTCCTACCATTGCCATCAACTTCTCAACTTCTGTGCCGCTCCAATCTAGTTGATGGTGCTTGACTAAATCATTGACTTGTTTATGGGTAAATTCTGGTAATTCAACTGACAAGCCTACATTAAATGGCGATTGATTAATATCCATTGGTACGTAGGCTTCTGTAGAATGTACTATTACCAACCGTAATTTTTTCCAAATATCCCGCCGCTTACTTTCCTCGTGCAGAGAACGTAACAAACTGAAAAAGTCCTTATAGATTTTTGGGTATTCAAACAGTCTATCCACTGTCTCTAAACTTAAAGTAAACGGCTGTTTAAACTCTGGAAACACATATCGCTCAAAGTAATCTTTGCAAGTTTTCATACTGCCTATACGCTGAGTTAAATTCCAATGCTCATCTAATTTCTGAAGCAGTTTGTGCTGTAGTTCTTGATTATCTCTAGTTAGTTCTTGACTGACACTATTGCAAAACCAGCGTAAAAATGAATTTAAGTTCGTGAAAAACTCCTCTTCAGCTAACTGAAAGTCTACTGTTACAGTTACATCGCCCTCTATTTCCGCTTGGTGAAGAATCCTTACCAGCAGAGAAGATTTGCCCATTTGCTGTGGAGCTTTAATGCGAATTAGAGAACCAAGTTTGTGAATTTCGTTATAACAGCGCTGTTCTATTGGCGGACGTTCAATATAAAAGCAAGAAGTCAGTGCTACCTGCCCTTCTGGATATTCGAGTGAGTTTGAGAAAGTAAGTGAGGAAGAAGTGAGAGAGGAGAAAGACAAGGGATAATAATTTTCTTGTTGTCCTCCTTCCCTCTGTATCTCTGTCTCAGTGTCAACAGGCGTTTCAAAATCAGCTATGTCTCGCCACCCAAGAGCTAATTTCTCGCAAATTTCCGTGAAGTAGGAAAAATCGACAGGTTTACCAGTACAAAAATTGCTAATAGTGGATTGGGAGATACTCAGTACTTCTGCAAAAACTCTCTGGCTGATGTAGCCATTTCGCCACATAGCCTTCCTTACTTGTGGTAAGTACTCTGTACGTACTTTCAGTGAACGTGGCATAGCTGATTCTAAAAAACACTATTAAATTAGCTTAAAGGATAAGTATTTAACGTAGTAAAGTCGATGAATAGTCGATGAGTACTCGATATTCTCCACTTACAAGTCAGGTCAAATGCTGATTTGATGGAAATAAATACTCCTTTCTCCATTGGTAACTAAAATAATGACGGAAGACTACGAGTATAAAGTAGGTGGTAGTCTGGAGGAGGACGATCCCAGCTATGTCTTGCGGCAAGCGGACTCTAACCTTTATCATGGGCTGAAGACAGGGGAGTTTTGTTATATTTTTAACTCCCGACAGATGGGCAAAACGAGCTTGCAAGTTCGCACGATGAAAAGGCTGCAAGCGGAAGGCTTTGCCTGTGCCACTATTGATGTTTCAGGGCAGGGCAGCCAAGAAATCAATCTTGAGCAGTGGTATGCGGGTATCGTCTACACTTTGGTGACTGAACTCAATTTCATTGAACCGCAAGATTTCTTTGCGTGGTGGGACGAACGCACAGAAATTTCTCCCGTACAGCGCTTGGGAAAATTTATTGAAGAGGTGATGCTTCCAAATGTACAGAAAAACATCGTTATTTTTGTTGATGAAATCGATAGCATTCTCAGCTTAGATTTCCCCACTGACGATTTTTTTGTTTTTATTAGAAGCTGCTATGAAAAACGTTCTCTCAAACCTGAATACAAGCGGTTGACTTTTGCCTTAGTCGGTGTAGCGACCCCTTCAGATTTAATCTCCGACAAAAGGCGAACACCTTTTAATATTGGTCGTGCCATTCAACTTAACGGATTTAAAATTCATGAAACCATCCCTTTGTCAATAGGTATAGAAGGAAAAGTAGAGAATCCTCAAGCTGTTATGCAAGAAGTTTTGGCTTGGACGGGTGGACAGCCTTTTTTGACACAAAAAGTTTGTAAGCTGTTTCTCCAAGAACTACTTCCACTCCCCACTCTCCAACACCAGTCGTCTCAATGGGGGAAACTCCCGCACAACGATAGCTCCTTTCTAGTCCTCAGTACAGCTGAGTGGGTTAAAAGAGTAGTCACAAATCAAATTATTGAAAATTGGGAATCGCAGGATGAACCACCACATTTAAAAACTATACGAGATAGAATTTTCATGGACGAGCAACTTAGTGGTCGCTTGTTGGGATTGTATCAGCAAATTTTGCAATTTGGCGAGATTGCTGTTAACGATAACACTGAACAGATGAAACTACGCCTGACTGGGTTGGTGGTAGAACAGGAAGGTAAGTTAAGAGTTTATAACCAAATTTATGCGACTGTTTTTAATTTAAATTGGGTAGAGAAGCGATTAGCTAATTTGCGTCCTCATGCTGAGGCTTTAAAAGCCTGGGTAGCTAGTAAGTGTCAGGATACTTCGCGGTTGTTGCGAAGGCAAGCATTGCAGGATGCTTTAGCATGGTCGAATGACAAGAACTTAAGCAGTCTGGATTATCAGTTTTTATCTGCAAGTCAGGAATTTGACAAACAAACAGTTCAAATTGCTTTAGAAGCAGAAAGAGAAGCAAACCAAATTTTGGCAGAAGCACGAAAGAAAGCAGAAATTGCCTTAGAACAAGAGAAGAAAGCTAATCAGAGGTTTGCCGAGGCGCAACGAAAAACACAGTTACAAATTCGTATTGGAGTTGGCGTATTAAGCCTATCTGTAGTTGGAGCGATAGGAGCATTGATAGTTGCTCGCAATGCAAATCAACAACGCCTTGATGCTATATCCAAAACAGAGCAAGCTAACCAACAACTCCAAGCTACTATTTTAGAAAGAGATAAAGTAAAACAAGATTTTATCTTGACAACTTCACAACTAGAAGAAGCGAAACAAGCAATCAAGACAGCCTATGTGGAAAAAATAGCTGCTAATAAAAAAAGAGAAGATGCCATACGAGAACGACAGCAAGCACAAATATCTCGTCAAAACGCAGAGCAGAGAGTTAAAAATACAAACCAATATTTGGAAGCAGCCAAGGCGAATCTAGATAAAGTTAATCAGGAATTCCAACATAAAAATTCAGAACTACAACAAACACAAGTGGTACTGGAAAATGAAAAGAAGAGATTTCAACAGGCTAATAAAAATTTGGTAGCGGAAAAGGCTAATCTTGAACAAGTTAAACACGAAGTTGAGCAAAAAAATATAGAACTAGAGCAAGCTGATCAGAAATCTAAAGAAGCAGTTCAAAGAGCAAGAAAAGCCGAAACTATAGCTGAAGAAGCTAATCATAAACTTCAAAAAGCATTAGAAGCAATCGTACAAGCAAGAACAGTTTTTGAAGATTTTTTGACTTTGACAGATTCACAAACTCCTCTTTCTGCAAAGGGAAAATATGGTCAAGTCACTCAATCTTATCGAGAATTTTTAAATCTCATTCGAGATGTTATTAAAGATACTCCTAAAGAAGCACAAGCCTTGAGTAGTCTCGGAAATGCTTCTTTTGCGATTGGCGAATATGCAAAGGCACAGGAGTCTTTTTCTCAAGCATTACAACTTTTTAGGGTACAAAAAAACATACACGGAGAGGGGATAGCACTTAATAATCTCGGTACAGTTTATAGCAATTTAGGTGAGTATGCCAAGGCATTAGAGTACTACCAACAATCTTTAGCCATTAGCAGAGAAATTAAAGATAAATCTAACGAAGGAAGGTTACTTAATAATATTGGAGCAGTTTATCGCAATTTGGGTGAGTATCATAAAGCTCTAGAATATTCTCAACAAGCCCTATCGCTTTTGAAAGAAATAGGTGATCGTGGAGGAGAAGGAACGACCCTCAATAATATAGGAGTATTTTACAGTAGTATAGGTGAGTATCTCAAAGCATTAGAGTACTATCAACAATCTCTAGCCATCAGTAGAGAAATTGGCGACAGAGCAAAAGAAGGGAGTCTGCTCAACAATATTGGACAAGTTTATCGTAACTTAGGTGAGTATACTAAAGCTTTAGAATACTCTCAGCAAGCCTTATTACTTCTACGGGAAATCCGTTTTCGTGGCGAGGAGGTAGTAACACTCAACAATATTGGACAAGTTTATAGTAACCTGGGCGACTACGAGAAGGCACTGAATTTTTATCAACAATCTTTAGTTCTCAGTAAACAAATTCGTGATATTGAGAGTGAAGGAAAGACTTTAAAGAACATAGGGGAAGTTTATAGCCAGCTTGGTCAAAACCACAAAGCAATTGAGTTCATCAACCGAAGTCTGAGTATTGCGCGGCAAATAAAAAATCGACCAGACGAGGAGCAGACTCTAAGTATTTTAGGAAGTATATTATTTGAATTAGGGAATTTCCAAGAAGCTGAGAAAACACTCTTTGATGCCATTCAGATTTCAGAATCTCTACGAACAGGACTAGCCGATGCCTATAAAGTGTCAATTTTTGAAACCCAGATCAATACTTATCATCACTTTCGAGATATCCTGGTTGCTCAAAATAAAACTGATGATGCTCTGCTAATTACTGAGAGCAGTCGCTCTCGCGCATTTTTAGAGTTATTGTCTAGGCGATTATCTCCTAATCAAAACATTCCGCTATCTATTAAGCCACCCAATATCCAACAAATTAAACAAATTGCCAAAGAGCAAAATGCCACCCTTGTTGAGTATTCGATTAGTTATCGTGATTTCAAGGTTCAAGGTAAAAAACAGACCCAGGAATCGGAACTCTTGATTTGGGTAATAAAGCCCAGTGGTGAAGTAACATTTCGCCGAATTGATCTCAAATTTTTGTGGCAGCAACAAAAGATTTCATTAGCAGACCTGGTTGTAAATAGCCGTAATTCTATCGGAGTGGTACGTGGCAAATTAATTGTAGCTCCCGTTGATGAAAAACATTTACAAAAACCTCTACAACAACTCTATAAACTACTTATAGAACCTATTGCTGACCTCCTACCAACTGATCAAAAAGCTCATATCGTCTTCATCCCTGAGCAATCTTTGTTTTTAGTTCCCTTTGCGGCTCTTCAAGACTCAACTGGCAAATACCTAATTGAAAAACATACAATTCTCATTGCACCTGCGATTCAAGTTCTAAATTTAACCCATCAACAAAGGCTCAAGCCACGCCCCACAGATTTGCAAGCAGCATTGGTTGTCGGTAATCCTACTATGCCTAAAGTCACCACAAAACTTGGTGATCCACCTAAACAGTTGTCTAACTTGCCAGGGTCAGAACAGGAAGCAAAGGAAATTGCTAAACTATTCAATATTCAAGCATTTACAGGCAATCAAGCCATAAAAGCCAAAATCTTACCCAAGCTATCGCAAGCTAGGATTATTCATTTAGCAACGCATGGGTTGTTAGATGACGTGAAAGGATTAGGTGTACCAGGAGCGATCGCCCTTGCTCCATCTGGTAACGGTGAACTCAACGATGGCTTACTTACCGCCGATGAAATTTTAGACTTGAAACTCAATGCTGATTTAGTTGTCCTGAGTGCTTGTGATACAGGTAGTGGCAGAATCACAAGTGATGGAATTATCGGCTTGTCTCGTTCCTTCTTTGCCGCAGGAGTACCCAGTGTCATAGCAGCCTTATGGTCTGTACCGGATGAGCCTACTGCTTCCTTGATGACAGAATTTTATCACAATCTTCAACAAAATCCTGATAAAGCTCAAGCTTTACGCCAAGCTATGCTCACCACAATGCAAAAGTATCCTGATCCTAGAAATTGGGCAACGTTTACGCTGATTGGTGAAGCCAAATGAGCCTGACAGCAAATTTTTACCGCCGTCGTCTTTGGTTAGTATCTGTCCCCAATTTTTTCTCAACTCGTTGAAGCTTGGCATTACTCCAATCAGTATTCTGCAAAATCTTCTGTAGAGACTCGGTAGTTTCAACGGGAGTAGGGATCGGAAAAATGTGTGAATAAAACCAAAATAAAATAAAAAACGAGATCGGAGAGACAAGCCAGATTATAATAGCTCTACCCCAACCTTTAACGACTGAATCCACGTCTTTTTGGTTCAATAGAGAAATCTTCTCCTGAATCTCGTTCAATTGTTCTTGCAACGGTTGGCTCAATGTCTCTGGTTGCTTGGGGGAGATATTGCTCAAATTCTCGGAGAGTTTGGTTAAGCTCGTTAATTGCTTGAGTTGTTGCTGAGATGTTAGATTTAATGCGCTCAAGGCTGTCCCTAGCTGATTGCAGCTGGTCGCCATATTTTTGATGTTCTCCGTGTGGTCGGCTTGAATCTTCAATTGCTCCGCCGTCAGTTGACTCCATTCGTTTAGCTCTACCTGTAAATTTTCAAATAATAACTTCCAATCATTTGGTGCAGTTTCTGTCAGCTGTGCCAGATAACCGATGTACTGCACTAACCTAAATGCTGGGTCATCTTGTTTCATCCCAGAATCAAGCGCAAACCGCAAGACCTTGGCTTGAAACTCAGGCGGCTTTTCTGACAGCAACCTATCTAAATGAGATACTGCTCCATTGCCATTACCATTACTTACAGCCATTACTCTAACCCCAACTGTATAGCCGCCTTAGAAAACTCAGTCTCAACCGCATCAATCCAACCATAAACTCTCGACTGATTACTCAAACTAAAATCGTCATGCTCTAACGCCTCCCTGAATGTTAGATCCTTGGAGTCAACGAGGTCAAAAATATCGTCATATAACTCAGGTAATAAAAGTTCAGTTGCTCCTAATGCTTCTACAGCCTGCTTTATCTTAGAATTGTTGTAGCGAGTAAACTTGTGTTCATCACCCCAGTAAAGATTTTTCACCACCACATAATCAACTTTGTCGCCGCAGAAATCCATCAGCCGTTTTAACTGCAATAAACTATCTTTCACCCGACCCAGCACCGACACCATAGTGATGCGATAACCTAAACGCTGGGCATTTTGAAACAGAAAAATATCCTTAGCGACTGACTCAAAATATTCAGCAGCACCAGCAGGCAGATCCACAAGGGAAACTTGAGGAGATAAACGTTTCAAATCATCCTGCAAAGCATCAGCACCACCGCGCTGATTTAGTTTGAGCGTTTGTACGCCAGGAGCGACTTTGTTGTAATGACGATAAAGCTGAGGATTAGACTGGTCACACTCATAAGCGATGCAGTTGATATTTCTGTGGCGGTAAATGTCAAGTAGGATTCTAGCCACCACGCTTTTACCAGTACCGCCTTTATCCCCAGTCACCAACACCAAGCGTCCAAGAGTTTTTGGCTGATTAGTTGACAAACTTTCCTCACCTTGGTCAGCCGATTGTTTAGGTTTGACTACCATCTACAAATCCTCATCTGAAATTATTTCAGGCACAAAAGCAAGGCGAGAGGAATTTTGATTCTCTGGAGCTTTAACATCAGAGGTCTTTTTAGCCGTTTTAGGAGTTTTAGGAGTTGTTGATTTTGATGAAGCTGATTTAGATTCTGTTCTTGATTTAGACTCAGACTTTTGAACAGAATGACTACTGCTTTGCTCCGAAGCCGAATTCTCGTCTAAAGTCGGCTCATCAATAACTTGTGTACTGATATTCTCTTGACTCGGAGGAGTGACTGACTTTTTGCGTGTAGACCTACGAATATCGTTAAGTAAATAACGAATACGTTCAGGGCTGATGTTGATATCTAAAGGGGCTAAAGTTTTAGACACTTCCTCGTAGGTATAGCCGAGACGAAGCACCCGTTCAATTTGACGGCGCATCTTTTTAATAGCTGCTCGTGCTGGAATATCATCTAATTCCTTAGCACCCAAAGCGCGTAGAGCATCAAGAGCCTCTGGAA
>NZ_JABXKK010000120.1 GCF_017115045.1 Nostoc sp. NMS8 | reverse complement strand
TCATGTCCGGTTCTGAAGACCAACGGGTCGGGTGACCGATTCGTTGAGTTTAATTTCCTGATTCTCTACAGTGTCAGGCATGGACACAGTTGAACCATCTATCACTTTCACATTGCGACCACACCATAAATGTTCTTCTGTCATTTTTTCGTCTAGATTTTGTGCTGAGTAATTGAAAAGTTTCTCCAGTAATTTTTCCGACAATCTCGACCGTGCTTGGCAGTAAGCACTTGTATCATTTGAAGGGATTTCTACGTCTTCCTCTACCAAATGGGCAATTATTTTACTCACGGCATTATGGCAAGTTTTGTCAGTATCCAAAACCTGAGATAGAAATGCCCAAAGGGTTACTATTGGATCAAATAATCGCCTATAGTATCTAGTTTTTAGCTCCAAGAGTGCCTGCTCAATTACACTTGTTGGTAACAGTTCTTTAAAAGGTAATCCCAAAGATGAATTAAATTTATCCTTGAGAATTTGTACTCGTAGTGTCACAGTAGTATTTATGATGTTGGCTTGCTCGTATCGTCGATAAGTATTTCACGAACGAGTAAGCTTTTTCTACCTAAAAATTTTTTCGACAACCCTGTACCGTTGCCGCCTCCATTTCACAGCACTACAAAAAATAGCGATCGCAGCTACTCCTTGACTGCTTAATAGCATAAATGACTGTAATGATTACGGGGCATAGCTTAGAGCTTTTCTTAGTGCCATTCGGCTGTGTGGGCTTGGCTGAAGTTGGCGCATACTGGGGAGGCGTGGAGGTAATCGGAGCGGTGAGGAAAACCTAGAAATCCTAACTGCGCTACTTCTTGAACTGTTAACTGGATTATTTTACAGCCATATTCGCTGAAGTTGTGATGATGAGTTTTGGCGTTCACGAAGTGTGCCGAAGGTATCGCCCGGCTCAGTTCTGATTTGCTTGGGTCAAACTCGACTGCGATAACTGGGCGAATACCCGCTTGCACCATCCCAGTTTCAATCCCGCCGCCACCAGCGAAAAGTACTACAGCGATCGGTGCATGATCTGGAAGAACTGGTTTTAATTTTGTGTCATCAAAATTTTTGCAGACATCTAATTTTGGCGATGTCTTTTTGGATTTCGCTTTTTTGATATGGGATAAATGCCACCGGTGATATTTTCGAGGTCGTACCACCCTACCTTCTGCCCTGTCATATTGCCCATCTCCAGCTTTTGAAAAAGTTCAAAGCCCATGTCTTGTGCTGAGAAAACCTTACAGCGTTCATCGCTTTGATTTTGAGTAACACCAAAGATTTCTGCCTCAGCAAGGTTTAGTACAAGTGGTAGTTCAGTCTCTGTTTCGTAAGCGAGTTTGACAACTTCGTTCCCTGCTTTGATTAACTGTCGCCGTCGGTATTTTTCCATCACCAGATCGGCCAAAGCATCGATGTTGACGGCGGATACAGTGCGGTCTACCAGAGTCGCCAACTTGTTTCTACCACCAATGCGATTGAGCAAATTGTGGTCAGCCAACCATGCGGTGACGCTTAGTAAATCTGTGGGTTGATATGTAGCATGAAGTTGGACTGCGGCTTGATAAATATCTTTGTGGGCGCTGATGTAGAAGGCTTGGGTTATTAGGCGATCGCTGATTCTAGTCATCGCTTCTGGGTCAAGCATAATCCCG
Source organism: Nostoc sp. NMS8 (assembly GCF_017115045.1). Classification (GTDB taxonomy): domain Bacteria; phylum Cyanobacteriota; class Cyanobacteriia; order Cyanobacteriales; family Nostocaceae; genus Nostoc. The sequence goes on along the minus strand of NZ_JABXKK010000120.1, from coordinate 12,167 downwards.
CCCAAAATAGCTTCTTCAGCTTCGATATTTTGTGGAGGCAAGTTGACTTGATTTCGGTCAGGTGTAAAAGAAACTACATTGTCTTGATTGCTGTACATAGTCATGCTCTAAGTGCTAATTTTAACTGCGCTTCAACTTCTCGCAAATTAATGGAAGATATTCTGGTGTTGCTCGGAACTTTTGGCTCATTTGCTTTGGCTTGAAGTTTCGCTTTTAGCTCCAGCATTTGTGGGCTGTGTTGATAGTTATTGGATGGAACCCGAATGGATTGCTCAAGAGTACGGCGCTTATGGTCTTGTGCCAAAGCATCTTCGAGCGTGATGATAATGGTGTTGCTTGGTATTTTCGTCGTAACAGTATGCAGTTGAGGTAGGGGCTGTTTTTCTGTTTGCAATGCTTGCTGATAACGCTGCATTAGGTTCGTCCACCCACCTTTGGTTTTCTCCCAGGTGTTCATGACTGCGATCGCATGATTTATTTCCTGTTGTGCCGAGAGTTTAGACTTCGTGGCTAATTCAGCAGCCAGAAAATCAACAACTATGGGGTTGAAGTTCTGGTACAAGTTATTCAGCTTTCGCTCTCCATTGCGCCAAGGTAAAACCCAGCAATTCCACTTGATTGTTTCTCTGACAAGCAGTGGTACAGAATCATCGCTCATAGCAGTCGGGTCTGTTAGCCAGGCATCAATCAGTTCTTTCACGTTCCGGGCTGTCTTGTAGGGACAGGTTAGTTGCGGCTTATTCGATTGTTCGGATTTGTCGAACGACCCCGATGCAATAGTTGACCCTCTTGAGGTGTTATCGGTTTGTTGCAAAGACTCTGGATTTTTTAACAACGTTCGCGTAGCGTCTCGTAGAGAAGTGGGTTGTTGTGGGGTTGGTTCTTCGAGTTCAATTTCTTCCGTTGTCAAATCAAGTTCTTCTTTTTCACACACACATTCTTGGGTGGGGGGCGCGGGTGGCGAAGCCAGGGGCGCATCCTTGAGTGGATAGACTTCAATTGGATAATCTTTAACTGGATATACTTTGGGTATTCCCCGACTACTACCCTGGTCTTCCCCGACTACTACCCCTGGTATTCCCCCATTACTACCCTGGTTTCCCCCCAATACCACCCCTAGTATTCCTCCACTACTACCGCTATTTTTTCCTCTGATTAAACTTGATTGTTTAGTAGGAAAAACAAACCAGTCATCAAAATCTGTGAGTTGATACTGGTTAGAAGATACTGAGCCATTACACTTGGTAATGGATGTTTTAGTGATTAAGTTCCACGAAACCAGTTCGCTGACTGCTGCGATCGCTTTTTGCCTTAAAGTTTCAGTTGAGGAACCAGGGAAAGAACCATGAAAACAGGCTTCACCGATAGATTTGTATGAAGGGAAGGCGTTATTATCACAATCGGCTCGACGGCAGAGATGAGAGTAAACTCGAAATGCCTCCATTGTTAGTGGTAAATCATCCAGCTTACTATCGATATAAATATGGCGTTTTCTTCTACCGTAGCTAGAGCCATCACTTTGTATTTTTTCTGTTAAACTCATATCTATAGACCTCAAAGGGTTTGGTTTTCCCCCGCACTGCGCTACAGGCGGGGGTTTTGCTTTATTCACGCATCAAAGGGAAATTGTCTAACTTGCAGATGAAGGGGAAACTCTTCAATGTCTCCCCCTTTTCTGTCGCGGGTTTTAAATTGCTGTCCCCCAAATTTCGCATTCGCCCCCAACTGCTTCACAAATACGGGTGTTTTCGATTGTTGGCATTGTTGGACAATTGAATTAATCCATTCAATGTGGCATGGTCTGGAATTTGGGCCAGATTCACCACCAACGATTACTAATTGAACGTCATTCAAGTATTGAGTAATATCGCCCAAATCTTCTAGCAACGGCTCAACTGACCAGAACCGAATTAAAGCCGGAATTTGAGCAAGAAATTGACTACGTTCTTCTAAAGTGCGGCGATTCTCAATCGAAGTTCCTGACCAAATATTTAAAGGTAACTTGTCTAGTCCATGACAAGAAAGCCATTCATCCATAGACAACAGCATAATTTCTGGGCGTTTGGTGAGAATCTGAAATATTTGATTGGGAGTAACGAACATTCCGTCCAACATTTCATGTTGCCAAAAACGCGGAACCCATTCACCGAAAACATCAGTCATTGAAGAAACGAAATGCTTCTTAGGTTTTGTTTGGAATCCCCATTTCCGAATAGCTTCTGTATCTAACACTAGTTCGGGTGGAAGTCCCGAGTAGGGTTGCTTGTTTCCGCCAAAAAAAGAGTTTTTATTTAATTTATCTGCATAACAATTTGCACAACCCTCACTTTTCTTATGACACCACCAACCGCCTCCTTTGACACGGATGATATTATCTGTTTGGTCTGTCCATTCTATGTTTGTTGGCATAAACACCTCTGCAATTTGAAATTAGACAATACATTTGAAAATGGCTAATAAAACACCTTTTACTGAATACGATTCTCCTTGGAAGCAAATACTACAGTTGTATTTTCAAGACTTCATGTTGTTCTTTTTTCCCCAAGCACACAGTGAAATTGATTGGAGTAGAGGTTTTGAGTTTCTAGATCAGGAGCTACAGCAAGTAGTCCGTGATGCGGAATTAGGAAAGCGACTGATTGATAAATTGGTGAAAATTTACCGTATCGAGGGTGAAGAATCTTGGCTATTGATCCATGTCGAAGTCCAAAGCCAGGAAGAAAGCGATTTCCCGAAACGTATGTTTGTATACAACTATCGGATTTTTGACCGTTATAACCGTTCAGTTGCATCATGCGCGGTACTGGGAGATGAGAATATAAACTGGCGACCAAATCAATTTGGTTATGAATTATTTGGCTGCACAGTTAATTTTCAGTTTCCTGTGATCAAGCTGCTAGACTATCAGCAAAGGTTGTCGGAGCTAGAAGCCAGTCGTAACCCCTTTGCTACGGTGGTAATGGCTCACTTGGCAGCAGTGCAAACCCGCAGTAATAGGTCGCAAAGGAAACAATCAAAACTGAATTTAGTGCGTCGGTTGTATGAGCAAGGGTTTGAACGCGAGGCTGTTGTTAACCTTTTGGCTTTTATTGACTGGATGTTGACGCTACCATTAGATTTAGAGCGAGAATTTCAACGGGAAGTAGAACAATTAGAGGCAGAACAACGTATGCAGTACGTGACATCATTTGAGCGAATTGCCCGAATGGAAGAATTGGTAGAAGCAATAAAATTAGGCTTGGAACTCAAGTTTGGCCCTGAATCATTAAACCTAGTGCCAGAAATTTCATCGTTGGAAGACGTTGAACTATTAAGAGCAGTGAGAAATGGGATAAAAACAGCAACTACAGTCGATGAATTGCGTCAAATATACCAGTCCTCTACAACTGACAATCCGCCAGAAAATTAGCATTGAAGAATTTAATATTTAGTTTTTTAGGTTCAGTAAACTTTAAGTGCTTAAATTAGCTCTAATTAAGCACTTAACGAAGTATCTCCATCACGATCCTCAACAGGCTGATCAAACTTCAGAGCCTCATCACCCCAACAATCCCAGCCAACTTTAGACGAACGTGCGAACATCTCCAGCTTGGTCATATCAGGACACAGCTTTTCTACAAGTTCAAAAAACTGTTCGGGCTTACGTGAATGCTCACGCCGGGGTGAGTGTAAAATGCTTGACTGGTTTGTGAGTGTCCGTCCAGCAAAAGCTTTCACATTCCCACGAACAGCCAAAGCGCAATGTTCGGTCGAGTTTCGCAGCCAATGACCAACACCTAGATGTGTTTTAGTGCCATCTTTGGTGACTTTTTCCCAAGTCAAAATAGTCTTGAGTTCAAATTTCCATCTTTCTAAGCATTGAGCAGCTTCTACCATGTGATTATTTGTGTACCAAAGCCAAAGAACTGACCCCGTGGGATGGCTTAAGTCTGGAACAGGCAATGACAGTATTTCTTCTATGTGCATTGGCTTGTAGTTAATGCGGTTTCGGTGAGTTTTATCCTGATTTCTCAGCCGATAGAACCAGGGAGGGTCAATCACAATGCACTGGTATTGACCTTCTAATGTTGTTAGTCTCATGTTTAACCTTGTTATTTTCAATGTTAATTTCAAACTTGTTCTGAAAATTCAATGTGGCTTAAAGTCTGAAGTTCAACAGCTAATCCGCTTAAGAAATTTTGGAGTTCAACTGTTGCCAATTCTTTGGATATCTCTTTTTCTGATATATAAATAAGTTGTTTGTGATGCCCAAAGTAAACTTCTGTACGAGTTAAGTTTTGCTCGATATCAGTTAATAAAGTTATACTAAATCTTCCGAGTTTGCAAAAGTAATACTGACGGGTTGCACAAGAAGTATCTCCTTGATGCCAAGTAATATTGTTTTTTGAACCAATGTGAGCGCTAATAGATTCAAAATCAACGTGGAAAATGTTCATCTCAGTTAGCATTTCGCCACTGTTGTAGCGGTCTACAATGTGCTGGCTAATTGCTGTTACTGCTAAACCGTCAGGAATATTAATGTGAGCTTCAGATGTGATTTTTTCAACAACTGTAACTATGGCTTTCATTGTTGTTACTCTAGAGATACAATGAGTGTTTTTGTGTGGCGATTGTTACTGATTGAGCGGCAATCGCTGATTTGAGCTACTTCGATTTGTGACATAACTTTAGTTGGGTGATAATTTGTTGTTGATTAGAGAGAATTAGGCATTTACGCACACCAAATTTTTTTCACCAACCAACGAAAAGCGATTAAGTATGGTTGGTGTTTCAGCCAATGTTGGCGATACCAATTCGACAAGGTAAAACCAAAACTTATCCACAAGTACAACTCCTAAAATCAGCCGTTGCTTTGTGTCATCACCATAAGAACATAGGATTACTTTCTGCCCTAAAACGAAAGCAGGTTTTTGCACCGTGAGAGCTTCTAATTCACCAGTCCCAATGATTTGATGTTCTGTAGCGTGAACAATTTCATCACCACAAATAACTGTATAAAGCCAACACTCATGTTTCCATTGCACACCAGAACAGTAACCAAATGTTCTCGTGGTTTTCAGGTAAACTCTTTCCAGTAAATTCACCTCAATAGGTGGAATTGTTTGACCCCAAGGTGGGGAGATATACCAACTGGTTTTCAGGGCGTTAACGTAGTCAATCATGCTTTTTCCTCTGGGATTAATAACCTAAAACTCCTTGGCAATCTCCAACAAAAAACCGCATCCAGTGTTTTGCACTTGTACCCGTTTTTTATCAAGCAAATATTGAATAATGGTTTCTGAGAACTGAATGCGGTGCAAAGGAATAGAACCACCAGAGCGACTTAGAGAGTGCAGTAATCTAGCAGAAGTACGCTCCACATAATTGTCAGCCGTCTTAGCCATTACTTGCACCTCCAGCGATGGCTGCTAACTGTTGTTGCCGGATTGCTATTTGCTGTTGGTAAAAGTCAATCTCTGTTGTAATTTGCGTGAACAATTCCTCTGGAGAGAGCGGCTGAATTTGATCCTCTTGCAAATACGATATTTCGTCAGAGTTTTTATTAGGCATCAGCACATAACGCCATCCTTCATTAAATTCACTAGCCAGTTCTGTACCATTTGGATAGTAATAAAGTCCCAGGATAATGCCCTGGTTTGTACGCTGATCTAAAGCAAAGCGAGGGTAGCCCCAGTGTTGAGGGATTGAGATTGTAGGTTGCATAGATGAATAGGTGAATGAAGGGAAAATGAAGCTCTTGAGCAGAGGAGCAGAGGAGAGATTTGTACAAATTCTTTCCTCTCTGCCCCCCTGCCTCTTTACGCTGTGACTAACTCCGTTCTCTCCAGTAACCGTTGCAATTTATCGCCAGTTAGCTGTTCTAACGGTTGGTATAAAAAGTATTCATCAAAAATGGATTTACCATCAGTAGACACGTCCACCATCGATAATGAGCGCACAGCATCAAGCACCGAGTTAGAATACTGCTGCTGGACTGAATAACGCCTCTTCACCCACCAGTTACCATCAGTGCATCCGACTTGCCCCAGTTTCACGCCGTTGTTGTAAATGCCATCGTCGAGAATTTCAAACCCATAATTTTGGCACTCATTGAAGATATGCGCCATGATTTGGTTTTCGGTCGTGAGGGGTGTTGCTTCTTTTTCCTGCACAGGTAATGAACCATCTTTGTAGTGAGTGCAGATGAAGCGATCGCAACGCATTAGAGTGTTGGCACGAAATACTTCTTTGTCGTTGATCATGACTACCCAGCGTTGCGTTAAATGGTTGTCGTCATGGCTGATGCTGGCTATCAGTTTGTCATCAGCGTAATATTCGTGATGGTCAAACGAGATTTCGGCTATTGTGAGGGGTTCGGGAGCTAGGGCTTGGGCTTGGTCAGCGATGTAACTGTCGAGTTCGGCTTGGGCGAGGGCTTGGTTGTCGGGGGCAGCAGGGGTGAGTTTCTGAATCTTGCTTGACTGATAATCAGCGATCGCACTAATCCATGCATCCTTGCAGCGTTTGTCGTTTACTTCGACTGTGCAGGCGATTTCGCTGTAGATTTGCTTGAGACGGGCAATCGATTTCAGTTGCAGCTGTTGTGTTGTGTAAAGGGCGTGAGTCATAATTAGTAGGTTCTTCAATAGGACTAGAGAAGCGCTTCAGATTACCAGTCCAGGCGCTTTCTCTATCTCTATTAAATCAAGTTCATTTGTAGTTGTCAAGTTGATTTGTAGTTTTGCTTTTGTAGGTTTACTTTTGTAGTAGAATTTTGTATAGATGAGTTCGGAGCATCCATTTATGAAGTTAAGAGAGTCTTTGGGATTAACCCAGAGGCAAATTGCTGAAGTGGTAGGAGTAACAGATCAAACTGTTTCTAACTGGGAGCGAGGAGTTAATTTGCCACGACTTACTCCGATGCAGACAGCAAAATTATGTCAAATCACCCGACTATCAATTGAAGAGCTTGCACAATTGTTTAACCAGTAAAACAAAAATGATCACTGGTCAAACTATTAACTTGCTTTCTTTGTTGCCCTTTATGCTGTAAAAGCAATCACATCTACTTTTTTCCTTTCCTGTCTAACCACTTATCGGCTGCTTAGTATGACTTTAAGTGGGTAGATACAAGGACGTTTGAAGCACTTATCAAAGACAATTGCGTTTAATACAATCGCAGTTGAACACTACAGCCAAAATTTATTTGTAATCAACTCTGAGCAAATACCACTGAGTTAGAAAAAGTGGCCTTGTGAATAAAGCACCTTCTAATCGCAAAAAAGCCACCTCTGCCACATCCAGGGATAGCACACCCTCAGACGATCAAGACCTTGAAGATATCTCCCAGCAAGAAGACCCAGGTTCAGCAACAATTACGGTTACTGCTGTCGAAGTTCCAGAGTTAACCGAGCAGGAAATTAGCGATCGCTTACTCCTGGAGAGGAAAGTGGAGCGGGCGTTTTTTGAAGCGGGGAAGGCTTTGATGGAACTCCGCGATCGCAGATTATATCGTTCCACGCACAAAACCTTTGAGGAGTATTGCCGTTCACGGTTTGGTTATACACGAATGGCAGCAACCTATAAAATTGCTGCCGCGACAGTTATGGAGAATTTGTCAACCATTGGTTTACAGAATGCGGAAATAACCACAGATGGTTTACAACCTCCAAAAATGTCAACCATTGGTTTACAAAATGTCGAAATGTCAACCATTGGTTTACAAATACTGCCGACAAACGAACGTCAAGTACGCCCCTTGGTTGCCCTAGAGCCAGAAGTCCAGCGCACTGCATGGCAGCAGGCAGTGCAAGTTGCTGGCGGTAAAGTGCCAACTGGTAGAATTGTCAAAGATGTTGTACAGCGCATCATGGAAAGGACGAAAGTACCCAACACCTACCAAATTGGCGAAGTCTGCCAAATCCTTGCAAAGGACAATCCCGAACTGAGAGGCAAAGGTGGCTGTTGGGGTATCGTTAACCATGTGGGCGAATTCAGCTGCACTGTCAAAACCTGGAATGGCGAGTACGCTGTTGGGTTGCAGCACCTGAAGTCTTACGATTACTTGCCTGCCGAGTGTGAGCAGATGCGGTTGGTGTGCGATCGCATTACACGGGTGTATTCAAGTGGGCTGGAGGAGTCGGTGCAGAAGTTTTTGGAGTCTTTGGGGAAGCTGAATCGGGCTTATCTGACGGATTTGGAAGAGAAAGTGTTGAGTTTGCTGGAGTCAGAAATTAGAAACTAATAGAGAAAATATAAAATGTAAAAACTAATGTAAGGAACTTATTGTAATATTTTAGTAAAATAACTAATACAAAATATTTTTATTTTTATTTTTTAAGTCCAATTAAAAAAGGTGAGTAATCTTATAAAAATCATTCTCCTCGATTACGTGTTCTAGTTATTCGTCTTTCCAATGAAAGATACATCTCTCTTGCCCAAACAGACATTTCTATTACTGGATGTTTAAACCATGTTTGTAGGGGAATTAAATAAGTTTCAAGGTATGGAATTATAGACCCTGACCATGAACTGGGATGTATGCGACGTTCTAAGGCAAGGCGAAATGAAATTCTTCAAAAGCACCAAATTTATGAGTCAAGCTTTCTAACGCTGGATGCCATCTATTATGACCTGTTTCGTCTATTTCAACCATAGGATAAAAAATGCATAGGAACGGTACACGTATTTCTGGATTAACTTTAGCCCATCTTTTACATTCGTTATTAGAAACACCGAATAGTATACCTTCTTTATTGTGAGACTTTCCATCAAAGAAGTGTTGCTCTGGCTCAACAAGAGCTTTTAAGAAAGATATCTCTGATGGAGTTGCAGTCTCAAAGAAACGTGATAAAGCATCCCAAATTAAACTCGGTTTTTCTTTAACTAACAATCTAATGATATTTCGGCAAGAGTCATCTAATGCAGAAAAAATTTGGTAGTCTTCAACTTGGCATAGTCTTATAACTTGATTGCTTAAGCCAATTGCAAATTCATCTTCAATAGCATAATATTTTTTAATTAAGAGAATAAGCCACTCAAACAGATTACCATCTCTCCTAGCTGCCTTTGCTTTTTCAAGAAGTTGTTGTGAAGTAATTAGTTGTTTAATCCGTTTGGCGAGTTCCTTGTCAAGATCCTTCCTATGGTGTTGGTATGTGGAAATAATTTCGAGAGATGTCCACATACCTTCTGACCCGTGATTAAATGCTAGCTCATCAATAAAAGGAAGGATTTCTTCGGCACTAAGGTTGTGCAATCCCTGCCCATAGGATAAATACACACATCCTGTTACAGGAATACTTCCCTGTTTTACACTCTCAACAATTTCATTCAATCTCTTAACAGAGATGTTAACGGCAGTGTATATATTTACCATCTGATCTTTGAGAGCATCAGATTTTAAAGCGATATCAATGCATTTACTTGAAGATTGAGTGTCTTTTTTATCAATACCAGCAATTAATCCGCGAATAAACTGTATTCCCTTTCGGTCGCTAGATGCCTCAAATTCGTTCACTGCAAATTGAAAAGCTTCTACAGGATCTTCCAATCTCATAGCTAACTCATGAGTGAACGGGAACACATTATTCAGTTCTTCTCTAACCATTATTTCAATAGCACGATATGTAAGCTGTTTGTCTTTCGCAATTTCAGCAGCAATTTCCTCTGCTTTTCTAGACGAATATTCAAAATCTTGGGTTAATATATTATCCTTTTCGTAGCTTAGATCAGGATCATTAATATCTGCTGTCCAGAATTTTGTAAAGAGGAGAGCCTGCTGTATTGGTTCGGTCGGCATAAGTTTGTCATAAAGCTTTCTAACTTTTTGTGAAAACTCTTCTGGCTCCTGATTTCTATCATAATATAACCAATCGCCAACTCCTTCAATAGCCTCAAGCCAAACTTGTTTTTCCTTACTAATTTTAAGTAAAATATTCTCAATTTCATCAAAAAGATATTCGCAAAGGAGTGAACGGATTGAGTTGGCAATAATCTTTTCACATTTGTTAGCAAATTGTTTATATTGGTAACGTATATGGTACAGCCTTTGAAGACCTTCTCTATTAAAATCAAAAACTTCAGCCCAATTTTTTGGTATCCAATCTTTAAGAGGAGGTTGATTACCAATGTAATTAGAAATGCTTAAACCGGAGAAATAATCTTGCCTAAGAGTATTTTTCAATACTTCAATACAGACTAAAATAATTCTTTCATCGCCAGATGATATTCCTTGATCAAGTATTGCAAATCTTTCAGAGGGTTCAGCTTCTGTTCCACTTAAATATAATTGAAAAAGCTGTTTGAATCGGCTATATACCTTACTTGAAGAAGATTGATTTTCAAGTGCAGCAAATCGCATGAGCATTAACCCAGCTATGTAAAACGAACTTCTACGAAAAACCAATATTGACAAAACTTGTACAAATTCTTGCTTGCAGGTTACTGCTTCCTTTAATTTATCTATAGGCAAGTCTTTATATAAATAACGGATAGTATCAGCCACGCTATCAGGCTCGATATGCACTATGGCATTTAAACACTGAGAGCCAATATCTGTTTTCAACTTCTCTAACGAACCGCACCAAGCATCTCTTGCTAAAAGCTGTTGAGCGACTGTAGCAGCTGTTTTTGAATCACTAAAATAGCACCATTGGCTTAAAAAAGATTTACGTAGTAATGGAGAAGCGTTTTCTATAAAATCAATGATGGTTTTTGCTCGGAGTAAATCTAATCGCCTTGTTCCCAAAAATGCTACTATAGGCTGGAGTTTAAGTGCAAAATAGGGATTACGGTAATCTATAAGATTTTGTTTTGCCGCGAAAGCTAAATGTTCATACATTTCATCACCAGTTTGCCTGGCTAATTTTTCAGCAACAAAGTCAATTTCATCACTAACATTTTTATCTGCACCTAGTTGTTTGAATAATGCAAGACACTCAATTGCTCGAACTTGTTCTGGTCTATTTATGTAACAACTTGAAAGAATACGTTCTACAACATCTTCAATGGACTTGAGAATTGGTAATCCCTCTGAATAATTATTCGTAGCTAATACTGCAATACGTGGATAACCAGCACTTATATTTTTAATAAAGTTAACATCTGAGTAATCAGCATTTGGATATCTTTGTCGAATAATGCCCTCAATAAGATTATCATCAGCAGGAGTAACAGAAATATTAAGGCAGTTATCCTTTTCAATAGGTTGGTTATCATTACCAATTGTAATAACTTTGAGGTTGCTACCTTTACCTGTGATAATTTCACAAAATTTAACAGCAGTATCGCGTGGACATTCATCTACAATTATGAGAGCAGAATTTTGGGACTCAGCAATGCCCTGAGCTATTTGAAATATCTGACTGCCAATGTCCCTAAAGTCACAATAAATAGCAGATGTTGTTAATGCAATCTTCGCTGTTGTAGTTTCATCCCTCAATACCTCATATATAAACCGAGTTTTCCCTACACCTGATGAACCAATAATTCTGATCGATTTTTGAGAATCAGCTAGGAAATCTCCAATTCGTTCTTTTACTTTATCGAAAGTAAGGGAATTATTAATACTACTTTCGCTTCCAATAAAAAAACGGCTTGCTTTGTCTTCTACTTGCAAAATTGATATAATTTCAGCTTTCCGTCCCCATGTTTCAACTGTTTGAAGGCTTTTTAAACTAAGCCCAGATTGCTTTTCATTAAGCCAGATGGCGATCGCAGGATGTTGTGATACCCAATCAGCTATCTTATTTGCATCATAAATGTCAACAGCTTTCAATTGATCAGGATCAGATCCTGCTTCTCGAATACCTTGCTTGATTCCGTCAATTCGTTCATCGTACTTAGAGCCAATCAACACAGCATTAGTAAAACCAATGTAAGAGCCATTTTCGGCAATAACCTTCGCAACTGCTTCATTTAGCTTTGGTATGGCTCCTGTTTTCTTGCTATCTTTTGTCCAAACCTCTTTCTTCCAACCTGCTTTTTTTGGATCGGTAGCTTTAGCCTGAAAGATGCAAAATCTAGAAGGTAGATAATCTGTTTGTTCAAAACCTCCAGTCCAGGAAATTCTTGCATCTTCTCCTCCATCAGGGACAGTAATCTGAAGGGGTACTGAAACTCCTCGTAAACTTACAGCAGATTGCAGGTTTATGAGGTACAGTAGCAGCAGTTTGCAAACCAGTTTC
>NZ_JABXKK010000067.1 GCF_017115045.1 Nostoc sp. NMS8 | reverse complement strand
TATGTTAGCGTAGATCATCCGCTAACTCCTCTGCCACACCTTTTTTCGTTCACCCAAGGAAAGAAGTTTACGAATCATTTAGGACTGCTATATATGTTATTTTGTCAAGGTTTTAGGGAACTCTATTAATAGAACCTTATAGATTTACCCATCTGTTTAGATATCAATAAAAATCGATTTTTTAGGATATTTACTTCTGTGTAATGACCTATTGTATAAATCCCCATTGTCCAAAACCTATTGACCCAGTGAATGCAAACAACGTTATTTGTCGTAACTGTGATACGGAGGGGCAAAAGAGGGTTTATCAAACAAGTAGGTGTTAATTTCATAATTAAAACCCATCATTCAATTTCAAGAAGTTATGAATAATATTTTGTCCATTGGGACTCGCCTCAGAGATCGTTACAAAATTATTGATGTTTTATCTCATCAAACTGCATTTGGTATTACTTATAAAATCGTAGATTCTCATCATCCAAATAAACCAACGCGAATTTTAAAACAACTTAAAAAAACAACAGCAGCTAAATTAGACATTGAATATTTATCAACAAGCAAACAAGAAATTATCTTAAAACAATACTGGCTAGAATGTCTAAGACTGTTCAGAATAGAAAGCCAAACATTAGCAAAATTAGGTGAAAACTATCAACAAATACCGACAATTTTTGAATATTTTGATGAACAAGATGAATATTTCTATGTTCAAGAATATATCGAAGGGCTTTCTTTAACCACAGAAATCAGACAAGGTAAAAGATTATCAGAATCTCAGACAATATCTTTATTGATAGAAATTTTAGAAATTTTGGAATATGTCCAAACATATCCTAATTATTCTGTAATACATAGAGACATTAAACCGGAAAACATTATTCGTAGAAGTGCTGACAATAAATTAGTTTTAATTGATTTTGGTTTAGCTAAAGAAGTAACGGTTTCAGGTACAAAAATTGGTTCAATCAAAGGAGGTACAAAAGGATATATTGCGCCAGAAATTCTCTTAGGAAGAGTCTCCTTTGCTAGTGATATTTATTCAGTGGGAATGATTGGTGTTTTTGCTATCACAGGAGAAGATCCTGCTTATACAGCTACATTAGCTGAGAATTGGCAAAGTAAAGCTAATGTGAGCCAAGAATTTACCAGTGTTTTAAATAAAATGGTCTGTGAGAGCTATAAACAAAGATTTCAAAATGCCACTGAAGCTTTAGTAGCACTGCGAAACTTACTCAAGAATACACCACATTCTCAACTTCCATTAAAATTAATATCCCAGTTAATAGTAGGGATTGTTTTAGTGATTGTAGTTATTAGCACAATTATTATAACTAAAAAAACTGATACAACATTAATAGCAGATGGCAAAGAACAGGAAGGACAATTAACTCAATCAGACCCAAAAGAACTAATTAATGGGAAACACTATGATATTTACAACTTTACAAGCGGGAAGCAAAAATATTTAACTGTAGAAATAGTAAGTAAGAATTTTAATCCTACTTTTACCATTCGTAAAGTCAATGAAGATAATTTTATTTCAGTAAAAAATATTAGTACTAAAGAGAATAATTTTACTGCTACTTTTATGTTAGAAAATGGTCAATATGAACTGAAAATTAAATCAATAAATATGGCGTTAGGAAATTATGCGATCAAGGCTTGGGTAACTGATAAGTAGCTCAACTTGAAAATACATAATAACCAGATAACCGACTTCTTTAAGAAGTCGGTTATCTATCTCATAATCAAATCATCCGCTACGTGCAATTTCCTTAACTCAGATATTGCACCTCTCCGTACAATTCCAGGCAAACTCAAAACATTGACAATAAGGCTACCTTCTTTTTATTAGCTTTTATTGCGGAATCAAGGGTTATGGGTTAATACTGAGTAATAAAATTACATCAGTTTTTATTGGTGCAAGATGTGAGTTAACCTGTCACGATGGATCAAAATCGTCTGCGTGGGTTTAATGTTCTTATTCTACCTCTATGAACTATCCTGTGGGAAGGCTACGCCTGTACTTGTATAGCCGCGATTTCTAATCTTCAAGCATATTTAAACAAATTTCTATAAAAAACTTAATGCAGTATATACAATATTAAAGGTATTTTATGCTACAACAAAGCAGGTTCATAATTAAGGTAATGAAAAGTTATCAGTGGTTATTATTTCTGAGTTTATTTAGCCTAAACCTTGCATTGATGGGGTGTGAGGGTACAGGGATAGGAAGTCAAAAACGGGAAGAAGTCGCTTTTTATTGTGAAACTGATAGCAACGGAGAGTCTGTAACCAAAGTAAAAAATGGTGCAAAAATTCAAAATTTCATAGTGTGGAGACGCACGAATTTTGTGAAAGCTGGTTTTCCTCCCCAGCGTAGATGTGAAGAAGTCACGCCTCGGTTACAGAAAGCTTATGATAACGATACTTTGAAAACTTTAACTTGGGGTTATGCAGAAGATGACAACCTCAAAAAACATAAAGCTTTATGTACCACCATAGGAAAAGATTGCCATACTCTGATTCTAACTTTACTAGAATCAGATGATCCTGATCTGGAATTAAAAGCTTTTACTGCGGTGTTAAATGGTGATGCTTCCCAAGCATATCAAAATTCTTCTTGTGCGCTAAATAATTCTAGTCGTTTATCTTGTACAGTGGATATTTTCCGGTTGTTTAAAAAATAAAAATAAAATTTACATAAGTATAGGTTAAGCGACAGAGCAACCCAACAAAAACCTTCACAATGTTGAGTTGACTTACATCTACTAAATCTACATATACATAATAAGTAGAATCTATATGAAATTACACAAGCTATCAAGTTTATTATTATTCTTGGTTTTATTATTTGCTGCTGCTCCTATTGTCGTTACTGGTTGTAGTTATTCTCTGTTCGTGCCAAAAGCAAGGACGCTATCTGAACAGGAATTAGAAAATACTTTAAAGGAAATTACTGTTAAAGTTATTGCTGATAATCAGGAAGCAGCATCAGGAACGATTATTAAAAAACAAAATGGCTTTTATACTGTCCTGACTAATTATCATGTGGTGAAAAATGCTAAATTTGTGAAAATTGTCACTTCAGATAATCAAGTTTATAATGCTGAAGCTGTGAAGTTAGATAGACAAGATAATCAAAAGGATGATTTATATGATTTGGCAAAGGTGACTTTTAGTAGTGAAAATATTTATCAAGTTGCTGGACTTGCAGAAGATACTATCAAACTAGGAGATAGGGTATTTGCAGGGGGATATGTTAAGGGTAATTTTCAAACCACAAAGGGACAGGTGCGATTATTTTTGAATCAGGCTTTAATTAAAGGTCATCAAATTGCTTATGATAATGATATTCAACAGGGGATGAGTGGGGGAGCAATAATTAATGAAGCAGGTAATTTAGTGGGGATTAATAGTAAAATTGCTCATCCAATTTTACAAAATGATTTTCGCTATTTAAAAGGTGAACAACCTGATGAGAATATTTTAAAGGAATGGGGTAATTATAGTTGGGGTATTGCCATTAATTTAGTAGATGAAGCTGCACCTGATTTAGCTTTGTTTCCTGAGAGAGAAATAATTAAAAATGGTGGTATTCCAGCTAAGGTTTTAGCTATTGCTAAACAGTCTTCGGTACGAATTGAAGGTAAAAGTGGTATTGGTAGCGGTGTAATTATTGCTAAAGACAATGATGTGTATTATGTGTTAACTGCTGCTCATGTGGTGGAAAGGGAACAAGATTATCAAGTTGTTGCACCTGATAAACAAGTATATAGGGTGAATAATAAGACTATTCGCACCAGAAAGGGACTTGATATGGCTGTTTTTCAGTTTCGTAGTTTCCAGGAGTATCAAGTAGCTAAATTGGCGGATTATGAATTAAAAGAACAATACGTTTTTCTATATGGTTGGAAGGGTGAAGAAATAAATCATCCTTCTTTATTTAATGCGGGAGCTATGTTTAGTACATTAGATTTAGGACGTTTTAGTATCAGAAAATTTTTTCAGAGAGGTTATGAATTAGTATATACAAATGAAGGTTATCCTGGAATGAGTGGAGGAGGTATTTGGGATACAAAAGGCCAGTTAATTGGTATTCATAATGCCTCAGAAAGCGATTTTTTGGGATATAGTTTAGGTTTGTCTGTTCAAAGTTATTTATTTTATCAAAGAGAAGCTTTATGGAATTTGCCTGAAGCTAAACTAAATCTTAGTAAAAATGAACCTGATACAGAAGATGTAAATTCTATACAAATTTCTATACCTTCTCCCCCTGATGTGAATGGAACAGGTAATGATTGGTTAAAATATGGTGTTAAATTATGGAGAATCCAGGAAGATGATAAAGCGATTGATGCTATGGAAAAGGCAATTAATCTTGATCCCAATCTATGGCAAGTCTATTATAATATTGCTGTCATTTGGTTGTCTCGTGGACAATATGAATTATCTTTATCTGCTATCAATATGGCTATTAATAAACAATCCACATTAGAAATTCATCGTTCTTATTTGTTAAAAAGTTTAATTTTAGAACATTTTAAAAAAACTAAAAGTGCTATAGAATACATAAGTTTAGGAATTAAAGCAGCAGAAGAATTACAAAAAAAAGAACCTTTGCTATACTTAATGCGTGCAGATTTACTAAAGAAGTCAAAACAATATAATGCAGCTATTATAGATTGTAACAAGGCTATTGAAATCAATCCTCAGATATCAGAATCTTATCTACTTCGTGCAGATATTTATGAAGAACAAAAACTCACAAACTTAGCAATTACTGATTATAGCCAAGCTATTAACATTAATCCTAAATCTACAGTGGCTTACTATAATAGAGGGGTTATATATGATAAGCAGGGTAAGAATGACTTAGCAATTGCTGATTATAGCCAAGCTATTAACATCAATCCTAAACTTACAGATGCTTATAAGAACCGTGCAATTATATATGAAAAACAAGGTAAAAATGACTTAGCAATTGCTGATTATACCCAGGCTATTAACATTAATACTAAATTTACAGATGCTTATAATAACCGTGCAATTATATATGAGAAGCAAGGTAAGAATGACTTAGCAATTGCTGATTATACCCAGGCTATTAACATTAATCCTCAAGATGAAAGATTTTACTATAATCGTGGAATTGTCTATAGTGAGCAAGGTAAGCAAGATTTTGCAATTTTTGATTATACTCAAGCTATTAATCTTAACCCTCAATTTGTAAATGCTATTTCTCAGCGTGGACTCGAATATCTTAATCAGGGAAAACTGTATCCAGGTATTGCTGATTATAAAAAAGTTGTTATGATTAATTCTCAGTATGCTACTACTGTTAAGTCTAAATTTATATCTATATTAATTTTAGGGGCAATAGGTAATTCTGGATTGGGAAATACAGATTTAGCTATAAAAAATTATACAAAAGTTATTGAAATTGATCCTCAATACGCAGATGCTTACAAGAATCGTGGAGTTCTTTATGCTAAACAAGGGAATATTCAACAAGTAATTAAAGATTTAGAAACTGCTAAACAACTCTATCAACAGCAAGGTAATATAGATAAATATCAACAGCTAAAAGAAATTTTGAATCAATTATAGCTTATATTTTCATTCGTGATTTTACCTTCTATCCTCTGTCGGTGCGTTAAGTTTGGCGAACTGCAATCAAGGCAAATTTCCCTATCTACTAAGAGTGCCGGAAGTTGCGATCGCCATCAAACCTCACGCAGCCCAATCTTTACACAGCAACTCTGCCTGTTGCAATACCGTCACCATCGCCTTCTCCTGTTTCTCAGGCGGATAACCATATTTTCGCAGCAGGCGCTTGACTAATCTCCGCAGATCCGCAAAATCTGCATCATCAAAAGTAATATTCTCCTGCTGCATCCTTTCTCTAAATTGTAAAGTCATATCCCAAAAGCCCTCAGACCTTGTTTGTTCTTCCTCTTTTTCTGCTACATCCTCAAGAATAGATGTGATTTCTTCTTCCAAAGTCCGTTGATGACTCTGAGCCAGACGTTTTAGTTTTTCTATAACAATGGGATTAAGCTGTTTCAAGATAACTTGAGTTATATTCATCTCCTTAAAAATAAGTTTGGCATTTTCATTAATTCATACCGCAACTTCCCAGTCTTCATACTGCAACCCTTCCACACGGCTAAACTCTCCCACATTATGAGTTACCAACACCAAATTATTAGCAAGAGCAATTGAAGCAATTTGTAAATCATAAACTCCAATTGGTGTTCCTTTTTTATTCAATTCAGAACGAATATAACCACAAATATCTGCCGCTTGACCATCGAAAGGTAAGCTAACAAATTCATCAAAAAATATCTTTAATGTTGCCAGATTTTTGTCTCTACTAGAACTTTTATAAGCTCCGTAATAAAGCTCAAATTTTACAATATCACACAGGAAAACATCATCTGGTGGCAGTGAATTTAAGCGATAAAAAACTGGATTATTACTGGAATTAAGATACCGAATACAGGCATTAGTATCTAACAAATAACTCATAATAGCGGCTCTCGTTCCTGTGCTTCTGGCTGAGGCTCTCTAACTAATAATTCCCCCTGCCAAGCACCACAAGTCTGCTCAAAAAAACCAGGCGACCAGTCCCTACTTTTAGATGTAATTATCGGTGTATTTTCCGTTACATCCTCAAGAATAGATGTGATTTCTTCTTCCAAAGTCCGTTGATGACTCTGAGCCAGAAGTTTTAGTTTTTCTATAACAATGGGATTAAGCTGTTTCAAGATAACTTGAGTCATATTCAACTCCTTAAAAATCAACTAACTCATCACTAACAATAAATCCCACCTTTAACAATTGCTGTTTAATCTCCTCATCCAGCAATTGCCCCTCTCGCATTTGCTCACCTAATGCCATTGTAAGCTCACTCATTTTCTCCTCAAAGCTTACCCCATCCTCCACTTCATCAGGAATCCCCACATATCGCCCTGGTGTCAACACAAAATTATGCTTCTCAATTTCAGCGATTGATGCAGACTTACAAAAGCCCTTGATATCGCGGTAACTCCCCCCCGACTTCTTCCACTCATGGTAAGTATCAGCAATCTTGCTAATCTCAGCTTCCGTAAAAGTCCGACTACTGCGATTTACCATATAACCCAACTCTGAGGCATCAATAAACAATACCTCACCGTGTCTATCCCTGTTTTTATTCCCGTTTTTATACCGACTGAGAAACCATAAACAAGCAGGAATACCCGTATTGTAAAAAAGTTGGGTTGGCAACATGACAATACAATCCACCAAATCCTTCAATACTAAAGCCTTGCGAATATCTCCTTCACCGCTTGTATTTGATGACAGCGAACCATTCGACAACACAAAACCCGCCGAACCTGTCGGTGCTAAGTGGTAAATGAAATGCGATACCCAAGCAAAATTGGCATTCCCAACTGGAGGTACAAGGTCTTTATCCAGCCAGCGTCCATCATTTCGCAACAACTCGCCGCCCCAATCACTATCATTAAAAGGAGGATTAGCAATGACAAAATCCGCTTTTAAGTCCTTGTGAGCATCATTGAGAAACGAACCTTCAGGATTCCACTTAATATTTGAGCCGTCAATCCCCCTAATCGCCAAATTCATCCGACACAATTTATAGGTTGTCTCGTTACTCTCCTGCCCATAAATTGAGATATCATCCAAACGCCCTTGGTGATTTTTGACAAACTTCTCACTCTGGACAAACATCCCCCCTGAACCACAGCAAGGGTCAAATACCCGCCCATTGTAAGGCTCTAGAATTTCCACCAATAACCGCACAATACTTTCAGGTGTATAGAACTGCCCCCCCTTCTTGCCTTCGGCTAGAGCAAACTGTCCCAAAAAATATTCATAGACTCGCCCTAAAATATCCTGTGCCTGTGCCTCAGCATCCCCTAACGTAATTGATCCAATTAAGTCAATTAATCCGCCCAAAGCTTTTTGGTCTAATTTCTGCTGTCCATACACCTTGGGCAAAATCCCTTTTAACCGGTTGGCATTTTCCTTCTCGATTGCTTCCATAGCCAAGTCAACAGTTTTACCAATATCAGGCTGTTTTGCTTGTGCCTGGAGAGATGGCCACCGTGCCTCAACTGGCACAAAAAACACATTCTCTGCCGAATACTCGTGCCGATCCTCTGGATCTCCTCCTGCGTAATCCCCCTCTCCCGCAAGCAGCTTTTGATGCAACTCTTCAAAGGCATCAGAAATATATTTTAGAAAAATTAAACCTAAAACAATGTGCTTATATTCAGCAGCATCAATATTTTTTCGCAGCTTATCCGCCGTTTTCCATAGTTTCTGCTCAAATGACTCTGAGTTATTCTGCTTTGCTGCTACTTCTGCCATCTTATCTCTAGTTTTTTAAAACAAATCTAAACCAGTCAAAATTATCGTTTTCGTTCATTACCAGTAAATCACAAACTTTTGGAAATGAACTAAAAACAAGGGTTTCAGCCCTCCCTCGTGAACAAGGAGTATTTACAAGTGGTAACAGAGCGATCGCTGTCATCACTTAAGAGTGTTATCGTTATTTCGTGATTTAGCGAAAGGACGAAATAACGATTAGCCATGATTATCTGTCCAGTATTTAAAAATTCGTTGCAATAGCTCGACTTGGGTACAACCGTAAGTAGCAGCCGCAATCTTAAAATCCTTTTTAAACTCGGCAGGTACTTTAAAATTCAAGTTGGAAATTTCACCTGGATCGGGCTTCTCCAAGTTATCTTTTGTTTCTTTAATGCTAGGGGGTTCACCCTTGCTCAGTTTGCGAGGTGGTGGAGGTGGTTTAGTTGACATAATTAGGACTCTTGCTTACTCAACAGATCAATAATTCCTTGGGCTACTTGTTCTGCCCGTTGCTTCAAAGTAGGAAACGTGACCTCAGAAACAGCACGACCGTTATCACTTGCCTGACGGTAAGCTGTCTTTTCGGGGATTGAACCAGCCACTGTGACATATCCAGCTTTATGAATATATGATCTGCCCTCCTCAATTTCATTCTCCCGATCGCCGACTCGACATAAAACAAAAATAATTTTATCCGTAGGAATTTTGGCGTTTACCAATTCATGCGCCAACAGTACAGACGGTTTGAGATCGTCCAGTGATAAACCAGTGGGTAAGACAAGTAAATCACTTGCACGGGCAATTTCTAGAGTGCCTTGCATAGAATGCGGTGGCCCGTCCATAACCATGAGGTCATAAACCGAGGCGTGTTTCAGAGCTTGAGCAACAGTGCGGAATGGTTCAACAGCAATCTCCGGCTGGATACCATTGACTGAGCGGCGTTGTTTCCAATCCGTACTCGTACCTTGAGAAATATCCAGGTCTGCTATTTTTACATCCCAGCCAGCAGCAGCATATTCACGAGCAATGAGCCGAGCAAGGGTGCTTTTACCTACCCCCCCTTTTTGAGAAATGACACCCACCAATACGGTCATCAAATTTCGTCCTTTCGCCCTATAGCGAATTAGTTATATCGTGTTTTCGCTTAATCGTACAGAGAGATTTCGTTTAAGCAAGAATTAGCGATTTAACGAAATAACGATTTCGTCCTTCAATCAAGGCAAGGACAGCAAACGTAAAACCTGTTGTAGATAGGCATCAAATTGTCATTTCTTTAGGTAAAGTTCCGACTCTCCAATAAAATTCGGTACTTTATGCGAAGTTAATAAACTAAACTGTCTAGTTTGCCAAGTCCTAAATTTTAGCTAAAAGGAAGTTTTTTTTCTAAAACCTAGTCTGAGTAAAGTTTACAGACGACGCATGGCGGTAAAATGGGCTTTGGCTACTTTTATCCCCTATAAGCTTACATGAAAGAGTTAGGTATCGGGTTCTATGGTCGCGGGTTTTAATCAACGCTTTCACAGGGTCGAAGCCAGCTAATTTACCCTGTTCAAGTTCGGATGAAGTTGGTCTAGGTATGAGAATAAAACTCCAATTTCATTCGCGATTGTAACTAGGGTGATCTGCATATTTAAAATTAAATAGCCATGATTGTATGATAACTCTATAAAAGATGAAAAGAATATCGTAAGATAAAGCGATGCATACACAATCTTTGGCAGAAATAGTACCTTTAATAGGATCTACATCTCTTGGAATTGTTATAGGTTGGCTGATTAGATACTTTATTAGGCGATTCCAAAACTATACTCCACAAGCATTAAGCAGCCTTGTTGGAGTTGTTGTAGGTGGAGGTATTGTTAAGTTTCTCGGAGCAGATCAGACAGTAACCTGGTTCTATCCTATAGGATTATTACTGGGATTTATAATATATAGCTTTCAAGCCTATTTGTTTAAAAAAGAAGATGATGGAACCCAGTTCGCCAAAAAACCTGATCAGAAGTAAAAGTTTATGGTTATTCAGTACCTAATATGCAAAGTTATTAGGGGTAAAGTTACGGAAGCTGTCACCAAGGACAAAGTAGCCTGTAATTTCTATGCCACAAACGTTTCAGCCTTTATAATGATTGAGGATAGCGATCACCCACCATTGCTAAAAAGTTTCGATTTGAGTTTGAGTCGGAACTACGAAGCGAAAATGTGATTTAAAGAAAAAGCTTGCTATTGCGGCAAACTTTTTCTTTAAATCACAATCAAGATACCATACCAACACTACATATTTTCATATTCAGTCGTTTTCATTACTCACAGGTGCGGGAATGCCCTCTAGATCTAGACCAAGCTCTTAATATTGCATAACGTATTCTTTTCAAAATCCCAGGGGAACTATCATCAATTCCTACTTTCTTAAATGCTTCAGAAATTGCTTTAAGCTTTTCTCTCATATGAGGATCATTGCGAAATAGAGTTTTTGCAGCTTGCTGTACTGCTATGTAGCTATCTTTAAAGAGAGAAGTAGGACGAAGATCTTTTAAAGCTAGATAGAAAATTATAGCAACGGTTCTAGCATCGAAAATATACTCTCCAGATGCATTTTTGCAAGTCAGCAAATTGTAAGCCACTTTATTATGGATTCCAGAGTTATAGTGGACTCCCAGCCAATCATTATGTTTTTCAGCTCTTTCAAGAGGAGAATAGTAGCAGTAATGATCCATGTGTTCAGGTTGATTGTACTTACTAGGATTGCTCAGATCCCGTATGGGTCGTCCTTCTTCACCAAAACCTTGTCCTATCTCCCAGATCCATTGTTGAATATTTAATTCATTATAATTGGAAAACAAGATAGCAAAAATGTCAGCGTAAGATTCATCAAGTGATCCTGACTCTCCTCTATAGTCAAAACCGTGTCTCCCTGATCTCTCCAAAGAATCAAACCCTACAGTTTGATAGTTCAAACCGTGAAAAAATTCATGAGCAACCATATCTTGTGCAACAGCATAAGAACGAAGTTGCCCATTCACGTTGCACTGTCCAAAAATTGTCTGTGCAGGACGGTCAGATAAGGGTTTCAACCATCCAGCATTGTTCAACTTACAGTTTATGCTGGAGATGTATATTACTTCTTCTCCATTTGATGATGTATGCTGAAGTACATCATTGATAAATTGAGCTACATTAGTAACATTAGTATGAGCTTTTAGACACTGCTTATCACATCCTGATAAGTTCGCATCTAAATATGTAATATCAGGTTTAAAAGATAAATACTTTCCTGGAAGGAATTTTTTATTCTTGCTAAAATCATCAGTTTCTTCTAAGTCACGACCTCCAAAATTATAAATCTTTACAGTTAAATTTTCAGCTTCTGCATCATTTTTTTCCTCGATCTCATGTGGACACATCAAGGAACTTAGCCTATGAATACAATCAGCTTGTATAAAATTGCCTTGTATCATTTTTTCTTTAACCTTATTTCTGGATTGTCCTTAAACACGGATTTTTATCGACTAAATCTCCAGTATGAGCATCGACAACATAGTCTACAAGGTCTGGTACAGACTCAAGATTGTCGGTTTCTTCTGGATTTTTCACTATACTATGGATTTCTTTGCTATCTGTATACCTAATATCAGTAATATAAACAAGCCGCCAGTCTTTATTACTAGAGTCGTAGTAATAGTAGAGACTGGGATTTAAATCTAAACTTTCTAAATTATAATTAGTTTTTTGCTGAATCAGGTCTTTAATATCATCAGCCTTTATACTCGGTTCAGGTGATGTATTGATGATTAGCGTATCACCTATAGCAGAAGCGGAGTTAATTGCAAGAAGATCATTTTTTTCGTCGACTTCCAAAGTGACTTGAGCACCGTATACGGGAATACCTTTATACTTTTGACGTATTTGGACTTTATGTGTATTAGTCAACTTCAAAGTTTCTTTACTTACAGTTTCAAGCTTACAATCGTTATTAATGGACGAATTAGATTTTTTAACACCTGAGAAACTAGGTTCAGGGCTTTCTGAATGTGCAACTAATAAATTTGACAAAGAATCTATAAAATATGTAAATATTTTAAATATAGAAGATTTTTGGAAGTAGTTAACTTTTCTTAAATCTTCTTTTTCTAGTACTATTTTTAACTTTTCTTCTACTTCTCCAAATTTGTAAAGCTCCGCTTTACCTACAATTTTTATTCCGGCAGGGTCAACTTTCTTCAATGCTTCAGAGAGAGCAATAATTTCATCACTTCTAGAGAATGAAGCTTTATCTACAGCATGGACAAAAAATGTTTTTAGACCGTTGCTATTCATGTAATAATTACCTTTGTGTTGATGAGGAATAAACTATCTGACTTTTCACAGTAAGTCTCAAAACCCTCTTTTAAACTAAGTTTTATTCAGCAGTTTTAAGTTTTGTTAATGTTGAATACATAATAATGCTCAACTAAAAGGTAGGATTTGGGATTGAGATGTAAAAAAGTATAAAATTATACCTTAACTAAGGCGCTTGAAAAGTCAATACAATCTGTTTTTTACTCTATAAGCTTACATTCATCCTATAAACATTTGCAGAGTAATAATACTTAAAGTAAAAGAAATCTAAGTATTTTTCTATACGTTGTGCTTTTATTAGCACACTTGCCCTACATAGGCAAGTTGACCCTTGAAAAAGACAAGGACTTTGGAGATCGCTATAACAAAAATCTTTAGGTATAACTTTATAAAGATTTTTCTTTTAAAGAGAGATACAAATTAAGTATGCAGTTTTCCGGAAATTAAAGCAATAAAATTTTTATAAAAAAGTGTTAACTCGTCCTAAATGTTTTCTATATCTAGTTTTTATGGCTCACATCCGAGCTATTTAGGAACATCTAAAATTAGGGAAAAAGACGAAAGTAAGAAGTTTTATTAGCGAAGATTCTTCGCATACTCCAGTTCTAGGGGTGAAATAAACAGTGATAAGCTGTTCCACATCGAATACTGTTCGGTTAGGGTAGCCGCCGAAAGGTAGAGTCGAGGGGAATGAACTGCTTTAAACTAGAATTACCACAATCCAAGCAACTCTTAACAAATAGGCGGCGTAGCGGAGTGTCTGCCGATGCCTGCAACAATTTGGGTAGCTCAACGAGTGAATTTGTAGCAGTGGCAGACACCGCCTATTTGGCGTAAATAGAAGGTTCGTGCAACGAGGGGCAACCTGTAGCTAAAAACCTTATACAGCAACAGTTACAGAGATTGATACGAGATTTAACCGCGCTCATAAAAAGATAAGTTGCACAAATACTTTTTCTAGCGCATAGACAGTAAAATAACTTTGCCTAAAACGGAGCTTGGAGTACCTGGAAGTTTTTGTTTCAAAGTACTATGGCTCCGTCTCGAAACTGAAAAACATTGCCTAAAATGAGACGAACTAGGCAAAGTTATTATTTGTATTTCTTATCAATCAAGGCTAAATAAAGGGTTATTTTTACTAAATTTTACAAGGTTGCCCCTGGTTGCACGAACCTTCTATTTACGCCTATTTGAGCGAAGCGGTTAAGAGTTGCGCCATCACCTAGAGAGACATCCCTTTACTCTGTCTTCTTCGTTGTTCCTGTTTTTCTTCTATTATTTGTTGCAATACGCGGTCTGCTTTTTGCCAAAGCTGAATATCTTCTCTTTCTACTGTCCCGATATTAATCGGTGAATACTCAAGCTCACCTGACTGGTTTCGGTTGACTGCCACTCGAAAAATTTCACCCCGCTCATCATGGGTAAATACCAGTTCTCTACCCTGCTTCTCTAGAGTTGCACGTTTGAATCTAAGGCTATTTGAGCCACTTTCTCTTAATTGCCAATTGATTAGTTGAACAGCAATAGGTACAGCCATCGCTAATAATTCCGATTCAATACCCTGCTTTTCATCGAGTGACTGTTCTGGTTCTGACTTTTGAGTTACCAGTTGATTGCTAGCGATAAGTACCAAATACTTAGCTTCATCTTGTGTCCATCCGGCTGGACTGGCAAAGAGAATTTCTTCAACTTCCTCGGCAGGTTTATCATCTTTGAGTGCCAATATAGCAATTTCTTTATCTCGGTCAGTCACTAATAAGTTTTGCAAGCCTACACTGTAATACTCATATAACTCGGCTGAAAGATTATCTTTTAGCTTTGGTTCATCTGTAGTTATAGTTTGAGTTTGATTAAGAGCAACTGCATCCACTGGTTTTTGTGATCTATGGAGTTGCTCCAAATAAACAATCGCTGCTTCCAGGTCGTCGAATATGGTTCTTCCGGCTGATAGCTGCTGCTGATTTTGAGAAAGTTGTTGTGTTAATTCTAATACTGTTTGGGTTAATGCTGATTCGACAGTTGATTGCTCAACATAATCAGAAATTGATGAAATGGCTCTCTTCTCTAGATATGATTGTAACTCAGTTGCAAGAACTGCATCCAGGTCATTAAATG
>NZ_JABXKK010000114.1 GCF_017115045.1 Nostoc sp. NMS8 | reverse complement strand
ATCCCAATTGCAGACCATTATTGTCTCACTCATCTTTTATTTCCCGACAACTCTAATTTATCCGCGATTTGCCAAAGGCAACGCTACGCGAACGACAAGGTAAGACTTTCAATGAACATCAGACGCGATCGCAATCATATTTGCAAATTGCCCATAATGGCTCTTGAATCGGGCTATCACATCCGCTCTGCTCGCGCTGAAGAATTACCACTGCTGTCTTACATCGAATGGTCAGCCGCTAGGCTGTTTCTTGATACGCCCTATGCCTTTTTGGTGGATGCCGATCCACTACCACTAGACTTTGTGCAGCAACAATTCCAAGCAGGACAGGTCTGGGTTGCTGTGGATAGGCATGAGGCAGTCGTTGGGTATGCGATCGCTCGTGAAGTGGATGGCACACTCTACCTCCAACAAATAGACGTTGCTCCCCAACATGGACGAAGAGGGGTTGGATCTGCATTGGTGGGTACAGTTTGTACTTGGGCAAAACAGCAGGGCTATCGCATCGTATCATTATCAACCTTTCGAGATATTCCCTGGAATGCTCCTTTCTATTCAAAACTAGGGTTTCACCCTGTTGATGAAGCTTCCCTGACGACTGGGTTTCAGCAGATTAGACGCGAAGAGTTGAAAGCCGGATTGCCAATATCTGAGAGAATCATCATGCATTGTGTGCTTCTGAATTCAAAGAACAGCTTGAACATTAGGCTTGCTGATGTGGAGATTGTCACCAGAAGATTTCTGCTACGTGATTTCGTTAAGTTAGATCGATCGCCATTCGTAGACTATCAAGCCGATCCGCGCAACCTGAGATTTTATGAACCAGATGAGGCTAGTCCCGAACATGCAGCCCGTTTGTTTGAGACATTTCAAAGATGGGCTGCCGATCGCCCCCGACTCAATTACCAACTTGCGATCGTGCAGCGACAGAAACCTGACGCGCTGATCGGCTGCTGCGGACTGCGGGGAATGGAGTGTGAGGCGGGCGAGATGGAACTGGGCATTGAATTAGCACCAACCTACTGGGGTCGCTATGCCTATGCGATCGAGGTTGGGCGTGCCCTGCTCGACTTTGGGTTCAGGGAACTAGGGCTGGAGGTAATATCTGGTTCTACTGTGAGCGCCAATGCGCGAAGCAATCGGTTGGCAGAATGGTTCGGGGCGGAGGTGGTGGCCATTCGTCTAGGCTCATCGTGGATGTCCGCTCGTGGTTGGAATGAGGTACATTGGCGGATCGCAAGAGACATGTGGGAGCGTCGCACGGCTAGATAACATAGTTCCTAAGCCGAATGATTGAGAAATATAGGTAGTGGTGCAAAGGTTATCTGCCACCACTGAACTACAACTGATACAACCGTAAATTGAAGGAGATAGTTGGATGAAAACACTACTTACTGGCAGTTGTATAGCCACCTAATTCCACTGTTGCTGGCTGTTGTTGCTCCTTAACAGCACTTAATTCCTCAATAAGTGAGGATAAATTACAGCTGGCTATGGACACTCAACTTCGACAGCAAAAGAAAATATTGGTACAAATGTATTGTAGGCTATAGTAAGTTAAACTATGCACCTTCTATGGTTTCGTCGGGATTTACGTTTAACTGATAACGAAATTGCCACACTAGCAACTGATAATGGTGTAGCAGTTTTGCCATTCTTCATTATTGACCCTTGGTTTTATACTTGGGCTGATGTGGGAACTGCTAGAGTCCGGTTCTTGTTTGAGTGTTTGGAAAATCTCAACTCAAATCTCCGAAAGTTAGGTAGTCGACTGTACTTATTTGAAGGCAACTCTATAGAAATTTTGCAAGAGTTGACTAAGCAGTTAACCGAGCGAGGATATAAACCCAAGCTTTTCTTTAACCGTGATGTGCAAGTAGAGTATGGCATCAACCGGGATAAAACTATAGTCGATTTTTACAAACAGTTAAATCTTGATTATCACATTGGGCTGAACAACTTTCTGCAATCCGTAGAGCAACGTGATCCGTGGTTTAACGAGTACTATACCTATCAACGACAACCTCAATATCCAATCCCTCAAACTATTAACACACCCCAACTGACTCTCAATTTACCACAACTAACGTTTGAAGAACTTAAACAGAAGTATCACAGTTTTTGGGCAGTCGAGAAAGTTTACTTTCCAGGGGGTGAAACACAAGCAAAATCAAAACTGGACTCATTTCTCAAAAAAAGATATTACGGATACCATTGGAAACTTTCTCGCCCAATGCTCTCACAGCTTGGGGCAACATCTCATCTATCACCACACCTAACTTTTGGGACTATTTCAACTCGCACTGTTTACCAAAGTACTAAAGCTAGAGCAGAAGAATTAAAAACTCAACCCAAGGCAGAATTCTCGCTCAAAGCATTTCGAGACCGTTTACGCTGGCACGATAGTTTTACACAGCGCCTTTATTTTTACCCAGAAATAGCTTACAAAAACCGTTATCAAGAATTTGACGAATGGTATACGCCCCTAAAGTTACCACGAGAAAAACAAGAACTATTTCAGGCATGGCTTGAAGGGTTAACAGGCTTTCCCCTGGTAGATGCCAGCATGCGACAACTAAAAACTATGGGTTGGATGAATTTCCGCATGAGGGCGATGTGTGCCACATTTTTAACTATCAATTGCGGTATTTCCTGGCATCATGGCGCTAGACATTATATGAACTATTTAGTAGATGGAGATTTAGCCATTGATAATTGGCAATGGCAAATGCAAGCTGGTGTTACTAATCCTTTAAGTGATACTTTTCGCATATATAACCCAAATAAGAATATTCCAGAAAAAGACCCAGACCTCAAATTTATTTACTATTGGGTAAGCGAACTAAAAGGTTACAGTCTACCAGAAATTATTCAAGGTAAATATATTGGCACTAGTTCTTATCCACAAACTATTTTAGATTGGGCTAAAACCCGCAAAGTTAACGGTAAAATCATCTCTGACCTTCGGAAAAAAGTAAGAGAAAGATTAACTCTCCAAGGTGGAACAGAATATGAAAGCGCAGTTGCAGCTCAAGAAACAGTAAATAAATACTGGCAACATAAAGATAGGGAGTACAAAGAATTCAAGGAATTAGAGGCAGAACTAGAGTAGTTAAGATGAAGAATAGCGATCGCAGCTAGTTCTAGGGGAAAGTCAGTTAAGAGCGTAGTTTACCGCACAACTCCTGGAGATGCTTCGCGAACGGCATCGCCTCAACAAATGGGAACCCTGGTAATGGTTGCGTTTCCCCACCTCATGAAATTCTTAAACTTCCTCCTTCCCCAAACCAGCCCAGCCAACTATTTTATGCTACGGACAACAAAGCTGCGGCGTTGAGCCAGAGCAAATTCAATCAGTTATGGAATGGCTGGAGAGCTAGTTTAATGGCGTCGCCTACTGGGTATTACTGGCGGATGATGAACGAATACCCATCAATGCGGATTTATCAGTTAGAGGTTAATGAAGTATGACGTTACTTATCAAAATCAGTATCAAGCAATCAAACAGTCAACGGGAAATTTTTTAGCCTAGCTGAAAATTAATTCATAGAAAAACTTCATAATAAATCCCGCCAAAAATTTCCGTAAATTCTCTCTAAACCACTGTAGCTGAATTTAGTAACATAGTTGCCATACCTAATTTAAACTGTTAATTAAATGTTGAAAAATTCTTTGGTGCTTGCGCTGTCTAGTGCACCTTTAGCTGCCGCTTTAGTTAGTCCTGCTCTAGCTGCACCTGCTGACTTTATTGGGACTTGGGTGAATACTAATTCAAATACAAGTGGTGTTACTCGTTTGGTGATCACATCAGCAGGTGGCAACAAATTAAACATTGAAGCATTTGGGAAATGCCATCCTACTGATTGTAAATGGGGCAAAACCAGCCTCACAACCTATAGCAATAATGTACAAAACTCAAATACCCGCTATGGGACTGCTAGCTACAATCCAGGATTTGCTCAAACTCTTCTGACTTTGGATCTCAAAGGCAGAAATGCACTCTCTTTACAGAGCTTCACCGAATTTACAGATAATAGTGGACGGCAAAACTATTCTTCAATCGAGAGCTTTAAACGTTAAAGCTCTTAAGGGAAGTATATAAATAGCCTGAATTTCTTAATTGTGAGAAATTCGGGTTGGCAGCGTTCTTGAGGGACGACTTAACGGAAAAAGTCAGATTAGTGACGGCGTAATTACTCTGCACTGGTAGGGTGCGATCGCCGCCTAGTGGTTACTACTGGGGGATGATGGACGAATACCCATCAATGCGGATTTCTCAGTTAGAGATTAGGGATGGAGAGTGATAAGGTTTTCAGTTTTGGCCCAAGTGGGAGCGATGCCTCTTTGACATTAGTCGCAGCTACTAGCCATTTACTCCTTCACCTTATCAAATTAATATTCGGCTTTCAAACGTTAGCTTTATTCTTTAAGTAGATGAGATAAATTATTAAAAATGCATATACTGCAATTATCAAGCAATGAATAAACTAAGCTCCTAGTTCAAGACCTACTAGGAGTTTTTTCTTAATTTATTATCCATTCAACTGAGGTGTATATCACGAGAAGTAACAGCATTCATCCTCAAGGCTATTAATAATTAGTTCTGTTGGTAGATTGAATGTCAATGTTGGGATTGCTATTGTGTATTTGTCGATGAAAAACATCTATCAAATTAAAACAATGAATATTCTTGCTTGGATTGTTTTAGGTCTAATTGCTGGTGCTATTGCAAAGGCTATCTACCCCGGTCATCAAGGCGGCGGGATTCTCGGAACAATCTTATTAGGAATTATCGGTGCTTTTGTTGGTGGTAGTTTAGGTGTATTCTTCAGTACAGGAACCTTGACATTAGCCGCCCCCACATTCAGCATTCCTGGTATTGCAGTAGCGGTTCTTGGCGCAATTGTCGCTGTTTTCTTGTGGAACGCATTAACTAGCCGTAGTGCTGTGTAATCAATTAAATTGGAATTAATAGTAAAAATCAGGGAACTCAGTTCACTATATTTTTTCCCTGAATTTGAATTATTTGAATAGCGCCTGCCTGTATTTAGGTGGGCGCTATTGTTTTGTTAGAGTGCGATGCCGTTCAAGGGGTTGCGTAAGCACGTCTCGTAGAGAGGAAATTGGTAAAGGGGCGATGCCTGTGGCGGTAAACTACGCTCCCACGCCATTGCTGACTTTCCTCTAAGAAAATCGCTTACTCTTGCTTGGAACCATTCTTAGAGGAAACTTTGCACTCATGGAGCGTAGGCTTCATGAACCGCAGGAATCGCTTGTGACAAAGCAGTACACTGCTATACCGAAAATCAAAGAGTGCGATGGCGTACCCGCCCACCGGAGGCATCGCCCTATTGCCCTGGTGAGAAGAATTAAAGAACCAACTGTCCTGTCTGCAACCATTTCAAGATTCCACTCCTTGGATACTAGGCGATCGCAGCCAGAATAGAATAACGGCGGATATCTTCTAGTGGTGCAGCTATTAATCCTTCTAGCTTGGCTATTGCTGCTTGTAGATGGGGTGCCGCTAAATGAGTATCCAGAGCTGCCGCAGATTCCCACTCTTCTATAAAAGTAAAATCTGTTGGCTCTGATTGATTTTGTAAAAGTTCATATTTAATCACACCTGCTTCAAGTTTAGTTGATTCAATCAGTCCCAATAATATTGCTTTAAGTTCTTCTACTTTATCGGGTATTGCCACAAAACGAGCTACAACATGAATGGTTTGGTTAGTCATTGGTCAATGGTAATTAGTCATTAGTCATTAGTCCATAGCCAACAGTTCATAGTCAATAGTTACTGCGGATTGCCTTCGCATCAGTTAGTCATAAGACGCAGGGTTCTGAATACCCAGTAATGATTTTGAAAGCAAGGTAGCATCCAGTCCCCAAGGAGAAGCCTGCAAAGGGCTGAGACTGAAATTGCAGGCTTGGACAGTATTGGCTCTTCTTACAGCGAGTTAGTCTCCAAGGTTGGCGAGGCTGTTGGAGTGGCTGATGGTGAGCCTTACTGGAATGCGTATTTGGAGCAGTGGCTCCTTTGGGTTAACTTTGGGAGCAGGTGTACGTCTGTGGTGTGCGATTGGCTGGTGGTAGTTAACTGAAATCACACTTTCGACCAAGTTAATTTTGAGTTTAAACCAGAATCGGTAAGGTAATCACAAATTCTGTTCCAACGCCTGGGGTAGAATTCACATCTAAAGTTCCGCCATGTTTTTCTACAACAATAGACTGAGCGATCGCTAATCCTAATCCTGTTCCTTTACCAACACCTTTCGTAGTAAACAAGTGGTCAAATACTTTTTGTTTGACTGATTCACTCATGCCTTGACCATTATCAGCAATGCTCACTTCAACTTGTTTATTTTTTAATGATGTGGTAATTTTAATCCGGTTTGGATTGGCTTGAATCTCTTTAAAACTCTTACCTGTATTTGATTCATCCAAGGCATCAATAGCATTCGCTAAGATGTTCATAAATACTTGATTTAATTGACCAGGAAAACATTCAATTTGGGGTAAATTTTCGTACTCATTTATTACTTCAATAGCTGGACGTTTTTCGTTCACTTTCAGGCGATGTTTGAGAATTAAAATTGTACTATCAATGCCTTCATGAATGTTAAACGGTACTTTGTAATCTCTATCAGCACGGGAGAAAGTACGCAGACTGGTGCTAATATTCTTGAGCCTGTCACACGCTATCGTCATCGAATCAATCATCTTGATCAAATCTTCTAAGCTATATTCCAAATCGATTTCTTCGGCATGGGTAAAAATTTCATCTCCAGGAGTAGGAAACTTTTGTTCATATAGTTTCAAGTGTTCAATAACATCAATAAATGTTGGTTTAGCTTGTGTGAGACTGGCGGCAATAAAACCAAGAGGATTATTCATTTCATGAGCTACACCAGCAACTAAGTTCCCCAACGCAGACATCTTTTCACTTTGGACGATTTGTAATTGAGCTTGTTGCAAATCTTGTAAAGCTTGCCCAGCTTGCTGATAAAGCCGAGCATTTTCTAAGGCAATTGCTGCTTGGGAAGATAGTAGATTAATTACCTGTAAACGGTTACTAGTAAATACTCCTTGATTCAATTGATTTTCTAGGTAGAGAATTCCCACTAAATGACCTTGGTTAATAATGGGTGTGCATAATACACTCTGAGGTTGATGTAGGAGCATATATTCTCCAATTACACCAGGAATATTTGTTTGACAATTGTCTATGATGACGGTTTCTTGAGTATTCTTAACGTAATTTATTAGCTTTCTCGGAATATATTGGCAAGCATCTATTAGTTGGGAATCAAGAATGGTTTTGACATCAGTCTGAGAATTTGACTGTTGATCGATAAAGGTACTTGCCCGCACTTGCCAAGTATCTTTTTGAGGAAGAATTAATACAGATGTTTTCGCACCAGAATTTTCTAAGATAATGCGAGTGAGATTGCTGATAAGTGCGTCTAATTCGATACAACTGGAGATAGTTTGAGCTGCTTTGAGAATGCAGGTTAAATCTAGAGCATCAGAAATATTAGTGCTGCTGGTAGTATAACTAGATGTACGAGCAATACTGGCTACGGTTTCTAAGGGATTTAAGTTGAATTCTTGCTGTTGCAAAATGGGTTTGAGTAATTTGGGATAGCGTTTTTCCAAGTCATCAGTTTTGGCTTTTGCTCCCCAACGGGCATAGCTGTAATATGCTTGTTGCAGATATCCTTCTGCGGCTCTTTCTTTACCCCATTCTAGGTAAAATTTGGCAGCAAGTTCGTTAGCGATCGCGGCTTCTTGAACATAGTCATTGGCGATCGCTCCTTGGATCGCTATTTCATAATAATCTGCGGCTTGTAAGCGATCGCCAGTTACACGAGCTTGTTCAGCTAAAATTAAATTGTACTTGTGCTGATAATTGGCTGGCGCATGAGCCGCCCATTCTTGCATTTTTGACTGGTTTTCGGCTACTTTCTGGAGATAAAGCTGTTGCTGTGCTTCATTTACCTGAGAACAAAGAGCTAACAAACTCAAAGATTGATAGAAATTCCGCAAAGGAACAATTAATAAACCTGCTGCTCCCTGCTCATACTGCTCAAATTTTTGGGAAGATTCCCAAGCAGATTCGTATTCACTAAAAAGATAAGACAGGAGCGTTTTTGCTAGATAGACATAACAAATACCATTGATATTGTTTGTTTCAATTAAAGTTGGTAACATTTCAACTTCGTGAAAATGCTTACCAATTAAACAACAGGGATTAGCCGCTTCTCCTTGTAAATTTAGAACCGTCTGCCGCCAGATATTTCCCCAAACCAGAGATACCTCTTGTTTTATTTGCTGCATTAGATCGCAATATTTATCCGCTTCCAGCACAGCATTTTCTAGGTTTTCTCCACTCCAAAAGAGAAATTGACAATAGCAATTGGCACAATAGCCTACATATTCTAAATTTCCGGTTTCTAATCCACTCTGCAATCCCTCCAAAAATAGATTCAATGTGGATTTAATTGAATCTTTCCAATGTTTAATAAACAGGCTAAATGTTAAATAAACCCTACTTTTAAGTTCTTTAGTTTGGAATTTTTCTAAAAGTTGTACTGCCAGTTTACCAAACTGATACCCATCTTCAATTTCACCAATACTGCACAAAAATAATCCATAGAGACTATAAGCAACAGCTGCCTGTGGTGAGTTGCCGTACTTGATACAAATCTCGATCATTGTAAAAATTTTGAGCGGCAATAACATCGGTTTGGCTATATAAACTGGGGCAAACAAACCCGATAATATGCGGAGCGCAACTAATTTTTGGGGATCAGTTATTTCTGGCATATTTGCCAATGCTGCAATCGATTGATGAACAAACATTTGTTGTAATTGGTCATGTTCATCGAAAATAATTTGAGTATTACTGTCTTCAGGTAACGTCAAATCTAGTAATTGCAGTGCTTCTCTACCTGTGGCTATTGCTTCAATGAATTTATTTTGCGCCGTATAAGATTGGATTTGAATCTCATAGGTACGAACTTTTTCTAATGGAGATTTAGCGTTTTTGAGGATAATCTCTACTAATGATTTTGATGAATCAAAGTTTGTATTCAGATATTCTGCCTCAGCCGCAGATTCGTAAACAGCAAGGGCCAAATCGTAGCTGCTTTGCCAAGCATTTATCGGTAATAAAAGAATTGCCACTTTTAAATACTCAACTGCTGTCGCATAAGCAGTCGAGTTTTTGGCTTTACAACCAGCGATCAGATTTAACCGGGATAAATGTTCTCGTTCGTCAGCTTCTTCTAATAATTCCAGTCCGTAATTGAATTGGTTAACGATCGCAAAAATTCCTGACTCTTGCTGCTCTTTAGTTGTATTCTGCAACAATAATTGCCCAATTTGCAAGTGTGTTGACTGTTTTTGTGCTTCTGGAATGAGTGAATAGGCAGCTTGCTGGACGCGATCGTGTAAAAATTTATATACAACCATCTCAGACTGTTCTTGAGTAGCTGCTTGATTTTCTGAACCAACAAAAAACTTATAAACCTCACTTTGCGGCAAAATCAACCCTTCTTGCAAAGCCTTCCACAAACAATCTGCGGTTTCTACCTCCGATTGTTTAGAAACAATCGCTAATGTTTTTAAATCGAACTGATTACCAATACAAGCAGCTAGCTTCAATTGTTGTTGAGTTGATTCTGGTAGTCTTCGTAGTTGGAAAACCATAAAATCAACAACATTGTCTGCTAGAGTTTGCTGATTTATTTGAGAAATATCACATTGCCAACACCCCTCGGCAAAATTGAATTGAATTAGTTGGTCTTGATGTAATGATTTCAGAATTTGAGTCGCAAAAAATGGATTTCCTTGAGCTTTACGGTAAATCAACTGTGAAAGAGATAATGCCATATTGTCTGCACAATTTAATGTATCCGCTACAAGTTGATTTAATTGTAATTGGTTGAGTGGTTTTAGGTTAAGATTATTTATCTTTACACCTGTTTTGCGAATTTCATCCAACATTACCATCAATGGATGTGCTGGGAATACTTCATTGTCTCTATACGCACCAATCAACAATAAATATCCCTGATTAGCTTCATTCATTAATAATTGGATGAGTTTCAATGAAGCCGAATCTACCCACTGTAAGTCATCTAAGAATATAACTAAAGGATGTTCTTTAGTTGTAAATATTTGGAGAAATTTCTGAAATAATAAATTAAATCGGTTTTGTGCTGCGTTACCTGATAATTCTGATGCAGGTGGTTGTCTGCCAATAATTTTTTCTAATTCGGGAATGACTTCAATAATTACCTGTCCGTCTTCACCTAATGCTTGAATAATTTGATTTTGCCATTTTTGTATTTGGACATCACTTTCTGCTAGTAATTGCTCCATGAAGTTACGGAAAGCTTGGACAAATGCAGAAAAAGGAATATTCCGATTAAATTGGTCAAATTTGCCTTTGATAAAATAACCGTGTTGACGAACAATAGGTTTATGGACTTCGTTAACAACCGCAGTTTTACCAATCCCCGAAAACCCAGATACTAGAGTTATTTCTGTTGCACCCAGGCTGACATTTTGAAATGCTTCTAGCAGAGTTTCTACTTCTGCTTCTCGTCCATATAGTTTATCAGGGATAATAAATCTGTCGCATACATCTCTTTGGCCAATTGGGAAAGTTTCAATTTTACCTGTTGTCTTCAGTTGATAAAAACAATTTTCTAAATCATACTTCAATCCTAATACACTCTGATAGCGGTCTTCAGCATTTTTTGACATTAATTTGCTGACGATATCCGAAATTATCGGCGGAATTTGCAGGTTAATTAAATGTATTGATGAGGCTACCTTAGCAATATGGGAATGCACCAACTCCATTGGATTGTTTGATTGAAAAGGTAACTCACCTGTGAGTAATTCGTAGAAAGTTACACCAAGGGAATAAAAATCAGTCCGGTAGTCAATTCCCCGATTCATTCTCCCTGTTTGCTCTGGAGAAATATAAGCTAGTGTTCCTTCTAATACATTGGGGCTGATTAGCGTTTGCGTTTCCCTTGGTAATAGAGAAGCAATACTAAAGTCGATTAATTTGACTTGTTTGGTTTCTGGATTAATTAAAATATTGCTCAGTTTGATATCTTTATGAATGATGCGCTGACTATAGAGTATTTCTAAGGTATTACACAGTGCGATCGCTATTTGAAAAAACTCTTGTAAAAACCTAATATCTTGCGTTTGATCGCGAGCAAAATAATCTTTTAGAGAAATGCCACCAAAATCTTCCATCACCAACGCATAGGCATTTTGATACACCTCTAGGCTGTAGGTTTGGACAATTAAAAATGAGTTGAGATTTTTGGCAATGGTATACTGATTGCGAAACTGCACCAGTTCATTAAAGGAGGGATATGGATTTTTCAGCAGTTTGATCGCCACAGGTAATGAGTCACTTTCTCGATACCCTCGATAAACTATAGTTCTCGAACCATTGTAGATTTCTTCAATGATCTGGTATCCAGAAATCTTAACATGAGTGCTAAACATACTGTTAAATCCGAGTGATTTATAAATTGATTGTTCCAAAATTAATAAGCGCAGCAGTGAGGACAAGCTTTGAAAGCATCAAATGCAGAGATAGAATATCCTACACAAAAGCGTCAAGGTTCTCAGTAGTAAATTAGGAAGTTGCAAAGCGTAAGCTAGTGATTTGTCAACTTAAAAATGTACTTGTGAGGACTGGGCAAAGATTAAAGATCAAGGGATTAGAAACCTTTTACTTTTAATCTTTAAAAAGCCAAGTTGCCAAAAGCTAACTATTAGCACCTGCTGGGATTTTTAGTTAGGTTTCGTAGTCTGAGTAAAGGCAATTACCTACTCAAATAATAGAGACTATTATTGATTGACAGTAGCGGAAGTTTGTTATTCCGCCGACTGTGATTGATAGGGTTATATTGAAACCAGCCCTCAACTACGGTTTTCTGGAATTACCGCATAAGCATCAATTTCAAACAACATACCGTCAAGTGCAAGTCTAGGAACGGGAATAAGAGTGTTTGCTGGTGGTTTATTCCCCCATAAATTTATAATTTCGCGTCCTAACGGGATCAATTTATTTTGGTTGTGATCCACTATAAGAACAGTAGTTTTTGCGACATCTTGTGGTTGTGCCCCAACCGCTGCTAAGGCATAACGGAGGTTTTTAAAGGCCTGTATTAACTGCTTTTCAAATTCATTCGAGACAAGATTCCCTTGTAAATCGGAACCAAATTGACCAGAAATATAGACGGTTCTCGCCTTTGATGGTGTCACAGCTATATGGCTATAGCCATTTTGAGTTGGATTATATAATGTTGGTGGGTTCACCAATGTCAACTCTTTGTTGTCTTTAGCGTTTACTTCCTTTTGTGTTGTCACCATCAAGGCGGTAGTTATTCCACTACCTCCAAGCCACAAAAGTGCATTTCGTCGCGAGAACTTTGCTACTAATGAATTTACAGCACTGCTAATAGGTCTAGTCATTAAAGCTCCTTAAATGTGAGTTCTTTATTTTTGCTCATACTTAGTTCTATTATCTATTATATTGAGTAAAAAATCACTAATAAATAAAATTATTTAAGTGTGGTCACGCAATTGCAACACCTCAATTCGGGTTAGTTGGTTTAATGGGAATAGGTAAGGCTGAAATCAGGGTGACGCTAAGAGGATAGCCAAAAACGCTTAATTTATCCGGGCGTTGAATCTCAACTCGTCCACAACGAACAATAAGCAAAGCTTCTCTTGGCATCCGCTTTCGACGTGTCCTTCTCCTGCTTATACAGGTTTTGCAAGGATTGGATTTGCTCTTGTACCTGGGCTTCAGCTTTAGCCCCTGCTTCTGCTTGCAAACCAATTTTCAATTTCTGGGAAAGTCGCTCTAGTTCCTGTTTATGCTGTTCTTTGATTTGAGCGATCGCTTCCGTATATTCTGCGGGGTAAGTGCGCTCTCTGGGGAAGGGAACGCTGGGGGCATCTAGATCCCGGTTTTCTTTGGATCGACCGGGAGGGCTTCCATCAGGCGTTTGCCGCGGATGCCAGCCCAACTGAAGCCGCAGTCATGGCTGCGGTGCAGAGGCCGCTGAGCGTCGCCAGCTTCACCGACAAAGAAGGTGTGCCGGCCTGGAAGATGATTCCTTCTTGGTATCTGGTGTGCACGGACGACCACATGATCCCACCGCCAGCCCAGGAGTTGATGGCTAAACGCATGGGTGCCACGGTGCAGTCCGTGTCGGCGAGCCACGCTCCCTTTGTTTCCCACCCGCAAGAGGTCGCCGACATCATCGCACTTGCGGCGGCTTCTCTCGCATAGTAAGCCCCACAACTCAGCACAGGTGAATCAACATCAACCCATGAAAAATTCCTATAAAGCAGTAGAAGTGACGTCTCCGGGTGTTTTCAACCTCGTCGAGCGAAGGATTACCGATCCTGGAGCCGGCCAAGTCCGCATCCGGGTGGATTCTTGCGGTGTATGTCACAGCGACTCAGTTACCGTCGAAAACTCCTTGCCAGGAATTATCTATCCGCGCGTACCAGGTCACGAAATCGCTGGTCGGATCGAAGCCGTTGGAAAGGGCGTCGTGAATTGGGAGGTCGGCCAGCGCGTGGGTGTTGGTTGGTTCGGTGGCGAGTGCGGCCACTGTGAACCCTGCCGACGCGGTGACATCGTTAATTGTGCCAACCTGATTATATCTGGTATTACAACAGATGGTGGCTATGCGGAAGTCGTCATCGCTGAGGCGCGGGCGCTTGCCTCCATTCCGCAAGAACTTTCCTCTGTAGACGTTGCTCCGCTCTTATGCGCGGGTCTGACTACCTTCAACGCACTCCGCAACTCAAAGCTTCGCGCTGGAGATTTGGTCGCCATACAAGGCATCGGGGGTTTGGGTCATCTGGCTTTGCAATTCGCATCCAGGATGGGATTTCACACCTTGGCGATTCAGAGGGGAAAGGAAAAAGAAAAACTGGCTCGCCAGTTGGGGGCGCATGACTACATCGACAGCACAGAGCAGAATCCCGCAGAGGCCCTCCTGAAAATGGGTGGAGCGAATGCGATTCTCGCCACTGCGGCTAGTGGAAAATCGATGGGTCCTCTTGTCGGGGGTCTTGCCGCACGTGGCAAGCTCGTTGTAGTCGGTGCTTCCTCGGAACCTATCGAAATTAATGCTACACAACTCATCTTTGGGTCGATGACCATTCAAGGCGAAAACGTCGGCACACCCATCGAGGAGGAAGACACATTAAAATTCAGTGCTCTTCAGGGTATCCGTCCCACAATTGAGACCATGCCCCTTGAGAAGGCTCCTGAAGCCTACGCACGCATGATGTCCGGTAAAGCACGCTTTCGCATAGTGCTGACTATGCCCCAATAGCACAAAGGAGTTCAGTTACCGTTTCTAACCAAGTATCTTACTGCTGAGGTGATTGCGATCGCTCGCACAAGAAGGCGCAACATCTCGGCATTCCGATACTACGGTCTAGTGTGCAGTGTGAGTGGCGTGTTCAACCATTCTTATCGATAAATCCGAAGGAGTCGCAATGAATGAATTACTGAATCTGGCCGTAAAGGCGCACGGGGGTCTTGAGCGTTGGAACAAAGTGAAGTCAGTGAAAGTTGCCGCATCGATCACGGGAGCCATCTGGTTCGTGAAGAGCAAGGGTGACGCTCTCAAGAATGTCGTCATGACCGTCGAGACGAAGAAAGAGCAGATCATCATGCTCTTGCCTAATGTTTTCTCAACATCCAAGACGTTTTACGGTGGCATCGAGCGTTGGATACACCGACTAAGCTAATCGGCATTTAAATTGCAACATAGACACCATTGCCCTTGTTTTTTATC
>NZ_JABXKK010000024.1 GCF_017115045.1 Nostoc sp. NMS8 | reverse complement strand
CTCAAAAACTCAATCATTATTCAAATTACTACAAAAGGGGATGAAGGGGCTGCCGACGGCAGCCCCTTCATCCCCCCCTTAAAATGATTATCATTATTGCTAATGGAATAGTTTATTTTCTGGAAGTCCCATTATGGGAATGCAACTAAAATGTTCAATTTCCACTCAGGCTAAAATAGGTAAATCCCCAAAAGACGCACCAGCCCCGCTAACCAAGATGATTTATGAACCAGCCGATATCTGAGAGAGTGCGCTGGACTACCGCCGATTTAGAGTTGTTTCCAGATAACGGGAATCGCTATGAAATTATTGACGGAGAATTGTTTGTAACTAAAGCGCCCCACTGGAAGCATCAAAAAACTTGTGTCAGAATTAGCACTTCCTTGGATAACTGGTCACAAACTACTGGTCTGGGAGAAGTTGTGACGGCTCCAGGAATAATTTTTGGTGATAATGATAATGTTATTCCCGATGTTGTCTGGGCTAGCAACGAGAGATTACCCCTACTTTTAGACGAGGCTGGGCATTTGACTGGTGCGCCAGAATTGGTTGTAGAGGTATTATCTGCTGGTAGTGAAAACGAGAAGCGGGACAGAGAATTAAAACTTAAGCTCTACTCATCACGAGGAGTCAGAGAATATTGGATTGTAGATTGGCGCAAGCAACAAGTGGAAGCATATCGACGCGAACAAGCAAGTTTAAAATTAGTTGCTACCTTATTCAATAGTAATGAATTGAGTTCACCTATATTGCCTAATTTTATTTGTGCGATGTCTACGACGGGCTACGCCTACGCACAACTATTTAAATAATAAAAATTACGAATTAGTTAACTGTGCTGTAAAAACTCAACTTTGGGCAATAACGGGTCAGTTACAATACCCACACCGCTAAAACCCCAACGTTTAAGCAAATTTCCCAACTGTGTACGCGCAATAGATTCTACAGCAAAGCGATTTGCCACTTCTGCTGCGTGGGTGTTGAGATAGCTGAGGGCGTCAAAGTTTTCTTGAAACAGCAATAAATAACCCGACGTTTCGGCATCAGGACGAGCGATGAGATAATTGCCGTCAGTTTTTGAGCGCACCAAGTAATAGACTTCGGACTGCATGGAGATGAGGTTCGTTTAAAAACAAAAAAGTCTTCAAATAAAAAAACATAGAGGAATATCGAATATCTTTAATTTCCGACTATCCCTCATTGCTTTAATATCAACAA
Organism: Nostoc sp. NMS8; assembly: GCF_017115045.1. Classification (GTDB taxonomy): domain Bacteria; phylum Cyanobacteriota; class Cyanobacteriia; order Cyanobacteriales; family Nostocaceae; genus Nostoc. The sequence continues at coordinate 14,247 of NZ_JABXKK010000024.1, read as the reverse complement.
TGGGAAATAAATATTTATCCAAATTTGCCACTGACGTAATCTCTGGTTTCTTCTTGCTTAGGATTGTTGAAAATTAATTCTGTTGCGTCATACTCTACCATATAGCCGCTACGAGTTCCTTTCTCTGAAGTCCGAACATTAAAAAAGGCTGTCTTATCAGAAACACGCGCTGCTTGCTGCATATTATGGGTGACAATGACGATCGTATATTGCTCTTTAAGTTCGTGAATCAGTTCTTCAACACGCAAGGTGGAAATGGGGTCAAGAGCCGAGCAAGGCTCATCCATCAGTATAATTTCAGGTTGGACTGCGATCGCACGAGCAATACATAACCGTTGTTGTTGTCCGCCGGATAAAGACGAGCCACTTTGATGTAGTTTATCCTTGACTTCATCCCACAAAGCTGCTTTTCTGAGACTGCTTTCTACCAATTCATCGAAATCACCTTTGTAGCCATTGATTTTAGCTCCAAAAGTAATATTGTCATGAATTGACTTAGGAAATGGGTTTGGTCTTTGAAACACCATCCCAATTCTCCGACGCACTTCTACAGGGTCGATATCGGGTGCATACAAATTTTTATCGTAAAAAAGTATCTTACCTTCTGCCCGGAATGACTCAATCAAGTCATTGAGGCGGTTATAGCATCGCAACAATGTACTTTTACCACAACCAGAAGGGCCGATAAAAGCAGTCACCTGATTTTTCGGTATATCTAGCCAAATATTCTGTAAGGCTAAAAACTTGCCATAGTAAACGTTGAGATTTTCAGCCCGTAAAACGGTTTCAGTGTCATTCACTGTCCTAGTGTTGGTAGCCATAAATTAAATTTAGTGTTGATTTTAGCGATGGGAATTTGCACTGTGGATGGTTGTTTACTAAGCTTTTTGACGAGTTGCCCAGCGAGCAATGATACTTGTGATTAGAACCATCAATACCAAAATCAAAGATGCTGCCCAAGCTAAAGATTGCCAATTTTTAAACGGAGAAATAGCATATTTGTAAACCAAGACAGCCAGAGAAGCTGTTGGTTGGAATAAGCCATCTGGCCAAAAGTTAGAAAATAAAGCAGTAAATAGCAATGGTGCGGTTTCTCCAGATGCTCTGGCGATCGCTAGCGTTGCCCCAGTTACAATAGCTGGTAAGGCTGCTGGTAAAACTACTTGACTTACCGTTTGAAAGTTAGTTGCTCCCAACCCTACAGAAGCTTGTCGCAAATCTTGCGATACTAACTGTAACGCTTCATCAGTGGTTCTCAGAATAATGGGCAACATCAAAATTGCCAGTGCGAACCCTCCACCAAGAGCTGAATACGATCCTAAGTTCAATTTTACCAGTGTTAAAACTACAATCCCATAAGCAAATACCCCAGCAATAATCGAGGGGACTCCACTCAGGACGTTAGCCGCAAAACGTACCCATCTAGCAACTTTCGCCGAACTAAATTCTGTGATGTAAATCGCCCCCAAAACTCCAAAGGGGATGCTAATCAAGGCAGCAATTCCTACCATTAGTAGTGTGCCTAAAATTGCATTACCAAAGCCTCCTCCTTTTTGGAGAGCTTTGGGTGGCAGTTCCACAAACACGGCCAGATTTAGACTGCTAAAGCCTTTAATAATAACGTAAGAGAGTACTGCTAGCAAAGGAACAAGTGCCAATGCTCCGCAGGTAAAAGCGATTACGGTCATCACTGTATTAAACAGTGTTCTTTGAGACATGGCGGAGCGAGTTAAACTGCGCTCTGGAAAATTAGAAGTCATAATTTAACCAAAAACTAAGCTATATTCGCTTGACTCTCATAACGATCAACTCTGCCAGAATATTGACTACCAGTGTCAAGAAAAATAGAACTAAAGCCGCGTACATTAAAGCCGCAACTTGCAAACCACTAGCTTCTGAGAATTGATTTGCCAGTAGAGAAGAAATCGTATTGGCTGGTGCTAAAAGAGAGAGACTGATGTTGTTGGAGTTACCAATTAACATCGTGACAGCCATTGTTTCTCCCATTGCCCGGCCAAGTCCCAGCATCACAGCACTAACTATGCCCGAAAAGGCTGCTGGGATGAGAACTTGCAAAATTGTTTCCCAGCGAGTTGCTCCCAGCCCTATAGAGGCTTGGCGCAAACTGGGAGGTACAGAAATCAAGGCATCGCGGGATAAAGCTGTGATAATAGGCAAAGTCATAATCGCTAAGATGACTCCCGCCGGTAACATTCCTGGGCCTGTAGGAGAAGTGCTAAAAAATGGCAGCCAGCCAAAGTAACCATTGAGCCATTTTCCCAAGTTGGTTAAGATTGGCACCAAGACAAAAATTCCCCACACGCCATAGACAACGCTGGGAATAGCTGCGAGTAGTTCTACTGCGAAAACCAGTACCAGCTTCACTTTCGCAGGTAAAAAATCTTCACTCAGGACAATCGCAGTACCAACCCCAATTGGTACTGCAATCAGCAGACCAATAAAAGAACTCACGAGAGTTCCATAGACTTGAGGTAGCACCCCGTAGCTATCATTAACCGGGTTCCAAGTGGTGTTGACTAAAAAGGCAGCACCATACTTTTGGATGGCAGGCCAAGAGCCAATTGCAACCTGCGACCCGATCCATAATAAAGTACCTGCAACCCCAAAGGCGAAAATTTTAGTCAGCCAAATAAAACCCCAATCTAGGGATTTTTCTGCGCCAGAGCGATTTTTCATCGCTGATGACAGATTTTGAGAATTTGTAGTCATGAATACCGACTTTCACAATTAAATCAGAGAAAAATGTGGGAGGCAACCAGATTTAGTAAAATTGTCGCCTCATCATCTATTTAAACTAAATACAATAGTAACTCCGTATTCAAAGTTACTACCTAATATCTGTGTGTGATTGTTTACTTACTAGCGCTACTACCACTGGCGACAGAAATTTTATACTCTGGACTAATTTGGTCAGCCGCCGCAGCTACCTTTGTGATGACGTTTGCAGGTAGAGGAACATACCCTAGTGAAGTAGCCTGCTTTTGTCCCTCAGTTAAAGCGTATTCGATCGCAGCTTCGATCGCTTTGGCTTTTGCGGCATTAGGATATTTCTTGTAAGCCAAAATCCAGGTGTAAGTAACGATTGGATAGGAATCAGCCCCTTCGGGATCGGAAATGAAGACGCGGAGGTTTGCCGGTAGAGCTACTGATTCCAGAGTTTTAGAGGCTGACTCCTCACTAGCTACAACAAATTTACCGGCTTTGTTTTCCAAATCAGCAAACTTGAGACTATTTTGTTTGGCATAGCCGTACTCGACATAACCAATAGAACCTTGAGTTTGTTGAATTTGAGCGGTAACACCCTCATTACCCTTAGCACCGACTCCCGCAGGCCAGTTGACAGTTTTTCCATCACCGATTTTACTCTTCCACTCTGGACTGATAGCGCTGAGGTGTTTGGTGAACACACCCGTGGTTCCGCTACCATCGGAGCGATAAACAACTGTGATTGGCTGTTTAGGAAGTTTTGCACCTGGGTTAGCCTTGGCAATTTGGGCATCATCCCAAGATTTGATTTTGCCTAGTAAAATATCGGCGTAAACGGCTCGTGGCAGCTTTAGTTCTGGAACATCAGGCAAGTTGTAAGCCAACACGATGCTACCAGCAGTCACAGGCAGTAAAATAACACCTTTATCTGCTGGTACTTTCTGGATTTCTTCATCCTTCATTGCCACATCGCTAGCACCAAAGTCTACAGTGCCTTTGATAAATTGCTCAACTCCAGAACCGCTACCAACTGATGCATAATCAACTTGCAGATTTGGATATTTTTTGTTTAAATCTGTAAACCAGGTATCGTATAATGGTGCCGGAAAAGACGCACCAGCCCCGCTTAACTTTACGGTTCCGCCAAGGTCTAATTTAGCTGGGCTAGAGGCAGTAGTATCGGTAGCAGTGCCAGAAGGCGTATCCTTAGTGGCTGTACTATCTGGTGTTTGCTGTCCGCCACAAGCTGCTAGGCTGATTGTCAGTGCTAACACTGAAATTGAACCTGTGAGGCGATGAGTTTTTATTGCACTAAGACGTAAGAGCATCGCTATCAATTTTTTAGTAAGTTTTCAGGTAAGCGTTTCTAAGATACTCTTAAAGCACAACAATAAAGATTAACGATAGGTTAACAGAACAAAAAATACTTGTTTTTTTTTGATGAAGAACAAACCCTTATTTCCGGTTTACTTTGATGAATTTTATACTCTTGCTTGAGATTTAACTTACAGATAGCACTATAAGTTGATTATATATATTTACAAAACTTTATCATTATCAGATGTACTTACCTCCTGCCTCCAAGTCTGTTAGCATTTTTCACCTATATGCAATTGTTATGTCTGTATTGATCTCAACTGGAATCACTATAAATACTAAGTACTTTGTAGCTAAATTTAGGTACTAATTGAAAAAATAGTATAAACACTAGAAAAAATAATACTTATTTTACTATCTTCTAAGTAAGATACCAGATTTAGAACACACCTCAGTCAATAAAATCAGATAATAGACACCTCAGCCACAATTCGCAGAACTGAAAAATTACATACTGAAAAGGAAAAATAAAATATGCTAGTTCTTAAGATGTCAGCACAGATATCATTTCAATATTAATGAACATACTAGTACAGTACGGCGGAAATAAACATACCATTTCAAATGGCGCAAGAGCTTGGAATACAATTCTTTTGACTTTTAACTTCCGCCTTGCAGTACTAGTTGCTGCTGGTTTTCCTTTTTGCTTTTCCTTAATTGCCTGATAAATGTTTGCTGCTTCCAATCAATTACTGTGGTCTATGATTGGCTTACTCCTGACAATGGGTGGTACTTTCCTAGAAGTTTATGGAATTACCTTACCTTGGACTTGGAGTCAGCACGGAATTCAGACTTTTTCTTTAGGTGTCACTTTTCAAATTGGCGCAGTGTTGTTGGTGGGTTGTTTAGGGGGCAAAAATGCCGGTGCGCTCTCACAAATCGCCTATTTAGTCATGGGGTTAACCTTACTACCAGTATTTGCCGATGGCGGCGGTATTGGTTATATCAAGCTATCTCAGTTTGGCTATCTACTAGGCTTTATTCCTGGAGCTTGGATTTGTGGCTTGTTCGCGTTTAAAGCTAGACCTCGACTCGAGACTCTTGCCTTTAGCTGCATCTGTGGCTTGTTAACTCTCCACATCTGCGGTATTACTTATTTGATTATTAGCTATCTTTTTCAGTGGAAAGGCACAGAAAATCTACCCTTAATGCAAGCAATCCTCAGATACTCCTGGTTTGCGCTACCAGGTCAACTAACTGTGGTCTGTGCAGTTAGTGTAATAGCATATATATTGCGTCACTTAATGTTTTATTAGTTCATGTTATTTGTCCTTTGTCATTTGTCAAAAGCTCATGACCAACGACCAATGACTAATGACCAATGACTAATGACCAATGACCCTTACGGGTTCGCCAGTCACTCATGGGGGAACCCCCAAGACCGTGCTGGCTCACCAATGACCAATGACTAATTCACCATGCATTTAAAAAATCGTCTTTTCTGGATCGCTGCCTTCATCGCTTTTTTCTTAGACCAAATAACAAAGTACTGGATAGTACAAAGCTTTAGTTTGGGGCAGACACTACCACTCTTACCTGGGATATTTCACTTTACCTATGTCACTAACACTGGTGCTGCGTTCAGTCTGTTAAGTGGGAAAGTAGAGTGGTTGCGCTGGTTATCTTTAGGAGTGAGTTTAGTATTGATAGCTTTGGCACTGGTTGGCCCAACGTTAAATTTGTGGGATCAGTTAGGCTATGGCTTGATTTTAGGTGGAGCGATGGGCAACGGTATCGATCGTTTTGTTTTAGGCTATGTCGTTGATTTTCTTGATTTTCGCCTGATTAACTTTGCTGTATTTAATGTGGCAGATTCATTTATTAGTATTGGTATTGTTTGCCTCTTAATTGCTTCCTTGCAAAAAACACCTACTTCAACTGGCAGATCGCATTAAACTATTAAGCCTGGGATGATTAATCCCAGGCTATTGATTAGTGAAACCCTTGCTCAGTCTTATATACGAAGACTTTATCTATAAGGTTTCAGCGATTTTTATTTTTTACCTGACACCAGTTTGAATAACTGGTGCCAGAGGTTAAAAAAGACGCACAGGCGATCGCTGATGGCAAACTAGTATTTAGATTATGCACCAGCTTTTTATTTAATTACCTGTGGTAGGTGTTTTTGGCACACTAGAGCCAGGAGTACTGGGAGTTGGTTCGATACTGCTGCCAGGAGTACCAGGAGTGCCAGGTTGTTCAGGTGCAGTTGAGCTACCTGGTTCGGTAGTGCTACCAGGAGGGCTAGGTTGTTCAGGTGTTGAGCTACCTGGTGCTGGAGTTAAGTTGCTAGGAGCGCCAGGTGCAGGTGTGATCGAGCTACCTGGTGCTGGAGTACTTTCGGGAGCGCCTGGTGCTGCTGGGGTAATGCTACCTGGTGCTGGAGTTAATGTGCCAGGAGCGCCTGGTGCTGGAGTGCTTTCGGGAGCGCCAGATGTCGGTGGAGTGACGGTTCCTGGTGCAGTTGTGCTATCAGGTGTTGTGGTTTCGGCTGGTACTGTGGTGCTACTAGGAGCGCTGGGGGTAGCTGCTGTGCCATTCGGACAGCGGGAATTGAGCGGAAAATACTCGCACAGAATTTTCATGCCTTCTGGCGACATCTTGATTTCCGTTGGTGCGCTAGTAGATTCGCTACTAGTAGATTGAGCTATGGGGGATTTACTGGATTCGGCTACAGCAATATTAGTGGTAAGTGCCAAAGATAAAGCTGCACCAATCAAGCTCAGAGATTTTCCCATCATTCTGAAATTAACCTCAACGGAACACTCGGCCCATTAAAACAGACAATAAGATTTAGAAAATCTTCCTAAATGAAGATGTTTAAGTTGGTTTCAGAGTATGTGGATATATAAAATTGGTAAAAATGAAACCTGTTATTTGCTGATAACTAGTGTTTAAAAATACAAAATTAAAAATCATGACTGTAGTTATTGAGCTTATAAGAGGAGCTTAAATAAGCCTTTGAGAATAGGAAAAAAATTTATGCTGCTATAAATAAGTGATAAAAATCACAAATCAATACTATTTGTAATATAAATTTAAGTATAAATTAAATCAAAAAGTTCCGTATAGCTAATTTATGCTTTGGCTTATGAGTAAAATGATGAAAGACTAAAATTGATTGTAATCCGCCCGATTCTTCACTAAAAACTGTGATGTGAATAGCCGATGAGTTCCCCCCAACCCCCTCACAAGCCACAAACGTTACTAGGTCAACTGACTCAAGCAGTACATACGATTCAAGCTAGAGTCGATTTTTCTAAATTGGCGCTCAAGCCTAATGCCAAAGTACCAGAACTTTGGGTGCAGGATGCGGGGGCGGATAAAGCAGAGGTATATCCACTGTTGGGCGATCGCTATATTCTCGGTCGTAGCTCCAAATCCAGCGATATCGTCATCCGTAACCCTGTTGTCAGCCAAATTCACCTCTCGCTATCGCGAAATTCTACTCATAGCACACCAGTTTTTGTCATCAAAGACGAAAACTCGACCAACGGCATCTATCGTGGCAAGCGTCGTGTTGGTTCCCTAGAACTACGTCACGGCGATATTTTGACTCTGGGGCCCCCAGAACTTGCCGCTTCTGTACGTTTGCAATACGTCGATCCACCAGCATGGTATGTCAAAGCTGCAACTTGGACAGCTTATGGTGTCGGTGGTGTAACTGCCCTATTAACGCTAGTCATTGGCGTCGAATGGCTGAAATTTAAAGTTAAACCTCTACCGACAGCGACACGCGCCCCAGTAGTTGTTTACGCCCGTGATGGAGCCACCCCCCTGAGAGAGCCTCGGACAATCTCTCATGTAGACATGAAGCGATTAGAAGAATTTGGCCCTTATTTGCCTGCTGCCGTAGTAGCTTCAGAGGATAGTCGTTATTATTGGCACTTTGGGGTTGACCCTCTGGGTATTTTACGAGCCGTGTTAATCAATAGCCGCAGTGGAGATGTCCAACAAGGAGCCAGTACTGTTACCCAGCAAGTTGCCCGCAGTTTGTTCCGTGAGTATGTAGGCAGACAAGATACCCTTGGACGCAAATTGCGAGAGGCAGTAGTCGCCCTAAAACTCGAAACCTTTTACAGCAAAGATGATATTTTGCTGATGTACTTAAATCGGGTTTTTTTGGGGGGAGATACCTCTGGCTTTGAGGATGCAGCCCGGTATTACTTTGATAAATCGGCTAAAGAATTAACTTTGGCAGAAGCAGCAACATTGGTAGGAATTTTACCTGCTCCCAACGCCTTCGATTTTTGTGGGAATGGGCCAAATAAGCTAGAAGCAGCTGAATACCGGAATCGCGTGATTAAGCGTTTGCTGGAGATGGGCAAAATTAAACCAGAGGATGCCAACAGAGCTAGACGCTCCACTGTCCAAATTAGTCCTAAAGTCTGCGAACAACAAGCTAAAACGATCGCACCTTATTTTTACAGTTACGTCTTTTCTGAACTGGAATCAATCTTGGGGGAGGGAGCCGCAAGAGAGGGAAACTATATCATTGAAACCAAGCTCGATCCAGCCATACAGAGACAAGCAGAAGCCGCGTTGAGTAATTCGGTAAACAACTCTGGTAGAAATTTTAATTTTTCTCAAGGGGCGGTGGTAACTCTTGACTCTAGTACAGGCAGCATCCTCGCAATGGTGGGCGGAACTGATTACAAAAAAAGTCAGTTTAATCGCGCTGTTCAAGCCAAAAGACAACCAGGTTCCACCTTCAAAATCTTTGCTTACACCGCCGCTATTCAACAGGGAATTTCACCATCAAAAAGTTACTCTTGCGCTCCTTTAAGTTGGCAAGGCTTTACTTATAAACCTTGTCGTGCGGGTGCTGACACCAGCTTTGATATTGCTACCGGGCTGGCGCTTTCAGAGAATCCCATTGCTTTGCGAGTTGCTCGTGAAGTCGGGCTGGATAAAGTTGTGACAATGGCGCGACGTTTGGGGATAAAATCAAACCTCGATCCGGTTCCTGGCTTAGTACTAGGTCAAAGCGTGGTCAATGTTTTGGAAATGACTGGTGCTTTCGGCGCTATTGGTAATCGCGGTGTGTCCAATCCTCCCCATGCCATTAGCCGAATTTTAGACAGTGGTGATTGCAGCGATCGCAATGATATCAAAACCTGTCGGGTAATCTACTCCTTCGACCAAGATCCGGCGGCTAACAAACAAGTGCTGAAAAACGATGTCGCCGATGAGATGACTAGTTTGATGCGCGGTGTAATCACCAGAGGTACTGGACGTAGTGCTGCCATTGGACTAGGGGAAGCTGGTAAAACTGGCACCACTGATAAAAACGTTGACTTATGGTTCATTGGTTTTATCCCCAGTCAGCGACTTGTAACTGGCGTTTGGTTGGGAAACGACAATAATTCCCCAACATCTGGTAGCAGCGCTCAAGCAGCTCAATTATGGGGGAATTACATGCGGCGGATTACAAAGTAAAGGAGGACTGGGGACTGGGGACTGATAAGAGTTTTGCACTGCCCAATGTCTGGTAATTAGTTCAAAATGATTAGACAATTGACACTAGACTCTTGACTAACAATGACTTGATCGCAAAATCAAATTGTTCAACTAGGGACTAGCGAAAAAACCAAATCCCCAATCCCTAATTACTGATATCCCTGCCAAGGAGTGACTTCCAACGTGCCACTAGGCTTGAATATCACTTGGAAGTGAGCCAGAGGTTCTTTGGCATTGGGAGCAGCTACATTTGAACCGTAGATAGCATTAAACATCTTGGGAAGAGGTGTTTCCCGAAAATAGTCAAAGGCAACTTGATTGAGTGGTTCATAGTCAGCAATTACACCATCTTTGTTGACTGCTACCCGATATTTCAAATCTCGTGTGAAGGTGGGAGTGCCACTCCAACTTTGGCGAACTGTATTATAAAGCTTTTGATTTAAACTTTTCGTTATCTTAGAATCAGTAATTTTTGCACCGATTACTTCTGGTGTCCTCGCATATCCCCGCCAAGGACTAACTTGCAGCACACCACTTGTAGTAAACACTATTCGGAATTGCGCGATCGGTTCATTGGAAATGGGAGCGCGGTTAGCAGGATTGTAAAGTAGGTTAGGCAGAGGAGTTTGTCCAACTCCTTGATTAGCCTCCTTATTCACCGCCTTATAACCAACAATCGCTCCATCGGCAGCTACACCCAAACGATAGATCAAATCCTGTTCCAATCCTGAACGCTTAGTCCAAGCTGGATGAATCTGGTTATACACTTGACGATTTAATGCACGCAGCTGGGATGGATCGGTAATTTCTGGAACTGTATTTAAAAGTGCTTCTAAATCTTTAACTACTGGCTTTGTATTCGCTGTAGGTGTTGGTGTAGGCGTTGCAGCGGCGATGGGAGTTACAGCCGCTGATGCTGGAGGAGTGAGGCTCTTGGTTGTAGAGCTAGTTTGCTCATTTGCCTTAGGCTGAGGTGGACGAATTTGGGGAGGTGGAATCAAGTTAAATGCGATCGCTGCTACTGCTAAACTTGATACTCCCACAGCCGCAGGAACAGCCTGCCTGATCAATGCCTGACTAGCACCGCCATAGCGTCTAGTAACCGGTTGTAGTTCTAGAGATAATTCTGGTAAAGTCTGGCTATCGGCAAAAAACTGATCTACTGCTTCTACTAAATCAAACAACTGCACCGTATTCAAATCTATTTCAATCGGCGGACGTTTGGAATTCTTAGAGTGAGACTCAAATCCCTCTGGAGCGCCTTCTGAATGTACGATTAACCGATGTCGGTTGCTGTCAATTTTCTGAAACTCTACTAGCTCTGATTCCTGATTGTGTGCTTGCGGATTGGGTACACTACTCAAAAATTCTTGGGCGTAGCCACTAACAGCCCTTACCAAACTTTCAAAAAATTCCCGTCCTCCCGTTAAGGGTTGATTGTAACCAGATAAATAGCATTCTGCATTTACCAATATTGACAATTCCGGGCGCATTTCCTGGAACTGTGCAGCTCTAGTAACATCACTTAACCCTTCTAAAAGAAGTGTGCAATTAGGTAAACTATACTTACGTTGAATATTCATTCCACTTCACCGTCAAAAAGACTAATCCAGAACCGCTGCATTCCAGCCGTACCAGTACAAAATAGTAATTGTCCTAACAAATTTATCGCTAGCGCATCTAATTTCTCATCAGAAGTTAATGCTAGTACACCAGAACGCCGAGCATTCATCCGGCTTTTAAAATGCACTCTAAACCGCTCTAGGTAATTAGATAGACGCAAATTCTGTTCTAATGGAATCTGCTTCTCTTCCATTTGTTGACATATCATTAATAACTGGCGGATGACAACAGTTAAACGCCGTGCTATATAACAAGCAATTACCACCAGAGCTTTCGCTTCCATAATAGTTAAGGGACGGCGTATATGCGCTCTTCGTAGCGGGTTAGAGCTACGCATCCGCCATAAATTCACCCTGTCTTTAACAATTCCTTTAAGATCCAACTCTTGAGCAAAAGCCAGGATTGCTTCCGAACCACCAAGCTCTAAAGCTTCAATTGCCAGTAAAATCAGGTCAATTTGCAGCCTGGTTCTTCGAGGACAGGTTTTAGAAGCGATCGCCGGATCTGGTAAAGTGTCCAAAATCATCGGCACTGAGTCTTGGGTTGGACTGTTGAACGGCGTTAAACTTGCTGAGACATTCATTCTATAAATACCTTATGCGGTTCCAACAGACTAGATAAAACAAATTTAAGATCGGTAGTCAAGACTTGAGCTTTAGACTTGTAGCAGTATCATAACTACCTGATATATACATTACTTAACTCTTTCTATTGAAAGTTTTCCCTATATTGAAATCAAAATTTTAAAACATCACTAAATTCACCTCATTTATTAATGCAATACCTTTTCTAGCTTGGTTTAGATTCTAATTATCGTCAATAAATGGCGAAACTTCAGCCTCGACCCCCAGCGTATGACATTATAGTGTACGATTTTTCAGGTATCTGAAATTAGGCATTGGGCACTTGTACTGAGCGTACCCCTCCGGGAAAGCAAGCTACGCATAGCGCCTTGTAGAGAAGTATTGGGTATTGCTTATTAATTTATCTCCCTTATTCCCCGTTCCCCATTCCCTACTCCCCATTTTATGGATTTAAAGTCTCTTGTTCGTGACATTCCAGATTTCCCGAAACCCGGAATTTTATTTCGGGATATTACTACGTTGTTGCGTGATCCAGAGGGACTGCGCTACACTATTGACTTTTTAACACAAAAATGCAATGAAGCTGAAATAACTGTAGATTATGTCATTGGTATAGAGTCGAGGGGATTCATTTTTGGTTCACCTCTGGCTTATAAATTAGGAGTTGGTTTTATTCCCGTCCGCAAAAGAGGGAAGTTACCAGCAGCCGTTCACTCAATTGAATATGAATTAGAGTATGGTACAGACTGCTTAGAAGTGCATCAAGACGCTTTACACCAAGGTAGCCGAGTTTTGATTGTGGACGATTTGATTGCCACAGGTGGAACTGCGAGTGCCACAGCAAAGTTGGTGCAGAAAATTGGCTGCGAACTAGTAGGATTTGGGTTTATTATCGAGCTACGGGATTTACAAGGGCGTACACATTTGCCGGACGTGCCAATTATTTCTTTAATTGAATATTAGTCATTGGTCAATAGAAAAATAACTGACAAATAACTAATGATGAAGAACAAAGGACAAAAGACAAAGGACAAAAGATAAATGACATCTACAAAAATTTCCTTGGAGACAGGTCGGGATTGGCTAATCAGGCTAGTCACGAGCGAAACTTTTGTTTATGTAGGAAAGCGGCTATTGCAGGCACTCCTGACTTTGTTGTTGGCATCAGCTTTGTCGTTTTTCATCATTCAACTCGCTCCTGGTGATTATGTAGATACGCTGCGGCAAAATCCGAAGATATCTCCAGAAAGAATTGAGGAAATCAAGCGGCAGTTTGGTTTGGATAAATCTTGGCCAGAGCAATTTTGGTTGTGGTTATGGCGAATCCTGACCAAAGGGGATTTTGGCACAAGTTTTATTTATCAGCGTTCAGTGGCATCGCTGTTGTGGGAACGAGTACCAGCAACTTTGTTATTAGCGATCGCATCTTTAATTGTCACATGGGCGATCGCCATCCCTTTAGGGATCTTTGCCGCTGTTAAACAAAATAAACCAGCAGACCGGATTCTACAGGTGATCAGTTACGCTGGACAAGGCTTTCCCAGTTTCATCACTGCCTTAGCGCTGCTGGTTTTAGCCCAAATCACCTCGCCGCTATTCCCAGTGGGTAGTATGACTAGCATTAATCACTCAGAACTATCGTGGTTTGGCAGAATCTTAGATATCGGCTGGCACATGATTTTACCCACAATCGCCCTCTCAATTACTAGTTTTGCTGGTTTGCAACGCATCACTCGCGGCGAATTATTGGATGTGCTGCGTCAAGATTACATCCAAACGGCTCGTGCCAAAGGTCTACCAGAAAACCGTGTCATCTACGTTCATGCACTCCGCAACGCCATAAATCCCTTAATTACCTTATTAGGTTTTGAATTAGCCGGTTTATTGAATGGTGCTTTCATCGCCGAATTTTTCTTCAACTGGCCCGGTTTAGGGAGATTGGCTTTACAGGCTTTACAAGCTCAAGATTTATATTTATTAATGGCAAGCTTGTTAATGGGCGCAGTATTGCTAATTGTTGGCAATTTAATCGCCGACTTGATGCTCAAAGCAGCCGATCCACGCATTCGCCTAGAAAATCTCAATTAGCCTAGCAGCAATTCTAAATTCAGATAATCAAGAAGCATTGGGTGACTCCCACATCCGCATTTATCACCTTGCCTGAAATTTTGCTGCTTGAGTATCTAGTAGTCTATCAACAACTAATTGACGGATGAATCCCCTGTAGAGACAGCGATTTATCGCGTCTCCCTAACCTTACTGATGGCACTAGTTAGTATATTTAAGGGTTTTTCTAAGCGGGCGGCGGGAATCGAACCCGCATTAATAGCTTGGAAGGCTATAGTTTTACCACTAAACTACGCCCGCGTATTTCCAACTCTATGAACTTAACACAGCTTATGTAAAAAATCAAGCATTCAGCAGCAATTCTCATTATGAGAATGGTTATCAATATTTTTAACGTAAAACTAACTGA
>NZ_JABXKK010000126.1 GCF_017115045.1 Nostoc sp. NMS8 | reverse complement strand
CAGCATTTATTTAGCTACAAAACATACTAATTTTACACTGTTTAACTTCAAAGCAGACGACAAGTGTATAGGAAAAGGGGTTGCTTTCGGCAACCCCTTTTCTCCCCCATTAAAATGATTATCATTCTTGAGAAAACCTGTCTCTTGTTTTTCTTGGAATAATTTATTCTTTGGAAGTCCCTAATTGCATAGAATACAGACCATTTGTAGGGGCACAGCAATGCTGTGCCCTGCATCCAAACCAGAACCGCTATAGTACAGCACGGCGGAAATAAACATACCATTTCAAATGGCGCAAGAGCTTGGAATACAATTCTTTTGACTTTTGACTTACGCCTTGCGGTACTAGTCTGTGGATAATCTTAGGCTGGGTTGAGGCAATGCGTTACCCAACAATTAATGTTTCGTTCCTCAACTCAACCTAAGAGCTTAAGGTTTTTATGGCTAACTGAACCGTATTGGCATATAAAATTTATGTAAAGCTCAAGCGTTATTAAACTCAAAAATGCTCTAGATAATCTATCAATTTAACTTATGTATTTGAGAAGGCATTTCTGTAATAGAAAAGTATTGTTTTTGCAAAAAGAAAATGATATTGAAACCTAACTTAACGAGAATACGCATTAAGCGGAAAAATCTCGCAACTTTTAGCAAAAAAAACAGTAGATTTGAAAAAATACTTAATTAAAGTTCATTCACACATTAACTATGTATTATAAGCTACACAGATTACATTTTAAAGATTTGGTAAATAAGTTGACGTAACCTTTTGCTCATGATAAGTAAATAAAGACACCCGAAATTAATAAAGATTGCGAAAAAATAACCAAAAAAATACAAATGAATTTTGACCTAGTTACTTAACCATTTGTTTAATCGAATAACCAAATCAATAATTAATATTTTTTTAAATCGTATTAATTAACTTACTCAGTTCATCTGTATTGAAATTTACAGTTTTAATTAGAGTGTTCCAAACAATAAATGATCAAAAACCTGTCATTGCGTTCGCCTTTGGCGTTCCCACAGGGTATGAAGCAAAGCGGAATGAAGCAATCGCAAAGAGCTTGAGATTGCAACTCTTGGAGACGCTACGCGAACGCTACACTCCGTTTCGTACCCTGCGGGAACGTCAAGGGCGAACGCAATGACAATTGGGCATTTTTTTACTTGGAGTACTCTTAATCAACATTGAACTTAGAAAGAGTTCTTTGACTTAGGCCGAACTTAGGCATTAGTTAGATATTTAGGAACAATAATAAATATGGCAGTTATTTACGGCACTACAAATCCTGACACCAGAAATGGGACTTCGGGAGATGATACAATATATGGTTGGGCTGATAATGGTAATGCCAATAGTCCTTCTGGTAACGACATCCTCAACGGTGCAGATGGTAATGATAATCTGTTTGGTGGGACGGGAAACGACAGTTTAATCGGTGGTCTTGGCAATGACACACTTGATGGCGGCTTGGGTAATGACAGCTTAAATGGGGGAGTCGGCGACGACACTTACATCATAGACAGTACTCTTGATATCATTACGGAAGCTGCAAATTTAGGCATAGATACCGTCCGGTCTTCTGTCACCTACACACTAGCCGCCAATTTAGAAAACCTGAGGTTGACGGGAACTACCACCATCAACGGAACAGGTAACATTCTTAACAACTTCCTTTTTGGGAATAGTGCTAACAACACTCTGAATGCGAGAGCAGGCGATGACACCCTAGACGGGAATTTGGGCAATGATATCCTCAATGGTGAGGACGGCAATGATAGTCTACAAGGCGGGCCCGGCAATGACATACTCAATGGTGGGTCTGGAAACGATATTCTCATCGGTGTTTTTCCCGGTAGTCTGCTTGCACCTGGATTAGGGGAAATTGATACCTTAACTGGCGGCGTTGGGCTAGATATATTTATCCTTGGTGATGCTAAAAATGTCTACTACGACGATAACAACACTGCAAATGCTGGCTTTGGAGACTTGGCTACTATTACTGACTTCAACCGTACTGAAGATCGAATAGAACTCAAAGGCTCCCCAAAGGACTACCGCCTACAAACTGTTGGAGCCAACACACAAATATTCTTAGATAAACCTGGAACAGAACCAGATGAGATTATCGGTATTGTGCAGGGCGTAGTGAACCTTAGACTTGATAGTGACGACTTCCTTTTCTATGAGCGGGAAAATGCTGGACAAGCTACAAACAATACACTCGCTAGAGCCGAAGGTTTGGGTTCTTTATCATCAGGCTCAAACATTAATCTCGCCGGTGAGCTAGTAACAGTTCAACCGGGGAATAATCCCGATTTCGACTTTTTTACATTTTCTCTAGCAAATCCAAAAACTGTCACCATCAGTGCAGTGACAACCGATGATACAGTTATTGGACTGTTTAACAATGCTGGGACTTTACTGCAAAGTGACGACGATAGTGGCCCCGACTTTGGATCATTAATCACCGCTTCATTAGGTGCAGGTACATACTCGATTTCAGTAAGTAAATATGCGTTCTTCCCTGAAGATGGCGGAACTTTCTCCGGCTCTAGTGACAGCAGCTCTACTCCTTATACGCTAGGAGTCAGTTTGGCATAAGAGCGTTGTCAACTTCAGGGCAGATTTCTATCATATCCGGGTAATTTTTGATGAAGAAAATCATGAATAACACTAAATCATCCAACCAAGTTCAACGCAGATTTATCGGGAAGTTTGCTCTAAAACAGTGCTTTTTCGCTGCTAAAACGCTGTTATTTACAATAGTTCTATTAAATCATGGTACTACTGGGGTAAATGCTGCACCTGAAGCCCTGCGTTCTGATATTAGGATTCGCAATATTATCAATACGATATCAGTCTCCCCTTCTGTGCGGATTGTAAAAGATCCACGAAACAATACCCTTTACTACCTCAAACGAAATGGTGAGATTTATCGACTCAATTTATCCTCCTCTACTAGTACACTTGTGTACAACTCTAGTAATCATAATGTAGGTGAGACTCAAGGTATAGCCTTTGGCCCTAACGGCACAATTTATTTGGTTGGCAATGCAGACCTTGTGAATAACCAGACTAAAGCAATAATTGTTAAAGGCGTAATTAATTCGGCAACAGGACAGCGTACTTGGTCAGTCTTAGCTAAGAGTGCAGGCTATCCCAAAAGTAAAACAGCTTATGACCATCGCTTTAACGGCGTGATTGTTAGCCCAGATGGTAACTTTATCTATGTGAATAGCGGTTCTCGCACCGATCATGGTGAGGTTCAGTCTGTTGATGGTTTATATCCCAATACTCGCGAAGTCGGATTAACCGCCTGTATACTCCGTCTTCCTACTAATGGTAGAAATATCTTTCTTGCAAACAATCGAGCAACCTTAAAGACAGCTGGCTATATTTTTGCAGAAGGAATACGCAATACTTTCGATATGGCCTTTGCACCAAATGGGGATTTATTTGGCACAGAAAATGGCCCCGATCGCGACATGTCAGAAGAATTAAATTGGCTACGTTTGGGTGGTAATTATGGCTTTCCCTGGCGTATTGGTGGGACAGACAATCCACAACAATTTCCCAATTATAATCCTGCCAATGACCGATTATTAGATCGGAGATTTAACGCTGTCCAAAAGGGCTACTATCGTAACGATCCAACCTTTCCTGTTCGCCCTGCTGGAAACTTGATTGAACCAATTCCTAATTTTGGGCCAGACGCAGATAGTTACCGCGATCCTTTAGATGGCAGAGTCAAAGATGCCAGTGTTGTGGGGCAAAGTTTTAGCACTTTTACAGCACACCGTTCTCCTTTGGGTTTAGTATTTGATACACAAGGAGTAATGAGTCCAGAATTTAACAGAGATGGATTCGTATTGGGTTGGACACCAGGCGACGCCACTGGCGAAACAATAGCAGGCCCTTTTAAAGATCCTGGTCAAGACCTGCTGCATTTAAAGTTAACTAAAATAGGAACTACCAACTATAAACTTAACGCCACACGTATTGTCAAAGGTTTTAGTAATCCTGTTGATGCTGAGATTATCGGCAATAAGATTTATGTTCTGGAATATGGTGGAAATCAAGGAATTTGGGAAATATCTATACCAACTAACTAAAGCAGATTGGGAATTATTGCTTTTTTTGCGTAACGCAAAAAAAGCAATAATGCTATAATGGGACAGGAAATTTGGTAAAATTTCCCTAACTAGCACGACATTTGAATCTCAAATAGATACCCAAGTGTCTAAATAAATATCTGGAGAGGTGTCCGAGCGGTTCATGGTGACGCACTCGAAATGCGTTTTGGGGAAACTCAACGGGGGTTCGAATCCCCCCCTCTCCGTTCAAAAAGATTACTGAACAATTAAATAAATAGATGCTGCTTGCTTAGACAGTAAGTATATATCATTACTTACGTGGGAGACGGGATTATGTTTCCGTATTTACTTAGTCAAATATTTCTCAAAAAACACTAAAATATACACAGATAGTACACATTTTTGGGATAAACTAATGCCATCGTGTGAGGAGTTAACGATGGTAAATCGCAGCCTGGGGCGAGTACTCTCATTTAGTTGTATCAGCGTTTGTTTATATCTAGGTATTAGTATAGGAGTCATTATCCGGCTTGGGCAATCGCAGCGATTAAACGCTGCTACTAAACCTACCAAGTCTGTAGGATTTCCATTAGCTATTCCTGAACTTACGCCATCAATAACAAAACAAAAAACCTTTCCAAATACTATTACCATCAAAGCCGTTGGAGATATTATTCCTGGCACTAATTTTCCTAACTATAGATTACCCCGCTTTCGAGATCAATTATTACCAAAGTCAGTGAGAACTCACTTGCAAGGATCTGATATTTTATTTGGTAATTTTGAAAGTAGTCTAACTAATTATCCTTACAGTGCTAAAGATATTAGTCGTGGACAAGTCTTTGCCTTTCGCTCTCCACCGGCATACGCCCAGCTATTTGCTAAGGCTGGTTTTAATGTGTTCAATATGGCGAATAACCATGCAATGGACTTCGGGCCAGTAGGCTTCAAAGATACAAAGAAAAATCTTGAGGCTGCGGGCATTGCAACATTAGGTCATAAAAATCAAATTCTTTATTTGGAAGCTAACAATATCCCCGTGGCAATGATTGGATTTTCTCCTTATGAAATGTATAATTCTATTCAGAATTTAAAAGTAGCTCAAGCACTCGTGGCAGAAGCCAAAAATAAAGCCAAAATTGTAGTGGTATCGATGCACGCTGGAGCCGAAGGAACGGGGGCACTACACGTTAAGAATCAGACAGAGTTTTTTTATGGAGAAAACCGAGGTAATTCGATCAAGTTTGCTCGAAACATGATTGATGCAGGAGCAGACTTAGTATTAGGACATGGGCCTCACGTTCCAAGAGCGATGGAAATTTATAAGGGAAAAATGATTGCCTATTCTTTAGGAAACTTTTTGGGATATCGGACTTTATCTACAAATGCCCAAACAGGTGACTCAATGATTTTAGAAGTCAAACTCAATTCAGGGGGAGACTTGGTATCAAGTAAAATTATCCCTGTTCGGATGGATCGGCAGGGAATTCCTCATATTGATCGGAGTTTTCAGACTGTGAAACTTATGCGTTATTTGAATCATCAAGCTTTTCCCAAGAATCCGGTGAAGATTAATCAGAAGGGGGAAGTTGTTGTACAAAAGAGGATTAATTCTCCCTAGAATAATTACTAATTCGTCATTTGTAATGATTGCCTCCAGTGAGAAGCAAGCTACGTAATTAGTTAAAAAGGAGTCAGGGCCGTACTGGGCTTACCGCACTACTTTACCAAAATCCAAAATTTAAAATCTACCATTGACTAATTATTGTCATCTTGTGGCTTTTCCTCGAACTTCTGAACATTCTGGGGTTGACTATTAGTTGGAGAATTTTGTTTTTCTAATGTTGGTACTACTACAGCAGAAGGATCTGATTGTTTGGATTCCGTTGATGGTGCTGTTGGTATAACCACAGAGTTTGACGGACTCACCTGTTGAGGGGAGGCAGAATCTTGACTAGGAGTGGGTAAGTTATTTTGTGGTACTGGTGCGGGGGAAGCCTTCCGAGATGAGCGAATTGCCCTTAGTTTCTCTACTAGGGAGGGTGTGGGGGAAACATTAGGCGAAGGTTCAAAATTGCCGCGTTGTGATTCTGCTGTAGGGTTGGGACTGGAAGATTCTTCTGGGGAAGAACGACGATTGCGACGGCGCGATTTGGAATTAGAGACGGGTGCTGATTGGGTTTTCTCTTCACCCGGAGGTGAGGATGTACTATCGAAGTTAGGTACTTTTGCACCTGGTTCTGGAGTTGGCTGTTCAAAAAGCGGCTTTGTGGTTGGCTGCTGCTGAGATTTGGGTAATATACTCGTGATTCCAAAACCTGCTGTAGCAGCTACTAGGGCTACACTTATACCAATCAATACCTGAGATGACCTCAGCTTTTTAGCCAGTACAGTTTCCTTGGCAATGCCTGGGTTGCTCAAGGCTGATGTTCTGTGAAGAGAATTTTGGGCAGTTTTCCCAATTATAGTTGCTGCCTGCTGGGCAGATAAATTGACAGTTGGCACTGCGTAAGTGGGTAAGATTTGCGGTGTCAGATTCGTTCCATTTCCAGGTAGCAATTGCAGCCACTCGGCAACTGTTGCTGGTCGAAAACGAGACTCCACCGCCATACCGCGCATTACTGCCTGGTTGACAGCAGCACTCAAATGTGGTTGCAATTCGCGGGGGGAAGGCATTGGCTCGCGATCGCGTAATAGTGCTGGCATGGGAACTTGAGCTGTCAATAGTGCATACAAGGTTGCTGCTAAACCATAAACATCCGTGGCGGGTGTGCGTGGCGCTTGTGTCAAGTACTGCTCGATGGGAGAATAACCTTCAGAAACCAAACCTGTATGAGTCTGCCTGACACCACCATTAAATTCTCTGGCAATGCCAAAATCAATTAGTACTACTTCCTGGGTTCCAAGGCGTTGGATAATATTATCTGGTTTGACATCTCGGTGTAACAAACCGTTGTTATGTACTACCTGCAACGCTGCTCCAATTTGCCGGATGTAATGAATTGCTGTTGCTTCTGGCAAAGTTATTCCTGGTAATACAAATGCGTCTCCCAAGGTTTCGCCAGGAATGTATTCCATCACCATATAAGGCAGTCCAGCTTCCACAAAAAAGTCACTAACTCGGACTATATTTGGGTGGATACACGTAGCTAATCGTCTGGCTTCATCCTGGAATTGTCCCTCGAATTTGGCAAAATCAGGATGTTGTCGCAACCGTTCATTGATGGTTTTCATTACCACCTCCTGATCCAAGTAGTGATGCGTAGCTTTAAACGTAATGCCAAAGCCACCACGCCCTATTTCTTGAATTAGGGTATATTTTCCATCCTGCAAAATTGTGCCTGCTAACATAAAGAGTTCTGAGTCCTGAGTGAGCAGATAAGTAGCGAGTCCTGAGTCTTGAGGAATTTCTCAAAAATTTTCCCATATTTTTACAAG
Source organism: Nostoc sp. NMS8 (assembly GCF_017115045.1). Taxonomy (GTDB): domain Bacteria; phylum Cyanobacteriota; class Cyanobacteriia; order Cyanobacteriales; family Nostocaceae; genus Nostoc. Next base: position 8,218 of record NZ_JABXKK010000126.1, on the reverse strand, counting down.
GCAGGGTTCTTGCCTGTCTATTTTACGGGATGATTTAGTTGTTGAAATTCCTGAAATGAGAAAGACCTCCCCACGATCACAATAGTTTTATCTTTCTCAGATGATAACGCGCGAGTGCGGCAAGCCTAAAGCAGAAGATGGGTTATACATCCTCTGGAACTGGGTACTGGGGAAGAAAATATGAGTAATATTTTAGTTGGGTTCTGAATCCGAGTTCAAATTTTCCAGTCTCTAGGAACCAGTTCAGGCTGTTCTTCTCGAAGACAATTAGCCAGATTTTCACGGATAGCGATCGCATTACAGCAGTTTTCATGTATTTGAACCATATCTGTCGTAGGGGCACAGCATTGCTGTGCCCCTACCGTGTGGTGTTATTACCTGAAAATAGCTGTAATTTAACTTTATAGTGCGATCGCTTGGTTGCTTTTTTGGATTAAATGGTTGCAGGTTACAATAACAGATAACTATAACTCTCTTGCTCAGAACAGTGTATGAAGTTCAATGTAATACTCGACCGTGATGAAGATGGGGTTTGGATTGTTGAGTGCCCCAGTATTCCTGGTTGTATTAGTCAAGGTCAGACAAGAGAAGAAGCCCTAGAAAATATCAAGGACGCGATCGCAGCTTGTCTTGAAGTTCGTGCAGAACTTGGTTTACCACTCACTGTGGAAACTCATCAAGTAGAGGTTACAGCGTAATCATGCCATCTGCCCTTCCGGTTCTCAATGGGCGTGAAGTTGTCCGTGTGTTTGAATCATTCGGTTGGGAGTTTGCACGTCAAAGTGCTAGTCACATCATCCTGGTTAAAAAAGGCGAAACAGTAACTTTATCTGTTCCAGATCATCGTGAGGTGGCAAAAGGAACATTGCGTAGTCTTATCCGTACTGCTGGACTTACAGTTAATGAATTCATTGCCGCTATCTAATCGCGTGGTCAGCTATTTTAGATAAATCAGCAAATTCAACCCTGGGATTGTACGCGAAAGTGTCCACAAAACCAACGTAATGTAAATTAAACCCAAACTCCATTGATACCAAGCAAGTGCAGAGATGATACCTGGTAAGTGTTCGTCTCGCAGGCGAATGTCGTTAAATCCTAATTTAACTAGGTTGTTGAGGCTAAAATCATAGTAGTTGAGCCAATTCCAACGGCGATCGTATAATAAGGGCATATATCGTTCCCGAAATGTCTGATTCCTTGGAATTACTGGCAAACGCCCAATCAATAATCGTAACTGGCGAAATGTGCCGTCTTCTGTGAAGTAAGAAACATTCATTAAATTGTGATAGCGCCCTTGTTGGTAAAGTCGAATCAATAAAGCCATTGGCACGGGGACAATAATTATAAAAAGACACCCCAATGTCAGCCAAGGTTGTGCAGCATTACGAAAGATTGCTAGTAAGCTGAAGAATTCTAAAATGCTAAAACTGAGTAATATCGAAATGGTTTCGTAAACTGTGGGAATAATTGGTACGGGATGCAGCCGACGATAGCGATCCACCAGCCAAAATAGTAAGCCGAAATAAGCGATCGCTAATCCTCCTACGCCAAAGACTAACCAAAAATTTGTACCATAGCCACTCAATAACAGCAGTACACTCAACGCCAACCAACTCCAAGCTAGCAATAGCCACCCACCAATAGAAAGGGTTTCGCCAACAATTAAGCGATGGTTCAGTTGGGTATATTTTTCTAAATCGATGTCTGCTATGGTGAGTAACTCACTACTGTTACGAAAGGATTTTAGCAGACGACGGTGGGCGATCGCTTGGGCTTGAGGTGCAGAAAAACCTAATTTAATCAAACTTGCGACACTTGCACTATTAATATTTGTAGCCGTCAGACGACGCCTAAACTCTATTAATCGCAGTCTTTGTTTAGTATATTCCAGTTCATTAGCATCAGCAACTTGCTGTTGCTGACGGAAGTTTTGCCCCAAATTTCGCAAGATATTTTGATTACCTTGTAATGTTGGGATGCAGAACATCTTACCAATCTCACCGGGATTACCTAAAATTTTCGCTTGGTTGGAATTAAAAGTTAAACCAGATACACTTAAACAAGCTTCTGTACCAAACCTCGCATCGCTAAAATCTGCTTGGTTAAGAATGTTCGCTCCTTGCAGATTTACCAATTGGTTAAACTCCGCTTCTCGGAAGCTGACAGCTTGCTCAAAAGTCGCTTCTGTTAAAAAGAGAAACTGATTAAAATTCGCTTTAGTAAACTGGACTTGATTGGCAAAATCCACATCAGAAAAATCAGTATTTCCTTGCCACTGCACACTATTAAATTTAGCCAACTGTTTAAAATTTGCTTGGTTGAAGTTGGCAACTTTTGAAAAGATACTACCTTGAAAATCAGCGAATTCCTGAAATTTGATTTTTTTAAAATTAGCTTTTTCAAAAAAAATGCTGCCCTGAAAATTGCTTGGTTGCTTGAAGTTAGCACTAGTGAAACTAACGGGACGAGCGAATCTGCTTTCAGTCCAATTAGTGGGTTGGAGAAAAGTTGCACCTTGGGCATTCACAGACTGAAGAAAAAATGTATTAGAGAACTTCACTTCCCCATTGAAGCGAGTTTGTACCAGTGTTAAGACACCACGAAAGACAGCGATTTCACTGGCGGGGGTTGACTCTGTTCCTAAGAGCGACCGACAATCTTTCGAGTTGGGTAAAGAAATTGCAAGTGATTCTAGACAAACAAAGCGCAAACGTTCTAGTTCTTTTTGTTCAGTAACGGTGAAAAGGGGAGCAATGGCTTTTGCATACAATGGTGTTCTTAAACCCAAATCGCTGCCCACAAAATCCCCCAAAATCAAAGTATAACTGAGGTCTAAACCCAAAGGTTTTGCACCTAGTTCTTTTCGCAGCAATTGGTAAAAAGCATCACGAAAGCTAGCGTTTTCTGCCCGCAAATCAATCACCATCTTTTGCAAATCTATGGTTAGATTGCCTTCGCGCAGTGTCGGAGTACGCAGTCGTTCTTGTAATAACTCTAGAGTTAAGGGTGCGCGTTCTGGTTGTGCTGCCCAAACAGGTAGAGGGAGGAAAAGGAGAAGAATTAAAACGCAAAGGAACGCAAAGTAAAGCGCAGAGGTACGCGGAGAAAACCCTCTGTGTACCTTTGCGTTTAACCTCTGCGTGCCTCTGCGTTTAAAAAATAAATTATGCAAATTGTTCGATCATTCATTGCTAATTAGCAGAACAATTTTACCCGCTACAGACCCACTTTCAATCAGTTGGTGTGCCTTAGCCGCTTCTTTTAAAGGAAACTTGTGACTAACATGGATTTTTAACTTGCCTTCATCAATCCAAGTGGCAGATTGTTCGAGAATTTCTGCATGATGCTGGAGACTTTCTTCTAATCCTAGCAACGCTGGTGTCAACATTAATTCTAAACCAATGCGGAGATTGCGTAGTCTCGCAGTTTTCCAAATAGTATTAGCATCTGGTTCGAGAATCGTCACAATATCGCCATAGACTCGCACTGCGGGAAAAGTTTTGTGAAAGGTTTCGCCGCCTACGGTATCAAAAGCCAAGTCTACACCTTCCCCACCAGTCCAATCTAATACCGCTTGCACAAAGTCGGTTTGTTTGTAAAAAATTATATGATCGGCACCAAGTTCTTTGACGAAATTAGCTTTTTCTTCAGAACCCACAGTAGTGGAAACAGTAGCACCTTTGAGTTTTGCCAATTGAATTGCTACATGACCGACACCACCAGCACCCGCATGAATCAAAACCCTTTCCCCAGGTTCCAAGCGTCCCCGTTCATATAGAGCTTCCCAGGCAGTGATTAACGCCAAAGGTGCTGCTGCTGCTTCGGCAAAGGAGATAGACACGGGTTTACGTGCCACAAAGCGCTCATCTACAACGGTATATTCAGCGTAATTGCCTTGGTGTGCGCCTAAGCCACCATAACAAAAATATACCTCGTCGCCTGGGCGAAAACGCTGAACGCCAGCACCTACCGCCTCGACAATACCCGCACCATCACATCCTAAAATTGTTGGCGTGCGATCGGGGTAGAAAGTACCTCGACTACGGAGTTTAGTATCAATGGGGTTAATGCCAGCCGCTACTAAACGCACTAAAAGTTCAGTATTCCCAACAGGAACAGGAGGGTTTGGTACATCCTGTATTTGCAGAACTTCGGGACTGCCTGCTGCTGTCATCAAGACTGCTTTCACAACTCTTTCCTCCTGCCTTTAGATGCGCGTTCTTATGCAACTTTAGCGCAATAGGGTAGATACAGAGCTATGTTTGAGAGAAAACTGCGATCGCACTCATCAACGCGATCGCTACTTACTCTAATCACAATACCGCTTGACTATTTGTTACAAATTTCGGTTATATAACCTGCAATGCGATCTTTAATAGATTGACTTTTATTTCATGCATCTTTATCTTTTTACCACATTCTGGTAAAGCAATAGTGTAAATACGTTCTGATGATGTTACTGATTAATAAGTCAATAGGGACAATCTCGTAAACACAAATATCTTGGGTGCTTATTACATTGTTTGAAGTTATGTAGCCTTTTGATTACGGCCTATCAACCACTGCGGTAGACTATGCGTTGATTATGATTCTTTCGCAGAGAAGAACACTCGAAAGGAGCCGTTTATTCAATGTCTCATTCTGTAAAAATCTACGATACCTGCATTGGCTGCACCCAATGCGTCCGCGCTTGCCCTACTGATGTACTTGAGATGGTTCCTTGGGATGGCTGTAAAGCTGCTCAAATTGCCTCTTCACCCCGTACAGAAGACTGTGTAGGCTGTAAGCGTTGCGAAACCGCTTGTCCCACCGACTTTTTGAGCATCCGGGTTTACCTGGGCGCTGAAACAACTCGCAGTATGGGTCTAGCTTACTAAAAAGCTGAGTGCTGATCGGAGTGCTGAGTGCTGAGTGCTGAGATAAAAAGAAGTAAATCACAAATACAATTTTTTGATTCTTCACTCGGAACTCAGAACTCAGCACTTTTCATGAAATCGTAATTTTAGATTGGGGATATAATCTCTGGGTATCTAAATCCTAGAAGTCGCATTTTTACCGTCAGGTCAAAAGCTAACGGTTAATCCGTTGTAAAACCCTAAAATCCATAACAATACCTAGTGGTAGAGGGAGTAAATTACTCCCTTTTTTCTTTGCAAAACGTCCACTTTATGCTGCCTACTATACTGGATTTAATCATCCTGAAAAAAAGTGGTGTGAACAATGTGCGGAATTGTTGGATATATAGGCACTCAAGCGGCGACAGAGATTTTACTGGCTGGGCTGGAAAAACTAGAGTATAGGGGCTATGATTCCGCTGGAATCGCCACTATTTGGGAAGGAGAGGTAAATTGTGTGCGGGCAAAGGGCAAACTCCATAACCTGCGTTCTAAACTCGAACAAATAGAAACCCCTGCCCAAATTGGTATTGGTCATACACGCTGGGCAACTCATGGTAAACCAGAAGAGTACAACGCCCATCCTCATTTGGATACGGCAAAGCGAGTGGCGGTAGTCCAAAATGGCATTATCGAAAACTACCGCGAGTTACGCGAGGAACTCAAAGCCAAAGGGCACGAATTTCGTTCTGAAACTGATACCGAAGTCATTCCCCATTTAATAGCCGAATTTTTAAAGAATCTTCCCCCCTCATCTTCCTCATCTCCTTTCTTAGAGGCAATTCGCCAAGCTGTTAACCATCTAAAAGGGGCATTTGCGATCGCAGTTATTTCTGCTGACTACCCCGATGAATTGATTGTTGTGCGCCAACAAGCGCCTTTGGTAATTGGTTTTGGGCAAGGGGAATTCTTTTGTGCTTCTGACACCCCTGCGATCGTTGCCTACACGCGTGCAGTGCTACCTTTAGAAAATGGCGAAATTGCCCGCCTCACACCTTTGGGCGTTGAAATTTACAATTTTGCTGGCGACAGGCTGAAAAAACAACCCCGGCTACTTAACTTCAATCCGGCAATGGTTGAAAAGCAGGGATTCAAACACTTCATGCTCAAAGAAATTCATGAGCAACCAGGCGTAGTAAGAGCTAGTTTAGACGCATACTTTAATCCAGCCGAATCTACCGAATCACCAATCAATCTTGGTTTACCTGGGGATTTCTACAACGATTTAGAACAAATTCAGATCCTCGCCTGTGGTACTAGTTGGCACGCAGCATTAATCGGAAAATATTTACTCGAACAATTAGCAGGAATTTCAACTCAAGTACATTATGCTTCTGAGTATCGCTATGCACCATCACCTGTAACGGCTAACACGTTGATTATTGGCGTTACTCAATCAGGTGAAACAGCCGATACCCTAGCAGCTTTGACGATGGAAAAAGAACGTCGCCAAGGGAAAGAACCCAAATATCAAGCGCGACTACTGGGCATTACCAATCGCCCCGAAAGCAGCCTTGGTCATCTGGTACCGCATATTATTAGTACCCTCGCAGGAATTGAAATTGGGGTAGCGGCGACAAAAACTTTTACTGCTCAACTGATGGCGTTTTATGCATTGGCATTGGATTTAGCAGCTCGTCGTCAGACAGTTTCAAAAGAAACATTAGATCAAATTATTAATGGGTTGCGGCAAATTCCCAAACAAATTGAAGCAACTTTAGAAAGTCAGGAACGTTTAACCGAACAGCTAGCCCATGAATTCGCCGAAACCCAAGATTTCATTTTTATAGGAAGAGGAATTAACTTCCCCATTGCTTTAGAAGGGGCGTTGAAATTAAAAGAAATCAGCTATATTCACGCCGAAGGGTATCCGGCTGGAGAAATGAAACATGGCCCGATCGCACTTTTAGATGCAAAAGTACCAGTAGTTGCGATCGCAATACCTGGTAGTGTGTACGAAAAAGTTATTTCTAATGCCCAAGAAGCCAAAGCCAGAGATTCTCGGTTAATTGGTGTGACTCCCGTCAACGATGGCGAAGCTGCGGAAATCTTTAACGATCTTCTTCCCGTCTCTCATGTAGAAGAATTACTTTCGCCGATTCTGACAGTAGTTCCCCTGCAATTATTGGCTTATCACATTGCCGCCCGTCGCGGTTTGGATGTCGATCAGCCTCGTAACCTTGCTAAAAGTGTCACTGTAGAATAGTATAAGTTTATACTTAAAATTTCAAGTGTGGAGGAATAATAAAGTCGTATAACAAATAAAAAAGTTATACAATACATAAAAAAGTTGTACAACTTATCCTGTAGGTGCGTATGTAAGTATCTACAGGAGTTTTTATGGCTAGAAGCAATCAAGATTGGACGCAAGCAAAGTTTGAGCGTTACTTCAAGGAAGGGCGTGGTCAGGGTAGTGGTAAAGACTATCAGCCTTGGATAAAGATTCAGGATTTTCCTTCAAAGGGTCGTGTTTCCAGACCTCCAGGTTGGAAAACAAACCGAGAACATCATCTGTTTTCTGATAACGAGAAGCGGCTATTTTATGTATTTGAGTGGTCTGATGCGATTGTAGATATAAGAGAGCAGTTTCCTCTACTTGACCTTGACTTATCAATGAGTATCGCAGAAGAAATGGCTATTAACCATCCCAAAGACCCTCAAAGTAATACTCCCTATCCTTTAACCACGGATTTTATGCTTTCTGTCAGGCAAGGCGAAAAGATAGTCCAGAAAGCACGAACATTTAAGCTAACTAAGGATTTGGGAAGTAAGTCTGTAGCTGAAAAATTTGAGTTAGAAAAGCGTTACTATGCTGCCACAGGTATTGATTGGGGAATAATTACAGAAAAAGAAGTTCCTAAACTATTAGCGGAAAATATTGAGTGGGTTCATACTGCTTATAAATTAGAGGAAAATGCAGATATAAATCTCGAAGAACTACGTAATATTGCCAACATTTTAAAGTCCAGACTTCAGGAAGCTGATTCAAGCATCAATCGAATAACAACGGGTTTAGATAAAGACATGAATATAGAGCCTGGTACATGCCTCTATCTTTTTAGACACCTTATCGCTCGGAAAGAAATCATTATGGATATCTTACTAACCAAAATATCTAGTTCCCCTTCTTCAAAAGAAATTAAAAAGATTATTTAAAATAACACGAGGTGCTTTACATGATTAATGAATTATTTGTAAATGACTTGATTGAATGGATTGATGAATCAGGTAATAACTTCGTAGAACGAGTTCTTTGGATTGATGAAGGGTAAGGATTCAGGTGGCAGGGTATTGACAAAGGGGACGCTTGAGGGAGAGTATCA
>NZ_JABXKK010000125.1 GCF_017115045.1 Nostoc sp. NMS8 | reverse complement strand
ATCAAAACCTACGCTCTTATGGCGTTATTGCTGCTTAATTTTGTCCGAAGTATTGATTCAGGAAGTTATGGCGCGAGAAGCAGGCAGATCCGTAGCCTACCAACGGATAAATTAATTCTTGAATGTCATTCTAGTTTCGCTGATGCAAAGTGGCAGTGGATATTTGGAATGCTTGCCACTTACGGATTGAGAAATCATGAAGTATTTTTCTTAGATTTAGAGCAACTACGAGCAGGTAATAAAATTATTACCGTCCTTGCTGGAAAGACCGGCTACAGAAAAATCTGGCCGTTCCATCCAGAGTGGTTTGACTCATTTGGGTTGCCAAATGTAAAAATCCCTGACATCAACTTAAACCGAAATAATTCTGTAATTGGCAGAACCGTTACTCAAAGATTTAGGCGAAATAATGGTTTACCGTTCAAGTTTTACGATCTTCGCCATGCCTGGGCTATTCGCACTCTAGAATATGGAATTGATATAACCCTTGCAGCGCAACAGATGGGGCACAGCCTGTCAGTTCACAGCAACCTCTATCACGCATGGATCAACGCCGAGCATCACCAAAGAGCTTTCGACTTGGCAATAAATAAAAGCGATCGCCCCGTGCCGCCAGAATGATGAATTTATAATTTCTAATTTTGAGTTAACCAGCAGCTAGTTTGCTGGATTTTTGCATTGCGATTGTAGTGAGACGGTGACTCTTAATCTATTGGTTGCGGGTTCAAATCCCTCGTCACCCACTTTTTAAATGTTATTTGTACATTAACTTGCCAGCAAGCTTCGTATATACTAAGGGACTTCCAGTGAAAAAACATCCCATAGTCAAAGCGTATAAATGTACAGATAGTTTGGGATAATTTATTTTTTGGAAGTCCCTAACTTAACTCCGATTCTCCAAACTAATTTGATTCATCAATATTTCGAGCTATTTGGCGTTGGTGAAAAATAGGATTGATAACTCCCCACGGCTATAAACCGGCGAATTCTTGAATTTCCCACAATCGGATCTTCAATGGGGCTAACAATGACCCCCTACTGATTCCATCGAGAACTAGTCCCAAGTTCACCCCTACTTTACGAATAATGTTCGCACTTCCATTACAATCAGCGTTGATTCTATAAAGGTGAATAAGGTGCAAGGAAAAAGACTTGATATCACAAAAAATCAATCACTTTTTCGTATTCAAGAAATTTAGGGTAGTTTGTAACTCTCCTCCAGCATAGCTGCCGACGCTCGCGGACTCGCTCTAAGCGTTGGCGCAGCCTCTCTATGAGAAGCCATGCCGTTGGCAGAGCCTCTCATAGAGAAGGCTTTACGCTGCGCTATCCTGCCTCTTAGCCTCCACGAAAAGACTTTTTCAGCAAGCCCTAAGTATTGTTTGTTGTTAGCGCTACTCTACGAAAAATTGCTGCTCGCTCATAGCGCTAACATTTAAATTTGGTGTTTTTTCAAAACTACAGTGTCAAAGATTGAGGATTCGTCTCAATCAATTTTGCTAAATCTTGCAAGAACGCCGCAGCATGGGCACCGTAAATAATCCGGTGGTCAGAAGTAATATTAACTTGCATTTGTTGTCGCACGGCAAATAAACCGTCGGGTGTTGCTACCACTTGCGGACGCGATGCCCCGATCGCTAAAATTGAACCTTGTCCAGGCGGCAAAATGGCATCAAATTTGTCTACGCCAAACATCCCCAAATTCGACAGGGTAAAAGTACCACTGTTATATTCTTGGGGCTGTAGTTGTTTGGCCCTGGCACGTTCTACCAAAGACTTCCAAGTACGCGATAGAGAATATATATCCACTGCGTCGGCATTTTGCAGCACAGGTGTAATTAATCCGCCATCATCCATCGCCACTGCTACAGAAATGTTGATATCAGAATGATAAACAATACCCTGGTCTGAGTAGCTAGCATTTAACAATGGGTGTTTTTGCAATGTCACTGCTACAGCTTTCGCTAGTAGCGCTGTCATTGTCACGCCTTTGGATTTAATTTGTTTATAAAGTTTGTCTAATCCATCGGTGGTAATTGTATAACCGACATGGAAGACGGGCACGGATATGGTAGCTACCATATTCCGCACTACGGCATTTTGGAAGGTAGTTAGAGGTACAATTTGACCAGGAACAGCGGCTACTACTGGTGTGGGTGCTGGTGTCCGAGGTGCTGGGGGTGCAACTGGAGCGCTGGTTGGTATAGGTGCAGCAGGGGCAATTGGGGTGGGTTGTTTGCCTTTATTGGACAATGCTTCTACATCTTCGGCGACAATGCGACCGTGGGGGCCACTGCCTTGGAGTGTAGTTAAATCAACTTTGAGTTCTTTGGCTAACTTGCGGGCGCGGGGTGAAGCTACAAGCCTTCCTTCTTTGTGGTTAGACCCGTTTTGAGACGCTAAGGCAGGTGTGGCGGCTGAGGCTGTGGCGGGGACTGGTTCTGGGGAAGAGGTTGTAGTAGCAGCCGCACCGCCGGAATTGGCAAGAGATTTCGCCTGTTCAATTTCAGCTTCCGTTTCGGCAATAAAGGCGATCGCAGATCCTACCGAGGCAGTTTCACCAGCTTCAACTATGATATGGGCAAGAAATCCCTCATAAAAGGTTTCTACATCCATATCCGCCTTATCTGACTCTACAACCACCACTGTTTCGCCTTTTTCCACTTTGTCCCCTGGCGATTTCACCCAGGAGACGATTTTGCCTTCCGTCATGGTGGAACTCAGCGCCGGCATAAATACTTCATGAATGCTCATAGGGTGGTTTGGAAATCAATGGTTTATGGACTTTAACAGTTTTTATCAGATCGAATTGTATCTTGGTGGGAGGGTTTTAAACTGTTTATATTTTAGGTTGGGCATGGGGCATTAGCTTTTGACTAATGACTAATAGGAACCTAAATATAACTTAGAGGTCTATAGGACTCGTATTTGATTTTTGAAAAATTCCCTATTCCCTACTCCCTATTCCCTTGCTATTTATATTCCTCATAACTACTGCTTAAGATACAAGAGCTTCTCACAGATAGAGGATATGAGATGCAGTTCAATCTAGAATTCAAAATTGGTAATAAACCTATTTGAAATTTCTGTTTACTTTTATGTCGGCAAAGTTGAAATTCTTTTTGATTGTAATACTGAGTGTCTTTGCGACTGCTAGCGCTGGAGTTTATATTATCCAGCACCAGCCATCTGCACTGATTGTTGAAACTACTGATGGGCAAACCTCGCAGGTGGCAACAATACATCAGTCTCAAGAGGTTGTGGCATACTCAGAGCGTTCCGATTATAAAACTATACCTCTAGAAACGCTTAACTCATCTCTCCAAGGGAGCGATCCTGCTACTCTCGCCCTGAATGCCTTTGAGGACATAGGAGTGGGAGGAACGCGAAAGGTAGAGGTAGCTTATCCGCAACGAAATCAGGCGTTAGTGACGATTACGCAAATCAAGGGGGGTAATGATTCAGTTAGTAAGGTTAAATATCGAGTTGAGATGAGTACTTTTGGGCGATCGCTTTTTATTAGCTCACCTCCAGTCTGGCAAATTATTTGGGCTGGCTCCCAGATGGAATGTTGGGCTGGGAGCCACTCCCAGGCTAAGTTAAATCACATTTGTCATTAGTCATTGGTTACAAAACAAATGACAACGGCAAATCACAAATTTAAATGTCGCCGCGAATTTCTTCTACCACGCCATCGCGCAGAACGATTTCGACCTGCATTTTGCTAATCAGGTTATCACCAGTTTCTACCCGGAAAAAGCCTTCCATTTGAAATTGGTTGACTTCCTGATCTTGCTGGAGAAACTGCACTTGCTGGAGGTTTTGCAACAATTGATTTTTTTGCTCTAAAAATTCACTTTTCTTTTGGTTGACTTGGAGTTGGATATTGTCAATTTGTTGAAGAGTCTGAGGCCCAGGTGGTTGTAGACTCTGCTTTTGAATTGCCGCGATCGCTCTTTGTCCTTCAACGTCTAGCTGTTGCAATTGCTGATCGAGTTGATTGATTTGCGTTTGCAGCTGCTGTTGTACTTCCTCTTTCCAGAGAGGAGTCACAATGACTTTGACGTTAACGACGCGTTTCAGAAGCAAATTAGATTTGGAGACATCCATATTTCACGTTCACTCTTTACAGTTAGCAGGTGGAATCATCAGGCAAAGATGCCGTCAATAATATCGCGATAGCGTTCCGTGACGATGTGTCGTCGAACTTTCAGTGTTTGTGTCATCAAACCATTTTCGATCGAAAACGGTTCCAGAATGAGTTTAAACGTTCCGATGCGGTCATCCGGTCGATAACCTGGACGATTTTGCACTTCCCGATTTAATTCTTGGCGAAATAAATCCTGGATCATTCTACTCTCCAAGTCAATTTTTTGACTATCTGAGGAAGTTACGCGATCGTTGGACGTATCCAGTATCAAATTCTGACTTGCTGCCCATTTTTCCAAGGCTTCGACATTGGGGACAATTAAAGCTCCCAGGCTGCGCTGATCTTGGCCGACGAGCATAATTTGATCGATGTATGGCGATCGCAAACAGGCATCTTCAATCGGCTGTGGCTCGATGTTTTCCCCGTTAGTCAATACAATCGTATCCTTCGCCCTGCCAGTCAGCACCAAATCGTCTTGTGGTGTTAGCCAACCCAAATCACCGCTATCAAACCAACCTTCGGTATCAATTGCTTTGGCTGTTGCTTCGGGATTTTGGTAATAGCCTTGCATAATCTGTGGCCCCTTCAACAATACCAAGCCTCGCTTTCCTACTGATAGAGGCGCCTTTGTTTCAGGATCTACAATCTTAGCTTCTGTAGCGGGGAGTGGTAGTCCTGACGCACCAATCAAATTTCGCCAAGGACGGCGCACATGGGTAACAGGAGAAGTTTCTGTCAAACCATAGCCTTGCAAAATCTGCACGCCAATAATTTCAAAGAAATTGTCGATATGTCTCGGAAGCGCACCACCGCCGCTAATCATCTGCTTAACTTCTCCTCCTGTAGCTTCTCGCACCTTGGCATAAACCAGTCGCTCTCCCAAGGCGTGGAGAGGCAAGAAAACAGATGCTTGGATCTTAGCTGCTAATCGCTCGATGGCGGAAGCATGAAGATTATTTAAATCCAATCCCTGAGCAGTTCGTTGGGCTTTGATATATTTATCGCTAATGCCCAATAAAAAGTTAACTAGGCGTTGCTTATTCGCTGGTTGTTCGCGGAACTGCTTTTGCACTCCTTCATAAATCGATTCCCACAGGCGGGGTACACCCACCATGTAATTGGGTTTAAATTTTTTCAAATCTCCTTTCACAGAGCGCAAATTAGTATAAACTTGCGTGCAACCTTGAGATAGTAGGTAATATTCAACAGTTCGTTCGTAGCTGTGCCACGAAGGTAGGATACTGAGAACAATATCGCCGACATTTGGTTGCAATACTGTCCCAAAACTTATCACTTGGTGCATCAAATTGTTATAAGACAGCATTACACCCTTGGGTTTGCCCGTAGTGCCAGAGGTATAAATTAGGGTTGCTAAAGCGTCACGATTTTGCTTGGCTGGCACAAAATGATGATTTCCACCAATTTCAATCAATTGTGTAAAATTGAGTACTTTTAGGGTTTCCTCTGTTGCTGATGCTTCATCAGAAAGTAAGATTACCACTTGAATTGGTAAATCTTTGAGACGGTCTTGTAGTTTTTTAAGTGTTTTTAAATCCTCAACGACGATCGCTGTACTACCGCTATTCGCGATGATAAACAGCAGTTCTTCTTTTTCGGCTTGGGAGCTACGCACGGCATCAACGGCTCCAGCAGTCATTATGCCTTGATCGGCAATGAACCAGCGAGGACTGTTGTCAGCAATTAGGGAAATGCGATCGCCTACCTTGACTCCTAACGCCTGCAACCCAGAAGCAAATAGTTGTATTTGCTCTGCTAACTGGGTATAAGTAATCACTACTTCTGGTTTACTGAGAGGGCTGCGGAGGGCGACGACATCACCAAATTTTTGAGCGGCTAAGGGCCAAACTTCTGGCAACGATTCCACATTTGTGTAATCTACCAACCGCTTTAATGACTGCCGTTCTCCTTCACTGATATTAGATAAAAAAGAAGAGACGGTTTGGGTTTTTGACATAACACCTTACCTAAAGATTTTAAACTGATCGTTTTTACAGCTTATTTTGTTATTTCGCTACAATCACCGTCCTTATTATCCACATTCCCTTCTGTGTATGATAATTCCAGGAATTCCACGTTTATATTTACAAAAATTTATGTTAAAGTTAGTTTACATAGAGTGCAAGCAATGATTGTGTTTGCATCTAAGAACAGCGATGTCTACGACGGGCTACGCCTACCTTTCACAGGGGATGACTTACCTATGAATTTGATAGACACTATATTGCTAACATTGCTAAATATCGCTGCCTGCATAGCATTGCCTAAGCTTTTAGCTATACTTCTGGCTGCTAAAACCAAACTGACTGAAGCGTTACCGAATGGTTCCAAATTACAAGCAGCCAAAATTCAACTTACCAGTTTTCCTTATTGTACAGCTTACCAATTGACAAATAGCCAATACTGTAAATTCAGTCCTGATTTTTGTGCCAAGTGTTCTCCTAATTAATGGATTATTTGCAAGCAAAAATTCCTCAGTACTTCCAGCTACCAGCTATTCAATTAACTAAATCCCTGATTTCTTCAAGAAGTCAGGGATATTTTTATAGATGTGGTTTGCATAACGTTACCACGAGAAAATTTAATTAAATTTACATACCGTAACATAGTTTAATTTATTCTTGCCTACTTACTTAAATTCAAGTAATTTTCTAGCTAAGTCAGTATAATTACTAATTGAAATCAGGCTGTTGATATAACTAATATAACAGTTGACATAACAATTGTTGTATCTGTAGCACGACAGTCAAGCAGCTTGTAATGCCAACGCAGCAAGAAGTTAGTCAGTTTATTCAGAAACTTCACAAACTTCTAGTAGGCTGTAAAGTCAACTATGCTGGGTAAATAAGTTTGTAGTCAGGACTTTAGTCTTTGCGTTAAGCACTTAAATGCTTACTACGTATCAGACTTTCGTTACCTTTATGGACTACCAGTGGTTCATGTCATTAATTACGATACGTGAAGGCAATCAGATCCCCGACTTCTTGAAAAAATCAGGGATCTCGCAACCCCGCAAAATTAATGATACATACTGCTATTAGTCTGTCAATGAACGAATGATAGGTGGAGAGAGTTTTGGCAGAAGTTAAATGAAATAGGAGAATAAAGTCAGAAATTATTGGAGAAGTATTTAACGAGTTAACCATTAAATGAGATTAGAATTACAAAAATTCTGCCAACTCATTTGATGATTAACACATTAAACTATTAGTTCAAAATAACAGGTTTCATTCATTATGAATCAGAAACAAATTACAGAATTTTCTCTCCAAGATCGGACGAAGTTTTTAGTTGAAGTTGATGAGCCAGAAAATAGTAATGCTGTGAGACGTGTTGCCAGAGCAGACACAGGGCAAATGGTAGTTGAAGCTAAAAAGAAATTTGACGAGGTTTTAGATCAAATCCAACCTGTAGCTTCCGCAATTATCACTAAACTGAGTCAGCTTAATACACCTGCTAATGAGGTAGAAGTTAAGTTTGGGATTAAGTTAAATGCTGCTGCGGGTGCAATTTTTACTTCTGTAAGTGGTGAAGCTAACTACGAAATTACCTTGAAATGGAAGCAAGACAAGGCATAGCATGGTAGTAAGTACAGATAATTATATTCAAACTTTTAGGTCAGCGATCACGCGGATTTTTCATCCTAGTGGTGCGGTATTTGGTGTAGGTTTTTTAGTCTCTGGACGAACTCAAAATTATATCCTGACATGCGCTCATGTTGTTACCTCTGCTCTATCTTTACCAGAAGATATAGTTGAAGCTCCTAGTGATGATATTTATTTAGATTTTCCCCTAATTGCATCAGGGCAACAACTCAAAGCTAAAGTTGTTTTTTGGCAACCCGTTGTCAGCAATGCATTAACCTCCGAGCCTGAAGATATTGCGGGATTGCAAATAGAAGGGCAATTACCTAAAGAAGCCCAACCCATTCAACTAATAAGAGCTAGCAATATCTGGGAGCATCCTTTCCGCATATTCGGTTTTCCTAATGGACACAATGATGGCGTTTGGGCTACAGGAGTGCTGCGAGACGCCCAAGGAAAGGGATGGGTGCAACTGGAAGATAGTAAGGTAACTGGCTACAGGATAGAACCAGGCTTTAGTGGTGCGCCTATATGGGATGAAACCCTTGTGGGAGTAGTTGGTATGGCAGTAGCGGCAGAGAAAAGGCGAGAAGCCATCAAGACTGCTTTTATGATTCCTGCGGATGTATTGATTGCAGCATGGGATGAAATAGGCTTGTCGATTTCGTCAAATGCACATACCCAGACAATTAAGAGCAGAGTGCAACAACTCAAAATCAAAACTTTGCAAGAACGTTTTGACGTTCTCAGTAGTGATTATGAGGCGGCTTACAATCAACTCAACTATACCCTGAGTGCGAGTGATCGCAATATCGTTCAACGCCAAATCAACAGCATACTACAAGAACTTGAGCGAGTCGAAAACGAACTTAATACCATCAACCATTAGTTTAATTGTTAAAAGTAATGAACAATCCTTCAGATTCGCGAAAAAAATATCTAGAGCAGTCAATTGCTTATTTAAAAATTGATATTGAAAGTATCAGCAAACAAATAGTGCGGACGCTTAGTGATGTCGATAAAAATAGATTGCAAAGACAAATTAATGATAGATTCGATGAAATAGAAAAATTTGAATTAGAGTTAATTCAGCTAACTCAAGAATCTGTTGAGCCTGAGCCTGAGAAGATCCCATTCACTAATCGCGATGCTGCAATTAATGAGATTACTGCAACTAACTCTCCTCCTTATCGTCTAGTGACAGCACCGGAAGGTTACGGAAAAACAGAATTTCTCAAACAGATACAAGGGCGTTTTCAAGAATTGCAATGGTGTTGTGCTTATGCTTCTATATCTAGTTATGAAAGTATTGAAGACTTAGAAAAACGATTAGCAAGTTCTCTCAACTTGACAATCCCAGAAGGGCATAAATTAAGTTGGGGAGAGCGTTTAGGCTCACTATTGCATAGAAATTGGGCTAGATGGCAAGCTCAGGATAAAAAAGGTATTGTGCTACTAATCGATCTGGATGGAAGTGCGCCACAAAAACAACGTTTAAATGAACTTTTTAATGACTTCAGAGACTTCGCCTGGAAAATTGAAAAATGTTTGAAAGAATTACTATTTTTTAAAGAAAATTCTCGGAGACTTCGGGTTGTGATTGCAGCTCGCTGCCTGATTGATCTCCCCTTAGATCGAATTTTTCCTAAACTAACACTCTCTCCTTTTAACTGGGAAGTGATTGAAGATACAGCAACAAAGTATCTCAATTCGTTCAAAATGACTTCTGAAAGTCTTGCCCTCCTGGCAGGACATTTACTGTATTTAACTGGCGGACATCCAGGGGGAATTGCCGAAGCATTAAAAGTTTATCGAGGTGGTGATTACACAGTTAATTTATTTTTAAACAGTTATGGAAATCAATTATGGGAAAAAAGCCTTAAAAAGTGTAGAGATCAGATTAGAGAAAGCTTGGTAAAAGAAAATAATCATCTGTACGAATCTATTGAAAAACTGAGTATATTTCCCATACTCAATGGAACTTGGATATTAAAGGAAGCCGTTCAGAGATTTCAGTTACCTTTCAGTGATGATATTTTTAAATTAAATGCTGAACTGACAAAGACATCTATTTTTACTCGTGATAAAACGATTATCAAAGATGGTATGACACGACGGCTACTAGTCATTGGTCTTCTGAGAGAAAGTTCGCCTGATAACTTTCAATCACTTTGTAGCGAAGCGGCTCAAATCTGCTGGGAATATATTCATGAACTGAAATCAAAGAATAATTCTGCTTTCGCGGGTACTTGGTCTATGCAGTACTTTTTTCAAAGTCTTCAAAAACATGCTGGATTTATCAATTGTGGCCCGAATAGTCTGGCTTATCGACAAGAACTCCGCCAAGATTTCTTTGAAAAAACTGTTGAAGAAACTCTAGGAATATTCCGTAATACAGATAGAGAGCAATTCCATGAATTCATTTATACGCTTAAGTCTGAAGTAGAAAATGACTGGGAATTTCAGTTTGTTGTCAACTACTATCTACATAATGACGAATATAATGATACACCCTATAGATATTTAATTCAGAAGCTTGATGAAGCAATTCAAAATAACTAACTAAGGAGTAGGGATTAGGCGCGTACTGAGTTTTTCCAAAAATCAAACAGGAGTCCTATATTATGTCTGAACTAGATAAATTAGAGTTTGTTGGTCGTGCAGAACATCTAAATCGAATAATTTCCCTTGTTCAGGAGTCTAATAAGCTGCATGTCGTTTTAGTCGAGGGTAGAGGTGGGATTGGCAAAACTTGGTTGCTTCGTACATTACAATCCCGTCTAAACCAAATTCAAATTGGGACAAGTGAAATTATTGATTGTGATATCCCTGTTTTTAATGATGCAGAAGATTTATACACTCAAATTGCCAAACAATTATACGATTCTACATATAAAGAATGGTTGCTTCGCTTACGACAACTGCGAGAAGATGAAAACCGCCTTAGTCAAACTGCATACGAACAGGAACGTAGACAACTTGAAAGGTTTTTGGTCGATGAAATTAATCGAAAATCCAACCAACAGAAACTAGTATTTCTAATTGATACAGTTGAAAAGTTAGGACAAGCAGATTTAAGAGAGCAAGTTTGGGAGTGTATTGGCAATTTGTGCCATCAGCTAGAGAATGCCGTATTTATTTTAGCAGGTCGTCCTAGTATTGCCCGGCAAATTCTAGAAAAGTCATTCAAAGAAGAAGAATTAACTTGTTTAGAATTAAATGAATTTACTCATGAAGATGTGCAAACATACATTCTTTCTAAGGAAGAACAGCTTCACTTTACTCTCGGACAAGACTTGGTTAAAAAGATCATAGTTCTTTCTGGTGGTAGCCCGATCATGATTGAATTTGGAGTAGAGTATGCTTATCGGGAAGTTATACCAGATTGGTTAGAGAGTGAAGATATAGAAACAATTCCTAGCAGGTTAGAAAAAACTGGTGGATTTGAAGCTGAGATGGTTAGACATATTACGCAGCTTCGGACATCAATGGATCGGCTAACTCTCTTGCTTTCACGTATCTACCCATTAGATAGTGCTGATATTGCTAATTTATTAGAACTATCTTCAGAAGAAGCTCAAAGATTATTTATTGATGCACAAAGCTACTTTTTTATCAAACCCGTAATCGGTGGTTCGCAAATATCATTACATGATATTGTGCGAGACTTAGTTAAGAAATATGTATGGGCAGATATTGACCCAGATTTGGAATGGAGAAAACGAGATAGTCGGATTGCTGCCAAATATTTCGAGCAAAAAGATTACGATTTAGGGCCACAAAAAAGGGTATTAGAGATTCAGCGTCACTCTGATGATTCTCATAAATTCACTAATATTGAGTTTCTGATTGAAGAAATAAAACAACTGCGAGAATTCAATACTACGCGATGGCTCTGGAATGCTTTATACGCCGAGCCAAAAATAGGTTTTGAAACTTGGCATGAAGTTACTGATAGGATACGCCGCCAATCTAAAAAATTTGGTTTTGTCAATCAATTGTTGGCAATTGCCAAACAGTTTGAAACAGAGATAACTTCGGATCAAAAATTCAAACTGATTATTTTTGAATCAAAGATCGTTCATGCTCTTAAAGACAAGAGTACAAAAGAACATGAGTTGATCAAATTAGAGGGAATGCTACCTGAACAATCTGCTAATTCATCTCATCAAGCCGATATTTACAATGTCTTGGGAATGCTAAATACCAAGTTACATCTCTATGACGAAGCTTTGAAATATCAGCAAGAGTGTTTATCCTTAGTTCAAGGCAAAAAGCTATCATACGCTATTCCTGCTGTAGCTAACCTAGTTGGTTATCTGCATCGACAACTCAACAACTTTCAGGAAGCTGAGAAATATTATAAACTAGGTTGGGACGCTGCGATGGAAGTTGATACTCCTGACAAAGGCTTAACTCAAGTTATGGCTAGCATTCAGAATAACTTGGGATTTTTGTATGGACAACAAAAAGATTACGTAAAGGCTGAACAGTGTTTTAAAGCTGCTATTGATATGTGGTCGAGTGTTGAGAGCGAACGCGAAATAGCCAACGCCGAAATTGCCTCTGCTACTATTTTAGTAGATAATGGTAATTATGTGAAAGCTAAACAGCTACTTGAACGAGCATTAAGCCGTTGCGACAATGAGGAAAACGATAATCAAATATTATGTAGAGCATACTTTCAGTTAGGCTTAAATCAGTGGTTTAGTGCCGAGGTAGTAAATGAAACCGTTTGGGATGTGACACAAGTACAGTGGGATCTCAATCTCCTAAGTATTGCTCAAGATGCTTTAGAAAAAAGCCTGAAACTGGCAGAAAAATACGGGCTTGAAGAGGAATTACCTGGGATTTTACACCAAACTGCTAGTGTCTATTGGCATCTTGGGTTTCAAACAGGCGATCGCACCTTGCAAGAACAAGCTCTAATACTCAATGAACGCTCTTATCAGACTAGTCTAGAATACAATGACATGCGATATGCCATCGATAGCCTGGTAGGTAAAGCTGAGTTTGATTATTATGCAAAAGCATACAACCATATTTCAGGTTATGCACGAGAACTTAGCGATCGCTTCCAATCCTATCAAAATATCCATACATTATACTTTGGTCGTATATTACGGATAGAAGGTGATGTTGCATTTCAAGAAGCGAACTACGATTTTGCTTTTAGTAAATATGCTCAAGGAATACCCAAAATCTTTCAACATGGAGGTTTCGGGCCGTATTCAATCAAACATGAGCTAAATCTACTCCAAAAGAAAATTGAACGTTTGCCGATAGAACTTTCTAAAACTCTGATTCAGCAACTCAAATCTCAGTGGAAAGATCATAAAGCCCTTAAGGAATGGTGCGATCAACAAATGTTCCTGACTAGAATACGTGCGACTAAACAGCCATCTTCTCATGCTTAGTAAGAAAATTGATCGACCCCAAATTTTAGTTTCTCTCAACTCTACTTATGTACCAACAGGGCAATGCGACTGTGATGGAGGGGATTGTGCTTGTGACTTATCCCCTTTAACAGAATTATGCTCAGATGCCCGGTTATCTCTAGGGATGTTGGAGACAGAGTTTGTAAGAATTGCCAACTCGCAGATGATGAATCTAGATGATACTTATTCTATCTGTTATGGTACTTATCATAAAGTAGCAGTTCTAAATCAATCAGCAATATATTTATTAAATCAATTTACAAACCCTCATAAATTAGATGATATTGCACTAGAAAATCTTTCTATTGATTCAGCAGACTTACAAATAGCTATTCAAGAACTATATCAAGCGCGTTTGATAGCACCTAATAATTACTCATTTAATCTAAATGAAATACCAGAAACTTTAACAGCATGGTTACATATCACCGATCGCTGTAACTTAAGATGCGATTACTGCTACCTTCCTCATGTAGCAAATGATATGTCAATAGATATAGGTAAAGCAGCTATTGAAGCTACATTTCGCTCTGCAATTTTAAATAATTACCGCCGCGTCAAACTGAAGTATGCAGGAGGAGAAGCATTATTATGTTCCCCTTTAATTAAGGAGCTACATTTGTACGCTCAATCCCTTAGCAAAGAAACAGACATTATATTAGATGGAGTTGTTCTTAGTAATGGAACATTGATTACATCTGAGATGATTGAGATGCTTAAAATATTGAATCTGCGTCTCATGATTTCACTAGATGGATTGTCCAATTTTCACAATATCCAACGTTCTTATGCGGGTGGAAAGGGATCGTTTCAAGATGTTGAACGAGGTATTAAGATTGCTTTGCAAAATGGTCTTATACCAGATATTTCCATTACAGTTAGTGGGCGGAACGCAGAAGGATTACCCGCTCTTATTGAATGGATATTGGAAAATAATCTACCCTTTAGTTTAAATTTCTATCGCGAAAATGAACTGTCAGCTTCTTACGAAGACCTGCAACTAGAAGAATCTCGACTGATAGAGGGAATGTTAGCAGCGTTCAAAGTTATTGAATTGAAATTACCTAATCGAAGCTTGCTAGGTTCATTGATTGATCGTGCTAACTTATCTTCTCCTCATAAACGTACTTGTGGAGTTGGACAAAGCTATCTCGTATTTGATTACAAAGGACAAATTGCTAAATGCCAGATGCAGCTACATAAAACTGTATCTTCATCTGCTACAGAAGATCCTTTAAGTGTTGTGCGACAAGATAAAGTAGGTATTCAGAATTTGTCAGTTGAGCAAAAAGAAGGCTGTCGTACATGTGAGTGGAAAAATTGGTGTACAGGTGGTTGTCCTTTGGCAACATTTAAGGCTACAGGTCGTTATGATATTCAATCTCCAAATTGCAATATTTACAAGGCTCTCTATCCTGAAGCTCTCCGACTAGAGGGCTTACGTCTGATCAAATATAGTTAACTTTAAATCGTGAGAAACAAAATCCCCAATTTATTTGAGAAGTCGGGGATATATGGGTTGCAATTATTACAAACAAAATAGAATTCCTAACTGTAGGGTGCGTTAGTATGAAATCCGTAACGCACAATTCGTAAGGGTTTAGCCCGTTACGCTGTCGCTAAAACACCCTACGTATCTTTTTAAAAATCAAATAGTAGTCCTATATAGCGCTTATATATGGAAAAATTTATTGTTTGCAGGTTGCTAGTGATACTCTTTTTCTGGTACTCTAAAAGCTGCGTATTTCCATTCATTGCCCTCTAGATATTCAATTTTAAATTCTCCTTTAGTTAATAAAGTCATATCTTTAAGTGGTACTGTAGCGTTTTCTCCTAAAATAATACATTCCGAATTAATCGTAGTAGGTTGGTTAGGAGTAGTATTTATTTGATTAATAACTTTACGCTGCAACTCTTGGTATTGTTGCTCTGTTATTAGCTTAGAATCATACAACTTTTTTATGTCTCTCAATTGGGTTTCTATATCTGAACCACCTTGGTTTTGTGCGTTATCTAATTTACAAGAATCTGGTTTAAAAGCAATTTTTCTGACAGGATGATCCCACCATTTAGAAACTTGGGTTAACCAATTAGTCGTTCTCGTTGTATGTACTACTTTTACTTGACGATCGCTTATTTCTAAACGAACCCAATCAGTTGATCTTTTTTGGATCAAACCAGCAAATCCCCAAGACAAGACACTTCCTACTGAAACACCAGAATCGGCTAGACGAAGCTTAATAACTCTAGGTTCTATAGCTTGTGCTATTTTAATTTGCTTTGGAGCTATAGAGCTAATATTTGTAGCAAAAAAATCAGTATTTTTTTCTGTCGCACTAGAAGATTTTACTGCTGTAGAACTTACAAGTAATGCTACTGCTATCAAAATCCTAATTTGATTGTTCATCAGTTTATTTTATCTTGTTTTTTTGCTAAGATTCGTATGAACAACAGACTATAGTAACTAATTTGAGCTTGTCAAGAGGCAATTATTTAATGTCCATATCCCCGACTTCTTAAACAATACTCCGGACAATTTTTAGTTGACGGAATAGACAAGAAAGCTATCGAACCATTAAGGTGCTGATTAGAAAAAACTTGCACCGACTCGATAGC
Source organism: Nostoc sp. NMS8 (assembly GCF_017115045.1). Classification (GTDB taxonomy): domain Bacteria; phylum Cyanobacteriota; class Cyanobacteriia; order Cyanobacteriales; family Nostocaceae; genus Nostoc. Next base: position 15 of record NZ_JABXKK010000125.1, on the reverse strand, counting down.
CATATGGAAATTGTA
>NZ_JABXKK010000040.1:140976-231224 GCF_017115045.1 Nostoc sp. NMS8 | reverse complement strand
ATCGCCGCAACCAGTCCATCAAGGTTTAAAGCACCAATCAAGGAAACATTTCCACACTCATCTTTATATTAAAAATTATAATAATTCATTAATAAGGTTTTTTAAAGTGTCTAAATCTGAATAATCTATATGCTCTAAATTAGGAGGTGTATTAATAAAATTACTTAATTCTTTAATTTGTTTTAAAGCCATAGCATTTTGCTTAATAAGATTGTTTGTTATTTTCTGCTGTTCCATAAGTTGGGTTTTTGTATATTCCAATTCCCGTTGAAGTTTGAGTAATTGCGATTCAAAATCTTGTTATTTAGAGCTAATGAGATTTGGTTCAATATCCAAATCTGGAATAATAGTAAAGATTTGTTTGATTTTTCTCCACTGTTGTTTAAGCTTGTTAATTTCATTACTTCGGTCACTCCAAAGCTTTAATTCTATGAACTTCTGAGCAGCAATAGCTTCAAGAAATCCTTTACGTAACTCTTCTAAATCATCTTCTTGCATAGTTTCTAATTTTGTTGCAATCTATTAAAGCTTAAACTTAAGATAACTAACTAGTATCAGTAGTTATATTAAATCTAGTTAAATACACGTAGCTAGTAGGGTGAGTTGTCATGCAGTGCAACGCACCACATAAATTTTCTAAACAAATTTAACTCCGTTTATAAACCAACTCCATTTTCAACTTTTCAATCTCCATCTTCAACTTCTCATTCTCCATTGTCAACTTTGCATTCTCCTCCCTAATCAACTCAACTTGATTCCTCTTACTCAAAGCCTGATTAATCGCCAACTTTCTCATATCTAGCGAAAACCAACGCTGATAAGTTTGAGTATGAACTTGCACACTATGCCCCAAATTATCCGCTGCCGCTTTAATTGGTATCCCCAAAATATGCGCCCGAATTGCCCAAGCGTGGCGTAAATCATAAGGTTTAAAATCCAATCCTATTTTGCGGAACCACCAGCTAACTCGCTGTGTTAATGCGGTTATCTCCGCATGATTAGTGTTATCTTTTTTAGCGATCGCAACCCTTAACATCTCTACATATTTAGGATTTCTCAAATCAAAGTCATCAATCCATTGCCGATGTAATGGCAATGCTTGTCTCTCACCAGTCTTAGAATCCTTATCAACTTTCCATGTCAAATCTGTATTTTCCTGACTCAACCACCAATCAATATCGGGATTAATAAAAAGTTCCCGTGGACGTAAACCAAAAACTGCTAACATTCCATACGTCCAGCGCCAAAGTTGCCAGCTATTTTGGACATTTTGATTAACTTGATTACCTCTGTTATGTTGGTAATCTTCAAACTTGATAATTCCCTCAAATATTTCTGCATCGGTCGGTATATTTCGGGAATTATTCTCCGGCATTTTGAAATATTTCGATAAATCAATTTCGATATTGAATGTCACACAAAATGCTGCGATCGCTCTAGCTGCATTATACTTAGCCCATTCTTTATCGATTTGCTCAATTGAACTTATCAGATGTTCAGCAGTAGCTAAATCTTGAAGATTCGTAAATCTCTTGGTACGGGAAAAGTAATAAAAAAAAGTATGTTCGCTTTTAGTTGTGCGTTTGTGAGTTTTAAAATACTCCTCTTCAAATTTTTCAAGTAATTCTCCTATAGATTGAAAATCTTTTCTAATTGCCTCATTACCTAAATATTTATCATTCCATTCAAACGTTTTACGAGCAATTAACTTCCCTAATTCATAAGCTTCTTCCTCAGCCGTCTTGAGTCCATCCAAGTTAGCGGGAATATTCAAACTGAGATTGTATTGCTTTCTCCCAGTACCGTTGTTATCCTTGTCTCCCGGTTTAATTGGTAACGTCGCTCGTAATTGCAGACTTCCATTCGATTCTCTAATTGTCACCTTTGCCTTTGCAGACTTCAAACGCAGATTAACTTTCTCTAATTTTAGTAGTACTTTTGTTCTCATCGTGCGCTCTTTGTTGCTGTGATTGCAGAGATAAACATAAACACCAGGCGGAGTTGCATATTTGCGGCATGATTTTGCTGGCTTTGTGGGATGGGCATCTTGCCCGTCCTTTGTATTTCCAAGCGGGCAGGATGCCCACCCTACAAGAATCATCCCTTGATTCAGCAACGCCCCGGCTCAGGACAACATTTAGATGATGGGTGAGTCCTGAACCTGATTATGCATCGCTGTGTTTTTAGCCTATATTTAGGCTAAAAATAAATGTGTTCTCAGAAAACAATGTTTAGCAGAGACATTGCTTACTGCAAACATTAGACAGTTGAAAAGAATTAAACCACAAAAAGGATTACTCCGGCCCTTATCACGGTTATGACGGCTTCGCCATCTTCGCTCGTGATATGGACTTGGCACTCAACAGCCCAACCTGGTCATTAATTGGCGCTCCTTGGAATGAAAAAGCTCAGGCTAAGAAGGCTGAAGCTAAGGCTAAGGCTGCCGTCTAAGGAAATGGGAGAGAGCGATAAGTAAGGATAACCTGGGGCTAAAACCCCAGGGGGGGAGTTGGGAATCCAAAATTCAAAACTGAAAAATTAAAAATTTCTTTTGATTTTTGCATTTTGAATTTTGAATCATATTCTCATCTCCCACTCCCGCCTCAAATCCTCATTCCTCGCTCAATAAAGAATTCAGTAACCTTGGAGATCCAGAAATGCCTCAGAATCCAGAAAAAATTCAAGATCACGTCGAGTTATTCCACCAGCCTGAGTACAAACAGCTATTTGAAAACAAAAAGCAGTTTGAAAACGGTCACGAACCCGAAGAAGTACAACGGGTTGCAGAGTGGACAAAGGGTTGGGATTATCGTGAAAAGAACTTCGCTCGTGAAGCTTTAACCGTTAACCCTGCTAAAGGTTGTCAACCACTAGGAGCAATCTTTGCTGCTGTTGGTTTTGAAGGTACTCTACCTTTTGTTCAAGGTTCTCAAGGTTGCGTTGCTTACTTCCGCACCCACTTAACCCGTCACTACAAAGAACCATTCTCTGGTGTATCTTCTTCAATGACTGAAGATGCAGCCGTGTTTGGTGGTCTTCAAAACATGATTGACGGGTTGGCGAACTCTTACCAACTGTACAAGCCCAAGATGATCGCTGTCTGCACCACCTGTATGGCAGAAGTAATTGGTGATGACTTGCAGTCTTTCATCAACAACGCCAAGGAAGCTGGTTCAGTTCCTCAAGATTTCCCAGTACCTTACGCTCACACCCCTAGCTTTGTCGGTTCCCACATCACTGGTTACGACAACATGATGAAGGGAATTCTTTCTAACTTGACCGCAGGTCATAAGAAAGAAACCAGCAATGGTAAAATCAACTTCATCCCAGGTTTTGACACCTACGTAGGCAACAACCGCGAAATCAAGCGGATTGCTTCGCTGTTCGGCTTTGACTACACAATTCTAGCCGACAACAGCGACTACTTGGATTCACCAAACACTGGTGAGTTCAATATGTACCCAGGTGGTACAAAGCTAGAAGATGCAGAAGATTCAATCAATGGTAAAGCTACGATCGCTCTGCAAGCACACTCTACCCTCAAAACCCGCGAGTATATTGAAAAAGAGTGGAAGCAACCAACCTCAGTTTCCCGCCCTTGGGGTATCAAGGGTACTGATGAGTTCTTAATGAAACTCAGCGAACTGAGTGGTATCCCCATTCCCGAACAATTGGAAATTGAACGCGGTCAGGCAGTTGATGCCATGACTGACTCTCACTCATGGATTCACGGCAAGCGCTTCGCTATCTACGGCGAACCAGATTTAGTATACAGCGTAGTTGGTTTTATGCTAGAAATGGGTGCTGAACCTGTGCATATCTTGGTTCACAACACCAACGAAGTATTTGAAGCAGAAATCAAAGAATTGCTTGCTTCTAGCCCCTTCGGTCAACATGCAACTGTTTGGGGTGGTAAAGACCTGTGGCACATGCGTTCTTTGTTGTTCACAGAACCCGTAGACTTCCTTGTTGGTAACACCTACGGTAAGTACCTGTGGCGCGACACCAAGATTCCCCTCGTGAGAATCGGCTACCCAATCATGGATCGTCACCACTTACACCGCTACGCCACCATTGGTTATCAAGGTATAATCAACCTCCTCAACTGGACTGTAAACACCCTGTTTGAAGAAATCGATCGCAACACCAACATTCCTTCTAAGACAGATATTTCCTACGACTTGATTCGTTAGAAATTGCGTAGAAACACAACGTGTTAATTAAAGGGTAAAGAAGGGGAGTAGGGACTGAGGAGTAGGGACTAGGGACTGGGGACTAGGGACTGGGAAAACAACCAATGCCCAATGCCCAATGCCCAATTCCCAATCCCCAACTCCCAATCCCCAACTCCCCTTTTTCTTGATAGCATTTACCCAAGGAATTGATAATGGAAACCATCAATCACACTCACGAACATACTCACACTCATCCTCATCCTAATTACCATCCACCTAACCAGAAAAAACCAGGGTGGTTCCACAATCTTCTTAATCCGTTGCGCCGTGTGGTGGATCGAATTCAGGTTAAACATAATCGCTTCGCTCATCTAATTTGCCAAACAATTCCTTGTTGTTGTCCCTTTGAGCGACAAATTAAATTATTTGGGAAGTGTATTAATATCCCACCACTATGTAAACTCAATCCTTTATATGACGAATTTGTAGGATTGCGTTTCCGCGCCCTATCTTACCTTGCCGATGTATGTGGAGAGGATGTCACAAGATACATTTGTTAGTCATTGGTCATTGGTCATTAGTTATTAGTCATTAGTTGTTAGTTATTCAAAGGACAAATGACAAATGACAAAGGACAATTAACAATTAAGAGAAGAGAGATGAAAAGCACCCAAGGCAAAATCAACGAGCTGCTGACTGAGACAGGATGCGAGCATAATCAGCACAAACAAACGGAAAAGAAAAACAAGTCATGCGCCCAACAGGCACAACCTGGCGCGGCTCAAGGGGGCTGCGCTTTTGATGGTGCAATGATTTCTTTAGTACCGATCGCAGATGCAGCGCATTTAGTCCACGGGCCGATCGCCTGTGCTGGTAATTCCTGGGGCAGTCGTGGTAGTCTGTCGTCTGGCCCTCTACTCTACAAAATGGGCTTTACCACTGACTTGGGTGAAAATGATGTCATCTTCGGTGGCGAAAAGAAACTCTACAAGGCGATTCTGGAACTCAAAGAGCGTTACCAACCAGCAGCAGTATTCGTCTACGCCACTTGTGTTACAGCCTTAATTGGCGATGATATGGATGCTGTCTGCAAAGCGGCGGGTGAGAAAATTGGTATTCCTGTTGTTCCCGTCATTGCACCAGGATTTATTGGCAGTAAAAATCTCGGCAACCGTTTTGGCGGTGAAGCTTTATTAGAATATGTTGTCGGAACAGCAGAACCGGAACATACAACGCCCTATGATATTAACTTAATCGGTGAATATAACATCGCCGGTGAAATGTGGGGAGTCACACCACTGTTAGAAAAATTAGGCATCCGTATTTTGTCTAAAATTACGGGCGATGCTCGCTACGATGAAATTCGCTACGCCCACCGCGCCAAGCTCAACGTCATGATCTGCTCACGAGCGTTGCTGAATATGGCGAGAAAGATGGAGGAGCGTTACAACATTCCCTACATTGAAGAGTCTTTCTACGGCATCGATGATATGAATCGTTGTCTGCGAAATATCGCTGCTAAATTAGGCGACGCTGATTTACAAGAGCGGACAGAAAAGCTAATTGCCGAAGAAACTGCTGCTTTAGATTTGGCATTAGCTCCCTATCGCGCTCGACTCAAAGGTAAGCGAGTTGTGTTGTATACAGGTGGTGTTAAGAGTTGGTCGATTATTTCGGCTGCTAGAGACTTAGGCATCGAAGTTGTTGCTACCAGTACTCGGAAAAGTACTGAGGAAGATAAAGCCAAAATCAAGAAGTTGCTCGGCAACGATGGCATCATGCTAGAGAAAGGCAACGCTCAGGAATTGCTACAGGTGGTTAAAAACACTCGCGCAGATATGCTGATTGCTGGTGGTCGTAACCAATACACAGCTTTGAAAGCTCGAATTCCTTTCCTTGATATCAACCAAGAACGCCATCATCCTTATGCAGGTTATGTGGGAATGATTGAAATGGCGCGGGAATTGTACGAAGCTTTGTATAGCCCAATTTGGGAACAAATACGCAAACCCGCTCCTTGGGAAGAAGAGGAGGAAGTTTAATGGCGATCGTTACCGTTACTAACAAAGCTCTGACAGTTAATCCCCTCAAGCAAAGTCAAGCTTTGGGCGCAACCTTAGCCTTTTTGGGATTAAAAGGGACAATGCCTTTATTCCACGGTTCTCAAGGTTGTACTGCTTTCGCTAAAGTTGTCCTCGTGCGGCATTTCCGAGAAGCGATTCCTTTAGCTACCACAGCGATGACAGAAGTCACTACCATTTTGGGTGGTGAAGAGAATGTGGAGCAAGCAATTCTGACTCTGGTGGAAAAAGCTAACCCAGAAATTATTGGTTTATGTAGTACTGGGTTGACTGAAACTAGAGGCGATGACATTGAGGGTTTTCTGAAGGAAATCCGCGATCGCCATCCAGAATTGAATGATTTAGCGATCGTTTTTGCACCTACCCCAGATTTTAAAGGTGCGTTGCAAGATGGTTTTGCGGTTGCTGTCGAAAGCATAGTTAAGGAAATTCCTCGCGCGGGTGGACTCAGAACTGAACAAGTCACGGTTTTGGCGGGTTCTGCTTTCACACCTGGGGATGTACAGGAAATCAAAGAGATAGTCACCTCCTTTGGACTAGTGCCGATCTTTGTACCTGACCTTGGCGCTTCTCTAGATGGACATTTAGAGGATAATTATAGTGCGGTTACAGTCAGTGGAACTACCTTAAAACAGCTACGAGAAGTAGGTAGTTCTGCCTTTACCCTGGCATTGGGTGAAAGTATGCGGGGGGCTGCAAAGATTCTAGAAGAACGCTTTGGCACACCTTACGAGGTATTTGGCGAACTAACAGGATTAGAACCAGTAGATGAGTTTATCCAAGCATTGGCGATTCTGAGCGGTAACAGCGTACCCGAAAAATACCGCCGCCAACGTCGTCAGTTGCAAGATGCGATGTTGGACACTCACTTTTACTTCGGTGCAAAACGAGTTTCTCTTGCGCTGGAACCAGATTTGTTGTGGTCAACAGTGCATTTCCTGCAATCGATGGGTAGTCAAATTCATGCTGTGGTGACAACCACGCGATCGCACCTCTTAGAAAAACTCCCGGTAAAGAGCATCACCATCGGCGACTTAGAAGACTTTGAGAGTCTAGCGGGTGGTTCTGATTTGCTAATTGGTAACTCGAATGTGGGTGCGATCGCAAAGCGCCTCTCGATTCCTCTTTATCGTCTCGGATTGCCCATTTATGACCGCTTAGGTAATGGTCAATTTACCAAAGTTGGCTATCGAGGCACGATGGAAATTGTGTTTGGCATCGGCAACCTATTTTTAGAGGCAGAAGAAGCGAGAGTTAAACAGTTCCAAGAGTTAGGAATTGTGAGCGCTGAGTTTTGAATTCACACTTGAAATTCAAAACAGTTCAGTTAAAAGTCGATCCTCCCTAACCCTCCTTAAAAAGGAGGGAATAGAGCAAGTCTTAAATTAGCCCCCCTTTTTAAGGGGGGTTGGGGGGATCTTCCGAGGCTAAATATCACTAACTGAACCGTATTGCTTCAAAATTCAAAACTGAGGAGAATTACAATGAAAATAGCCTTCACGACGAGCGACCGAGTTCATATTAATGCCCACTTCGGATGGGCAAAAATGATTGATGTTTACGAAATTACCGATGAGGGATATCACTTCGTAGAAACCCTCACCTTTGAAGGCGAACTCAAAGAAGATGGTAATGAAGACAAAATCACCCCAAAACTTGAGTCAATAGGCGACTGTACGATTATTTACGTAACAGCAATTGGTGGTAGCGCCGCCGCTCGGTTAATCAAGAAAGGTGTCACTCCAGTGAAGGCGCGATCGGAAGAAGAAGAAATTAGTGAAGTGCTAAATAAGCTAGTCAAAACCCTCAAAGGTAATCCTCCACCTTGGTTGCGTAAAGCTTTGCAGCCAAAAACCACAAACTTTGCTGATGAAATTGAAGACGAAGCAACAGTATGACCGCAAATAATAGTGTGAACGGAACCGCTACAACTGAAGTCTTGAACTCACCTTTTCTTAAGGTATTAATCAAACAAATCCGTGGTCAAGACAGCTATGGAGTTTATCGTACTTGGTCGGATGAGTTAATTCTCAAACCCTTTATTGTCACCAAACAAAAGAAACGGGAAATCTCCGTTGAGGGCGAAGTTGATGCGGTAACTCAAGCTCGAATTATGGCATTTTTCCGAGCTGTAGCGGCTGGGATTGAACAAGAAACAGGTTTGATATCTCAGGTTGTGGTTGATTTGAGTCATGAAGGATTTGGCTGGGCGCTAGTTTTTTCTGGTCGTCTTTTGCTAGCTGTAAAAACCTTGCGAGACGCTCAACGCTTTGGCTTTGACTCTCTAGAAAAGTTGGCAGAAGAGGGAGAAAACTACGTCAAAAAAGGTCTTGATTTGGCGAAACGCTTTCCGGAAGTTGGCAACCTGTAATTAGTCATTAGTCATTAATCATTGGTCATTAGTAAAAGACAAAAGACAAATGATTAATGATAAAGGATGAAGGACGAACGACAAATGACAATTGAGGAACTACAAGGACAAATCAGACGGCTCAACAGCAAAGCAGGTCAAATGAAAATGGATCTGCATGATTTAGCTGAAGGTCTGCCAACAGATTACACACAACTTATGGATGTTGCCGCCGCAACTTATGAAATCTATCGCCAGTTAGATGAGCTTAAGCAACATCTGAAACAATTGGAGAGTGTTAAATGACTGGAACTATTGATGAATTCAAGAAGCTCGTAGATGCAGAAGAATTTTTTCAATTCTTTAATATGTCCTACGACTTAGAAGTTGTGAATGTGCATCGTCTACATATTCTGAAAAAGTTTTCTCAACACATGCAGGAAATTGATGATAATTCTCCTGACTTGAGTCAAGAAGAGAAATTAAATCAATATTCTTTGGCTTTGCAAAAAGCTTATCAGTTATTTACCGAATCGACAGCTTATGAACAAAAGCTGTTCAAAGTGTTTAACGACAAGCCGAAAAATGTAGTCACACTGACAGAAATCACTTCTGATTAGGAGGTATAAATTGGTTAACCTAACGCCTACCGAATTAGAACGCTATCGTCGCCAAATGATGCTTCCGAACTTTGGCGAAACAGCACAGAAACGCCTGAAGTCAGCGACAGTTTTGGTTACAGGTGTGGGGGGATTAGGCGGTACGGCGGCGCTTTACTTAGCAGTAGCGGGCGTTGGGCGGCTAATCCTAGTCCGGGGTGGTGATTTGCGGCAAGATGATATGAATCGTCAGGTTCTCATGACTGATGATTGGGTAGGTAAGCCAAGGGTATTCAAAGCTAAAGAAACTCTGGATGCGATTAATCCTGATGTCCAAGTGGAAGCTGTTCATGATTACATCACCCCGGAAAATGTAGATTCGTTAGTGCAATCTGCTGATATGGCTCTTGATTGCGCCCACAATTTTACAGAGCGCAATTTGTTAAATGAAGCCTGTGTGCGATCGCGTAAGCCAATGGTGGAAGCCGCAATGAATGGGATGGAGGCTTACCTGACGACAATTATCCCTGGTGTGACTCCTTGTTTATCTTGTCTGTTTCCAGAAAAGCCTGATTGGGATCAGCGCGGCTTTTCGGTTATAGGCGCTGTTTCTGGGACACTCGCTTGTCTAACAGCACTAGAAGCTATCAAGCTGATCACCGGGTTTAGTCAGCCTCTATTATCGCAATTGCTGACAATCGACCTAAATCGGATGGAATTTGCTAAACGCCGTTCTCACCGCGATCGCTCTTGTCCAGTATGCGGTAATAGTGCGCCTTGGAGACACGCGCAATCTAATTCGATGGAACCTACAGGTATTACACAAAATAGTCATTAGTCATTGGTCATTAGCAAAAGACAAATGACAAATGACAACTGACAACCCACATCTGAAATCAGAACAACTAATCGCTACAAATCAGGAGAACTGATGGCCGTTATCTTATCAGAAAAAGCAGAATTTCATCTGCGGGCATTCCTTAAAGGTTCCGCACCCGACGCTAATGGCGCAACTAAAGGTGTTCGCATCTCGGTAAAAGATGGTGGTTGCAGTGGCTACGAATATGCGATCGATATCACCAGCAAACCCCAACCAGATGATTTGGTAAGCCAGCAAGGCAAAGTGCTAGTTTACGTTGATGCCAAAAGTGCGCCCTTATTAGACGGAGTTATTGTTGACTTTGTTGAAGGAGTGATGGAAAGCGGGTTTAAGTTCATCAACCCCAATGCAACTGATACCTGCGGTTGTGGAAAGTCCTTCAAAACAGACGATGGTACGCCTACTGGTGTACCTTGCAGTTAACATCATTCCGTTAGCACCAAATCTGATTGTAGAGGCTTTCTATAGATGCGGTAAGCGTTCGCGGAGCGTCTCGTAGAGAAGCCCATGCTGCAGGCTTATCGCCAGAGGTAGCTTCTCGTTCGCGTTGCATTCTTTAACCTTATAGAGAAACTAGCTAAAGCGTAGCTTCTCTGTAACAAAAAGCAAAGCAAAAAGTAGGATAGGTTGCTCAAAAATTTCGGAAATTAGACCAACTGTATAACGTTTGAGGAGAATCGAAAAATGGCTACCTACCAAGTTAGATTAATCAACAAAAAAGAAGACATCGACACCACAATTGAAGTTGACGAAGAAACGACAATCTTGGAAGCAGCAGAAGAAAATGGTATTGAGTTGCCCTTTTCATGTCATGCAGGTTCTTGCTCTAGCTGCGTTGGCAAGATTGTTGAAGGTGAAGTTAATCAAGAAGATCAAAACTTTTTAGATGACGATCAGGTTTCTAAAGGATACGCTCTACTTTGTGTAACTTATCCTCGTTCTAATTGCACAATTAAGACTCATCAAGAAGCGTATCTGGTTTAAACTATTACTTTGGTTTCTGCCTTTAGCGACCAAATAAAAAATGAAGGATGAAGGATGGAAATATACTTCCTTCTACCCTTCATAATTCCTAATTTATAATTCAAATGTTTACCCACTTTAGCGTAACTGACTGTTCATTAGAATTATTGAGAAAGGGAGAGCGAGGAATTATTACCTTCTGTAAAACTAAAGATGAAACAATCTTGAGCAAACTTATATCAATGAGAGTAAAACCAGGAGCTAATATCACTTTAAAACAAAAGTTACCCTCTTTCATTATCGAAATTGTAAACACAGATATGGCACTAGATATAGAAAGTATTCGCGCCATTATATTCGGATTATTGATAATTCAATTAATTAACCTCATTACTTAATCAAAAAGAAGATCCCCGACTTATTTAATAAGTCGGGGATCTATAGCCTTTAATTATCACAAACCAAATATGATGAGACAACCTGTCTATTTTTCAATCAACAGCAAGTATTACATCTGATGATTTAATCACAGCATGAGCGTGCTTACCTTCTACAAGTCCTAGCTTTTCTGCTGATGATTTTGTGATGATTGACACTAGCTCTACTCCTGGTGCTATTTCTAAAGTTATTTCAGTATTTACTGAACCATGCGTAACCTTTTTTACAGTGCCTTTTAAAGAATTACGAGCGCTAATTTCCATATTTTTATTTGCCAATTTAACTATTTATACTTTAGTAAAATAGCAAAATTTAATTTGGAAAGTGTGTTTTTTAAGATATCTTAATAAATTTGAAATAATTCTCATTTATCTAAGAGCGACACCTCTGCTTGGTAAACATTACAAAAAGATATAGTTATTTGCTACAAAACTCAGGATAAAACAATTTTCAAAAAAAACCTAATGCCTATGAATATTATCATCAATTTAATAAGGACATTTTTTGTGTATAAATACCGAGGTCTGGATAATATTTTACATTTATACTAACTAAAAAATAGTTCGCCCAAGATTAGAGTAAACCTAGAAGTAGTTTATAAGAAGAATTCTGACTCCTGATTTATTTTACGAGGCTGAAAAAAAAGGTTAATTTTATATTGTGCAATATCGAGTTAATACAACAAGGTCAAATTTATTTTTTGAACACTTAAGTCCAGGTGTAGGCGTAGGATTTCCTGTTCCTAAAGACTGGTTGCCAATAACAACTTTTCCTTTACTAATTATAGTCGGTATGACTGGCGTAGGGAAAAGTACAATCACAAAAGCTTTGGCAGAACAGGGTTTAGATTTTACACTTTTACCGAATCGTCGCGCTTTAACTGAACGTTTAATAATTGCGCCGATGTTAAAAATGGAAGATAAACTTGTGCAACCCCATTGTCGAATTAAACGCCTAACTTATGCTCGCCTTTATCGAGAACACTTCCCTGGTGGAATGGGTCGTATTTTAACTTCGCTATATATCAATCCACAACAAGTTAATTCTCTGTTAGTTTTTGATAGTTTGCGTGGTGAAAATGAGGTTAACTATGCAGCGACGACTTTAGAAAATGCTAAATTTGTAATGTTGACCGCACCAAATACAGTGCGTTTAGAAAGGCTTCTAAAGCGTCACGATCCTTTTGATCGGATTGATAATCAAGAGCTAGAATATAATAGGCAAATTCCGCCAGAAGCACTGACTAATTTTGCTAGTTTTGGTGTACCAGAGGCTTCTGCTTATTTTACTCCTCAAGAAGAACAAGAAATCTTAGAACTTGTAAGCAAACAAGTTGTTACAGATGTAGAATTGCGGGATAAACTAAAAATATTTGTCGAAGAGAGCCAGACCTATGATTCGGTTCCGACAAAACAGATTTTAGAAGCGATGGATACAAGCGATCGCTCTCTTATAATTGATACTATAACTAGTCCCCAAGAATCAGCCAAAGTAATTATTTCTCGATTATGCAAATCTGTTAATATAAAAACTAATAAGTAAATATCCTTAGTAATACTTAGCACAAGGATTGCTCAATGTCGCTATCTGAATTTGCAATTGTAGAAAGTACTCTCCGTGAAGGTGAACAATTCGTCAAGGCCAATTTCTCTTCAGATGATAAAGTCGAAATTGCTGAAGCGCTTGCTGCATTTGGAGTAGAATATATAGAGTTAACGTCACCAATTGCTTCACCTCAGTCTAGACAAGACTGTGAACGATTGGCTCGGTTAGGCTTGCCATCCAAAATATTAACTCACATTCGCTGTCATTTAGAAGATGCTAAAGTCGCTTTAGCCACAGGCGTTGCTGGGATTAATTTAACTATTGGTAGTTCTTCTTTGATGCGCCAGTTCAGTCATGGTAAAAATATTAATCAAATTATTGATTTAGCATCTGAAGTTTTAACTTTTATTCATCAGCAAGCCCCCGATATTGAGTTACGGTTTTCGGCTGAGGATTCGTCACGCACTTCTATAGAAGATTTAATCACAATTTACTCAAAAATTGAAAAGTTAGGAGTTGTCAAACGCATAGGAATTGCCGATACAGTAGGAATTATTACACCAATGCAAGTATTTGAATTAGTAAAGACTTTGCGCCAGTTCACTAATTTAGATATTGAGTTTCATGGTCATAACGATACAGAGTGTGCAAATGCTAACAGTTATACGGCACTAGAAGCAGGAGCAACTCATATTGACACTTGTGTTTTGGGAATTGGTGAACGCAATGGTATTACCTCACTAGCTGGATTTATTGCGAGGTTATATGCTACAAATCCAGAGCAGATTAAGTCTAAATATCGCTTGGATGAACTTGGTTCCTTACATGAATTAGTTGCGAGAAAAGTAGGGATTTCTATTCCTTTTAATCACTGTGTTTTTGGAGAGAGTGCTTTTAGTCATAAAGCTGGCATTCATACTAAAGCTATGCTCAATAACTCTGAGACTTATGAAGCTATTAATCCCCGGAGTTTCGGTGTAACGCGCTCAATCTTAATTAATCATAAATTGGCTGGAAAACAGGCGGTTAATCACCGAGCTAATGAATTAGGACTTTCCTTTAATTTATCCCAGCTTAAAGATATTACCCATAGATTGAAAGCTTTAGCTGATAACCAAAGTCTTACTATCGAAGATGTAGATAATATTTTATATTCTTATCATTGTCAGTAAAATTGAAAATATAGACACTTACTGTCCAAGTGCAGATCCCCGACTTCTTGAAGAAGTCGGGATCTAAATCCATCTATATCTGCTATTAGTCTATCTTATGAAAGAAAACTGTAAAAATTACTGCTTTTCCATTATTTTTCAAGCTTTTTTAAAAAGAATGTTTTCTGTTCTTTATAAATGATTCATAATTTAAACTTATAAAGTTGATAGCATATATGTAAGTTAAAAGGATTTAAATCACATTTTTGCAAAAATGGTGAGCATTGCTCACCATTCTATTTGCCAAGCAAATTTATATTAGTAAAAAAGTTAACTGAGGAGTACTTATGAATCGAACCAAAAGTCAAAATTTGAGTGAAGCTACAATCCAATGGCTAATAGCAAAAGGCTATAATTCTAGCGATTTAAATCAGCCAGGTGAAAATGGCGATACAGCTTTGATGAAAGCTACAAGAGAAGGAGTTTATGCAGTCGTCAAAGAACTAATTGATGCAGGTGTGGATATCAATGCTCGAAATAGCGATCGCAACAATGCTTTGTGGTTTGCTTGTTTTGGTAATCACTACGATTTAATTAATTTACTGCTGGCTCACAACATTGACATTGACAACCAAAATGATAACGGTGCAACTGTTTTAATGTACGCAGCATCAGCCGGAAAGACAGAAGTTGTCAGGTTACTTTTACAACATCATCCTAATTTATATTTAAAAAACTTAGACGATTATAAAGCAATAGATTTTGCTAATAACGTAGAAGTCTTAAGGATAATTAAAAATGCCATCAAGTCAGATACCGGGCAAAACTTATCATGACGCTACTAAACATTCTTACTTATCGGTACAACTCGATCCAAATTATGTAGATGGTTCAACACAGCCATCTGCATTTAAACTTTATCCCAAGTTTTATCGAAGAGTAAAATTAAATCTCAATAATCCTCTTCATTCTTTTATCTCGTTAACCAGTGCGATAACACTAGAAAAAGTATATAAAGATGGCCCTTATAAACTGCGGGTAAATCCATCAGCAGGCGCTCTGTATCCTACAGAAGTTTACGTACAGATTCGCGGCATTGAGGGAATAGTAAATGGTATATACCATCTAGAAGTTGAGAATAATTGTCTAACTCTCATCTATGAATTAATTGATGATGGGTTAGAGAGTTATATTATACCGGGTAAATGTATCAACGGATTCATCTTTTTAATTAGTTGTGTTTATTATAGGTCTAGTTGGAAATATCAAAATAGAAGCATGAGATATTGCTTATTAGATAGCGGACACCATTTAGGTGCTGTTGCAGCTTCAGCTTATCTCCATGAAAAAAATATACAACTAGTTTTTGACTTTGATAAACTTGCGCTCAATTCAGATTTGGGTTTTGAGAATAAGGAGTTTATTACTGGTTGTGCGGTGTCAGGAGAAATACAAGACAAGAAAATCAGACGCTTAAGGCTAAAAATTCCTTTTGTCTCTGGTACTGATTATTTTGAATCCAATCAATTTATTGAAGATGCCTATCAAGCAACTGCTCTACAAAAGAGTCGCCAGCAAAAATTAGAGTATCCTCAATTTGATTTTGATCGGGATAAATTTTATCAAACTGTTTGGGATAGACGTTCTATTAGACGTTTCCGGAAAGAGGCTATTTCTCAAGAAGATTATTTATATGTAGTGCAACAACTTCAACAGTCAATACCGACAGAAAACTATGAGGAAATAGAAATTTACTCAGTGGTGCATCGAGTAGAGGGAATGACACCTGGGTTATATAGAGGTACGCATCTGGTTAAGACGGGTAATTTTAGTGAAAAGACAGGTTATTTATGTATTAATCAGGCTATTGCTAGAGATGGCGCTGTAACTTTATTTTTTGTGTCAGATTATTTAAATTATCAAACTGCTATGCAAATAGCTGGTTTTCTCGGACAAAGACTTTATTTAACTAGTAATTATTTGGGAATTCAGTGTAGTGGAATAGGTGCTTATTATGATGACGAAACCCAAGAATTATTAGAAACAAATAAAGATGTACTTTATGGAATGGTGATTGGAATATAAGCAGGAAGCTAAAGAGAGATGGCTAGAAAGATGTATTACTTTAATGGTGATGACTCACATCCTATACAACCGACATCTGCGGATATTATACTGCGGCAACAGCTAGAGGATTCTATTAGCAGATACTTTTATGAAGCGTGCGATCGCACCATCCAAAATCTGCTGTCTGATTGTCGGTGGTATGTTACAACCCACGCCAATGCTCTGACATTGGTAATTGAATGTCCCGATCAAGTTATTAATTGGCGTGTTTTACAAAAAATTGTGCCAATGGGGACATTGCTATATGGAATTGTTAACAGTGCTAAAATCCGTGTTTGTCCGCCAGAAAGTCAAGGAATACCTTTTGAAATGAGGGTAGATGAACTTTCTGTTTATCGAGATTGGGCATAAGAGAAAGGTTAAGAGTTAGGAGTTAGGAATTTTTATTTATTATTCTGTTTGATAAGTGCAGCTACCTCTTCAAAAACCAAATCAGCAGAATGTTTGATAGCAGGACTTAACTCTAGTCCCAAACTAAGATTTGCCGCTTCAATTAAATAAACTGTCACATCTTCGGGAAAATCATTTTGAAAAATTTTCCGTCCGGCGGCTAAAGCATTATCCCAACGAAAATCGTGCAAGTTATAACTAGGTTCTGGCATTGCTTCCAGTTCTTTTCCTGGAACTTTAAACACAGCACCCGGTTCTGAACCAGTTGAACTTGCATCAATAATTACTAATTGTTTACTACCTCTAGCTTGAAACATTACTTCCATCCCTGCGGTGCCACAGTCATATACTCGCACGTTAGGGTGAGGGTTTTCAGCTAGATATTTTTGTAAGCGCTGGGCGATGATTACGCCTACTGCGTCGTCATTGCGATTGAGATTGCCGCAACCGATAATAGTGAGCATGGGATGAAATTTAATCACTTTAGTGAGTTGCAAAAGCACTGTCATCGATAAATAGATGAGGTAAAGCACAATTTCAGGCAGTACTAGACCGCCAATAGCAGTATTCTAAATTTTGATATGTTAGACTGCTGAGTGCGCTTTAACATCCTAGACATAAGACATAAATGTTTATCTGCTCTTTAGTGCCGGATAACATTATAGGCAGCGTGTTAAACCGTATAAAAGTAGTTAAATAAATAGTTAGGCGTGCTACCTACACTTAAAGTATTATAGTCAATATTCTTAATATTGTAGGTTTAGTTCTCGGCTTCATAGGTGCCTTTCTCGCCTTTCTCGATAGTTGGCGCACTGGCTCACGGTTTAGCGAGAGAGGCGTTAAACTTGGGTATGAACCAACTTTGAACACGTGGTTTTGGAAATCATGTGGAAGTATTGGCTTCGCACTGATTACGATCAGTTTTGCTCTCCAATTGTTCGCCGCCTGTACTGGTATCGAGTAGGTTGTACATTAGCCAATCAAGAGTGACTGAAACAGAGGCTCTGACTAAATAATACAGACAAAGCCTCTGAAAACCAAATTATCAGTAGAAAACTATAACTCTACACCGTGTTTCTTGGCAACTTCAGTTAGTTTCTCATACTGATGTTGTGATGCTTGAGTTAATATCTCTTCAGCCTGTTCTTTAGTACTTCCTTCTTTAGGAATTAAATACTTGACATAAAGAGATACAAAATCAGCTGCGATCGCTAAACCAGATAAAGCGTGTTTGTCAGCTTCCTTACCTGCGATCGCAGCCACCAAACCAGCTTTAATTGGGTCTGGTTTAACTTTCATGAACTGCTCGACCAGTTTAGGAACGTAGTCTTCTGGTGGCAACTTATCTAACTTACTTCTATCAGGAGTAAAGTTAAATTCTGCGGCTTGAGCTTGCTCTAAAACACACCATTCTATGTATTCTTGCAATGCTGCATCGGGAACGCGAGGAAGATAATTATGTAGCGCTAAATCAGACACAAGCTTACCGTGTAAATTGCTGTTTTATGCAAATGCATTAACGCAAGCCTAACGCACTGTTTCTATAAGTTTTAGTGTGGTACGCTACGAGTTTTAAATATCAGGCATTGGGAATAGTCCATTGGTTATTACGACATTTTTGCCAAATTAAAAGAGTTGGTGGGGCGATGTCTCCGACGGGCTACGCCTACGCATTTTTGATGTTGTCTATTTGTGTAGACAAGGGCACAATATAAGAAAGGTATAAATATAAGGAAGGTATAAATATATGATTTATTCATGAAACCTGCTTTACATAAAGGGCAACTAATCAGATGGAATGACAATCGCGGCTTTGGTTTCATACAACCAGATGATGGTAGTCAAGAAGTCTTTTTACACATTACGGCATTGAAAGACGTTAACCACCGTCCCCAAGTTGATGATTTCATTTGTTATCAGTTAACAGCTAGTAAAGATGGCAAAGTACGCGCTTGTAATGCTTATATCGAAGAAGTTAAATCAAAATCCTTATCTTCTACCGCACGAAATAAGTCTATATCCAGAACTGTAGACAAATCTTTATCATTAGCATTAAATACATTAGACATCTCCAAAATAGTAACGTTCTATGGTAAGAGAACATTAGAGAGCTTTTTGGACACAAAAACATGAGCGAGATTTTGAATTATATTGAAGGGAACAAAAAAGAAACACAGCGCTTAATTGGTCTGGAGTATGAACAGTTACAACATTTAATCCAAAATGCGGAACGATTACATCACGAAAAACAAGCGGTCTTAGAATCAAAAAAAGTAAGAATTATTTCTGGTGGTGGAGGTCGTAAACCAAAACTATCTATAACCGAACAAATAATTTTAAATGAAAGTTTATCTCCGACACATGACAACCTTTCAACTTCTGGGTATCGAGTTTGGAGTAAGTGAATCTACAGCTAATGATACGTTTAATTATTGGTTGCCTACTTTACGAGAACTGCTACCATCTAGTTTACTTGAGCAAGTAAAAAAAAACGCTGCTGACCATGAAATAGTGAAAGAAGTTCTGACAGAATATGAATTAATAGTACATAGCTATGAACAAGTTAGAGAAAGACCTGGAGACAAGGATGAACAAGAAAAATATTTTTCAGGTAAGAAAAGTAATCATACATTCAAAACTCAAATGATTATCATGCCAGATGGTAGAGATATCGTTGATGTTGTGACAGGAGAACCTGGGCCAATAAGCGATATAAGTTTGTTTCGAGCCAATCGTGATAACTTTGACTCAAAACAAAGTTTTAAGGGAGATTTAGGTTATTTAGGAGAAGATTTAATTGATACTCCAATTAAGAAACCAAAAAATAAAGAGTTAACAACTGATCAGAAAAAATTAAACAAGGAGTTTTCCTCTAAACGAATATTTGTCGAACATCGAATCCGTTCGGTAAAAATATTTCGAGTTGTTCAAGACAGATTTAGGTTAAATCTAAAAAAGTATGAACAAGTTATTATGACAATTTGTGGATTAGTCAGACTACGAATTAGAGCGCTAATATTACCATTAAAAATATCTGCTATGTCATTAGGTTAAAATTAACGCATATAACTAAATATTTTTGCCTAATTATCAACAGTAAATATCTCAAAGCCTTATTTTTTCGTACAGACTACCTAATTTAGGATGATTGCATTTACGGACTATAACCTAGCCACATAAAGGCTTTGAACGTTTTCGGACATGTCTATTACTTTTATCTTTACTACCAGGGTTAGGTTCAATCCATCTTGCACTAACAACTGGCAACCCAATTCCGCTAATTCTTTATCCTGTCATGAGTTTCATTACCTTTGGACTATATGCCGATGATAAGTCTCGCGCACAAGAAGGACGATGGAGAAGGCAAGAAAATACTTTGCATCTGTGCGAATTTATGGGTGGTTGGTTAGGTGCATTTGTTGCTCAACAGAAGCTACATCACAAAAGCAGCAAAGTTTCTTATCAAGTTGTATTTTGGGTGATAGCAATTCTTCACATTGTATTTTGGTTGGATTGGCTATTTTTTAGTAAAGCGTTGATAAATCTGTTTTTCGGTATTGCTTCTAGGGGGTAATTGAGTCAAGTCAACGATCAATCTAGTAAGTTTTAAGATGGTGAAGTTTTATGATTTTGCTGCCCAAAGTAGTGAAATGTCGTACTTATTAAATATTGAATCGGCACTCACAAGCGTCATTTCTTCTATCTGAGCCTGTGCAATCAACATTCTGTCAAAAGGATCTCGGTGATGCAAAGGTAACGCAGCCGCTTGTAAAGCATGAGAAGCTGTAATTTCTAGCGATGCCTACGGCTGGCTACGCCTACGCATTGCCAACACCGTCATCCGACTAGAAATATAACTGTCTAGGGATCTGGCAGTGGTAACTTGCCGATCGCAACTTTTATCCCCATTTCCCAAATGCTGGCAACTGAGAGCCACAATTCATTCGTTTCATCGGCAATATGGGCGATTGCTGCTTCATTCAAAAGCTCTGGTTGGGTAAACCACCATAACCAGCACTGTGTATCTAGCAAGAGTTTCAATCCGCACCGCCTTCAAATGCTGCCAAAATTTCTTCTGGCAAAGGGGCATTAAAGTCATCTGATACTACAAAACGCCCTTTGTCTTGTCCTAAACTATTGAGTCGATTTGATGAGGAGCGAAACGGAACCAACTTGGCAACAGGAATACCTCGGTTGGAAATAATGATTTCTTCTCCAAGTTCTACGCGTGACAACAGCTTTGAGAGATTCGTTTTAGCTTGATGAATATTTACAGTTTCCATAAGATTAAACTAAGTCTGTAAACTAAGTTTAGTGTTTTTGTCGTAGTGGTGCAAGAGCGATGTCTACGACGGCCTACGTACGCCTACGCTCAGTTAGATGACCGATCCAGTAAGCTGTAAGTAAGCGTTGTCCAATGTAGTCGCCGAAGTAGCAAATGTAGTCGCCGAAGTAGCAAATGCGAACGCCGAAATAACAAATACGATCGCCGAAATAGCAAATGCGAACGCCGAAATAGCAAATGCGAACGCCGAAGTAGCAAATGTAGTCTCCGAAATAACAAATGTAGTCTCCGAAATAGCAAATGTAGTCGCCGAAATAGCAAATGTAGTCGCCGAAATAGCAAATGCGAACGCCGAAATAGTAAATGCGATCGCTTCTTTGGTGGTATAGACAGTAACTATCATTCTTGAGTAGAGCGTTCGCAAAATATGCAAACGTCACTAAAGCGCATTTTTGCAGTAAGAGCTGCATTTAAAGAGTGCTAGCCCTCATAAGTGCGATTGAATAATTATAGTTAGATATCTAATCACCTAAGCATTGTGGTGTATTAGTTACACTAAAAGCTACCCAATTATTTAAAAGTCGAATGTCACTCAACTATCCTGCCTCATGGCGTTTTGCACGTTTAGATAAAGTAGTGATTCCTGACTCAGCAATTTCTGAATTCTTTGATCTCATTAGGAAAATCGCAGCACAGGGCGACCGTTGGTGGTTTTTAGAGCGTTTCAAAGCCTTTTTTGCAAATGCAGTGGGTTCGACAAGCTCCCAGAGTTCTTCAGAAAGTTGGGCAGAGACAGATTTACGGTCATACATGCAAGAAGCAGCCATCAATCCACCTATTTTTCTAGAGGCATTCTATGATGCATGTGAGAGCTTTCGCAATACTCAATATGCTGTTCCTGAGGTTGAGATATTTAATGATATTTGTCATAAGCACAATATTAAATATCAAATTCATCCCCCAAATCTCTTAAAGCTGAGTGAAGGTGAAGAAACTATCGCCGTACCTCAATCACCACCAACACTCGCTGAGTCGGCGGTTCAAACTCTCCAAGAGTCCCTAAGTCGTGCTGAACAGTTACTAACAGAGAACCGGCCCACAGAGGCAGTTCAACAAATGCTTTGGATTTTAGAGTCAATTGCAACTGTATTTAAAGGCGTGTCACTGGCATCAGGCACGACAATCAAAGGAAAATATTTTAATGAGATCATAAGGGATCTCCGTAGAGAATATCAAGGGACAACACTGGAGCGTATGTTAGATTGGGCTTCTCAGCTACACGGTTACCTTTCAACTCCAACTGGTGGAGGCGTTCGGCATGGAATTGATTTAAAAGATGTTAAACCAATAACGCTTGCGGAGGGTCGCCTATTTTGCAATCTTATTCGCTCCTATATCTCGTTTTTGCTTACCGAGCATGAGCGGATTATTAAAGATACGTCGAGTGATGCCTAACACTTCCCTATACTGGAGTGCTGGTTCGAGCGTCGGCGTCAAATGAGGTTATATGTACTAACATAGTAAAAAACACAGCTAATGACTAACTAAAAAATAATTAGCCATTAGCTATTAAAAATTAGCATTCGTTAAGCAGTCCGAAAACGCGCCAACTCTTCACCAGTTTTGGCATCATGGGCGTGAACGGTACACACCAAACATGAATCAAACGATCGCGCTACATGACCAACTTCCACCGGATCGCTAGAATCGTAAATGGGTGTACCAATTAAAGCTTCTTCAATGGGGCCGCGAATTCCTTCACCGTCACGAGGGCCAATATTCCAAGTACCAGGCGCAATCACTTGGTAATTTTTAATCTTACCGCCCTCTACTTCTACCCAGTGACACAAGGAACCGCGTGCTGCTTCCGTTGCACCCCAACCGCGTCCATCTTTTTCTGTGGGTTTGATATACCAAGGGTCATTTAACTTAAATTCGCGCAAACAGTGTTCAGCTTGGCGATATAACTTGACAATTTCGTGAACTCGTGCTAATTGACGCACATGAATACTAGCACCACCCATTTGTTTGAAGACATCGAGGATGAAGGGGTCGTAATGTTGCCAAGATTCGCCATGCTTACCACCAGCTACTAACTGCCGCGCTAAAGGGCCAGCTTCTAAGCGCCCGAAGTCTTTGTGCAGGACTGCACTCGCCCAAGAGTAGGCGTTATCAAAGTCTTTAGTATTGATTGCAGTGGGTTTAGTGGTGCGATCGCTAGGGTGAATATTTTCTGTCCCTTCATCGTACCAAGAGTGAGTTGTATTCTCGCGGGTAAATGACTGATCCATTAAAACGTGAGTGTCTGCGAAACTGTCGTACACTCCACTTTTCATGATCATCGCCGCATTTCGTCCTTCAATGGTCGGCTTTTGGTATTTATCTTCATGGGCTAAATATCCCCAAGTGACATATTTACCAACACCAGCGCCATATCTATCTAGACCGATATCTAAACCCATCCGCCAATAAAAACCTAAGTCGGAATCTCGATGATTGCGGTCTTCATCTAACCATTCCCTAAAGTCATCATAAGTTTGGATTTGTTCGTAGCGTTCTAAAGAACAACCTAACCACACTGGTTCTAACCAATTGGTGCGGAAATATTCGAGAAGCGCCCAAGCGCGGGTAATATCTGTAAGAGTGGGGGCGCACATCACACCACCGGGAACCATGTAGCTAGAATGGGGCCATTGTCCGCCTAAAAGCGCATAAATTTCTACAGGTTTAGCAGAAATTGTGATGCCTAGTTCATAAGATTTACCTGTGAAGGCGGCAAAGCGTCTAACGGCTTCTTCATAGTAACGACTATGGCGATATTTTTTATTGGTCAAATCAATGGCAAACAAACCATAAAAGTAGCGGGGAATGCTTTGAATGGTCTCAACAATTTGACCGAGATTTCTGGCCAAAATTGCATTGCGGGGAACTTCTGTTTCCCAAGCTGTATCTAATGCCCAAGAAGCACAAGTTAGGTGAGAACCGCCGCAAATTCCGCAAATGCGAGGCGTGACAATTAATCCAGCTTGGGGATCTTTACCGCGTAGGATAACTTCAAATCCGCGAAAAAGTTCGGCGTGTGTCCAAGCGTTGACTACCCGCCCATTCTCAATATCAACTCGGACATCCAAATCGCCTTCAACTCTACCGACGGGCGAAATGTCTAATGATTGAATTCCCATTTGTTATTTGTCCTTTGTCATTTGTTATTTGTCATTTGTTGTTCACTAAGAGGTTGTTTGAAAAATGGTGACTGAGGTATCCAAAACTTTAGATCCTCCTTAAAAAGGAGGACTTTGAGAAGGTTTATTCCCCCCTTTTTAAGGGGGGCTAGGGGGGATCTCGATACAAGCGTAGACTTTTCAAATATCCTCTAATGACTAATGACTAAACTGTAAAAAAGTCTTCTTCTGCCCAAGGTGGCGCTGCATCTTTAGCGACCATTGTGAGTAAGGCGTAGTCTTTTTTGTTTACCCCTGGCGGTAATTCTTTGGGAACTCCCATTACTGTTTGGGTTTTAAATACGGTTCCTGGTTTGAGGTCAAAGAAGGGAAATTCTGGTTCTGTGCAACCTAAACAAGGCATTCCGGCGCGAGTTTTGGAAGAGACGCGGTTCCATAAGATGCGGTTGCAGGAAGAATGGGTCATGGGGCCACGACAACCCAAGTCGTAAAATAGGCATCCTTTGCGTTGACCAAATTCGGCGGTTGAGGCTTTGTAGGCAAAGTGGACGTTACGGGTACAACCTGTTTGAGTATAGGTGTTGAAGAAAGTTTGGGGACGATTTAGTTCATCGAAAGCAATGTCTGCTATGCGTCCAGTAGCGATCGCAACTAATATCTGCGTAATCCAGTCGGGATGGGCGGGACATCCAGGTATATTAATTACAGGTAATCCGGCTTGTGAGAGAAAATCTTTCCCTAAAAAGCCACCTTCTTGACGTTTGAGAAATTGTAAACCTTCCGACTCGCTAGGGTTAGGTGACATGGCGGGAATTCCTCCCCATGTAGCACAATCTCCTACCGCTACAATAAATTTAGCAACTTTGGCGAGGTCTGCTAACCAATCTTTCATGGCGCGATCGGCAAACCTATTCCATTCGCCGGTACCGTTGGGGGCGTTAACAACACTGCCTTCAAATACCAAGATATCTAAAGGAATTGTGCCAGAAATGCAATCCCACAGCAGTGTTTGCAAGTTGTTGCCTAGTTCTACTCCCAAAGATGGATGCCAAAGTAACTTGATGCCAAAATCAGCAATCAAATCGCAGACTGTCGGTTCTTCGGCGTTGAGAAATGACATGGTGTTACCTGAACAAGCACCACCCTGTAGCCATAGTACGTTAGTCATCGGCTATGTATTTTTCTATTGTTTCCCATGCTTGATGTAGGTGATAATGCTTCTAAAGTCTCACCTGCTTATCAATATTTGTTTTTCAATACTAAGATATTTTTTTCATTAATTCACTTTCATTAAAAAAGAATTAATCATTAACAATAGCTTAGATTTAATTAAGATTATTTTAAAGGTCTATGTCTGTCATATATGTAACATCTTTAACAAATAAAATTGTCTTTTGATTTAAAATCTTCGCATTCAATAACATAAATATGCTTAGTTTATTGCGGTTAAAGCTCTCAAACTATTAATAACAATTATTGCCAAGTATCAATCTGTACGAAAGGATGAATATTTTAAGCCAATACAGTTCAGATAAGCCAAAAACCCTCATGTAGAGACGCGATTTATCGCGTCTTCAAATACCAATTATCTACACCAATAACCCTTAACCCAAGCGTATTGTATTTTAAGTAGTCAGATTTTAATGCAATAACCAAGTCAAATTCAGCAAAATATTGGGGTGCAAAGTCCTGCACCCCGTCAGCTATATATCAGTTTTTTAAGATTTTGGTTGTGCAGCTTGCCTAACAACTTGTTCGTCCAAACCTAAGCCTTGAGCTATCTGCTCAATACTCAACCCAAACGCTAATAACTGGGGTATCACTTCTAACTTACATTCTTCAAAAACTTCTTGCTTACCTTCTTTTTTACCTTCTTCAAAAACATCTTGGAAAAATCTAGTTTGCCTCAAGTCATTTAATTCAAACATTTTTGCTATCTCCTCCTGGCTAAATCGCGGCAACTTTTAGATTAATATCGTCTCTATTAAACGCACTGTTAAGCCTTCGCGCACCCTATTGTTTTAAGATTTTGGTTGTGCAGCTTGCCTAACAACTTGTTCGTCCAAGCCTAAGCCTTGAGCTATGTCCTCAATACTTAAACCCAACGCTAATAACCGGGGTATCGTTTCTAACTTACCTTCTTGTCTACCTTCTTGCCTACCTTCTTGTTTCCCCTTTTGCTCACCTTCTGCAAAAACATCTTGGTAAAATCTAGTTTGCTTTAACTCATTTGCTCCAAACATTTTTCCGATCTCCTCCTGGGTCAATCGCGGCAACTTGTAGATTAATATCGTCTCTATCAATTGTATAATTTCCCTAATAGTAGCGACATCTAGAATTTGCTCTCTAGCACTGTTGACTATTTCGATCGCTCTTGTTGTCGCGGTTGATTCGGGTTCGATGATGAGTTTAACTGTCTCTATGCCGATTGATGATGTCTCAATTGAGCTTAATTCGTCAAGATAGACGCGAGTCACTCGTTGTGAGTTGAGTAATTCTGTATATCTTTCGGTATCTCCAGTATCAACGCTACGGTTGGGGTAGATGACAACACCGCGCCAATTGTTGGTTAATTCGGTTTTATCGAGATAGTTAAAGATTTCGGTAAATAAACGTGAGTAGAACTTTTTGTCTGGTTGAAATTGCACTTCGGCAAAATAAATGGGTAGTTCTGCTGCATTTGGGAGGAAAACACCATCGATTCTAAAGGCTAGTTGTTTGACTTCTACTGAAGAAAATTGGTAAACACTAGCTAGTTGGGGCGGTTGGTTAATTAGTTCAAAGAAAGTACTGGGGATACTCTGAAATATCCGATAGAAGATGCTGTCTGTTTTCAAGGTGGCTTGTTTTACAGTTGATAAATATATTTTACACTTCGATGATCCCGTGGCGAATCTTTGGAGTATACAAAAATTAGCTGGTAAAATATTGTATATATGTATGTCAACAATTCAAGAAATAATATTTAAATTGTGTCAGTTCATGATACAAAAAGTATTTTTAAAATATTAGGTGTTTAAAGCTGACATTAATATTAGCAATTTCCCCCTAGAATTTTAGAAATAGGGTGTTTTATAGTAAAAAAATTGATTGGGCATGGGGTATTGGATATTGGACATGGGATCAATTCTTTCCCTAGTCCTTAATCATTAGCCCTAGTCTCAGACAAAAAAGGGGAATTCCGCCTAAAGGACTCGAAGCCTGCGTAAATCAGTATGGCCCGTGATGAAATGCGATCGCGTGTTTCGATCGTTCATGGGTGTTGGACTCAATTCCCAATTGGCTAGAGTACGGCAGAGTTATGAACCCCAGCATTACAGATTCGGCGGTGAAAGCTGCGGTAGCAGCTGTTGCATCGGAGTCAGCTTCAGCAGAAGAAAAAATCCAAATGCTGATTGAGATCGCACAGGGTTTTCAAAAAAAGCCCAAAACAGCCCAAGACTTGCGAAATGCAGTTGGCTTATATTACCGGGCTTATGAAATGTGTGGTGAGGAGTATCCCCTACTGAAAGCCAGGGCGCAAGTGGGGATGTCAGGGACATTACAAGCAATACCGGATGCTGATTACCAACTGCTGACGCAAGCGAAAGCAGGTTATGAAGAAGCACTGCCAATTTTACAGGAATTAGCTTCACCAGAGGAAGTAGCAGAGACACAGATGAATTTTGGGCTGGTGTTGCAGTCGCTTGTGCCCTTCAATTTGGCGCGGATAACTGACAGCATCCAGGCTTATCATGAGGCTTTGCGGGTATTCACTTGGGAAGATTACCCCCAAGAATACGCGATCTTATATAACAATATTGCGATCGCTTACCTTTCTATGCCACTGGCATCAGAACGGGAATACTTGCGTCAAGGGTTAGCTGTGCAATCATTTGAGGTCGCACTCAAGCATATTAATCTGATTGACCATCCCAGAGAATATGCGATGTTGCAAAACAACTTGGGTAACGCTTTGCAATATTTAGTGAGTTCCCATCCTGTGGAAAATAACTTACGTGCGATCGCAGCTTATGATGAAGCGCTAAAAGTGCGTAATCTCCAAGATACACCTCTAGAATACGCTAACACAATTTCAAACAAAGCCAACGCCTTATTCAACTTACCCGATGACTCCGAAAAAGCAGAAGCGGGTAATCCTAATAATCTCTCAAAAGCTCGTGTTTACTATCAACAAGCCTTAGAAATATTTACCCTAAATCAACAAATCGAACAAGCAGAGATAGTAGCCCAAGCTTTACAAGATATCGAAGTGGAAATAGGGCATTGATCATTGATTATTCTCCCTCATCCACCCCATTATCATAAGGAGAACAAAACAGCATGAGAGATTTTCTCACAAGTTTAGCAGATGGTGACTTGAACATAATAACGGGATTAGTGTGGATACTTGTAGCAACAGCCTTATCTATGCTTGGCGGTGCTATTGGTGGAATGCTGTTAGCTGGAAAAGATATCGGCTATCAGCTTTCAGCAATGCTTGGTGCTTTATTCGCCCCTGCGGGTGTAATTCCTGCAATCCTATTAGGGTTTGCCATACTTAATTTATTGACACATTATTAGGAGGAAACATGTTAGAACTTGGGTGGTTTTCTGCTAAGTTGTTTTTCAAAGGAAAATTACTACGCGACCCTATATATTTTGTCCAAAAAACTGCCATCGCAACCGCTATCGGCTCGTTACTGCTAGTGTTATTTGCACAAGCTGATATTCCCTTCTACTTACCAATAACATTATCTAGCTTAGTGACAGGCTTGATTATGCCATTTCTCCTCAAAGATTTTAAAACGAAGTAATTTGTCATTGGTAATTTAGGAATAACCAATGCCTCTGATGAATGCTGAGTAGGGAATCTCACTTTTTTACTCAGGACTGGGAACAGGCTAAACGCCCTGCTACCGTTAACGGGACTCTGAACTATTTTGCCCAATGACTAATACTTCTCTACAAGAGGCTACGCCAACGACTGCGCTCAACTACCGCGCAGTCGAAACTCAGTATAAGTGACTAATGATTAATGACAAACCTTGAAGAATTAATTCGGGAAATTAACCGCTTTGAGGCAATTATATCCGAATGGGATGAAAGCCAAAGGTGTGTAGCAGTCGGTCTAAAAAGAGCAATTGAAGCTTTGCACAAAGCGGCATTAACTAATTTAATTAAAAGCCTCAAGCAAGAATCAATGTCAGCTTTACGTCATGCTGTTAGTGATGAGGTAGTATACGCAGTACTACTTTATCACGAACTAGTAAAACCACCAAAACCACCATTAGCACAACGAATTCAAACAGCCATTGAAGAAGTTCGCCCAGGCTTAAAAAGCCATAATGGAGATGTAGAACTAGTAGCAATTAAACCTCCAGATACAGTAGAAGTCAGATTCATCGGAACTTGCAGCAGTTGTCCAACTTCTACTTTAACTTTATCTCAGGGAGTAGAACAGGCAATCAAAAATCATTGTCCCGAAATTACCAAAGTAGTTGCGGTCAATCATAACCCTACAGTTAACAACGCAAATTTTGGTTTAATTAGTCCATTTTCATCAAAAATAACTTCTACTTGGATCAAAGTGGCAACTATTGATCAAATTCCTGAATTTAGTATATTGACAGTACAACTTTCTGGTAATTCCCTAATTTTACACCGTCAAGGTATTACAGTAAAATGTTACCGAAATGCTTGCCCTCATCTAGGATCTGCTCTAGATAAAGGTAAAATTGAAAATGGTATTATCAGCTGTCCTTCCCACGGATTTCAGTACAAGTTAGAGACAGGTGAATGCTTAACAGCACCGGATGTTTCACTTCAGTCCTATCCAGTAAAAATTAAAGACGATAAAGTTTTTGTAAAACTGCAACAATCATGATGCAAACCTAACATACAACAGTTCTCTTTTGCATGAATTACAAGGACTAAGAATTTTGAGTTAGGAGGCAGGTTCGGATAAACAGGGGAGTTATACCAATTCTGTATGAAGATGCACATAATAATACGTGTAGACACAAGTTATCGAATTACAATTACCCCACCCTAACCCTCCCCTTTATAAGGGGAGGAAACTGGATTTCTTGTTTCCCCCCTTTACAAGGGGGGTAATTCGACATTTACTTGCAAACTGCTGTATCAGCAAATATACTTTGCAATTAGAAAATCACAGCTAATTTGCTTTTTCATATCAGTATTTTGCACATTCACTTTAGCCTTTAGTGTAAGCCAAATCTCTAAATGCTTTGTCAATAGACTAGATTTTTTTCTGATTTCCGTAATTAAATTGTTCATTTTAGGGTTTTAAGAAAGCAAAATCAACTTTGACTTACTCAAAATGCCTTTTGACTTACTCATTTTGGTGTTTACCGCAAGTTAAATCAACTTTGACTTACTCAAAATGCCCTTTGACTTACTCATTTTAGTGTTTTCCGCAAGTCAAATAAGCTTTGACTTACTCATTTTGGTGTTCTCCGCAAGTCAAACTAACTTTGACTTACTCAAAATGCCTTTTGACTTTCTTTTTTCAGTATATCGCGCACTCCTACCAAAAATTGCAGTGTAGTAAAAGCTACTAACGGGAAAGTATAATTTTTTTTAGATTGATTAATACAGAAATTTATTAAAATTTTTCACTTAATTTGACAAAAAAATAATGCAAAATTGTTACTACTGTTACATGCTAATCAACATTAATGTTTTTAAATAATTATCAGCGTCTATCTGCGGTTCATGGATATCCCAATCATAATTAATCCCATATCACAATTACCGCTAGAAGCAACAGAAATTTCTCAATATTTACCTCTATCACCTCAAGGTGCAGAGGTAATTTTAGGTAACATTATTGAACCACAACAATTAGTGATACCTGTAGCACCTAACCCCACAACAATGTTTGGGCCTCGTGGTGCTTGTTTGTTATCAAAAACCGGCCCTTTATGGGTATCAGATACCGGACATCATCGATTATTAGGATGGAAAAAATTACCCACACGAGATAGCCAACCTGCTGATTGGGTAATTGGACAACCTGATTTTTATCATGAAGGACAAAATGCTAAAAGTACACCGGGAAGTGCAACCTTAAGTGTACCAACAGGGATTTGTGCTTGTGGTGAAGGTTTAGCCGTAGCAGATGCTTGGAATCATCGAGTTTTAATTTGGGAAAACTTACCAGAAGATAACAATGTTCCAGCCGATTTGGTATTAGGACAAGCTAATTTTATTGATAATGAACCAAATCGGGGAAGTCAACAAGCATCCGCTAGTACAATGCACTGGCCTTATGGTGTTTTCTATCATCAAGGACGGCTATTTATTGCCGATACTGGTAATCGTAGGGTATTAATTTGGCATCAGTTACCAACAGAAAATGGTCAGCCTGCTGATGTAGTTTTGGGACAACCAGATATGATATCTCGCAATGAAAACGGCGGTGCTTCTGCAACCGCAGCGAGTATGCGTTGGTGTCACGATATTACCCTTTGGGGAAAAAATTTAGTTATCAGCGATGCAGGTAATCATCGAGTGATGATTTGGCAGGGAATACCAATAGAAAATAATACCCCTTGTGCAGTGGTTTTAGGACAAAAAAGCTTTGATTTTGTGGAAATGAATCAAGGAGTTTATTTGCCAAGCGCTAGTAGTTTGAGTATGCCTTATGGTGTTGGGGTGGCTGGCGACTGGTTAGTAGTTGCAGATACAGCTAATTCTCGCTTGCTAGGATGGAGAAAGCTAGAATCAATTTTATCACTGCAAGGTGCAGTGGCAGATGGGTTAGCAGGACAAATAAATTTTCAAAATAAAGGTGAAAATCGTAATTTTGGACTACCTAAACGAGATAGCTTAAATTGGTGTTACGGGATAAAAATTTGCGGTAATACAGCAGTGATAGCTGATTCTGGAAATAACCGAATTTTGCTGTGGCACTTTAACTATGCCGACTGAAGAAATTAGAGTTCGCGGTACTATTCAAGGAGTAGGATTTCGTCCTACTGTATATCGTCTGGCTAAAGCCTGTGGTTTACGTGGAGATGTTTGTAATGATGGACAGGGTGTTTTAATTCGGGTATCTGGTAGTGAGAAAGCAATAACAGAATTTGTTGCCAGATTGCAAACAGAATGTCCACCATTGGCAAGAATTAATCAACTAACAAGGATTATTTCTGAAAGTGAATTTAAATTTGATAATTTTGTAATTTCTACTAGCGTCAGTAATGCTATTAAAACAGAAATTACCCCTGATGCAGCCACTTGTTTGCAATGTCAACAAGAAATATTCGACCCCTTTAGCCGCTTTTTTCGTTACCCTTTTACTAATTGCACTCATTGCGGCCCCCGACTGAGTATTATTCGTGCCATTCCTTATGACAGATGCAATACCAGTATGTCTGCGTTTGCCGTATGTTCAGAATGTGGAAAGGAATACCACGATGTCGAAAATCGCCGTTTTCACGCCCAACCTGTCGCTTGTCATGTTTGCGGCCCCACTGCTTGGTTAGAACGCGCCGATGGGAAATTGGTTACTGCTTCCATGTTTTCGATGTTGGATGATGTTGATGCCGTTTGTAGCTTGTTGCAAAAAGGTGAGATTGTAGCAATTAAAGGGTTAGGTGGTATTCATCTAGCTTGCGATGCAACACAAGAAACCGTTGTACAAAAACTGCGTCAGCGTAAAAAGCGCTATCATAAACCCTTTGCTTTAATGGCGCGGGATATTGAGATAATTGAACAATATTGTATTGTCAACGCCAAAGAAAAAGAATTATTAACCAGTTCTGCTGCACCAATTGTTTTATTACAAGCTTCAGGTAAAAAAGAATTAGCATCATCAGTTGCATTAGGGCAAAGTAGCCTCGGTTTCATGCTTCCTTATACGCCCCTGCATCATTTAATTCTGCGGCGGATGAATCGCCCAATTGTTTTAACAAGTGGCAATATTGCTGATGAACCACAATGTATTGATAATGATGAAGTAAGAGAAAAATTAGGAACAATTGCTGATTATTTTCTCTTTCACAATCGAGAGATTATTAATCGGGTAGATGATTCGGTTGTGCGTGTTCTTGGTGATAAAGATCAAACAATTCGCCGTGCCAGAGGATATGCACCAGCATCAATTAGTTTACCACCAGGATTTCAGAATATACCGCAAATTTTAGCAATGGGTAGTGAGTTAAAAAATACCTTTTGCCTATTGCGTGAAGGAGAAGCAATTCTTTCTCAACATCTAGGAGATTTAGAAAATACTGCGGCTTTCAATGCTTATCAAGAAACTTTAAATTTATACTTAAATTTATTTGAGCATCAACCAGAAGTAATTGCCATTGATAAACACCCTGAATATCTCTCAAGCAAACTTGGTAAAGAACTTGCGAACACAAATCAAATCAAACTTTATCCAGTTCAACATCATCATGCCCATATCGCCGCTTGCATGGCAGAAAATGGAATTCCTTTAGATTCGCCTCCAATATTAGGTATTGCTTTAGATGGTCTAGGTTACGGCGATGATGGTACACTCTGGGGTGGAGAATTTCTTCTAGCAGATTACCGAAAATTTAAACGACTAGCAACATTTAAACCAGTAGCAATGCCTGGTGGCGAACAAGCAATTTATCAGCCTTGGCGTAATACTTATGCCCAATTATTAGCTGCTAACCTTTGGGATGATTGCGAACAAAAATATACTGATTTAGAAATATTTAAGTTTTTGAAAAACAAGCCACTTAAACTACTCAATCAACTTATAGAGAAAGGAATTAACTCTCCTCCAGCTTCATCAGTAGGGCGATTGTTCGATGCAGTGGCAGCGGCTATCGGTATTTATAGAGATGAATGTAGCTATGAAGGACAAGCTGCGATCGCACTTGAAGCTATAGTAGATGTTAGCAGCTTAAATAATGATAAAGAAACCCTAATCTATCCTTTTAACTTTAGCTTTTCAGATAGGATTTATTATATAGACCCGCGCCCAATGTGGCAAGCCTTGCTCGATGACTTACAGCAGCAGATTCCACAACCAGTTATGGCTACCAAATTTCACCAAGGTTTAGCTAATGCAATAGTGGAAATGGTTAAACATCTTTCTCAAGAAAATCTAATTTCTCAGGTAGCCCTAACAGGAGGAGTATTCCAAAATTGTATATTGTTAGAGCAAGTTACCAAACGATTAGAAAAATTGGGAATAAAAGTACTCACTCACAGCTTAGTTCCAGCTAATGACGGCGGTTTATCTTTAGGACAAGCAGTTATTACAGCCGCACAATTCATATATGAGTCTTGATTTTTGAAAAAACTCACAAAGAATTCTCTCTGTGTTCTTTGCGCCTCTGCGGTTAGTTTATCTTAAAAATAAAAAAATGTGCTTAGGAATCCCCGGACAAATTATAGAAATTACCAACGTTAACCATAAACTAGCCCTAGTTAACATTGGTGGTGTGAAGCGCGAAGTAAATATTGCTTGTATCGTAGATGAACAACATCCTCCCGAAGCTTGTATTGGCAATTGGGTGCTAGTACATGTTGGCTTTGCTATGAATCGAATTAACGAACAAGAAGCAGCAGAAACATTACAACTTCTTCAAGAATTAGCAGCAGTACAAGCAGGAATTAATACTTAAATAATATTTTCCCTCACATAGAAAAAGAGTTTCAAACATCTCTCACTCTTCCTTCGCGCCCTACCCTTCAGGAAGCCACTTCGTATCTATGCGTCCTTCTCTAACGAGACGCTGCGCGAATGCGGTTCGTTAAAAAAAACTCTCTACCACAAAAGCGAAATTAACAGATAAATAAAACTCACTACTCCTCACTTCCTATGAAATATGTTGACGAATTCCGCGAACCTGAAAAAGCTGAAGCCTTATGCCGCGAAATCGCCAAATTATGCCACCAGCTAGAGAAACCCATCAAAATCATGGAAGTATGTGGCGGACATACCCATTCCATATTTAAATACGGTATGGAAGAAATTTTACCCCAAACCATTGAACTAATTCATGGGCCTGGTTGTCCAGTATGCGTGATGCCAAAAGGGAGATTAGATGATGCGATCGCAATCTCCCAAAATCATAACGTCATTTTTGCCACCTTTGGCGACGCAATGCGAGTTCCCGGTTCCAACACCACTTTACTGCAAGCTAGGGCACAAGGTGCAGACATCCGTATGGTATACTCTCCCCTAGATAGCCTGCAAATTGCCAGAGATAACCCCGACAAAGAAGTAGTCTTCTTCGCATTAGGCTTTGAAACCACAGCCCCCAGCACCGCCTTCACCATTCTGCAAGCAGCAGCCGAAAAAATTCATAACTTTAGTATGTTTTCCAATCACGTTCTCGTGATTCCCGCCCTCAAAGCACTACTAGATAATCCCGACTTACAACTTGATGGATTTGTTGGCCCTGGCCATGTCAGCATGGTAATTGGCACTGACCCATATCAATTTATTTCCCAACAATATAATAAGCCAATTGTCGTATCAGGATTTGAACCCTTAGATATTCTCCAATCAATTTGGATGCTATTGCAACAGTTAATAGAAAATCGTTGCGAAGTCGAAAATCAATATAACCGAATTGTCCAAAAAAGCGGAAACACAGTAGCCCTGCAAGCCATAAATAAAGTTTTCGCAGTGCGAGATAGTTTTGATTGGCGCGGCTTAGGTGACATCCCCTATTCAGGATTAAAAATTCAACCTGAATATGCCCAATTTGATGCCGAACTTAAATTTACCATTCCTAACCTCAAAGTAGCCGACCATAAAGCTTGTAAATGTGGAGAAATTCTCAAAGGAGTCTTAAAACCTTGGGAGTGTAAAGTATTCGGTACAGCTTGCACACCAGAAACACCAATCGGTACTTGCATGGTATCTTCCGAAGGTGCTTGTGCAGCCTATTACAAATACGGGCGACTCTCCACAATTGCCAAAAGAACAATCACCCAAAAACCAAAAATAACTCAAGAACCCCTCCCCGCCTGCGGCTTCTCCTCAGAATAATACTCAGCGTACCTCTGCGCTTCCCAGCCTGCGGCAAGCCGCAAAAGCGTCTACTGCGTTCCTTTGCGTTTAAAAAAATTTTAATATGAATTTCCCCCCCACAAACCCAATACAAAATCCCCTATTCCAAAAAATAGAACAAGTCCGCCGCCGCAAAAGTAAAGTGCAAGACACTCATATAACTCTCGCACATGGCAGCGGTGGTAAAGCCATGCGCGATTTAATAGATGATATCTTTGTCAGCAATTTTGATAACCCAATTCTTTCACAACTAGAAGACCAAGCCAGCTTCAACTTAACCCCTCTCCTCCAACAAGGAGACAGACTCGCATTTACAACAGATTCTTATGTAGTAGACCCGTTATTTTTCCCCGGTAGTGATATAGGAGAATTAGCCGTCAACGGCACAGTTAATGATTTAGCTGTCAGTGGTGCTAAACCTTTATACCTAACTTGCAGCGTAATTTTAGAAGAAGGATTACCTGTTGAAATTTTACGCCGTGTCGCAAACAGTATGAAAGCAGCCGCAGAAAAAGCAGGTATTCAAATTGTCACTGGTGACACAAAAGTTGTACATCGTGGTGCAGCCGATAAACTCTTTATTAACACTGCTGGTATTGGTATCATCCCACGAGGAATTAACATTTCTGTTCACAATATTAAACCTGGAGATGCAGTAATAATTAATGGTGAAATAGGCAATCATGGAACAGCAATTTTAATTGCCCGTGGAGAATTAGCCTTAGAAACTAATATTGAAAGTGATTGTCAGCCATTGCATAGTTTAGTAGAAACGATTCTCCATATATGTCCTCAAGTTCATGCTATGCGAGACGCTACCCGCGGTGGTTTAGCTACAGTCTTAAATGAATTTGCTCTCAGTTCAAATGTGGGAATTCGTCTCTTTGAAGAATCTATTCCAGTGCGGGAAGAAGTCAACGGAGTTTGTGAAATTCTCGGTTTAGACCCATTGTATTTAGCTAATGAAGGTAAATTAGTTGTAGTAGCTGCAAAAGAGAATGCTAACAATATTTTATCTGCGATGAAATCCCACCCAGCAGGTAAAGATGCTTGTATTATTGGCGAAGTTATTACCTCACCCCCAGGTATCGTATTATTAAAAACAGCTTTTGGTGCTGAAAGGATTGTTGATATGTTAGTAGGCGACCAATTACCACGAATTTGTTAATTTTTAATAGATTTTATAGTATGCACGAACTTGGAATTACTCAAAATATTGTGGCAATTGTGACTGAGAATGCCAAAGGTGCAAAAGTGCAGCGAGTTTTATTACAAATCGGTAAACTTTCAGCCATTATGCCCGACGCTATCCGATTTTGTTTTGATATTTGTACTCAAGGCACAGTTTTAGAAGGAGCGATATTAGAGATTATAGAAATTCCCGGTTTAGCAAAATGTCGCCAATGTGGTGCAGAAATTTCTGTAGATAAACCATTTGGTATCTGTAGCTGTGGTAGCGTGCAATTAGATTTAATTACTGGTGAAGAACTGAAAATTAAAGAA
This sequence comes from Nostoc sp. NMS8, assembly GCF_017115045.1. Lineage (GTDB taxonomy): Bacteria > Cyanobacteriota > Cyanobacteriia > Cyanobacteriales > Nostocaceae > Nostoc. The sequence continues at coordinate 193,548 of NZ_JABXKK010000040.1, read as the reverse complement.
ATAGAAATAGAGGAATTATGTGTGTAATCTGCGGTTGTTCGGATGATGGTGAAGCTAAAATTACCAATTTAGAAACAGATGAAGCTGAACATAACCACCATCACCATACTCATACTTTACCAGATGGAACTGTCATTACTCATTCCCATAATCACGACACTCATATAGAAGCGCCTCAAATTCATGCCAAAATACACAACACAACGATATCCTTAGAACAGGATATATTGGCAAAAAATAACCTGCTAGCAGCCCAAAATCGGGGATGGTTTAAAGGTCGAAATATTCTCGCCTTAAATTTAATGAGTTCTCCCGGTGCTGGCAAAACAACTCTTTTAACTCGCACCATCAATGACTTAAAGCAACAATTATCTATTAGTGTCATTGAAGGTGACCAAGAAACTGCTAACGATGCCAAAAAAATTAAAGAAACTGGTTCTAAAGTCATCCAAATAAATACTGGAACAGGCTGTCATTTAGATGCCTCAATGATAGACAGAGGTTTACAACAACTGAATCCGCCACCGAATTCAGTTGTGATGATTGAAAATGTCGGAAATTTGGTTTGTCCAGCCTTATTTGATTTGGGTGAACAGGCAAAAGTCGTGATTCTCTCAGTCACCGAAGGAGAAGATAAACCGCTAAAATACCCGCATATATTCCGTGCAAGTGATATCATGATTCTCACTAAAATCGATTTGCTACCTTACCTGCAATTTGATGTTCAAAAGTGCATAGAATATGCTAAAGAAGTAAATCCCAAAATTCAGATTTTTCAGGTTTCTGCAACTACTGGTGCTGGTTTAGAAAATTGGTATGCGTGGCTAACTGAAAAGGTAACAAACTTGTCAGCACTAATTTCTTCTCGCTTGAAGAATATCTAATTTTTTTAACGAACCGCATTCCCGCAGCGTCTCGTTAGAGAAGGAAGAGAAAGATAATTTTAAAAACCTATGTAACTCTTCTAAAATTGCAACACCCTGCACTTTAAAAGTACAGGGTGTAAAACAGCTATATTTTGTGCGATTCCCAATTCTGGCCTATTTACCTCAAAGCCAATCTCGATAAGCTGATATTTCATTTACGCTGATTTCAAATGGCGTTCCTTTGCCAAATGGCGGATAAACGCGAATTTTGCCATTGCTAGCAAACCGCTCTAACCTATTACCTAACTGGGGAATATTGCTGACAATATGCCAGTAAGATACTAAGTCAGGGCAATCAATAATTAATGTGAGGATGCTAGCATTTGTTGTGAGATACCACTGACAATTAGATAATAGGACTCGCGTAATGCGATCGCAGGCTAGATAAAAGCATCTACCTGTAGACTGCTCTAGCTCCATTTGCAGCATTCCATCCTGTTTCGTTACCTCAGTGGGAGGTAAATCATCGGGAGGAAGCAAGTATAGTTTAGAAGACATAATTTCGCACCTCTTGGTTGTAGCGCGTCAAACTGTCCAGGTTTTTTTGCAAATCCGCAGACGAGGGTTTGAGTGCTAGCGTACCTAAATTTAATTCGTCCTGAAATTTCTTGATTTTGTCTCGACAAATCTCCACATCACCGATAATTGAATTCTCAATCAAATAATCTTCATCGAAACAAATATTTGTGCGATCGAATTGTTTTTGGTTGGGATTCGCACTATTTTTCAATAGTTCAGCCGAATTAGCTTTCATTTTCTGGCTAAATTTGCGAACGAAAGGTAACGCTTCACTCACTGCCTCGTCAAATGTTTTGCCAACATAAAAGAAGCGTGCCAACACGAATTTTTCCGCACCACTAGAATTTAAGGCTCGATATTTGCTAACAGTATCCTTCAATCTCTCTAGGGAAAATGGCGGCCCACCCATCAAGCTGAAGGAATGTTTAGCAGCCAACTCGATACCATCATCGCCGCCAGTGGCAACATACACTGGTATTTGACTCTGCAATGGTTTTGGGTAAATGGTCAGGCGATCGCATTGATAATATCGCCCATTAAATGATACATCAGTTTCATATAAGAGCTTTTGAATCAGTGCGATCGCCTCTAGCGTCTTAGGACGGGCTTCACTTGGCAGGGTCGCAAAATGCTTATTTTGTTGGGGAAAGGGGCCGCCTTTGGCAACTCCAAATAATAATCGTCCATTGCACAAGTTATCCAAAGTGGCAATATCTTCCGCCACCCGAATCGGGTTATGGAATGGCAGTAACACCGCCGCAGTGCCTAATTGGATAGTTGAAGTCAATCCCGCCAAGTGTGCCATTAACAGCAACATAGATGGGCTGAGATTGGATTCACTAAAATGGTGTTCGCTTACCCAAGCTTCCTCAAAACCCAAGCTTTCAGCCTGTTTTACCAGCGCGACTTGCTCAAACATGGCACGACGAGCATCTTGGTGAAAATTATCGTAATTGCAGAAAATTCCAGTTTTCATTACTTATGTTGATACTTTGTATTCACCGTAGGTGCTGGTTATTCTAGTGGTCGATAGGTTTGTAGTAAACATTTTAGTGCTTACTACAAAAGCATTTACCCCTCTCAATTAATGCCATGAATCATTAAGTTGCAACCCACTGCAATTCCAACCATAGACGTGGATTGTTCTCTTTGACCTTCGACATCGGATCGCGCAATAATCGCTTGGCATTCATACAAACAACCTGGATTAAACCCATATTGCCTGCAACTTCTCTGAGTATTTCTTTTTGAGCTTGCACACAGGAAATCATTTCGTCAGAGCAATAAATTCCTATATATTGCAAACGTCTGGCAGGTCGTCCCCAAAAACAGGTGATGACTTTTACATAACACCCATCCAGCAATTCTCCAACTTGCGGGTAGTAATGGTTGACGACTCTTGTGAATTCTTTGGCTAAGATATCTTCAGCAATCATTAGAACTGATATTTCTGTAGCGTCTATCACGCTATTTAATATAACATAATTTTATCAATTAAATATAGCAAAACTACCTTACTAGTTTAAATAAAATATTAAATATTACACAAAAAAAGAGGTGTACCTTCTTTGGTATCACCTCCGATTTGCGTAAAGCGTCTTTATACAATTAACCCTTGTCGGGTAGGCAACATGAGCGCCCAGTTTATATGACGCTCATGTTGCCCACCCCACAATATTGGATAATTTATTTCTTGGAGTTCCCTAATCGACAGGGATATTTGTAAAGGTGATACGCTCCCAAATACTATGATATTGAATTCTAACTTTTGGATTTTAATTATTACCGAGCATTGCGCTCACAAACTAAAACCTCGGCGATAATATCCGGCACAGTTACAAAATCTGTAAATCCTTCCGAACCACGGATTGGTGAAATAAATGTATAGTTCGGATCGCACACTCCAGTGTCATATACTTGAATAAACCACCGATCGGGAAATCCTTCTATACCTAATTCCACAGTGTACCAACTCTCGCCAATTAGACGAGAATTAAAGATTGTGAACCACTCTCGGTTCTCTTCTGAAATATTCCAATCTGCCATGAGCAGTTCTAAAGCTATTTGTCCCGCATCCGTTGAAGTCAACAGCATTTTTACTCCTTACTTGCAGCTTCAGTATTTGCAACTTCAGTACTGGGAACTTCTGGATATAAACCTAATTCTTTCGCTAACTCACGCGCCACAAAAAATAGAAATTGGGCACCATCTTGATTGCCTTCATGGGCAAACATAGTTGCTACTTGCAACATTGTTTGTACTAAGCCGGAATCAATCAATTCTGGTTTAGATTCTAAAATTGCTGGTTCTTGACCGTTAGGACATCTGAGTAACTCATCAATCAGATTAAAATATAGGCTTTGGCGTTGTTCTTGGTCTGTCATGCTAATTTTCTTGATTTTAGTAAATTGTGAATAAGTTACTGTTCGATACTTTGGTGCCACAGTCTTTCCAACATTTCAACTTGTTCTTTTAAAACAGCAGCACGATGAACTAGATATCTGTCGTAAAAGAGAATCCCTAACCCAACACAAATCGGAGTTAACAAGAAGAACCATTGCAGGATAGTGGCAAATTTATATTGTTCAGCAACAGTCAGCATTTGATGAACCACATTACGATCAGAGGATTGAATACTAGTCTGAGGGGAATGTGTACCCTCTATCTGGGGAGCCAAGGCGGGAGCATCTGTAATAGTGTGGTCAACTTGGTAAGCTAAATTCTGAGATTTTACTAACTCTAGATGTCGCTCCCAAATTATACCAAATACTACTAGTTCAGGTGAAAGCACTACTAAGGTAACGACGCAAACTGTAAGAACATTTAAAAGTTTGGCTTTCATCTTGGCTCTCCCTTGCCAGGTAGTATGCACCCAGTAAGAAAATATCTTTTGCTGTTTATCTAAAGTAGTTAGATATTTCTACCTATGAAACAGTTTTGATATTAAAATATGTGTAATTGGTAATTTTCACAATCATTAGTTGTCAGTTATTTTTCTAAAGACCACTGACTACTGACTAATAAAAAGTTACCACCCTTTTTACAAAACATAGGATTATTCAGTCAGAAATAACGCACTTAGATTCGGGCACCTGGTTTCATCCTACTCTCAAAAGAGAGATTAAGAAGTCCCCCCTAGTTCACTCAGCTTTCGCTCAGGAATGTTGGGGGGTAGAGGGGAATCTCTGCGTAAATCCTATACGATTTATATCAGCCCCTCTCCACAAAACAGTTTACCCCAGCCCTGTTAAGATTATTAAATTCATTAGAATAGTACTCAAAGCTTGTAATCCGCCCCTGATAAGTCTTATAAAAATTCATTGGGGTATGGGTGCTAGTGTTTTCAAGGCGGGGTTCTAGTGTTTTCGAGGTGGGGTTCTGGTATTTTTGTACTCAATCTAAATGCAATGTAGGCAATGCTTAAGGACTATTTTAGATGCAATTTTGGGCTGAGAAAATCTGCACTCAAAAGAAAATATTAATGTCTCTTGATAAAGATAGACTAAGAAATGAGAAATAAAAATTAAATGTTTTAAAAGTCAATGATCTTTCCATAAAAAATAGAAAACATAGGAAAAATTATTCATATATACAGAATTATCAAAAATTAATCTTAGCCTACGAGACAATAGTCAGCAGTTCCAAATGGTAAAATATAAGGGTGGTACGCTAGCTGTCGGCTGAAGTGATCGTCTCGTCAGAGAATGACGCAAAGGAAGAGAAGGAAGAGAAGCTTAACTGAACTGTATTGTTCTGAATTCTGACTCCTAAGTTCTGAATTCTTCTGATAAAAGCTCTTCCTAAGCTTTCATATTTTGTGGTTTAGTTAGAATACATAGTATATGCACTCATTGACACTAAACTGCAAATTAAATATATAAAAGCTTATTGTTATAAGTAAATACTCTGCACTAATATTTAGGATTTTAGGAGTTAAATAATGCGAATTGCTCAAGACATAACCGAATTGATTGGACGAACTCCTTTAGTTCAACTGAACAAAATTCCTCAAGCTGAGGGAGTAGTAGCAAGGATAGTTGCTAAATTAGAAGGCATGAACCCAGCGGCTTCGGTAAAAGACCGCATTGGGTTAAGTATGGTACTCTCGGCAGAAGCGGTTGGTTCAATTTCCCCAGGAAAAACCATTTTAGTTGAGCCTACTTCTGGCAATACAGGAATTGCTTTAGCAATGGTAGCAGCAGCACGTGGCTACCGTTTGATTTTGACCATGCCTGAGACAATGAGCCAAGAACGACGAGCTATGCTGAGGGCTTATGGCGCAGCTTTGGAGTTGACACCAGGCGCGGAAGGTATGCGGGGAGCAATTCGCAAAGCCGAAGAAATTGTGGCTAAGACTCCCAATGCTTTTATGCTGCAACAGTTCCGCAACCCTGCAAATCCCAAAATTCACCAAGAAACCACCGCCGAAGAAATTTGGACAGATACAGACGGAGAAGTAGATATCGTCATTGCTGGGGTAGGTACTGGTGGGACGATTACTGGGATTGCAGAAGTACTCAAACAGCGTAAGAAGACTTTTAAAGCGATCGCAGTTGAACCCAGCAACAGCCCAGTTCTCTCTGGTGGTGAAGCCGGGCCACATAAAATTCAAGGTATTGGCGCCGGATTTATCCCCGATGTTCTCCGCCTAGAATTGGTTGATGAAGTAATTAGAGTTAGCGATGAACAAGCGATCGCTTATGGACGCCGTTTAGCAAAAGAAGAAGGCTTATTATCTGGGATATCCTCTGGTGCAGCTTTATGTGCTGCAATTCAAGTAGGTAAGCGTCCAGAAAATGCCGGACGTTTAATTGTCATGATTCAGCCTTCCTTTGGCGAACGCTACCTCAGCACACCCATGTTTCAAGATTTATCTTTAGAAACTGCTGGCGTCCGTTAAGAAAATAGGGGGACAACGGAGTAATGAATCTCCCTGTCCTTCTTATTTGGCTCTAGCATTTCATTCGGTGCTTGTCTCTTGCTAGCTTTACCAATAGCGCCGATACTTCCGAAAGACTATTAATCTTGTGCCCATCATATAAAAATTAATACTAACGAGGTCGATTCTCTCGCCCGTTATAGACGCGTAAAATCACAACATCATTCTCAAGAATAGCGTAGTGAATTATAAAACCGTATTTACCAAAAGAAACTAAAAGTTTTCGTGATCCTGCTATTTCATCTACAATCGCACCTCGACGAGGATTCTGCTGTAAACTCTCACCTGAAGAGACAATTGCTTGTACTGCCCGTGCCGCTGCATCAGCATTATTAAGTTTGATAAAATCGTAATGACGATTTAAGTCGTCAATTGCAGTTAGAGTCCAAACTATCTGGGACATGGGCGTTCGGTATCAGTTCCTAAACTGTCTGCCCATTCACGCACAAGGTTATTCGCTACTCCTGAACCTGTGCGAAGATAAGCTTCGAGAGCAGATTGGCTCTGCTGAACCATTTGGGCTTCAGTAAGAGGTTGAAAATTTAATGCTACATCTATCTCACCGTACTCAAATGATGTTTCTGTGGTTTGAGTAGGTTGATTTATTAATAACTGCTCAAAATCTTCTAAATCCTCTGATGGACTAGTCAGCCATGTTAACAGGAGAATTTTTACCTGTTCTGAGGGTAAAGTTTCAATATGCTCTAAAATTTGCTGCTTAATATTACTTGCTGTCATAAGCTTTGAATTTTTGTAGTAGTTCTGCTGTAAATACTATCTAAACTTTAGCTAAAACACTGTAATTTACCAAATGCAGCATCTAGACACCACCAGCAACGTTTTTACTAGTACAACACGGCGTAAATAAACCACCATTCCAAATGAATAAAACACCTGATGGGGAGACAGAATAGGCTAAAAAGCTTATGAGATAAAGAATGCAGCAATTTCAATATGCCCATGCAAGGATAGCTTCGTAACATCTGAGATAAAAATAAGCATATTTTTATCTCAGATGTTACGAATACTAATTCACTCCAAAACTGTCTATTGATACTTGAGAGCATTGTTGCATCTCAAAGTTATCGAACAGAATTCAGGAGTCATATCATGTCCGCTAAATCACTTACGATATGTCATTGCGTACTCCTTCGGAGAACCCGCAGGGTACGCAACGAAGTAAAGCGAAGCAATCCCAAAACCTTTGCGATTGCTTTACTACGCTAAGGCTTCGTTCGCAATGACAAGTGTTTAACCGGACATGATATTAGGAGTCAGAATTCAGAATTTAGAATGAATTCTGCACGACTGGCGGATAGCGAGTATTCGTACTCTGACAAAGAAGCAAGCTACGCTTTTAGCGTCTGTCTACGACACGCTGCGCGAACGTAGAGAGCGTTGCGTCTTGATTCTGACTCCTGAATTCTTCTTCAATCTGTATTAATGCTTACAGTTGCCTTGCTTTTGGTGTTCGTGAGAATCGTTACTGTGATGATGATCTTTACCGTGGGAACAGTTTTGCAAATCTTGCTTCAAAAGCTTGTCGCTGATTTCTTGCAAGGATTCATCCATAGCTTGTAAGCCAATCCAAGCATCAATCTTTTGTACATCAAATCCTACCTCGCGCTGTTCGCCTACTTCTAATAAAGGACGGCGAATTAACAACGGTTCTTTCAGCATCAGCGCCAAAGCGGTTTGGGCATCGATTTTTTCAGGAACCACCTCACCAGATTTTATCTTGGGGGCGGAAAGATTAAACCATTCGGCTACGGGGCGATCGCCAAAAAATGAGCGCAATCGTTCAACTGTCCAAGGTTCTTTTAGCAGATTGTATGGTATCACCTCATGACCCGCTGCTGTGAGCAAAACTTTTTGCTTAGTACCACCTTTACAGCCTGGTTTGCTATAGAAACTTACTCTTGCCATGCAACTATCTCCTAATTACTTTTTAGCGCTAAAGCGCCAACTACGAACCGATGAAATTAAAAATTCCTAGCTTTATGGCTAACTAAGTCAAACTCAAACCTTTCATTCGGATCGGTTTCGCCATAAATATTAAAAGTCACAGTTGGTTCCTCACCCACTGCTTCTACACTGTGAATTGCATCGGGAGTAAAGCTAATAATGTCTCCTGGGAACAGAGTTACTTCTCCCGTTGCTTCAATTTTGTCCTGAAATTCTGGGCTATTGGTGCGTCGCCAAAAAGTATTTTTTTCTTGGCCTTTTAGCACCGCCACAATTCCCCACGTCCCGTGATTATGAATGTTTGAACGGGTTCCTGGTGCAAATGTTACTGTTTGCACCGTCAACGGAAAACCCAATTCATCATATAGGAGTAAAACAGAGGTTCCCGTTTTAGGCGAAGGCTCTAAATGTTGACTTCCCACCCAGTAGGAATTTACTATCAAGCGCCTTACGAGCATCCGAATTTCTGGCAGACAATTGGTTTCATTGTCACTGCTATTGAGAACATCTTCCACCTCAGTTAAAAACCGATAAAAGCGGTAATTTTCTCTCAATAAATTCCATGCTCTTACAGATTTACAGGCTTGATACTGACCGTCCCCTGTTAGCAGCCAATCCCTACCTTTCATAACTTTTAAATTGATAATGGATAAGATTGGATCACAATGATCGGTGAGACGTTAGGGATATTACCTACAGGGAATTTTGTAGGTATGTTGATAGGAGGAAAGATAGAGTTACTATCAGTAGCCGCTCCTAATAGAGAATATGATTTAGTAGATAACCAATTGTTCATGATTTTCACCTTGACTTTTCATTGCTGACTAATTAATCGTCTTCTTCTGCTGGGCGTGTCAAAATATCCAGCAGAATTCCAGAACCAAAATCATTCTTGTCGTCTATCTGTTGGACTCTGGTGCTGATTTCTTTTGCTTCCTCGATTGCTCCCAACTTTGCTAGTACTAATCCAGAAGCAGCATAAGCATTTAAGTACAATCGAATTTGTGGGTCTTCTTTGCGATTGACTAATATAAGCTTAAGTTGCTCCCAGTCATCAGGGAATTTTTCTACTTCTTTAATTTTATCTAATAATTTGCTTGTTGTTTGTAGTGCAAGAGAATAATTATTTTTATAATAGAAAAATCTATATGCTGCTATTAGGACATCGGTATTATCACCAGTCTGTGCTAAAGCTTGCTGAATATATTTTTCCGATTCTGATGTATTTTCCCAGTTTTGTGCAGCTAAAATTAAGAGATTTTTGATATCTTCTGGAACCTGGAACCATGAGAATTGGTTTGTATTAACTTGCATAATAAAGTCCTGGAGAGTTAGGAGTTAGGGGTTAGGAGTTAGAAGTTGTGAATTACGAGTTAGAAGTTATAAATTCTTAACTCTTCACTCCTCACTCCTAACTTTTGTTAAAACAAAGTGAGAACGTACACCAAGGTGAAGAGAACAATCCAAATAATGTCTACAAAGTGCCAGTAAATTTCTGCCATTTCGATGAAAGTATGATTGGTTGCAGAATATTCACCGGGGAGACGCGATCGCCACAATACACGTAATATCAATAACAGTCCGATAAAAACGTGCAAACCGTGGAACCCGGTCATGATATAAAAGCAGTTGGCGAAGACGTTGGTAGTCAGTCCGTATCCTAATGTTGAGTACTCATAAACCTGACCACCCAAGAAAATTGCTCCCATGAGTGCAGTAATTGCATACCACAGTTGCATTCCCTTGACGTTATTCTTTTTAATCGCCGTATCACCGAAGTGAATCACGAAGCTACTAGACACCAGAATAATGGTGTTAATTGTCGGCACAAGTAATTCTACTTCACTTCCTTCTGGAGGCCAAACTGCTGTAGTACCTCGGAAAAACAAATAGGTGGCAAAAAATCCCCCAAACATCAGAGATTCAGAGGCGAGGAACGTTAATAGACCCCAAACTCTTAAATCTGGATGTTCTTCGTGTCCTGCACTGTGATCTTCACTTGTCGTAGCTATGGTCATATTGTTTACCCTTAAAGGTGAAGCGTCGGGCAATTGAATTCTTCACAATCTTGATTTTCTTGTGGGATGGGTTTTCGGATGTCCAAGCCCACAAGAGTTATTTTTTAACTAAGTACAGCATTTCATTAATTCGTAGCGAATTAAATTTGGCAATACTCGACAATGTGAATGCATTGGCTTGCATCGTGAATGCATTGACTTGCATTGTGAATGCATTAGCTTGCATTGTGAATGCATTAGCTTGCATTGTGAATGCATTGACTTGCATTGTGAATGCATTAGCTTGCATTGTGAATGCGTCGGCTTGCATTGTGAATGCATAGACTTGCATTGTGAATGCGTTGGCTTGCATTAAAAACGCTACGTTTTTACATAAACAAAGCTGTACTAAGCACTAGCTTCTGGCGTCGCTGATGACTGTAATTCAGTTCTATGCTCCTGACCGTAGTCATAAGGGCCATGAGTCACAACGGGCAATACTTCCCAGTTTTCAATTGCAGGTGGTGAGCTAGTTGTCCATTCTAAGGTCAAAGCTTGCCAAGGATTATCACCAGCCAAAGGCCCTTTGAGCCAACTGTAGATGATGTTGATGGCGAAAGGAATTACTGATATCGCCAAAACAAATGAACCAAAGGTACAAATCTGATTGAGATCGATAAATTGGGGGTCATACATTGCCACTCGTCGGGGCATTCCTTTCAAACCCAATTCGTGCATGGGTAAGAAAGTAAGATTAGTGCCGATGAAGGTGAGGGCGAAATGAACGCGTCCCCAAGTTTCATTCAGCATTCGTCCGGTCATTTTGGGGAACCAGTGATAAATGCCGGCGTAGATGCCAAACACGGAACCGCCAAACAGAACGTAGTGGAAGTGTCCTACTACATAATATGTGTCGTGGACGTGAACATCAAAAGGGGCTGTTCCCATCGTTACACCGCTTAAGCCGCCCATGACAAACATGGATAACAAGCCAATGGCGAAAAGCATCGCCGTGGTGAAGCGGATTTTACCACCCCAAAGGGTAGCAACCCAGGCAAAAATCTTCACGCCAGTAGGAACTGCAACTATGAGGGTGGAGATGGTGAAGAACATCCGCATCCAGCCGGGTGTGCCGCTGGTAAACATGTGGTGTACCCAGACGAACAAACCGACAACGCAGATGGCTACACTAGAATAAGCGATCGCTTTATAACCAAAGATTGGCTTACGGGCGTGGACTGGAATTACCTCGGACATAATGCCGAAGATGGGCAGAATCATTAAATATACTGCCGGGTGAGAATAAAACCAGAATAAGTGTTGATAAATTACAACGTTACCGCCTGCATCTGGTTTAAAGAAGGAGGTGCCAAAGTTGAGGTCAAACAACAGCAGAACTAAACCAGCTGCTAATACAGGTGTGGAGAAAAGTGCTAGCAAGGAGGTTGCCAAGATTGCCCAGCAAAATAAGGGTACTTGATCCCATTTCATGCTGGGAACCTTCATCATCAAAATGGTGATCACAAAGTTCAGTGAACCCAAAATTGAAGAAGTTCCCACCAAGACGATCGCTAATATCCACATAGTTTGAGCGATTGGGGCTGTCACCAAACTCAATGGTGGGTAAGCTGTCCAACCAGATTGGGAACCGCCAAAAAAGAAACTACCTAAAATGAGCGCACCGGCTGGGGGATTTAACCAAAAGGCGATCGCATTTAGCTTCGGGAAAGCCATATCCCTAGCACCAACCATCAACGGCACCAAAAAGTTACCAAATCCCCCAATAGCGCTAGGGACAATCCACAGGAAGATCATAATCGTCCCGTGATTGGTCATAAAAGCGTTATACAGATTGGGGTCGAGTAAGTCTGCATCTGGTGTTGCTAATTCGACACGAAGAGCAACAGCCATCAGTCCACCAATAAGATAGAACACAAACGCTGTCACCAGGTATTGAATACCAATAACCTTGTGGTCAACATTAAATGTAAAATAATCTTGCCATTTCCACGCCTTCGGATGGGAGGTGTGGCTAGCCACCATTTCCGGTTTATTTTCCTCTGGTGGAGTATTCCGTGGAAATTCTACCTGTGTCATATTTTTGTCCTTTGTCATTTGTCATTTGTCTTTTGTCCTTTGTCTTTTGTCCTTTGTCATTTGTCCGTTGTCATTTGTCCGTTACGAATAACTAATGACCAATGACTAATGACTAATGACCAATGACTAATGACTAATGACCAATGACTCTAAAGTTGCTGCACTAATTCCCATATCATGGGTGTGGGGCGCGAGAAACTCTGATGTTGATAAGTCGGCTGGATTAATTGCAACGACTTGATTGAGGTTCTGCTGTTGAGCGATCTGGTTTTCTGTCCGCCAGCTTTTATATTCTTCTGGTGTGTGGACAATTACCTGTGTCCGCATTGAACCGTGATAACCACCGCACAATTCAGCACAAACTACGGGATATGTACCTGGTTTGGTGGCGACAAATCGTAGTTCAGTCGGGATACCGGGAAGTGCATCTTGCTTCAGCCGAAAGTTTGGCACCCAGAATGAATGAATTACATCCTGTGCTGAAAGGTTGAGTTGCACATCAGCACCGACGGGTATGTGCAATTCCCCAGAGGTAATGCCACTATCGGGGTAATTAAATATCCAGGCGTACTGTATCCCTTTGACATCAACAACTAAATCGGCTGGTTTGTTTAGGGTTTGAGGAGACGCGCCAATGCCAATTGTTGGGGCTATTGCTGGGGCAGTTGTTGCTTCAGAGGTATCGCTTAATGTAGCAGCTATCGCACTCCCCGGCATCTGAGCAACATGAGCTGCTGAATGAGGATGACCCGCAGGATCAAAGCCTCCCATTCGGTTAAAAACATCTACACTGTAGATGCCCAAGAGGAGGACAATCACTGTTGGAATTGCTGTCCAAAAGACTTCTAAGGGCAAATTACCTTCTATTGGCACACCATCGGTATCGTCACCCCGACGGCGACGAAACTGAATCAAAAAAACTACAATTGTTCCTTCTACCACCAAGAAGAGTGCGATCGCAATGGTAAACATGACGTTAAAAAAACCGTCTACCAAAGGCGCTTGTAACGATGCCTGCACCGGCATGAGAGTGTGGTTTTGTCCGATCCAAATACTGATTGCTGTAACTACTATCCCAGCAACCAGAGTCCATAGTGAAACAGGAACTTGTTGCATACCTGCTACCTGCTTTGTAAACCGTCTTTAGAGGTGTTGTTTTCTGAGTTTAGGTTTTAGGGGAGAGGTTACAGGTTACAGGTTACAGGTAATAGGAATTTATCTATTCCCTGTAACCTGTACCCTATTCCCTTGTTCTTTCCCCATTTACCATTTCCTTTTCACTTATTAAATTTCTAACGTGCAGCCATTAAAAAAGGGGGAAACTTCCAGATTTTTTCCATATCCTTCCCCCACAAAATTACAAATTATATTTCAACACATACTACAAAGTTAGCCCCCTGCTTTCAGAAAAGCTAGTTGTTCCAAGGGGCACTGTTAGTCCTAATGTTGATTAGGCTATATTAGCAGCAAGTTTAAATTTGTTAATAGCGAACAATTTACGATTTACGGATTTGTTTACTGTAAACTTTTGATTGATTCCAGTAAATATTTAATATTCCCCTCAAGTTACCTTGCCTAGCGCATTTGCGCTTTATCGAAACAGTGCCTCCTTGAATGAACAACAATTTTGACTAACTTCAAAAACCTTAGTTGTTTAATGTACTATGCGTGTAGCAATTCTTGGGGCAAATCCGTGAACAAGCTTCACAACCAATACAGTTTTCTGGAGAAGTAACTGCCATTACTTTCCGTTCAACTTCTTCATCATCTTCATCTTCCACAAATTCGCCTTCTTCATTGAGCGCTTTCAATCCAAGCACATTGTAGCCGCATACTTTAACGCATCTGCCACAGCCGATACATTTATCTTTGTCAATTTCCTGAGCAAATTTTGGTGTCCAAGCCTTACCGCCAAATGTCAAACCTGTTAGTTGTGCCATGAATAAATCCTCAGTAATTTTGCCTGTCAATCTGTTTGTGCATTAATCATCATACTATCCTAATCTTTTATTATTTTGTATTCAAAAATTACTTTTATCTCATCAAATTTCGATGACTTTGAACACAATCCTAAATTGTTTTTTATTTAAATTTATAGATGAAAATTATTGCCAATAATTATTATAAATCATTCTTATTCCTCGTTCCAATGCTCTGCATAGGAATGCCTTCATCGAGTCTCTGACTCAATATCTGACTGGAGGTAGCAGCCCACAATCAGCTATTTCCATACAGAGCATAAATAAAAGTTGAGGATTTGAAACCTCTACGGGTGACTAAAGGTTCATCTATATGTGGTTTAGAACTGCCGATTTAACTATTATTTCCAGCAAATGCAACTATATCTCTAAGAGTAATGATATTCTTTTGCAAATATTTTTAGATTTAGGGAAATAAATTTATATAAACAGTATACATATATACTAGGCTATATGTTTATTTATTACATTTTGATATCTGCAATATGTAGTTTAGAAAGCAACAATTTTTAAGTTACTTTGATTTAAATATTTAGATAAATGGTGACAAAAAGAATATTATTACTTGACTAAAATAAACAGAATTAATTTATGAAGGAACTGTAAACTTTATGGCAGAATATTGTCATGCCTTAAATATTAAAATTATTAACAAATTAGATGAATTCCAATTGTAAGAGGCTTATTTTTCTCCTAAAAAGACTTTGGGTAAGGTTTTATGGTCAAATCTAAATTGTTCATTAAATACGTAGTTAAATAAATGTTAAGATTTTTTTCTAAGCTTGACACGAACAAATTAATCATTTTTTTCATGAAATGTATAGTTAATAAGAAGTTTTATTAGGTCTGCTTTTAAAGCCTTAAATAGCTTCCAATTGGATACAAAGCCAAATATGGATGTGGGAAGTGAATGTGGTGAGAAAAGATTATTCTCGCCAGAAAGATAATGTGGTAGCGAGTCATGAATAAACAGGACTCATCCAGGGGAGACCTGATACAGACATCTCAACGATTAGAGTGGGAAAAGAGCCAAATGCCTTATACAATTCCTAACAACAGTTGCGTTGGATGTGACAACTGCCGCCCCCAATGTCCTACGGGTGCAATCAAAATAGAGAACAATGAATACTGGGTTGATCTTGGTCTTTGTAATAATTGTGAGGGTTATTATTCAAAACCGCAATGTGTAATAGCTTGCCCAACTAATTCTCCCATTCCTTGGCAGGCGAAAAAGGGGAGATGCAAAGTTGAACCGAGAGATGCTAGCAGCTTAGACTTGTTTTCTAACGGTAAGAATAACCCATTTGCTTCCGCGATCGCAATTTGGGAAGCTTGTAATGTACTAGCGCAGCGCACATCACTACATTGGGAAACCGACGAAGAAGGCTACATCAGTTACAGCCGACAAGTCAATCAAGGACGAGGTGCGATCGCTTTTCACATCCAAGATCCATTAAAAGTTAACGACAAGGCCACAGATATAGCAGCAATTGAGGAGCTTGACATCAGAGCCGCCTGCATACATTTGATTTTTGCAGCTTATGCTACAGCCTTAGAGCAACCTTGGGAGCAAGAATTTGCGATCGATGAGCGACAACTCGAGAAATATTTGGGGATGGAGAAACGCAAGGATTTGAGCAAAGCTGCCAAGCTAGCTTTAATGAAAAATATTGTTCAGCAAGCTTGCTCTCTGATTATCTCTATTGACTGGCCCCAACAAGGTCGAATTAACGGATTCTCTGTTACAAACAGCCGCTTATGGCACTTAGTAGATATTCAGCACCACTTTCAAGAAGACAATCTCGGATGCAAATATCTGATTGGGCTAACTTTTAAAGTAAAAGCAGGTATTTGGGCACAATATTTCTTAAACAAACAAGCGTGTAAAGAGCGAACCGCATTCTATCAATACGGCAGTCTCCCCAAAACACTGCTAACCACAGTCATGAGTATTTGGCAGCAACACGAAGGCGCAGTCCGACTAATGTTGTGGTTGCTATTTAAAACCAAAATGGGCAAGGAACAACGCATCACCATTCCTACCTTACTGCGTATTGCTTACGGCGAAGATAAAGTCGCCCTTGCATCCAGACAACGGGAAGAACGTAAACGTCTGCTGCGAACCTTTGAAAGCGATTTAGAAATTCTCAATCACTATGGAATGAAACCACTTTTCGATCCAGTTACCTACCCACCAGAAATTCAACCTTTGTGGGCAAAATTAGTTGATCTTCCCGAAGATCCAGATGAAGCATTAGAATTTTGGACTAATGACGGTGGTGCTGAAACTCGCCTCACAGACACAGGCCCCCGTGGGAAATGGAATCTGCTAATGAATGCGCGGATTTTAGCTTTTGAACTCCCACCAGAATGGGAACAGCAAATTTCAGAATCGGAAAAAAAGAAAACAAGAGCTGCCAAAGCCAAAAGGAAACCCAAAGCTACAAACGATTTACTAGGCGAACAGATTTTGCAGGCGCGAAAAAATTTGAATCTCTCCCAAAGAGAATTGGCAAAACTCACAGGTAAAAGCCAAAGCTGGATTCGAGATATTGAAAATGGTCGTTTAAAAGCCAAATTAGAAGATCAAATACTTTTACGAAAAGTCTTAAATATGACTTAATCTTGATTTAAACGCAGAGGGGAACAGAGGAAATCGCAAAGGAACGCAAAGATGTTATATCTAAATACAGTATTTAATTAATTAGTAACGAACTAAATTTAGTAATACTCTGCGTTCCTCTGCGTTTAAAAACTCTCCTCTTTTACGTACTATAACTCATCACCTTACTAGAGCTAATCCAAAGACTGCCGACAGCATATTTAGTAACTACCAACTCTCTTGTAGCATTACATGAACTCTTTAGTTGTTGAGTCTTGGTTTCATCTCTAACAAGTTTAGCCTGGTAAGTGTAGAGAGAACCAGAAGGTTGTTCAAAACTTAGTTCAGCTAGGATAGTATTATTGTCTAAACTTTGCTCTAAAACTTTACCTGCAACTTTGTAGTTAAACCAATCCCATCCTTTAGAGAGAATTAGTTCTCTTTCCAAAACCTGAAGTGCAGCAGGCAGAATTCCCCAGCCTCGATAGACTTGATCTAAGCATTGAATATCACCTGTCCGAGTCAAAATCGATCTAAATGAATCTTGATCTAGACGACCATAGTATCTTCCTTCTGGTAAGTCTATGACTGTTGGTGCAAACCGATGTCCACCAAAGTGCGATGATTTCCAAATTCGTACATTATCTAAGCACAAATCAGCATTTTTCGCTGTTACATGGAAGTAAAAAGGAGCGCC
Organism: Nostoc sp. NMS8; assembly: GCF_017115045.1. Lineage (GTDB taxonomy): Bacteria > Cyanobacteriota > Cyanobacteriia > Cyanobacteriales > Nostocaceae > Nostoc. Next base: position 175,827 of record NZ_JABXKK010000040.1, on the reverse strand, counting down.
ATATTTCGCACAGCACTTATCATGGCTACCGTGGGTACAAATTAAAATATCTCTAGTTGTATTAGTTTCTACTTCCAAATTAGAATTGATACCCCATATCCATTTTTGGACAACTCCTGCTACTTGCTGAATATTTGCTAGCTCAAACTCTTGTTTACGGTATCCATTAGTTAGTCCCTCTTCTTTTTGATAAATCAAAAGCCTAGTGTGATTTACTTTGTGTGATATATCATTAGCAATTAAGAGGAATCTAATCGGTAGTTTAGCACGCTTAACTTCTTCTACCAAAATCCTCAAATTCTCAGGTACCCATTTGGAATTAAAGGCTTCTGACGTCCAAGGTAAAGGACACTCAACTAAAATATAAGTTTGATAATTGGTGGCACTACCAATAACATCTTCTCCTACTTGACGTGAATCATCAGAACAAAAAAAAGTATTCATCTCGCTGTACTCATTAGCGTATTTTATGGACAAAAAGTATTACAAAATACAATTGTGTTCTTAGCTACAAATCCTTGGCTAAAGGAGATAAAAAGAACAATATTCATTTCCCAGTTAAAACTAGGTAGCCACTTTATAACATCATTATTGATCGAGGTCTTTCCGGTTAATAAATTCTCCACAATAGAGATAAACAGTGTCAAGAGATATTTTTCCGTATGAGTGGCGTTAATTTTGTATCTAGTTTTATTGTTATCTAGTATTCATAAATTTTCACTTGCGGAAACTCGGCTTTTCTGAACGTTACCAGACGATTAACTTGCTTGCAATATCGATGTAGCTGATACTACAATCAAAAATATTTCTAGCAACAATCTAATTGTTTAAAGTTTTACTTAAATTATCTACATAGCTACTTATAGATCCTGTTTTTACACATAAAAATATAATTCTGTGCCGCTCTTGTAAGAAACATATTCCTAAAGGTAGATGCGGAAACATTTAATAAACAGCAATCGCCCTGGTAAGCCATACTGTTTTAAGATTTCTTCCACACTATCTATCGATCTATTCATGCTTCATATTGAAAATAATTCTCAATTAACTGAGAAAAATAAAAACAATTAAACTAGGGGCAAATGCTTTACAGCCCTGTACTCGATGTGCGATAAGTTAATAATGAAAACTAGTGATTAATTGTTATCAGCGTCACTAAAATCAACATTAACAAATTTGGTATTTAGCCTTTTACCTAATCTAAGCTCCTGAAGCTCATGTCAGGGTTTGATGATAGGCATCTGCTTTGACTCTAACTGAAGTCAATAAGAAATGCAAGTATTTAAGAATGTTTATGACTTCTTTACAGTTTTTTGCCTCTATAATATTTGTTAAATGAAGAGCAACAGGCATTTAATAGTAAATATAGCCCACTACAACAAGCATTGATAGTTTCAATATAATAGATAAAGTTTTGCAATTGTGACGAATTGTTGCTAGTAAAGGGGCACCTACTAGTCCAAATATCTGTAGCTATGGCGATCGCATATTTCTACTTTCATGCAGAATTGAATCATTTTTTACCACGGCATCACAAACAGGTAAGAATCTCTCATGTGTTTGAGAAAAAGGCCTCAATTAAGGACATGATTGAATCCTTGGGTGTACCTCATCCAGAGGTGCATTCTATAAACGTTAATGGTGAATATGTAAATTTTTATTACATAGTTTCCGATGGAGACACTATCAATGTTTATCCAATTTCAGCTAGGAATGTTATTATACCAAGCGTTTCTGTTCTGCCAAAACCGCTCAGTATTATCCGTTTTGTTTTAGATATTCATTTGGGGAAGCTTGCGACATCTTTACGACTTTTAGGTTTTGATACTTTATACCGCAATGACTACGAGGACAAGAAATTAGCCCAAATATCCTATACTCAAGCGCGGATTCTCTTGACTCGTGATAAAGGTTTATTGATGCGTAGTTTGGTAACGCATGGGTATTATGTTAGAAACACTAACCCTCAAGAACAAATTATAGAAGTACTACAACGCTTCGACTTGTTTAAATCAATCTCACCATTTAAACGGTGTTTGCATTGCAATGGATTATTAGAATCTGTAGAGAAGCAATCCATTATTGAACAAGTGCCAGAAAAACTGCGAGCGCAGATCGATCAATTCCAGCGTTGTCAAGACTGCAATCGCATTTATTGGAAAGGTTCACATTATGAACGATTACAACACTTTATTGATGCAGTACTCAACTCACAAAAAGGTGAGTAACTATTTACCCAGCTGAAATATTCCCACTGATTATTTGACTACCCCCGATTGTAGGATCTTCATCTTCACGATTCAAATCATTAGGAGTGGGATTTAGCTTACTCTCTCCAGTAACTTCTTCTGGTTCAATGGGATCTGCCTCTAGAGCTTTGTCGGTATCCAAAGAGCGAGGAGGTTCTTTGGCGTGAGAGAAATCGATGAGTGGATTGGGTTGATCGGCAGTCATAAGTTACCAAATTAGTATGCTGTTTTCTTTAGTGTCGAATTTATTTTGTTTGTAAACATCTTTCTTGAGAAATAAACCACGTATTGTAATAATTCAAAAGAGGTATAAAAAACTATGACATTAATTTTAGCTCTCGATTTTGGCGGAACTAAGCTGGCGGCTGCATTGGTAAATGTTGGTTCGAGAAAGTGGTTGCGTTATGAACGTCGTCTATCGCCAGCAGGTGCAGATGCTAGCACTGACTTGGAAATTATGCGATCGCTAATTTACTCTTTGCTGGAAGACGCAAAACCTGCTGCGATCGGTGTCAGTTTTGGCGGCCCAGTTGACGCTTCCACGGGAACGGTGCGACTATCTCATCATGTGGCTGGATGGGAAAATATTCCTCTCAAAGCCTTGTTGGAGGAGGAGTTTGGCGTTCCTGTTGATGTAGATAATGACGCTAATATCGCTGCCTTGGGTGAACACCGTTTTGGTGCGGGACAGGGATACGATAGCCTGTTTTATATTACTGTCAGCACTGGTGTAGGTGGTGGTTGGATACTCAACGGTAAGCCTTGGCGGGGTACTGGTGGAATGGCTGGCGAAATTGGACATATCGTTGTCGATCCTGCTGGGCCAGTTTGTTTGTGTGGGAAGCGAGGATGTGTAGAACGTTTGGCGTCGGGGCCTTATATGGCGCAAAATGTTAGGGAAATTTTGGAGAAGGAACCGCAGAGGCGCAAAGGACTCAGAGATGGAGAGGTTTTGAGGGGTTTGGTGGGAGGAGATTTAACTTTGCTGACGGGACAGTTGGTAAGTGAGGCGGCGGCGGCTGGGGATGATTTGGCGAAGGAAGTTTTGCACAAGGCTGCTTGGGCACTGGGTGTGGGTATTGGCAATGTGGCGAATTTGATGAATCCGCAGCGCTTTGTGTTGGGAGGTGGCGTTACTAAGGCGGGGGAGGATTTTTGGCGGGTGGTGCGTCAGGTGGCGCGGGAGACGGCTTTACCAGAGGTTGATTTTGAAATTGTGCCGGTGGTTCTGGGGGATGATGCGCCGTTGTGGGGCGGTGTGGCGATCGCTTCTATGACAATAAATGAGTGAGGTTGGAGCGTATAAGTGCAAACAGAATTAGTTATTTTTGATTGTGATGGAGTATTGGTAGACAGCGAAGGATTAGGCAATCGCGTTCTTGTGGAATTTGTCGCTGAGTTTGGGCTGGCAATGAAACTTGAAGAAGCCATTGTATTATTTAAGGGTTGCAAAATGGCTGATTGTGTTGCTGTCATTGAGCAAAGACTTGGGAAGAAGATGCCGCCAGATTTTGTAACTCAGCTTCGTACCCGCACTGCCGAAGCATTCGAGCGTGAATTACGTCCTGTAGAAGGAATAGAAGCAGCTTTAGACAAGATTAATCTACCTATTTGCGTTGCTTCCAGTGGCCCACCCGAAAAAATTAAGTTAGCTTTGCGTGTAACTAACCTGTTACCTCGATTTGAAGGATGTATCTTTAGCTCATATCAAATTGGAAGTTGGAAGCCAGCACCCGACTTATTCTTACATACGGCTAAAAGTATGGGATTTCAAGCTGCATCCTGTACGGTTGTAGAAGATAGCGTTTTGGGTGTACGTGCAGGTGTTGCCGCTGGGATGAGAGTTTTAGGTTATACCAAGCAAAGTGAGGCTCATCTATTTGAGGCATCTGGAGCGTATGTCTTCTACTCAATGCACCAACTGCCTTCTTTGTTGTTACACCATTAGACTTATAATTGTGAGTCTCATCTAAAAATTAAGACTCTGAGCAATATTAAAGTATTTCTTTCATTTAAACCTACTGGTCTGTCAAGAACTAATTGACGGATAAATTCCTTGTAGAGACGGCGATTTATCGCGTCTCTCTAACCGTCAAAATGAATTTGACAGACTACTACTATTACTGTTGAATATTTTGACGAAACTCCCTAATTGCCTCCAAGGGAGACGATAACAAAACACAACGATTGAGCAGAGATAAATCTAATTCTGGTATAAGTTCACTTTTAGCAACTTTCTCATATTCTTGTTCTCGCAAGCAGTAAACTTCAATTGTGCCATCTTCCCAAAACCAAACTTCTGGGACTCCCATTAATTTGTATTTCTGCAATTTTATGGGACTACCGCTAGTAATCACTACTTCAATACAGAGGTCTGGTATAAGTTTATCGGTTACAAAGCAATAAGATAAGTCAACTTGATATTCTAATATCTTAGGAACAATCTGGCTAAAACTCCCACTGGGGAAAAATTCAATACCCTGTTCCAGGAAATACTGCCCCAAGAGTAAACCAATTAAACACTTAATCACCTCATGAGGCTTACCAATACTCACAATTTCTAAAATTCCCTCACAATAAAACAGCCGCACACCTGGCACATTTTCAAAGCTGGCTTGAATCGCTTTAAACTTTTCCCAACTTAATCCATGTCGAAAGAAGCGTTGTTCTTCTGGTAAGTTAACAGCATTTTCTAACGTTTGAGTCATAATCTTTTTTACTCTCTTAGTTAGTAGTTACGAAATTTATCTTATTTCTATTTTAAGTTAAAACCAAATTATCTCGGTGAATCACGGTTTCTGCACCGGCATGACCTAAAATTGTAGAAATTTCTCGTGAATGGCAGCCACGAATCTTTTGCAGTTCATTGCTGTTGTAATTCACAAGTCCTCTGGCAATTTCGTTACCGTTACTGTCACACAATTGCACTGCTTCTTGTGTGTCAAATTCTCCTTGTACTAGCTTAATTCCAGCTGCTAATAAGGATTTTCCTGCTAGAGAAATTGCCGCGATCGCACCTTCATCTAAATACAATTTCCCCGCAGGCACAAGTCCGTAAGCTATCCAACGTTTACGCGCCGAAGTTGGTTCAGGTTGTGGTTCAAAATGCGTCCCAATCAGTTCACCTTGGATAATTTTTTCGATATTCCGGGGAAATCGCCCTTGGGTAATTACAGTCCGCACTCCCGCAGCGATCGCAATTCTCGCAGCCGAAATTTTTGTCGTCATCCCACCAGTACCCCACTGGGAACCTTGGGAACTTGTTTGTATCTGTAATTTTGTTAATTCTTTAATGCTACTAACTAAAGCGATCGGCCGCGCATCAGGTACGGAACGGGGATCGGCTGAGTACAACCTATCGACATCGGTAAGCAAAAATAGCCAATCTGCCTCTACTAAACTGGCAACCAATGCCGAAAGAGTGTCATTATCACCAAATTTTAGTTCGTCTATTGCGACGGTATCATTTTCATTTACTATGGGGATCACTCCCAGTCCCAGTAATTCCTGAAAAGTATTGTAGGCATTGAGATAGCGGCTGCGCTGCACCAAGTCACTACGTGTCAATAATACTTGAGCGATCGCTTGTTGCAAGGTAGTAAATAAATCATCGTATATCCGAATTAACCTACCTTGTCCAACTGCTGCTACAGCCTGTTTGAGTGCGATCGCTTTCGGACGTTCAGTTAAACCCAACCGCGCACAGCCTACCCCCACAGCACCAGAAGAAACTAAAATTACCCGATGTCCTTGCCGTCTTAAATGGCAGAGTGTTTCCGCTAAGGTAGCGATGGTAGAAAGTGCTAATTGTCCCGTTTCTGGTTGGGTTAGGCTAGAAGTGCCGATTTTGATAACAATTGTTTTAGTCATTAGTCATTAGTCATTGGTCATTGGTCATTGGTCATTGGTCATTAGTCATTGGTCATTAGTAACTGACGAATGACAAAGGACAAATGACAAAGGACAAATGACTAATGAAATTGTAAAGCGCCAATCCCTCTATAGTGAAGGTTGACGCTTTACGGAAGTATATTTACTTAGTATGAGTTAAGGTCTTTTTTGGCTGACCCCATGTTATTAATACTTATGATCCCCGATTTTTGAATCACATTTAGATTCCTTAATTATTTCTTTAGATTTACTTTCCTGACGATTTCTCAACTTTTGTGAATCTTTCTTTTCTTGGGGGTAATAGAGGCTCCCAGAATTTCAGATATCCAAACTTCAAAGTTGCGGACGGGATGAGAGCGGAGAGCCGCATCGGCATGAACAATCGGTTCGACTAAAATGGTAAACATTCCCAGGCGATTACCTGCGATGACATCGGTAAATAAGCGATCGCCTACCATCCCCACTTGATGGACTGGTAAATCCATTCCCCTCAGTGCGGCTCTAATTTTGCGGCGGGAAGGCTTGGCCGCACCCAAATAGTAAGGTAAGTTCAGCGATCGCGCAATTCCACCAATTCGCGCTTCACTGAGGTTGTTACTTACCAAGCACAGTGCAGTACAGGTACGGATTTGCTCTACCCACTCTCGTAGTTCTGGGGAAGCTATCCCGACTGTAAAGGGTACTAAAGTTTCATCTACATCCAATACCAGCCCTTTAAGCCCGTATTTTTGGATAATATCTGGTGTTAGGTTCAACACTGAACCCTCTAAAATCAAGTCAGGCTGTAAAAGATTGTTCCAGACCATAAACAGTCAAATGTAGATAGGTAAGACAAATGAGCATAACCCAATATAGTTTAGTTAGTCGAACTCCATCCTGGAATGTCTCCCTGAACATTTTGAGATAAAATTCCTAAAATCTTATCTATTTCTTTGATGTAATAATTACTCAAATCAATAAATATATCGTTTTCTTCTAACTTCAAAAACTTCCAAATGTCGCCTGTTGTTACCGCACCATAAATTTTACTAATTTCATTTCCTTCTTGTTGATTAAACAATTGTGCTGCCAACATTGCAGCTGCACATTGACCTAATCCACCTTTAATATTTTCATTTTTGGCTTCAATAATCACCACCACCGGCACATTAATCGTTAGTTGCTCTTTAGAACGACTAATGATAAAGTCACAGTATCCATTCAGACCTTTGTCTGCATCTACATTAAAATCTGTTCCTGAAAATAAACTAATTGGATAATTAGCTCTGCGTCTTACCTCCAACAATATCGGAGTGATAATCATTTCTGAACGAGCTGAGCTTTTTCAGTATTAATTGCTAAAGCCAGTTCTGTAGTTTCTTCTAAAGAATTTTTGAGTTTCTCACTTGCCTGTAAAGGTGATATGTCAGCACATAAATCAGTTTCTTCATCAATGCGGATGCTGAATGACTTCTTAAATTTACTTAATGTAAAGTCGCTATAAGCCATTCTCAGCACCTCATAGCAATTTCAGATTTTGGATTATAGATTTTGGATTAAAAATCTCTATCAACTAAAATGCTTTTTCCAGGATTTTAAAAAATACTAATTGTCCCAATTTAGTGTTAATGTTTCATTGCTTCCACATTTAATGGGACATGCTAAAAAGTCTAACTAAATTGTGCTGAGAATAAAATTCCCAATTAAAAAATTCAAAATGAAAATATTACATTTTGAATTTTTAATCTTATTCAACTTCATTAAAAAGATGTTCTTCTAACAAAGGTTGCACTTGGCGAAACTCCTCTGGAGAGAGTAATTCGGGTTCACCTGTTTTCGTTATCCGTGCAAAAAACAACAGGGGATCTAAGGGTGTATAAATTGCATACTCCTGATCTTCATCATAAAAGCTAGCGAGTAGCTGTAATTGCTCTGGCTCTAAATCTTCTCCTTCGTCTTCGATTTCTAAGGTGAAGAGTTCTGATTCTTCAACTGGCGGTAAGTCACCTTCAACTGTGAGAGCATAAGCTGTGTTCTTCAATATCAAGTTTTGCTCAGATAGTACAGCTTGAGCGTTCGCAAAAATTTGCTCAATGATGGCGTCATCTTCTACCAGAACTGCTTCTTCTTCCTCTCCGTCACCTTCCCAAGAAAAAATTTCTACAGGTGAGTCTACAGGAAGAAGCAAAACGTATTCTTGTCCATCTACCTCCAGGGAATGCTCAATATAACAGTCGAGCGATCGCCCTTTGTCATCGGTTAAAGTGATGGAACCCGCATGAGCGTTATCATTTTCTTCAGAGAATGGAGAGGAAAACATAGCCGAAATGTAGAAATTTAATAAATTCCAGCAATATTGGAAATCGCTTAACTATCTTAATGACATGTTAATATCAAGCAAATAGATTTATACGTAGATACAATTGCTGGCTAATCGTTTTCAGAATATCATGTTAAAAGGTATCAATATTCAAGAGCCGCAACTGAACTCCGGGAGTTGGCACGCTTCACATCGAGCCACTGTTGTAAAATCAAAGCAGCTGCCTTGCGGTCAATCAAACCTTTATGGCGTGATGGAGAGCGGTTTTCAGCTATCAGTAGTTGCTCTGCTTGAAATGAAGTTAATCGCTCATCCATATATTCCACAGGCAGTTTTAGTGCTTTAGAAAGTCTTGTCGTAAATTTCTGAACTTGACGAGCCTGAAATCCTAGTGAGCCATCCATTGAATAGGGTAAGCCCATAACTAGAATTTGCACCTCACGTTCATTAACTATTTGTCGGATTTGCTCGACATCTTGCTCAAAAGATGTACGTTCAATAGTGGTGATTCCCGTGGCAATTAAACCCGTGCGATCGCACCCAGCCACACCAATGCGCTTGCGACCGAAATCTAGTCCCAACGCTGAAATAAACGGTTTTACTTGCTCTTGGGATATCACAACTAATCCTCCTGCTGGGCATCTGCTGATTCCGAAATCGGCGATGCTTCTATGCTGGGGTTTTTTACCGAAAAGTTAATCGGTTCTGACTTACTTGGCAGTGGTTTCTCTGAGGATGGCAGTTTTCCTGGTTGTATCCATGACATCCCACCTGGTATCGGTTTACGTGCCGGTTGTAGACCTTGCAACATATCAGTCCACTGAATTCCTTCTAAGGAGACAAATTTAGACTCCCGTAGCTTATGCCATACAGAGCGAGACATAACTAATGTATGTTCTATGCGTTTTGCCCCAATTTGCTCCAAATACTCTTCTCGCTCTGCCTGATAGTCTGAGGAGGCTAATTGTAACCCTTGCTGCGGAAAATCTTGGGCAATCCGAGCCAGTTGGGATAGTAATTCTGGATACAGCCAAGTGTAAGCCGGATGAACTGTCAACGTTGCTGCATGGGGAACTTCACCCTTACGGTCGAGTTGTACCTGAAAATAGCCGATCGCAGCTTTGCGTTGGGGTTCAAATACGTAACCGCTAACTACTTCTGTTTTAGTCAGCCATTGCTTCACTGCCTCAGTTAAAGCGCCGAACAAGCTGGTTTTAAAGTCGCGGGTATTGCGGTCAAAAACCTGACGTACCAGAGGTGGCATCGATGCCGTATCTAGTTGATATAGCAATTGGGCATCAGCGTTACTTACTGGCAAAAGGTTGGGCAAATCTGGCTCTGCTTGGGCCAACTCAGCCAGTAATTCTGGCCCAATTTCCCAGTAGGTCATTTCTGCTAGACGCTGGAATCCATTTTGCCGATATAATGCCAGCGCCTCAATGTCATTGATGTTAACTTCCAGTAGCCAAGTGCGAGCTTCCAAAATCGATTCAAAGCAATGACGCAAAAGTTGCGAACCAATTCCTTGTTTATCGACACCACGCTCTAGTAGTACTTGATCGATTCGCCAAGTACTGCGTGTCCGGTTAAAGGGTGACACTTGAATCAATCCGAGAAGCATCCGCCCTTGCTCTGCAATATAGGCACAGAGGCGATACTGTAGCGGGTTAGGAAACCAACTCAAAAACTTGAGTAATCCATACCAGCGACGCAGCCTTTGCATCTGGTTGATGGCAAAACCTGCTCCCTGGGGAGTAAGGGCTGCGAATGACTCTTGAGTTATGCGCTCAATTCCGTCCAGATCCCGGTATTGGACTGGTCGGATAACAACGCTGAGGTTTCTGGGAATTAATGAAGTCATTTTTATTCGAGCCGCCATTTAGCCCTAACTAACTGCTCTGGAAAGGGAGAAACTGCTGCAATAATTTTAACTAGTTTCTGCCCTATACTATTGTGCCAAAAGGGTGATTTTAGTAACTTAATACTTAAAAAAGCAGAAAAAGCAGACCTTGTGAGAACACCATTGGCATTGACCCAACAACATCTGCCCTTATTTTATTGGAATTTTGATTAAAATTTGTATATATTTTATAGCCCTTGTCGAGAAACGAGCTTTTCAAAGTTGGCTTGGGTTTGATGGAGTAATTGCTGGCGACTATCTACCAGTGTTTGTTTCAGGGTTGGAACAAGATTGCGAGCTTGCAGGGTCATGTGAAGTTGTAGGTTAGCGACATATTCACTGAAATCTTGATTCACTTCTTCTGCGACTGCATCCGTTAATAAATTTGATTCCATTGCCACTGTGTTCTCCTGTGTTAATCCTATGCTGTCTCTCTTCATCACCAAAAACTATCACGTTGTTTGGATTAACTTCTTAATTTGCAATGAAGTTTAACGCTTCTTAGGGATAGTCTCTGCCCCTTAAAATCTCAAACCGACACCACCTTGTACGGAGATAGCTGTACCACCGCTATCACGGTAGGCATCAAAAACAATGATGGCATTGCCAAAAAGGACTGTATTGCTATTTGGGATCATATAATCAACGCCTGGTTGTAAAGCAAAACTAATTTTGTCCCCCACAGGAGAAGAATCACCACCACCAGCCAGCACCAATCCAGCACCCAGATAGGCATCAGCTTGCCAATTGAGGGGAAAATCGTAAGAAACCGTTGGCACAACTGCGGTATTCCGACCAATTAACACTTGAGCGCGGAGTGAAATTGGCGCTTCCAAAAGCTTGTAGCGTCCCGCTATCACCCCCCCCAATTGGATACCATCGGTAATCCCAACAGTAGGGCCGATACCGATATAACTGCCATAAGCTACTTGAGCTTGTGCTGGTTTCGTACTCGCCAGACTCAAAATCAAGCCAGCCCCCAAAACTGAAACCAAATATGGAATATATTTCATAAACCAACTCCTCACACCAATTAGTTATTAGTCATTGGGCATTGAAAAGAGGCAGAGGGGCGGGGTGCGGAGGGGAAAACTCTTCTCCCTGCTCCCTGCTCCCTGCTCCCTTGCTTCTTCCCGGCTCCCTCTGCTCCATTCTACGGGCAACGGGGATGAATGGCTCCTTGAGTACAAAGGTAGGCTAATTGCTTGGCATCTAAATTTTTGGCTTGAGAAAAATCAACGCCTTGAACTACAGCTGATACTGAGCCTAAATCTGGGGTTTGGACAAATTGATCTGCTGGGTCTTGTTTGCTTGGAGCGAGAATTGCTCCCTTAAAATCTGCTCCAGCGACATTCGCCCCCCGTAAATCGGCAAGACTCAGGTCGGCATTTTGCAAGTTAGCGTTTTCCATCTGGGCAGAACGCAAAACAGCACCAGTTAAACGAGTGGCGCTGAGGTTCGCATTGCTGAGATTAGCACGATCCAAATAGGCTCCTGATAAGTCTGCCCCTTGCCAATCAGTGTTAGTTAAGTTGGCAAAGGATAATTGTGTTCCGATCGCAGTGGCGCGACCTAAACGGGCAGAATAAAGATTGGCTTCGTTTAATTTCGCATCACCTAAATCTGCCCCAGTCAAGCTAGCTCTTTCCAAAACTGCGTTTCGCAGATCGGCTCCTACTAGTTGAGTGCTGTTGAGTTTAGCATCATATAGACGTGCGTTAGATAAGTTGGCTCTGTTAAGAGTGGCACGGCTCAAATCGATCCGGTTCATTAAGACGCGACTGAGGTTAGCGTCAGTAAGATTGGCTTGCTGTAATTGAGCTTGGCTTAAATCAGCTATGACATCATCGTAAGTATCCCAGCGTCCATCTTCACCCGCACCCCGGAAGCGGCTACCCTTAAAGCTGGCTTGGTTAAGATTTGTAGATTTAAACTTAACTCCTGATAAATCAAGGTTGTCTAATACCAAGTTGAAGAAGGAACTTCCTGGAGTACCACTTTGACCTAATTGGGTGCTACTCAGGTCTACACCCTCCATTTTCCCGCTGTAAACAGAGAGAATCTTGTTAATCGTTTGCTGGTTTCTTTGGAGCCGCCCTTGCCGTAATTCCCGCTCTTTGGTTGCAGTGCTACCCACAGATTCTAGTTCACCCACTAAAAACTGATTCTTATTTTTTAGTTCTGGGATGGCTTGGGGCCCAACAGTTGTCAAAGCTTGTTGAATTGTATCCAGGAGGCTAGGGTTAGTTTCGCTAACTAATAAATCCGCCAGAAATTTAATGGATTGTGGATCGTTAACACCACCCATAGCCAGAATTGCACTTTGGCGTTGCTCATCAGTCGCCACAGAGTTGGGAGTCAATTGTTTGACGAGTTCGAGGAACTGTTGGCTGTTGATTTGCTTGCTTGCTCGCTGGGATTGTTGAATTTGAATATAAACTTGAGTGCCGATTAAAGTTGCCAACACAGCAGTCATACTCGTCAGCCCTACCCCAAACAAGGTTAGATTGGGATTTTGCTGTATCCGCCGCCAGAGATTAGGTGACTGGTTGGCTTGGACTAGTGCTAATTCTTCATTTCCCTCTTGCCATTCTTCTGCTTCATCATTATCGCCAGTAGACTGATCTTGTCTATTGGTAGCTAAGAGTGCATCTACTGTATAAGTACCCGCAAGTTGATCGTGGAATGCGCGACGCCCCCGACGTGACGGTAAGCCTATCCCTTCACCCACAATCATTAATAAAGACAAAAATGTGAATAATCCTAAATTCGGAAAAGCAAAGCTGTAGCGCCACAACAGATAGGCGATGGAAATGGGTACAGTCCAACGCCCAACTCCTTCTCTGATGACAACTGCCCCTAATCCAGGCGGCTTCCCTTGCTCGTTGATAACCCGCACTTTTAACCAACGTTTCCCAATTGTGCTACCAGTCTTAGCTAGTAAATACAATTGCCACCACGAGAGGGTTACAGGCGCTAACAGGGCGATTGTCCACAAAATATTAGTCGGCCATGCCACGTTACGAATGCCATAACTGACGGGTAGAGCTAGGGGTCTGGCGATCGCTCTTTCTGTGACTACCAGCACGGGGTTAAGCGGTACTCGGTTCAGATCGCTTCTAGAATTGGCATAGACACCAAGACCGAAGGGAATTAACCCACTAGTAACCACTAACGTAATTTCAGCCGCCCAAGCCGCAAAACGCCTACTTGCTAGCAACAACGAATTAGCTCTTTCCGATTTTTTTGACTGACCAGATTGATTACTAGTTCTCCTAACAATTGGTGATGTCATCGTAATAATTCCCTTTGATATTATTTCTACGCCGCGATCGGCACAATTAAAATAGACTCAGCTAATCAACACAGGACTTACGCAAACAATAGCCGAAACCCTTATTTTCAGATAGGGGTAATTCATGAATTGCCCCTACCTCGTGTACTTTTGCGTAAGTCCTACAACAAAAAGAAAAGCATATTGAAATAGGATTCAGGAGTCAGAATGGGCTACGCCCCGCTGCGCTAACTGAATTCTGAAGTAAAACAGGCTTTACACCTAGTTTTGATACTTCGCTCGTATACTTTACTTTCCTTGAAATCCTTGGTATGTCAGGAGCAATTTGTATTCTGGCTCCTGACTCTCATCACTCTGGGTAGAGTACAAAGCAAATACCTATCAACGTTTTATAAGAAGAATTCAGAACTCAGGAGCGGAGCCGGAGACTCCGAAAGCTCCGGTCAGAATTCATACTGAATTCTGTACGAGTGGGTGATAGCGCAGCGTTAGCGAGTATTTTCGAGTCGCGTCTGAAATATTGGCTAAAAGCGAGTGGAATGGTGGGCGAAAAAAATTAAAATATTCTCGCCTTAAAACTCCATCCCTTTATGGGTAGAGTATTCTGTATTCTGACTCCTGTTTTATTGCTTACGTTGAAAGCTACCGGACACAAAAAATTTGTATCCAACATACACTAACACTGCCAAAAGTGCCAGAGTGATTACAGATGCAACTAATTTAAACACTGCTTGTAGCATCGCCAAGCCTACTAGTACCGTCACGCCTGAAACTACAAGCTTTTTAGTCCCAGATAAGTTGTTAAACCAAATCGGAAACCGCTCTAGTTGTAAGTTAAAGTTGGCAAAAATAGACTGAGGCGTTTGTTCTTGTGGTTGTGGAACTACCACAGGTGGCGAATTAATCTCTGCCTCTAGTTTATTGAGGCGACGCTGTAAGTCTTCTTCTGGTTGAGGATTCATCAATCTTTTTTACCTCAGCTAGTATACTTATTTAACAATAGACCAACCAAATTCTATTTTTGGTGGCAATATGGTTCAGTTCAGAGTAATGAGTGATGAGTAATGAGTAATGAGTAAAAATATCAGTCCCCAGTCCCCAATGCCCAGGCATTAGCTTTTGGCGATCGCTCGATTTGCATTTATATCACAAAATCGTGTTTCTTCCCTCTGACTTGTAAAGCGATCGATGAAGGGTTCTACGGTTGGCTAATTCTTTACCTTTGCGGCCGAGTTGTTCACGTAGTTGCTGGTCTTTGCACAACTGATTAAAAGCTTGAAAAACTTCATAGCCAGAATTTGGATTAACCAGTATGCCGTTCTCTTCATGCTGAACTGTGTCTAGAACACCGCCTAAACGAGAGGCAATTATGGGCTTACCGAAGTAACTTGCTTCTAAATAAACCATACCGAAACCTTCCATATTATTAGGTGTAGCCTTAGCCTCCGATAAAGTCAGCATGGCAAATATGTCACAGGCTGCATAATAACCGACTAATTCTCGCTCTGGCTGATATCCGGCAAAGTGTACGCGTTTATCTACTCGCAAACGATGCGCCAGAGATTTCAATGCCGATTCACTTTGGCCTTGACCGCAGACTATATAATGGACATCAAACCCAAAAGTTAGCAATAGTGGAATGTTCTCAATTATTCGGTCGAAACCTTTTGGTTTTATGAGCCTGCCAATGGAGAGAATAACTATTGCTGTTTCGGGAATGTTGTACATCTGACGCACGCGAACACGTAAATCATCAAGGCTACTGGGACTCGCGACATTATTACCAAATTTTTCTGGTCTGATTACTGGGTTAATAACGTGGGTAGGAGTATCTAATCGGAAAGCAGTTCTGAGGTAGTCTCTTGTATAAGAACTGTTGCAAACAATGCCTTCGGCGCGTTTGAGTGTTAGTTTAAATAGCGATCGCAGCACAGGATTGTGTAAAGTACAGAGAAAATCGTTGCCGTGCAGATAGATAAAAAAGCGAATAGGTAACAAATAGCTCAATAGCAACAGTGAAGGAAAATCATAGCCGTGGCCCCACTCTATATAACGATAGTGATAGCGAAAATAGAGTTTAATTGCCAGAACAAATGAGCAGACAATATTGACCAAAGGCTTCAGTACACTTTCCACACAGCTACTACGCCAGTATGTAGGATGATACCAGCGATACACAGGAAACTGTTGACCTCGATCAAAGACTCGATCTCCTGAGCAACTAGCCGCCAGCACAATAACTCGTTCTGGATCTTGGAGACAGCGATTGTAAATATATTCCCCAATTACAGCTTCTTTCGGCAGGAAGATCCGGCTTATGACTAGGATATCTGGGTATGCAGCTTTGTCTCTGATTTCGGCTGTTAGTTGAGAAATATGTTCCATAAGAAATTTGATGACTATATTTCAAAATTTCAAATAAATTTTAATTTATTTACAATTAAGATTATTTTCAAAGCCATAATTATTATTTTATTTCTTTCAAAACGAATTTGTAGACAAATTTGCAGCCTATTTTAAAAGATTACTCAGGAAGATTATTTTTTTATGGTGTTGATTTTATTTTTATTGCCCAATTCTCAAATATTGAGATTTTCTGTACATGATGAACAGTAAATAAAATCTAGCACTTGTAGCCAAATTGCTCAGTAAACAACTGTTGCGGAAATTACGAAATTTAGCTACTGGGTTAGAGAGACGCGATAAATCGCCGTCTCTACAAGGAATTTATCCATCAATTATTTATTGACAGACTACTACGTTCAATATAGTATCTTAAATTCTCTAAACTGTTGTGCCAAAATGCCAAAAATTCGCATAAGTACTTCATCGCTATTTGATGTCTAGCTTAGTTGAATGATGGGCATCATAGACATTTGCAAGCCTGCTTTGTATACGTAAATATTAAGTACACGGATGTAGTAAATAATATTTATTATTTTAAAATACCATCCCACCTTGTAACAAAACAAGTCAGTTCAGGAGTCGTGAATAATAAGTAAGAAATAATACTGATATGAATCTTCCACTCAACAGTGGCTCAACGCCTCATTACCGTCAACAGAATATTAAAATAATTACTAAAAATAATTACTAAAAATTACAATCGTCTGTATAATTTAAAACTGTATTCATCAAAGTGCTAGTCCAAGACATAGCAAATAATTGCCCGTAGGCGTAGCCTGTCGTAGACATCGCAAATTTCTCTGATGATGAACATATCTTCAGGTACGGTTCCCCAGTCGAGAAATCCCCCCTGCGATCGCTGTTTACCCAAGATAAGACGCGGTAGATTGAATATGTAGCTTCTAAAAGAGAATGCTACGTAAATGCGACAAACTCTCTTGCTTGTTACGGGCTGGCGTTAGCGGCATACCGCGACACTGCTCCCAAATATAGGGAGAAATCAGAAATAATAATTCCGTTTTTCAAGCGATTGTCTTATGCGTAAAAAACTACAACAAACCATCAAACCGCTGTTAAAAACCTTCTTAGCCCTAACCCTGGTGTTAGCTTTGGCTCTTGGTCACGCTGACGGAGCATTAGCAGCCCGCAGTGGCGGTCGCATCGGTGGCGGCTCCTTTAGAATGCCTTCTAGCAGCCGCACCTATACACCACGCACTTATGCACCTCCTGGTGGGGGCGGCTACTATCCTGGTGGTGGTTTTGGTGGTGGCTTTGGCTTTCCCTTCTTACTTCCGCTCTGGGGTTTTGGCGGAGGATTTGGTGGTATATTTACCATCTTAATTTTCTTGGCGATCGCTAATTTCTTATTGCAAACTTTCCGCCGCGTCTCTAGCGGTGAAACTCCAGAAGCAGATTACAGCAGTAGCTCTCCTGTTTCGGTAACTCGTTTGCAAGTAGGTTTGTTAGCTCAAGCCCGTGAATTGCAAAATGAACTCAACCACATTGCTGAGACTGCTGATACTAACACCTCAGAGGGTAGAGCGGAAATTCTCCAAGAAGCCAGCCTAGCCTTACTCCGCCATCCAGAATACTTTGTGTATGCAGGTGGTGGTACTCAACAAGCCAGTTTAAATTCAGCTGAAAGTCAGTTTAATCGGCTGTCACTGGCAGAACGCAGCAAGTTTAGCGAAGAAACTCTTTCTAATGTCAACAACCAGCTAAAAGCAGCCCTTGCCAAAGATGCTTTACCTGCGACTGGTGAACTCGACAACCCCACCCGCCTATTTACTGAAGGTCCTGGTGAATATATTATCGTCACCTTGCTGGCGGCGACACTAGGTAAGTTTGAAATCCCTACGGCGATTAACAGTGCTGACGATTTGCGTCAAGCTTTGCGGCAAATTGGTAGTATCCCTAGCGACAAGCTTCTGGCAATTGAAGTTCTTTGGACTCCCCAAGCTGAAAATGATACTCTGACATCTGATGAGGTGTTGGCAAATTATCCTGATTTGAGACTTGTTTAATTTCTAAAAATTTTGCACTTTAGCGCCAATAAAAAGTTACCTTTTGAGGGCAATAACTAGAAAACTGCTTGTCAATGACAGGCAGTTTTTTTGTAACTATACCAATTATTTTTTGTCTTATTACCCTCTCTTTTTTTTGCATTTTACATCAACATGGCAAAGATGCAATTTTGTTTGCATCTTTGCGTGAAAAGATACTAGATTAAGCTATTTACTCCAAGTTATCAAACATACTTTGATTCTCGAACGCGAAATAATATAATTTTCATGAAACACTAGGTTCATCAGCAGTTTTAATTTCTCGCAAAATTCGTTCGACTTGGTTAACTTTTTCACCTCTATTCTGTTCTTTGAAAATATTTAAAGCTTTTTCTAAAGAAGATAGCGCCTCATCTTTTTTATTTGTTTGCCACATTGCCAGTGCAAAATTAGTCAGTGCCTCGCCATAATTAGGATTAATTTCCAGAGCTTTTTTATATTCAGTAATGGCTTCTTGCCAGCGACTTTGGCTAGCGTAAGCCATACCGATCGCATTGTAAGCTAGAGCATATTTTGGTTGGAGGCGAATGGCTTCTCGATAAACGCTAATTGCTTCTTCTGATTTTTTTTGCTGAAAAAGCGCATTTCCCAGTTGGAAGTGTCCAAAGGCATCTTCTGGGAATTTTTTAATGAATTTACGTAAATTTTCTTCTGCGTCCTTGAAGTCTCCCTGATTATATAAAGTATTAGCTTGTTGTAGCAGCTGCGATCGCTGTGGTGAATCTGCACCTGAAAATTGTGCTAGTTTTTGTGGTTCTTTATATGTATCCTGTTCTGGCATATGCAACGAAACTCTTGCAGGAACCGCCAAAGCTAATGGTGATATCCCCATTACAGCGAGAATACTCAGCATCATGCAGCTAAAAGGTTGAACAAATGCTGATTTTAGTTTGTTCTTCAGCTTCATCGCCCTCAACGCCTCGATAATGTTCTTATCTCCATAATAAAATGTGGCGCGCTAGCATGTAACGCACTACAACTGAAATGAGCCGTTAGAAATTGCGTCTACACAAGCACAACCAACCTCTGTGGGGTTTCAAAGCTTCAATTCTTAGTCTGCACAGGCGGACGACAGTTTGTATAACTACGAATTTTATTCGCTTTGGCTCTAAGCGCGATCGCCTGTACACTGACAATGGAAATCGTAATTTAGAATTTTACTGCACTAGCAGCTAGCTCTGATTCAGGCAGAAAAGCTAAAACAATATCTGCTGGAGAAACACCCATCGCTATCAAATCTTGGGTTATGCCGTGTTCTATGCCGTCATATTCAATATAAACCTTACCATTTTGTAGCGTGACATAAATTAGATTTCCTCGGACTCGCCGTCCTCTATCCCAACCCACTTGCATCAAAGCATACCTATCGTGCGTTTCATCAAAAATTGGGTCAAGTCGAATATCTCCATGCGAGGGACGAAGTTTAGAATATTGTATAATTATCTGCTTGATTATTTTCCGATAGGTCGTAGTGGTATCCATTGTATTACCTCTATTGTTTTTAAATTGATGATGATTAATTTCAGTGGCATTTCTGTAATTACTAGTTCGCCAATTGGTTCATTGAAAATATTGCTATAGATAGTATCTGTAATTGCCAAATATAGTTCTCGCTCTGGTTCTATTCTACTGAGTAAAAGCTGATAGAGTGTATACTGTCCAAGCGCTTGTTCTAAATCAGCAATAACAGATTGACCCCGAAAATCTTTAATTTCAATTGCGATTCGCTGATTTTGTTTTGTTGCACCGATAAAACTTCCTTGAGCTTGGTTAAATGTTGATGCTAAATTAGCAGCCAAATCTATAAATAAGAATCTTTCCCCGTAAGAAATAACATACGGATCGTCAGTTATTTTCCAACCATCTTTAATAATTGCTTGCTTGACTATATTGTGAATACTATCTCTTGCTGGCATTATTGATACTAGGATGTCTTTGATAGCGATGTATAATGCACCATGTTTTGAGCGTCATAGAAAGGCATCTCCAATATAGGAAATGCCAATCCAAAATCTAAAATTTCTATGCGCCTTCCCGTAACTTATCCAACACACCACGATCTTCCAATGTGGAAGTATCACCAGATACCTCTTGTCCTGCGGCTAGATTCCGCAGCAAGCGCCGCATAATCTTACCCGATCGCGTTTTGGGTAAAGCGTCTGTAAAGCGAATTTCTCCCGGACGTGCGATCGCACCTATTTCTTTGACAACGTGCAGTTTGAGTTCTTTAATCAGTTCTTCACTTCCTTGATAAGTGCCTTCTAGAGTCACAAAAGCAACTACTTCTTCGCCCTTAAGTTCGTCAGGTTTACCCACTACCGCCGCTTCTGCAACCGCTGGATGCGAAACTAAGGCTGATTCTACTTCCATTGTACCGAGCCGATGCCCTGAGACATTCAGTACATCATCCACACGACCCATTATCCAGAAGTAGCCGTCTTCATCAACTCTCGCGCCATCACCAGCAAAGTAAATATAGTTACCGTCTTTAGGCGGAATGTGTTCCCAATAGGTGCGGCGGAAGCGTTCTGGATCGCCGTAGACTGTCCGCATCATTCCTGGCCAAGGATGTCGCACCGCCAGATAACCGCCTTCATTATTGGGTACGGTGTTTCCTTCTAAATCTACGACATCTGCAATAATTCCAGGGAAGGGAAGAGTTGCGGAACCGGGTTTGGTGGGAATTGCCCCTGGTAGTGATGTAATCATGATACCGCCTGTCTCTGTTTGCCACCAAGTATCCACAATTGGACAGCGATCGCCACCAATGACTTTGTGATACCACATCCAAGCTTCGGGGTTAATTGGTTCGCCAACGGTTCCCAACAGACGCAATGAAGACAAGTTTCGCGCATTCGGATGTTGTTCACCCATCTTAATAAATGCCCGAATTGCCGTAGGTGCAGTATAAAAAATATTAACGCCGTATTTTTCAATTACATCCCAGAAGCAGCCAGGATGTGAAGCACGGGGCGCACCTTCATACATCACCGTGGTTGCACCGTTGGAAAGCGGGCCATAGACAATGTAGCTGTGCCCCGTAATCCAACCTACATCAGCAGTACACCAATATACATCGGTGTCTTGCAGGTCGAATATCCATTTGGTGGTAATATGGCTATACAAATTATAACCAGCAGTTGTATGCACTACACCCTTAGGTTTGCCGGTGCTGCCAGAAGTGTAGAGGACAAACAGCATATCTTCACTGTCCATCGGTTCGGCGGGACAATCTGCTGATGCACCTTTTTGCAAATCATGCCACCAATGATCGCGTCCACCCAACTGCATATAAGTTTCTTGTCCGGTGCGCTTGACAACTAGGACGTTTTCGACACTGGGAACAGCACCATCAGTTAAGGCTTTATCGACCTGTTCTTTGAGAGGAACGATCGCATCTTTGCGCCAACCACCATCAGCCGTAACTACTAGTTTAGCTTGAACATCAATTAAGCGATCGCGCAAAGCTTCGGCACTAAAACCACCAAATACCACACTATGAGGTGCGCCAATTCTGGCACAGGCTAACATTGCGATCGCCGCTTCGGGAATCATCGGCATATAGATACCAACGCGATCGCCTTTTTGTACACCCAGTTGCTTCAATACATTGGCGAACTGGCAAACTTCCCGGTGCAGTTGGGAGTATGTAAGAGTACGCGAATCACCTGGTTCTCCTTCCCAAATCAGTGCGGCTTTATTTTTGCGCCAAGTAGTGAGATGTCTGTCAAGACAGTTGTAAGAAATGTTAATCTTACCACCGACAAACCACTTAGCAAAAGGTGGTTGCCAGTCTAGTACTGTATCCCATTTTTGGAACCATTCTAATTCCGTTCCAGCCAAATCTGCCCAAAATTGCTGCGGATCGGCTTTAGCTTTAGCGTAGAGACGCTGATAGTCAGCCAGGCTTTTGATATGAGCGTTCTGCGAGAATTCCGAGGCAGGATGAAAGAGGCGATTCTCTTGTAGGATTGATTCTATGGTTGGTTGAGACATGGTTACATTTGCGATCGCTATTGTTACTAAAAACTATTCTTAGCTCAGTTGTGCTATACAGGGTTTAGATTTTCGTTAAGCTGGGTGGAAATTGCCGAGTTATTTAGTTTACATTCATTTTCATCTACCAAAAGCAAGCGTTTAAGAAATGTAAAGAGGTTAGATGGCAACCTATCTACCGCGAATGTTGGAAGATGTAAATAGTCTTGACAAACAAAGCCTGAAATTATGACGCTCACTGTTGAAGCTAGTAGCCTATCTCTCAACGATGTTCATCGGTTGCTCAAACTAGAAAAGCTTTCAAGTGGTTCATTTACAGATTTCTTAACTTTAGAACCACTCTCTGAGTTTGAACAGCAGGATTTATTGCGAATCAGAAGCGAGTTTGAACGTTATCTAAGCGTAGGTAAAATATCTGAAGGTTTGGTTAAATTTATAACCATCGCGCCACTAATGCGGTTAGCAGGATTTTACGATGTGCCGATTCGGTTGACAATGGAAGATAGCATTGCGATCGCAGTCGAAGATGAAGATAGAAGAATTACTGGGCGGATGGATATTTTAGCAATCAACAATCCTCAGAGTATGATTGCGCCGCCTTTTTGGGTTGTAGTGATTGAAACGAAAAATAGTGCGGTTGAAGTAGGTGAGGGTTTACCTCAATTACTCACTTATGCTTTTAAGAGTTTAGACCAACAACCATCAGTTTGGGGTTTGGTAACTAACGGACTGCGTTATCAATTTGTTTATTTAAGAGATGAACAGCAGCCAACTTATCAGTTGATGCCATTATTAAGTCTGAATGAATCTCCCGGTGCAATCGAGTTATTACAAGTTTTCAAAGCTATCTGTAAGTTACCGACTTTTCAGTAAAATGAACCGAAATTGCGGAGCGATCGCTGATGTCTGAACCTGCTACCCTAGAAATCATCTCTGATAATATTTCAGAAGAGGAAGTGGTTTTTCCTTCTGGGGATATACTGAGTGACGAACCACCCTTGGAAAGTGACCTACACCGAGAACAAATCGATTTGCTGATTCACCTACTTAAATTGTGGTGGCGAGAACGGCAAGATTTTTATGCTTCTGGTAACTTGACAATTTACTATAGTCCTAACCAAAAAAAATCAGAACATTTCCGTGGCCCGGACTTTTTTGTAGTTTTAGGAACCCAAAAAAAAGACCGTAAGAGTTGGGTAGTTTGGCAAGAAGACGGCAAATATCCAAATCTGATTGTGGAAATTTTGTCAAGTTCAACGACAGCAGTCGATAAAGGTTTAAAAAAACAAGTTTACCAAGATACCTTCCGTACACCAGATTATTTCTGGTTTGACCCTGTAACAACCGAACTTCAGGGATTTCATTTAGTTGATGGTAAGTATCAAGAAATCCAAGTAACCACTGATGGACGTTTGTGGAGTCAGCAGTTAGAACTTTATTTGGGAGTTTATGAAGGTAAATTAAGATTCTTCACTACTGAAAATCAATTAATACTATCATCAGAGGAATTGGCTGAACAAGAACGTTTACGTGCCCAAAAGGCAGAAAAGCGTGCCCAAAGAGCAGAGCAAGAAATTGCTCGACTGCGGGAGGTTTTACGTACACAGGGCATCGACCTAGAGAATATTTAATGACATTAGGAAATTAACTAAAGACATTTTGGGTTAAGATTTAGTTGAAAGTGTGTAAAAAAAGAGTTATCTTCTGAAAGTAGGGCATCGTTTGCAAGCACAAGAGATTAAGGATAAGCTAAAGTCCCTTATCGAGCAAGCCTCCTCGGTAGATCATAATTTAGCGAGAAGATTAGATGAAATCAATCGTTGGGTAAAGAACATTAAACCAGGTTCCTTGACTGCAAAACCCTTTGTCATTGCCTTTCTGCTAGAGGTTATTACAGATTCTACAATATGGCTGATAATCAAATCATTACCTTTAGAAGAACAAAAAGCAAAGTTCGAGTTAATGACACCGATCGAGAGATATTGGTATGGTTATCTCTTTCCCAGATGGATCAATGCAAGTGACTCCAAGTTTTATATTTGGAAACAAAAATTGATGGCAGGCGAATTTAATCAGGTCGATAATGATATTATTAGATCAATAGCCGAAGATATAGTTCAGCGAGAAGGTAGTTTTTGGCAGCGTTATATTGCCGACCTTTCGATGGCAACAGATTTGATTGTTAGTCGTAATAATCAACCACTGTGCATTCAAGTTACAAGTGTTAGTGAAGAACTTAATCACCAAAAGTACGAAGCTTGGCAAAATACACTGCGATCGTGGGAAATCGAAAGAGGGTTGTTCTTAAGCTACAACCCCAAGGATGCTAATTTTGTAAACCAGTTAGTCAACGTGGCCCTGTATAACAGTGATTACCTTTCTGGTGGCAAATATTTAAAATTTTCGTGAAATTTCAGGAATTTGATATTTCAGATTTGTGTTCTAGCCTACATACTTACGTGCTAATTAGAGCTTTTATGGCTAACAAAAGAGAAACTCACTGCAACAATCAAGTAGATACATTTGCTGAAGCTTTAGCAACAGCGCGACAAATGCAGCAGAACTGGTTAACTTATGGGGTTGATTTTGTCAATATTTACGTTGAAGATGTGGATGGAGACTGGCTAGAAACGTGGGGACATGACGAAATATTGGGTAATTTTCAATTAGATACGATCAAAGAATTTTTGGTAAGTAATGATAGTGTAGCAGTGAAAGTAAGACAGCACTTAGGAGAGCGATCGCTGTTTGATTTTGCAGTAAATTTAGAAGAATCTTGGAGAATTTCTGAAAACCATGACAGGTTAACTGCTGTGAGGCACTTGTTAATTAGTGAAGAAAATAGTGTTGATACAGATTTAGCAAATAGTTTGCTGGTAAAGTTGGCAGATATTCTGTGAGATTTTTAGTTGCGTAGTGGTAGAGTAAATTGTGAACTCAAGGGTTTTCATGTTTTATTTTGGTTGCGATTGAGTAGGATATAGGCGATCGCTTTTCCAGATAAGCTTTAATAATCTTTGAGATGTGCAATCTTTATCACTGTTAGTAGTAAGGGTTGATCCTGAATTTGATAAATAATGCGGTATTGACCCAAACGAACCTTATACAACCGTTCAGTATCCTTCAATGGATGAGCATCTTCTGGACGTGGATTTAATGATAGTTCCTCTAACTTTTGTGCTAGTCGTTGCTGCACCTCTGAGTCCAATTCTGTAATTTTCTGCACAGTTGAAGGTGCTAATGCTACTTGGTAGCTCATATCCCTAGCTCCATTTTAATGTCTTCAAAGGTTATTGTCCCCAGCCCTGCAATTTCCTCTAGTGCTGTAAAAGCATCTCTTACATCAGCCTCATCTAACCTTGCTTCAATTAGCTCATACATCTGCTCTGTTGAGGTAATTTCAATTCCTGGTTCTTCTATAAGTTTATTTGTTAATGCATAAAAAGCTTCTTGCTCGTCTCGATGTTCCAACACATAAGCTCTTAACTCTTGTTTGGTCATCCCTTGAAAATTTGCCTTAGTCATAAATATCTTACCCTCCCATTTGGTAATATTTCTATTTCAAAGCTTTGTCCAGCCAAAATATAAATGCGTTTTGTACGTTCATCTAATCTGACCAAGTAAATTGGTAGGTACCCTATCTATTTCTTCACGGGATTTAAAAACCTGTTTGCAGGTGCGTTTGTTGCGAAGCTATGCACCAGAACAGGTTTATTTAATTGAGGATAAACAATCAGAAAGTGAACCAGTTTACAGCTTACGTCTCCGAGAACCTATAGGAGAACGCCTGTATGCAGAGCATCTGCCAATACGGATAGCTGAAGAAGTTCTTACGGATAAAGAATTAAAGCAATTCAAAAAGATATAACCAAGATAAACAAGAGGGGTGCAGCGTGGAAATTGCAAAACTTTGGAACATTATTTGGCATAACGAATTTTTTCATTGGGCAGTTGCTTTTGTGTTGATAGTCGCCATTATTATCGAGCTTTATACATTATGGCAGTATTGGCTCTCAGAGTGTGGCACAACTGAAGCCGCGATTAAATTTTTGAATAATTTTAAAAAGGGTAAAAATGTAAAGCTTTCAAACAAAGTTCGCTCCTGGTTAAAAGATCATCTAGGAACTGATGACTCTAATAAATTCAGACAACAAGATCGTAACTTCATACTTATAAAGTATCCATCTGTCTTAGCCCACCCAATACCTCGTAGTTCCCTACGCTTCGTGACAACCTTGTGTACTGCCATTGGTCTTTTAGGAACCTTTTACGGTATACAACAGGGACTCCAAGGAATCAATTTATCTACAGAAGATACCAAGGAACTGATAACTGCTAGTAAAGAGCTACTGGTGGGAATGAAAACAGCTTTCTCTACTTCCATGATGGGGCTTGGTTCTGGTAGCTTGTTTACTCTAGTTTTGTTTGCATGTGATTCGTTACGTCAGAAACGACGTGATAGTTTGCGTCAGAAATTGAAGGCGATCGCAACTTTGAAAACAACAGACAATAACAACGGTGATCTAGTTGAGGCATTTATCCGTGTAGGAGATAAGTTGTCAGGGTTAAACCAACTCAGTGCTGAAGCCATTGGTAAATCTGTGGGTAAGAACATAGCAGAACAATTTGCCGGGTTAAATCAACTCAGTGCTGAAGCCGTTGGTAAATCTGTAGGTAAGAACATAGCAGAACAATTTGCCGGGTTAAATCAATTATCAGCCCAAGCGATTGGTCTAGCCGTGCGTCAGCAGATATTTCCAGCCTTAGAAGCAATTTTCAAAGAGCAGAAATAACTCCGAGAACTTCAAGAAAACCAGGGACAGAGAGTTTTAGAAGAACTCATTAAGGATATGCGAGTTCAGGTACTTGAACCAATTGCAGATCGACTAGATAAAAGTGCAGAGTTAACCCAACAAGCTTCCGAAGCTGTGCTGACTCTGCATAGAGAATTGGGTGGTATATCTCAAAGTTTGGCAAGTTCCATCCTGACAATTCAGAACTTTCAAAAAGAAACTTTGGTAGAACTCAAAGTATTCGCTAACCATCTGGGAGACACTCTCAATCAATTCCAAACAGATACAAGAGGTGTTTTACAACAAACAGCAGACGAAATTAATCGAGCGGTAGACCAAAGTATCCAAGGAATGACAGTCCAGAGAAGTGCTTTTAAAGCAAGTGCAGTAGAAGCTGCTGTTACCTTCCGAGGAATACGAGAGGAACTGCAAACAGCGCTACAAGAACGCGCAACAGTAGAACAGCAGATGCTTCAAGGATTTGCTAACAATATGGGGCAAACTTTGAGTCAATTCCAAACTGAAACTACGGGAGTTATACAACAAACAGCCCACGAAATTAATCGAGGTGTAGTTAAGAGTATCGAGGGAATGACAGCACAGCGAAGTGCTTTTGAAGCAAGTGCAGTGCAAGCTGCTGCTACCTTCCGAGGAATTCGAGAGGAACTGCAAACAGCGCTACAAGAACGCGCAATAGTAGAACAGCAGATGCTTCAAGCTACTCGCACTGGAATTATCCAAATTCTCACCCAAGCAAATAAAACCTTTCATGAGCAAACTAATACTCTAAAAGCAGTGGGCGATCAAGCTTCTGGATTGATGAATGATGCGAAGGATAATCTTCTCGCTACCTTAGGCAATATCGACGCAACCCTCACAGCCACCCGCCAAACAGTAGAGGAAGATTTGACCAGATTTAGGCAAGAATATCAAACAAATTTACAAATGTTTTTCCAAGAACAAAACAACTTACTTGAGGGGACACTAGGCAAACAACAGGAAGGATTATCTGGGGTTGTGAACAATCTCGATCAAGTCTTCAGAGAGGAATTTGAAAGACGTAGTAAATTGACTCAAGAAGTAGACGGAAGTATGACAAAAATTCAGACATCTGTCGAACAAATTAACAAATTAGTTATTGCGGCTGGATTAAACGATTCACAACGACTAATACAACTAGCAAATCTTACTACTGATATTGCCAAGCAAGTAAACATAGTTGACAATTCATACAGAAATTTGAATGAAAAATTTGACAATAGCCTTCACTCTTGGCAGAGTCATCTTGAAGTTTCTATGCAAAGGACTGTTGACTCACAGCAAAGCTTTTTCCAACAAGCAGATACTTCTATGGCTAGAGTTTGCGGAGGTTTACTAGAGACAGCAAGAGTTTTAGTTGCTGCCCATGATAACCGCCAGTTTGGTAATGGTGGAAGTAATCATGGATGATTTTATCAGAGGTGAAATTAATGCAGAGATTGTAGAGGATGATGACTCTAGTATCTATCTATCTATTGCCGATATGATGTCTAGTTTACTTATGTTTTTTGCATTGCTATTTATCACTACACTACTCCAGCTTGCACAAAAAGATGCACCAAAACGGGTAGTAATTGGTAATGTTGTCGGACAAATGAAAAGCAACAATATCAATGTTAAAGTCAACCCAGAAACCGGGGATATCAGTATCCAAGAATCAATCCTTTTTGCCAAGGGAAGTACAGAACTTAAACCAGAAGGTAAAGCCTTCCTACGCAGCTTTATTCCTGTTTACAGTGGTGTTATTTTCTCTAAACCAGAATTTGAGAAGGAAATTAGCCGCGTAGTTATAGAAGGTCATACTAGCTCAGATGGAGACAATAAAACCAATCTACAACTAAGCTTGTTGCGATCAGCATCAGTTTACAACTACATTTTTTATGATATGAATTTTCCTACCAAAGCACCTTTAAGCCAGAAAATATTAGCTGCTGGTCGTGGAGAAATTGAATCTGACAAGAAACGTGATAATCCAAGCGATCGCAAAGTAGTTTTCCGCTTTCAGTTTCGTAGTGATGAGTTAAAGAAAGATATCGTAAAAACCTCTCTTTAAAGGAGCTAAAACATTGGATAATCAGTTTTCCATTCCTTCCCTACCTGAAACTCCTCAGTGTAGGCCTAATCAACTTATTCGGCTTGCAAGTAACTTACCAGATGTAACAATATCAATACCAAGTGTTGATAAAGTATTGGAAGCTATTGAACAGGGTAAAGCTGATCAAGTAAGTAAGTTGGACTGGATTTACTGCATCCATGCTAAAGGACAGTGGGATCAGCAAAATCTTGACCGATGCAGGAAAACATCAGCAGCCATTTGGAAGGTAGCAATTTCTAACTCATGGTTGCAACATCAGCTATTGTGGCGTTTAGCTCTTTATTATGGTGATTGGCAAGAACAGGTGTTAGCACAGTCTTTAGCTGAATCTTTTGATATCTTTGCTAATTCTGACTTAGTTAGTCACCTGCTACCAGTTCAAATTATTCGGGCGTTTCGGAGTACACAAGCAGGTAGAGAATTAACGAAAATTGCTTGTGAACAGCGTATTAATGGAACTGAATTGCTAGACAACATCCGAGAATATTTACCTGTTTGGATTCCAATATTCAGCAATTTTATAGAAGAGATATCTCCCTATTTTACTACAATTCGCTCTCCAAATCAGCAGCAAGTAAGATGGCTGTTAAGTTGTTTGGATGTAATGTCAGATAGTCAGCAAATAAAGGCTGTTAATCATTTACTAACTAATGTTTCCAATGATATAGCTAGTAATCATTCTTTACTGGTTGATTGGTTGAGAGATAACTATAGAAATGGTGAAAAGTGGTATAAACTTTCAGATCCAGCAAGGCAAAGACTTCGAGAGTGGATTGGAGGTATCAATTATGCTGATTTCCAAAAGTTAGTAAATCTCATATTGAACAAGCTCGATTTGCAAAACTTCGAGTCAAATCGGCTATGTAGTCGCAGAGATTTTTGGGCTAGTTACAGTAACCGCTTTGAACGGCTTCGCATCTTGTTACCTACGACATCACAAATTGCCATAGGGTATCAAATCCAAGGTGATG
This sequence comes from Nostoc sp. NMS8, assembly GCF_017115045.1. Lineage (GTDB taxonomy): Bacteria > Cyanobacteriota > Cyanobacteriia > Cyanobacteriales > Nostocaceae > Nostoc. The sequence continues at coordinate 145,830 of NZ_JABXKK010000040.1, read as the reverse complement.
TTGATCTATTAGAAGATGATGCTAGCGACCCGACAGAGGTTTGTATATTTGATTTTGGCGAGTGGTTTGTAGTCGAATTCTTTCGTGGAAGAGGTAGTGAGACCCGCCTGTTTATGAAAAACTCCAGAAATCAGCAAATCCTTTTTGGTGAATCTACACTTTCAGTCAAACGCATTCGCTGTCTGGGTGGTGATAAGCATGATCATGAATTTCTTTGGCAATTTTTTTGCCGCCAATGGCTTGCAAATAAGGGAATTAACCCAAATCCAGGTATTGAACCATACAGAAACCCGACAGCAGATCAATTACAACAGCGAGAAAACAGGCTTGGGCGGTGGAAAAGAGAAATTCAATATCTGGAACGGCAATATCAAGTTTACGTGTGATATTAGGAATTTCAATAGAGACTACTGATGCACAATAATGGGTCTCGACTTATTTCAATATAAGAATGCTTGTTATTATCTTTGAGTGCTTAGATTTAACTGTGACTTTGATCGTATCATAATACAGTTCAGCAAAAAAATCATAGGTTGGATTGAAGAACGAAACCCAACACTCCAATGAATGTTGGGTAACACTTATGCTCAACCTTATCTACGCAGGTTAAGCTTTTTATGGCTAACACCAAGCGTATTGCAACAGTAATTAGGTTTGACTAGTAGTTTCTTCCATTTTTTTTCTGAGACTAAGAGGCCTCATATCAGTCCAAACTTCCTTAATATATTCAAGACACTCTTGCTTGAAACCACTTTTGCCTACATCTTTCCAACCAAGAGGGTTATCTCTGTCGGTAGGCCAAATAGAGTATTGTTCTTCGTGATTGACTACGACTTTATAAAGTGTAGTATCTTCTTTTTCTTGTTGATACATTTGTTTCTCCAGTCAATTAATAATGGTTAGTAAAAGTTGTAAGGCTATATCACAATACGCTTGGCTTTATTGAAAAATTGTCGGTTGGGTGAAGCAAAGCGCAATCCAACAAAGCTCTGGAGATGTTGGATTTTATTTCTCAATCCAACCTACACAACTTAAGATTTTTGACACTAACCCAAGTGTATTGGATTATATAATGTCCGACTTAATACTTATGTCATTGCGAGCGGAGCATTTCAATCGCAAGGGTTTCGGACTTTTTACATTTTGTTATATAGCCAGGTTTATTCGTGCTTACCTACTTATATCTATTGACTTCTTGATGCTTCTACCTTCACAGGCTCGTAAACAGGAACCTCAAATAGAAGAATATTTTTACAAAAGTCTATCCATTCGGGAGTTATATTGTCAAAAATTAGATTTTCATCTTTGAAAATCCCATCTGTGATTATATAGTTGTCTTGTAAATATAGAAAATCATCATCAGTTAGCACCCTCTTAACTTCAACTTCCTTACCATCTACTTCTTGCTTTTCTTTCCTCGTATTTTCGGAATTCTCAGTCCATTGGTTAAAATGACGTAATTTTTGAAGTGAGTATGCTTTGCAGTATTTTCCCATTGTTGCCATAGTGTTACCTCATTTAAATTGATTGATTCTTGACTAAACGGCTTACGCGATACTGTTTTACTACTTCTAACTCCATCTCTTTTGCTGAGTTCAATGCACTCATAACCTCACCACAGGCTTCAACTCTGGCTTCATAGACACCTGATGTACTGCTATCAGGGGCGACATAATTAATACAAATTTCTGCCCAATTAGCATCCTGTCCTTCAGCAACTTCTTCTATAGCTAGCACTTTTCCTGCTTTTAAATAATCAAGCCAATTCCAGCCAGACTGCATCCAAATTTCGCGCTCAACAATTTGCTCAAATTTGCTTAAACCTGTCCATCCTCGGTAGTATTGACGCAAACCGGAGACTGAACCATTTCGATTGACCAGTAAATCCAATACATCTGCCTCTAAGTGTCCCCATAAGCACCCTTGGGGTAAATCAACTAATGTAGGAGCAAACTGATGACCGCCAAAGTGACTTGTTTGCCATACTCTTAACTTTCCGTGGGAAACAGGAGCATATTCCTTACGTAATCGACGATATATAGGAGTACCAAATCTGCCACAAGTAAGGTCTACTTGAGCATGGGTGCAAACCATTAGTTCGCGAATATGGCTCGTTTCTTGTTGATATTGCTGAAATTGCGATAAATCGTTTGGTTCTTGCATTAACTGCTTGAATATTGCAGTTACTAAAGCAGCAGCTTCGCTTTCTGGAACAAGAAATTCGTGTTTCTCAAACTGAGAAAACAGCTTTGCAGGACGATAGTAGTACAAAACACGGGTTAAGCCAGGATGAGAGTACTCTCGGTCAGGAGCAATTAGCATTGGTTTCAACTTGACTCCATGCTTAAAAATTAACTCCTCGAATAAACCCATCAATGAACTGAGAGTTGGATTTTCCTCATAGATTTCTTGCGACCAAGGTTGGGGAATTTCTATAATCAACCAATGGTCACAATTACCGGCTGTGCCAATTGGGTCTTCTCCATTACCTTTAGAAACCAATGAGCAAAAACGACAGTCTGTTGTGAGGAGTTTATGAGTATGTTGAGTTTGCATAATATATTTTTACTATAGGAATCCGATTTTATTCCTGAACTTAGTTGCGTAGGCAGGGAACAGGGATGAGTTTTTTCAAAAATCAAATACGATTCCTATAGCTTATTCACTATTAGTTAATATTTGTTTTAACTCCCTCAATGATGCAGAATTCACTTCTTGTTAGGATAATTTTAGTGAGTTTGAACCCAGCAGATTCAAACAAGTTTTGGAATTCGCCTTCAGTACGCTCGCGTCCCCCAGAACACATCACTAACATGTGGACATCTGCTAACTTGTTAAAAGAAAACTCGTTTCCAGAAGGTACTACGCTTTCAATCACTAACAATCGCCCTTGTTCTTTCATGGCTTGATAACACCGCTTAAGAATGGAGATTGCTTGCTCATCATCCCAGAGATGAAGAACTTTCCTGAGTAGATAAGCATCTCCTCCTTCTGGAATCGCCTCAAAACAGCTACCCCCGATCAGTTCACAGCGATCGCTAACAGATACTAATTCATCCAAATCCTGAGCTTGGTCAATCACTTTTGGGAGGTCGAACAACACTCCTTTCATCGTGGGGTTAGCTTCGAGGACATCAGCAAGCAACTGACCTGTGCCACCACCAACATCAACTAGCTTGCTAATTAATGAAAAATCATAAGCCTCTAAGTATGAAGCAGATTCTTCTTTTGGCATATAAACATTAGCATGGGCATGAAACAATTCTCTAGCAACAGAATTTTGCTCAAAGTACTCAAACAAATCCATGCCATACAAATGTTCAAAGGCAGATTCTCCCGTCTGCACGCTATACATTAAATTTTCCCAGGCTTTATAGTAATATTCTTCACCCCGGATGATTGCTGTACTCCTGATTGAGCCTGGAACATTGCTCCGCAGAGAATCTGCTAGTGGAGTCAGTTCAAAACATCGAGGTCGTGTCTCCGCAAAAATTCCGATCGCAGCCAGAAATCTTAAGACTCGATAAAGCGGATCGCTGTGGGTATTTGTCGCAGCAGCTAAAGTATCGCAGTGCTGAGAACCATCTTCGAGCAAATCGGCAATGCCAAGTTTTGCAATCACATAGATACACCGCGAAACTCGGTAGGCATCTATCCATTGATCCACATCTAATGGAGACTGAACTGTGCTAGGTTTAAACTCTGATAAAACCATAATCTTTTCTAAATTCCTTTCAAACTTTTTAGAATCATTGCATCAGAACTACGGTCTGTCATAACTTAAAAAAGTTGCAGCAGTATTAATTAATAGCTGTTTTAACTCCCTCAATGATGCATAAATCAGTTTTTGTTGTGATAATTTTAGTGAGTTTGAACCCAGCAGATTCAAACAGTTTTTGAAACTCGCCTTCAGTACGCTCGCGTCCACCAGGGCACATTACTAACATGTGGACATCTTCTAACTTGTTTATAGAAAACTCATTTCCAGGGGGTACTACGTTTTCAATCACTAACAATCGCCCTTGTTCTTTCATGGCTTGATAACACCGCTTAAGAATGGAGATTGCTTGCTCATCATCCCAGAGATGAAGAACTTTCCTGAGTAGATAAGCATCTCCTCCTTCTGGAATCGCCTCAAAACAGCTACCCCCGATCAGTTCACAGCGATCGCTAACAGATACTAATTCATCCAAATCCTGAGCTTGGTCAATCACTTTTGGGAGGTCGAACAACACTCCTTTCATCGTGGGGTTAGCTTCGAGGACATCAGCAAGCAACTGACCTGTGCCACCACCAACATCAACTAGCTTGCTAATTAATGAAAAATCATAAGCCTCTAAGTATGAAGCAGATTCTTCTTTTGGCATATAAACATTAGCATGGGCATGAAACAATTCTCTAGCAACAGAATTTTGCTCAAAGTACTCAAACAAATCCATGCCATACAAATGTTCAAAGGCAGATTCTCCCGTCTGCACGCTATACATTAAATTTTCCCAGGCTTTATAGTAATATTCTTCACCCCGGATGATTGCTGTACTCCTGATTGAGCCTGGAACATTGCTCCGCAGAGAATCTGCTAGTGGAGTCAGTTCAAAACATCGAGGTCGTGTCTCCGCAAAAATTCCGATCGCAGCCAGAAATCTTAAGACTCGATAAAGCGGATCGCTGTGGGTATTTGTCGCAGCAGCTAAAGTATCGCAGTGCTGAGAACCATCTTCGAGCAAATCGGCAATGCCAAGTTTTGCAATCACATAGATACACCGCGAAACTCGGTAGGCATCTATCCATTGATCCACATCTAATGGAGACTGAACTGTGCTAGGTTTAAACTCTGATAAAACCATAATCTTT
>NZ_JABXKK010000040.1:116694-140876 GCF_017115045.1 Nostoc sp. NMS8 | reverse complement strand
ATCTAATGGAGACTGAACTGTGCTAGGTTTAAACTCTGATAAAACCATAATCTTTCCTAAATTCCTTTCAAACTTTTTAGAATCATTGCATCAGAACTACGGTCTGGTCTGAATTTTCTAAGTATTAGCTCAAGCATTAAATCTAGCTGCCCCTTCGACAAGAAATAACGTGTTTTAGGCTTCCTAACTTCTAAAGCTTTGATAATTGCATCTGCAACTTGTTCCGGCGGCATTCCTTCACGATTTGATTGAATTAAACCTTCAACAAAAAATTTATATGTCGCTCCATACATTGCTTTGGCATCAGGGGACATATTAGCAAAGTTTCTTCCAAAGCTTTCCTCTACTTTATCAGGAGCCGCAGATGCAATTGAGCCTGGTTCAATTAAGATAACTTCAATTCCCCAAGGATGTAATTCTATTCTCAAAGCATCATTAAATGCCTCTAATGCAAACTTAGATGCACACAAAGGAGAGATATATGGTGCAGAAAATACTCCTCCGACCGAGCCAATATTAATAATCCGACCTTTAGCTTTTCGGATTAACGGTAAAAATTCCTGGGTAACTGCTATTTGCCCAAAAACATTGACTTCAAACTGCCATCTCAGTTCATCAATTGAAATAAACTCCAGTGGCCCATCAACTAACAGACCAGCGTTGTTTACTAATCCCACTAATCCCTCATTATAAATAGATTTTGAAACAATATCTGCCGCAGATTTAATTTCTTCTGCTTTTGTAATATCCATGAAAATTGGTGTCAAATTCTCAGAGGAATCACTCTTGAGAGATTCAGCATCTTTTTCTTTACGGACTGATGCAAATACCTGATACCCTTTTTTGTCAAGCATAAGAGCCGCTGCTCTGCCCACACCTGTTGATGCTCCTGTAACCACAATAGCACCTTTATGTTTTTGAGTCATTTCTATTACCTATATTGCGAATGGATGTACATCTGTTATATCCCTAATTTAAAGTTATCTGAATTTGAATTATTTTAAAAAATCAATAGATATTACCTACCTTTTACATACTTCATATTCATTTTTTGAAATTCCATAAATGTTAACAAAATAGCAGTAATTAAAAGCAAAATATTTGTTAAAGCCATTCCATAATATACACCACTAACACCTAAATATTTTGACAATATTACGATTGATGGAATAAAGAAAATTACGCTATTTAAAATAATAATTATGGAAACTGTTTTACCCTTTCCTATAGACTGAAAAAAAACTGAGCCAAAGGGAATAAAAGCCATTGTTGGTATTAATAACGTAAGTATCCGAAAGTTCAGTAAATCATTGTTTGTAAAAGTCGAATTTGGCAATAGCCAACTTAAAAATGTTGTTGGCGACAATTGCATTGGCAGCCAAAATAATACAGCTAAAGCAGTCACCCAAATAATAAAAGTGAAATAACTTTTTTTCAATCTATCATAATTTCCGGCTCCATAATTTATCCCAATTACTGGTTGTAAGGCGCTAACAAATCCATCTAAAGGAATGAATGCTAATGAAGTTAGCCTTAGTGTTGCTCCATAGAAAGCAATATCATGATTTGTACCATAATAGGAGAGAGATTTAAAAACAATAAAACTTTGAACTAAGTCCATAATACTACCGAGTAGCGCTGATATTCCCACAGATAAAATTCCAGGAAGTAAATTTATTGCTAACACCAACTTTTTAGGATTAACTGGAATAGAACTTTTACCCGACAAAAAATATGTAAGGTTAATTATGCAAAAAACGATCATTGCAGTTACAGTAGCAAAAGCAATGCCCTGGATACCCCAATGAAAAACTATAACAAATATAGGATTTAAAATTATATTAACAATGACATAAATTCCGGCAAAACTCATAGCCAGTCTAACTTTACCTTCTGACTTAATAAGTTGGTTAGAGGCTACTGCTAATATATAAAATACTGAACCTAATATATAAGTTTTAAAGTATTCAGAGCCGGCAAAAGCTACTTTACCATCTCCTCCCATTAATTTAATTAGTTCTTCACTATAACTGTAGCCAATTACAGTAATAAAAGAGGATATAAATATACCAACTATAATTAAATTTCCAAATATTTTGGACTGAGTTTTTATATCTCCGGCACCAATAGCTCGGCTCAAAATCGAAGCTGAACCTGTTCCAACTAAGTAAGCAAAACCATTCATAATAGCAGTAAGTGGTAGAGCTAGAGATATACCAGCAATAGCGGTTTCTCCAAGAAACTGCCCTGCAAATAGAGCATCAATAAAAGCATTCATGTTAATCAGCAGTGTTACTAAAATACCGGGCGCTGATAACTTGAACATTAGTTTAAAGAGATTTCCTTGAAGAATCTCATTTCTTACTTGAGATTGATTTTGTGAAGTCATTTTAAATTTATTTATTACTATTACGCAATACTATCTTCAAGCTATTAACTGGAGGATAGCTAATACCTTTATGTTTCCGAATTTTGTCCCTGTTCATGCTAACTGATAGCGTCGTGAGATGATTGTATTTCATTTCTACAATTGCTAATAGCTCACCTGAAGAGCGATGAGTACTACCACTAAATAGCAATCATGAAAATAAATTTTATGATGACATTTACTTAGCGGTTTAATGATAGTTGTGTTTCCACGATTTATTACTCTAAATTCAAATTAGATATGGTAACGAATATCTGCCGTTGATTATCTTTGAATTCGCGGCGACCGTGCATAACTCTGGAATTATCTATCATAACTAGATCGCCAGCTTGCCACGAGATTTCTTCTGTATACTTGTCGTAAAGTTTCTGAATTTCGTCAGCTACTTCATCAGGAAGCTTTGAACCATCTTCAAAAATTTCTTCTCCTCGGGTGTGGTTTACCCAAAGGTAGTTGGCAAATGCGTCTTGATTTCCATACTTGGTTTTTACTACTGCTGAACAAATATATTTTAAAGAAATGGTTGAATCTTCATTTATCTGATAATTCAATCCCTCAAATTTATTCAAGACTTGCTTGCACTCATCAATGGTTTCCCCACATAAAAACCATTTATTTAATTCCTCTAATGGCACATTTTCAAAAACAAACTTTAATTTTTTTTCATCAAATAACTGTTTCGTCTGTTTGCTCATTTCTTTCCATATTTGGATACCGTCCCAAAATAGAGTTTCGCCTCCTTCTACAGGCGTTTTACAGCAAAACCAAACAACATCAGGTCGAATAGGAACACAACTATGCTCGGCATGAGGAGGTAGAGCATACATTCCGTTATCCACTGATGTCACAAAATCAACCGAATCAACACTTTTTTTAGTGGGATCTTTAAGGTAGCTACAACTGAATTTTTCTGAAAAAGCTTTCATCTGCGTGACAGTTACTCTAAAATCCCGAAAAAGCACAACTCCAGATGACTTGAATAAATCAAGAGTTTCTGCTTCAGAAAGACACAAAATATCTTCACAATCGTTATTACTGTATACTGTTTTTCCCGTCCCTATTCCTAATGACTCAATTTTACTGTTCATGGATTTTATTTGGTATTTTTTTGCATTGATATTGTAATTATTTACCGTAAGACAAACCTATCTTACGCTGAATGAGCAACAAACTGCTGTGGCTGTCCTTGGCGCTGACGCTGAGAGAGAATCATCATTTTCAAGCCACTAGCAGGAGGATAGTTAACACCTATAGCTTTCGGTTTTTCCACTCTTGTTTTATCGGCTAAGGCTAATTGATAACGTGTGAGAATTGTTGCTAATACTAGTTTCATTTCAAAAAGCGCTAATAGCTCACCTGGACAGCGGCGAGCGCCACCACCAAATGGTAAAAATTCATAGGGAGAATATTCTTTTTCTAGAAAGCGCTCTGGTCTGAATTGCTTTGCTTGTGGATATAAATCTTCACGTTGATGAGTTAAATATATGCATCCTCTTACTACTGTACCTGGGTCTAATTTGTAGTCCATTACTTCAATTGGTGATTCTACAAGTCGTGGAAATGTTACAACTTGAGTTGGATAAATTCGTAGGGATTCATTACAAACAGCACTCAGGTAAGGTAATGCAATAATCTTTCCGGGTTCTGGCGACTCACCAAGGCTATCAAGTTCTTCTAATAAGCGATCGCGAACACCAGGTATACTATGAATCCAGTACAAAGACCAACTTATCGCGGTAGCTGACGCATCTTGACCACCAAATAGTAATGATGGAAATAAATCTCGTATATACTCATAGGTCATTGGTTGACCTGTTTCATCACAAGCAAACACCAATTCTGATAATACGTTGATAGGTAAAGAGTTTACTTGTTGACGACGTTCTGCAATTTCGGTATGAAGTAGTTTGTCAAATTGTCGTTGTAAATGAAGCCAATATCCCCAAGGACTCCAACGACCCAAATCCCTCTTTATAACCGGATAGGAAAGAGATATATTTAACCAGCGCGACCTAGCATAACTTATTATTTTAGAAAAAAGTTGTCGAAATTGCTCATAACGCTCCCCTTCATGCAGGCCAAATAATGATGGTAAAACAACTTCTAAGGTAATCTTTTGCATTGTCGGGTAAGCCAGAAAAGATTTACCTAAGGTTAGTTGATTCATAACTTTTTCTGTTACTTTACAGATACGCTCCCCATACTCTTGTGTTTGAGTGTGGCGCATAGGTGACATCAATAACTTCCGACGATTTCTGTGACGCAACCCATCTAGTGCGAGCAACCCGTTATTCCCGACTATAGACTCTCCACCTTGATTCAACTTTCCAGAAGCTATAATCTCTTTAGCATTGGTAAAAATTTGCTTCATACCTTCTGGATTGCTGACTATTACTAGAGGTGTAGAATCAACCATAATAGTGAAAATGTCGCCGTAGCGATCGCTCATAGTATCCATAAAGCTAAGAGGATCGGTTTCAAATTGACTAAGTAATTGAGGAGAAGTTTTTGGCCCATCAGGTAAATTCATTAGTATTTGTCTGATAAATGTTAAATAATTAATTGGTTTTAAACTAAGCCTGCAAGCAATGGTTGTGACTGTCTTTGATTTTGATCTTGCCAAGAGCGTTTCAAGCCCCGCCTCTTGTAGGTACTTCCTGCCTCCTGCCCCCTGCTCCCTGCCTACTGCCTGCTTGACGCCGACCACGCATGATCATCTTCACGCCACTAGCTGGATAACAAATCAGTCCTCCAAATTTGGGACGTTCTGGGCGCTGACTGACTAGTTCTAATTCATAACGTGAAAGAATAGTTGCTAATACAAGTTTCATTTCAAATAGAGCAAAAGTCCCGCCAATACACACACGAGAACCGCCGCCAAATGGGAGAAATTCGTAGGGAGAAAATTGTTTTTCTAAAAAGCGCTCTGGCTGAAATTCTTTTGGATTAGGGTATAAATCTTCGCGCTGATGTGTGGAATAAATATTACCAATAAGTACTGTACCGGGATTCAACTTGTAGCCCATCACCTCAACGGTCGATTCTACCAATCTGGGAAATGTAAACAACTGAGTTGGATAAATTCGCAAAGCTTCGTGACAAACAGCACTTAGATAAGGTAATGTGACAAGGTGCATGGGGTCTGGGTTTTCACCAAGGCTATCGAGTTCTTCCAGTAGGCGCGATCGCACGGATGGTAAATGGTGAATCCAGTACAAAGACCAAGCGATCGCGGTTCCTGAAGCATCACCCGCCGCAAATATAGGCGATAATAGAAGGTCGCGTACCTCTTCATCGCTTAATGTTTCGCCTGTTTCATCACTAGCAAATATCAAATCTGAAAGTATATCAGTGCGTGAAGAATCTGCTTGCGATCGTCGTTCCTCAACCTCGCTAGATAATAATTGAAAAAGTTGTTGTCGCAAATAAAGGCGATACCCTTGTGGACTCCATCGACCTAAATTCTGTTGTCCAAAAATATTTTTAAGAATCTTGTCTATAGAAGACTGTCCTATTCTGAGCGCAGACACAAATAAACGTTTTATTTTGTCATAGCGCTCTCCTTTATCCAAACCCATTATAACTTCTAGACCTACTCGCAAGGTAATATCTTCAATAATCGGGTATGCAGCAAAAGGTTTTCCAACCACCTGTTTACTCATAATCTTTTCTGTGAGTTCGCAGATACGTTGTCCACAAACCTGCATCCGTGTTCCATGAAAACCCTGCATTAATAATTTGCGTCGATTTTTATGAATTAACCCATCCAGTTGAAGAACTCCTTGATTTCCGGTCATTAAAGCGAAATCTTGGTTTAACTCACCTCTAGCTGCAATTTCTTTTGTATTTGTAAAAACCTCCTTTATTCCTAAGGGATTACTGACATAAATTATTGGTGTAGGGTCAGAGATTAAAGTAACAATATCACCGTAACGTTTGAAAATTGCATCCATATAACCAAAGGGATCAGCCTCGAATAGCAGATTTAGTAGCCATAAGGGTGTTTTCGGTTTTGGGGGTAGTTTCATGAGTCTTTTTTACTCCCTTGATTGATATCGCGCACAGAATTATCGATACAATTTCTTAGATGTTTAGTTAATTCTTGAATATGAGGTTCAACGAAAATTGAGAAATGATCGCCAGGAACTTCAATTGCTTGAATAGGTTGAGTAGAATATTTACCCCAGCCTAGTAAGGGGTCATCAGTACTCCATTCTGGGTTGTCAAAGTCATGAATAATCTCTTCTTTAGCTCGAAATAGAGTTATAGACTCAGGATAAACTTGGGGAACATAATTTCGCATGGCTTGGACATGCGCTTTGAAAAGTTTGTAATAGTGGAGAAAATTTTCAACTTCTGTATCGCTAAAGATAAGGTTTGCTTTTTTATTTACTAAATGAAATTGCTCATTTAGTGGTAAATCTCGAAGTTCCTCAAAAGGAATCGAAAAATCGATATTATTATTAGTTTTTATCGATTCTGCCATGCGAAGTAAGAATTTTGCATCGTCATCTTTTCTAGATGCAATAGGTGTCTCTGATAGTATGGTATCGATAACAACTAACAAACCTACTTTTTGACCTTGCTGTTGTAATTGCTGCGCTATTTCAAAAGCAAGTACACCACCATAACAATGACCGCCTAAAAGATAAGGGCCATTTGGTTGTACTTGACGAATTTCTTTGAGGTAGCGAGTTGCCATTTTCTCGACTGAAATATTTTCAGGTATATCTTGCTCTAGGGTATGTTCCAAGGCATAAAATGGATAGTCTTCACCAAGCCTTCTAGACAAGATAAAATAGTTATTAATACCGCCGCCAGCGCCATGCATACAGAAGAAAGGTATCTTGGAACCAGAAGAGTTAATTGCTACCAAAGGAGAATTAGAACTCTCACGGGATGGCTGACTAACAATAATCGCTAATTTTTCAATTGTTGGATTTTCAAAAAGAGTGGATAGGGTAAGATTATACTCAAATTTGTCATGAATTTGAGCCATTAAGCGTACAGCTAAAAATGAGTGTCCACCCAAGTCAAAGAAGTTATCTGTTACCCCAATAGGGCTAGTATTTAAGAGCTTTTCCCAAAGTTTTGCTAATGATAATTCTGTAAAATTCCGAGGAGCTACGAAGGATTTAGTAGTATTTATTGGCAGAAGTTCATCAGTTGTTAGAGAACACTTGTCTACTTTACCATTAGGTGTCAGTGGCAGCGCATCCAATACAACGAAAGCAGATGGCAGCATATAATTAGGCAATTTCTGTTGTAAATCTGGCAACAGTTGTACAGCTATATCCTGTTTTTCTGTGACAATATATGCAATCAAACGCTGATTTTGTTGAGCATCATCGCTAGCAATCACAACAGATTCTTGTACATCTGGGTGTTGTGCGATCGCAGTTGCAATTTCACTTAATTCTACTCGAAAACCTCTAATTTTTACTTGTTCATCTTGGCGACCTAGATACTCCAGATTTCCATCATTGAGGTGACGTACAAAGTCACCTGTTTTATAAAGCTTGTTTTGGGCAATAAAGGGGTGATCGATAAAGCGTTCTTGAGTTAATTCTGGACGGTTTAAATAGCCCTTTCCTAATCCATCACCACCGATATAAAGTTCACCAACAACTCCTATAGGTGTGGGTTGTAAATCACGATTCAACACATAGACCTGAGTATTATTAATTGGACGACCAATAAGGACACTCTTTACTCCATCTGGTAAGAAACTGGTGTCATAATAAGTAGCGTTGGCGGAAACTTCCGATGAGCCATAAAGGTTAATTAGTTTTGCAAATGGCATCAACTCTCGGAAAGTTTGAACTAACTTAATCGACAGTGCTTCCCCACTGGTTATCCAGAGTTTTAGCGCCGATAATTTATTGATTAGATGACTGTAATTATCCAGAATTAGACGCAGTAGTGAGGGTACAAGTATAATACGAGTAACTTTGTAATGTGCCAGAGCATCTATAAATAACTGCGTGTCTAATACCCTCGCATTGCTAATAATTACTGTAGGAATTCCTTGAAGTAAAGGAGCAAAAATCTCCCATACAGAATCGACAAAGCTAATAGCTGTTTTCTGACAACAAATTTCTCCTTGGGTAAAAGGATAGGTTTTCCATAACCAGTGTAAGCCGTTTACTGTACCACGATGAGTACCAAGAACACCTTTAGGAGTTCCAGTTGAGCCAGAGGTGTAGATAATATAGGCGAGATTATCAGCTTTTGATGTGCTAATCGGGTTTTCTTTACTTTCTAGAGCAATTTCGTCTTTGTGGATATCTAAGCAAACAGTTTTATCCGCAGATAATGATAGTTTATCTAATATTCCCTGATGACTAATTAATACTGATGCCTGAGAATCAGAGAGCATAAAATTCAGACGCTCAACTGGATAACTTGGATCAAGGGGAATATATGCACCGCCAGCTTTGAGGATAGCTAAAATTCCCACCACCATGTCTACAGAGCGTTCCAGACATAGAGCAACTAACGTTTCTTTTGTTACACCCTGTTTTTGTAAATAATGTGCAAGCTGATTAACTCTGTGGTTAAGTTGACGATAAGTCAGTTCCTCAGACTGGCTAATTAATGCTAAAGAGTCAGGTGTTAGTTTAACTTGTTGCTCAAATAATTGATGTAGAAATGCATCTTGAGGATAATCGGTACGAGTTTGATTAAACTTCAATAATAGTTGTTCTTGCTCAGAAGCAGTTAATAGCGATAACTCACTTAGGCGTTGCTCTGGACTGGCAACGATATTTTCCAATAAAGTTTGGAAATTGTTGATAAATTGGGTAATCGTTGTTGAATCAAAAATATCCGTATTGTACTCTAAACACCCTGTTAATCCCTCTTGAGATTCAGACATTGAGAGGAAAATATCTAGTTGGGCTGTACCACTATCAAACTCTAAAGTACGCAAAGTTAATCCAGATACTTCTTGCACAGTTGTTGGAGTATTTTGCAACACAAACATGACTTCATAAAGTGGATTTCGGCTTAAGTCACGTTCAGGGTGTAATTCTTCTACAAGCATTTCAAAGGGTAAATCTTGATGTGCATAAGCATCAAGAGTCACCTCACGAACTCGATGTAGAAGTTCACGAAAACTAGGATTACCACTCAGGTTATTACATAATACCAAAGTATTAACAAATAAACCCAGCATTCCTTCTAATTCGGCTCGGTTGCGGTTTGCAATTGGAGAACCAATTAAGATATCTTCTTGGTCTGTGTAGCGATATAATAATATATTAAATGCTGTCAGCAAACTCATAAATAAAGTAGTATCTGCTTGCTGGCTTAATTGTCTCAATGCCTCAGTTAAAGGTTTTGAGAATATAAAATATTGCTTGGCACCAGCAAAAGTTGTGACACTAGGTCGTGGATGATCTGTAGGTAACTGTAGTACAGGTAGCTCACCACCGAGTTGTTGTTTCCAATAATTTAATTGGGTTGTGAGGAATTCACCTTCAAGGCGATCGCGCTGCCAAATTGCAAAATCTGCATACTGGATAGGGAGTTCGGGTAAAGGGGAAGGTTGATTTGTAGAGAAAGCAGCGTACAGCGTTGACAACTCGCGCAGAAACACACCACAAGACCATCCATCTGTAATAATGTGGTGCATAGTAACAAGCAAAACGTGTTCTTCTTCACTCAAGCGTAGTAAAGTTGCTCTAACTAAAAGTCCTTTAGCTAAATTAAAAGGTTTATTTGCGGACTCTGCTACAAGTTGTTTAACCTCAGATTCCCAATCTTTACCAGATAAATGCTCAAGATTAATAATAGGTAAATCCCAAGTCAATTGAGGTGCAATCTTCTGTGCTGGCTCTCCATTTACAAGTACAAAATTTGTCCGCCAAACTTCATGACGCTTAAGAATTTCATTCAGACTTTTCTGAAGCACTTTAATATTCAGTTGTCCTTTGATATGAAAAGCAATAGGAATATTGTAGAAAGAACTCCCATGATAAAGTTCGTCAATAAACCATAGCCTTTGTTGAGAGAAAGATAAAGGAAGATTCTGCAATCTTTGACGCTTTGGAATAGTATCAGCTTGAAATTTTCCTCCCTTCCATTTTTCTAGAAGGGCTTTCTTCGCAGGTGATAAATTAGAGTGTTGTTTATCCATGACTATATTATTTTATTTATTGATAGTTATTTATGGAGGGATGGCTTACGACAAACAACGCAAAGGCGCTCGCTTCTTTTGTAAGCGTCTCCAAAATCTTTGCTATTATAGTCATTGATTTCTATGAAACCCACATTATCTAAAGCCGATTTAATTTCGTATAAAAAATAATCTTTTTCTAGCACAGCACTGTCCGAACGGTTCCAAATTCCATTTATTAATTCAAATGTGGTGATTTCAATTTTTCGTATCCTTTCTTCTGGACTGTAGTTGTGTCTTTCAACATAGACAAATTTATCATTGACAGTACAACTATCGGAATATTGAGGCTCACCTTCACTCCATGTAATGTCTGCACTTGTGATGCTGAATGCAAACAGAGCATTATCACGCATCATTGAATATATGTTTTGGAAGACAGTTGTCAATTCCTCAAGATTCAAGAAGAAGCTGAAAACGTTTTTTGAATAAACTGCATCATAGGTGGGAGGCAACTTAAGCTTACGTATATCACCAAGGATAAATTCACTTTCCGGTGCGTTTGTTCGGGCAAAACACAACAGTTCTTCAGAAACATCAAGTCCAGTAGTTTGATAACCTCTTATTTGAAGCTGTTGGACTATCTGTCCGTTAGAACAACCAATGTCAAGAATATTTGCTCCTTTAGAGAGATGTTTTAGGATTAATTGCTCTAAAACTGGTATTACAAATTCTGCATCTGATGAACCAAGAAATTTATATACAGAAGCAAAAGAATCGTGATTTGCATCATTATTGACTAAATTAACTAAAGACATATACTTGCTTTTCCTGTTTTAAAGGATAGGTTTAAAATCGAATAGTTTAAGAATTATTGGTAAGATTAGCTAAAAAAGTTTCTGCCTCTTCTTCAGATAATTCTTCTATTTTTGCTAACATCAGTTCCTCAATCATTTCTGCTTGTTTGGCTGGTATCATACCTTGCAACAAAAGGTCACGCAGCGGTAAATATACAGGAAATTTTGATCGCAATCTAGAAACTAGTTGAGTCGCAATGAGAGAGTCTCCTCCTAACTCATAAAAATTATCATAAATCCCAACTTCTGTAAGCCTAAGTACCTCTTGCCATATTGCCGTAATTTGTTTTTCTAACTCATTGCTCGGAGCAACGTAGGCATTACTCAGGTTAGGCCTAGAGTAGCGTGAAGATAACTCTAGTTGATTAAAAAATTTTGAATCTGCTAGAGAGCCAAGGTTATACAGATGATCATTTATTGACTTAATATCTACTGTAGAAACAACAATTTGAGTACCTTTCTCTAAAGCAAATATGCGTTTAAATACTTCTACAATTTCTTTTGAATTAATGGTTGAATCTGCGCCAGATATTTGTCCAATTATTTTTTGCTCTGGGGCTATATTTATCTGTAATTTATCCCAGTTGACAATATACCACGGCAAAAAACTATTTTGGTTGTGTCGGTTAGTAAAGGTATCTATGAAATGATTGGCTGCTGAATATAATCCTAACCCAAAACCTCCTAAAATGGAAGATAAAGAAGAGAAAATGATACAAAAATCTAGATTTATATTCTGTAATATCTTTTCTAAGATAGTAATCTGATGAAATTGAAAATTAAATAATTCTTCTGATTCTATACTATCAATTTCTGCAACTGAGCAAAATAAATTTTCACGATTGATTCCACCGGAATAAATAACTCCGTTAATTTGACCAAGATTCTCAGATGATAAGCTTTGCTGAATTTGTTTATCATTAGTTGTGTCTACACGGATTACTAAAACTTGAGTAGCTGATTTCTCTAATGCTAGGAATTTTTGAATTTTGCAACTTACCTCATTTTGTTGAGTGTGAGTTTCCAGCCAGTGCAAAAAATTATCCTTTTCTGGGAAATCTAAATTTTCAATAAATATGAGTTTTGCTTGTAGAGTTGTTGCTAAATATTCCGCAATCACAACTTCAATACTTTCTAAACCACCTGGAAATAAGTAAATACCCTGTTTTTTCAACGATGTTTTTTCTTCAATTACTGACTCTAAGCGAATTGGCTCAAATGTTTGTACCCAACGATAAGAATCGCGATAAGCAACAACTAAGTCTGAAGATACAGCCGTTAACTCACTTAAAAGTTGATCAATAATAATATTGTTATAACTTCCTCTATTATCTGTATTTTGGCGATTTGTTACATCAACATCAATACATCGACAGCTAATATTAGGATACTCTTGCGGAATTACTTTACATAAACCTAATATTGCCGCTTTCTTTGGGTCTAATTTTTCATTTCCATTCACTTCTTGAGTGTTGTTAGATATAACTAAAAGTTGGAAGCGATTCTTGCTAATTTTTAAACACCTAAGGCTCTGCGTTAAAAATAGTAGACTACTAAATTCTAAATATTCTCTATTTTGACAATTTTCAAGCTTATTTATACTCCATAAGTAAGCAATATTTTGAATATTTTTACCCGACGTAATAAGTTCTTGAAACAAGGTGTCATAGTCTTCATGTCTGTATGGGTTAATTGTATAAGTACCAACACTTATCTGACCAAAATGCTCTCCCGGCTTAACAGCAATGACATTTTTACCTTGATTTTTAAGTAGATTAATTAATTTTTCTCCGACTCCATACTCATCAACAAAAAATAGCCATTCTTCTTGTACTGTTTCTAATTGAGCAGAGGATGCACGAAAGAGCAAAGAGCGTTTCCATGACGGAATATAAAACCAGTCGGCAATATCTTGTTTACGAGCTAATTTTGCTGGCTTTCTATTTAAAGAAGCTGATGAAGATTTAGGATCAATCCAGTATCTTTCCCGCTCAAAGGGATAAGTTGGTAAAGGCAGACGATGACGTTGCTCGTGGGTATAAAATCCAGACCAATCTATTTCTACCCCAAAAAGCCACAGCCGACCTAATGTCTGCAACAAAAAGCTAACACCTGATACTTGTTCTTTAACATGAGATAAGGAAGTTAGCACCTGTTGTTTAGCATTTTTATCTAAATGCTGTGTTGTCAAAGTACTTAAAGTTCGTCCTGGGCCCACTTCTAGAAAAACACCTTCAAACTGCTTTAATAATTGAGATATTCCATCAGAAAATCTCACAGTTTGGCGTAAATGTTGACTCCAATAGGTGGGATTTGTCGCTTGAACATCTGTAATCCAACTACCAGTGACATTAGAAATAAAGCGTATCCGAGGAGGATGTAGTTTAACTTTTTTTACCAACTGCACAAACTCTTCTAATATTGGCTCCATCATCACAGAATGAAACCCATGAGATGTATGCAACAGTCGACATTCAATTCCTTGAGAAATTAATTGCTCCTGGAGTGTTGCGATCGCTCCGGTTGTTCCAGAAACTACGCATGAACAAGGACTGTTAATAACCGCAATTTCTAGAGAATTTTTCGGCAAAGTCTCTACATCCAATAGCAACTGCACATTGTTCGCTGGAAGCGGAATTGCCAGCATACTTCCTGGAGGTAACTGCTGCATTAGTTTTCCTCTTTTGGCCACAACTGCTAAAGCATCTTCTAAGGAAAACACACCTGCGATCGCAGCTGCTACATATTCCCCAATGCTATGACCGATCATTGCTTGTGGATGTACTCCCCAAGACATCAATAACTGAGCTAGAGCGTATTCGGTGACAAATAATGCTGATTGAGTGAACGCTGTTTGTTGTAGCTGTTGGGTAGCTGCTTCAATTTCTTCTGGTTTTGGAAACAGAATATGACGAATATCAAGATTAAGATGAGGTTGTAAAACCTCAGCACAAATATCTACATATTTTTTATATGTCGGCTCAATTTCATAAAGTTCTCTACCCATGTTGACATATTGTGACCCTTGTCCTGAAAACATGAAGATGACTGGCTGTTCTCTATGCTCTTGGCATACAGTAAAAATCCGTTCCTGCTCCTGTGTTTCCAAAACGCTGACAGCATCTTTAACACTTTGGCACACCAAAATCCGACGATGGTTAAAAGCTCTACGACCCACTTTTAAAGTGTGAGCCACATTAGCTAAATTTATTTCTGGATATTGTTTTAAATAGTCAACCAGATTTGTAGTTGCAGTTTTAAGTGCAGAATCAGTTTTTGCTGATAATAATAGCAATTGCCAAGGTCTAGAATCATCAAAATATTTAATTTCAGGCGCTTCTTCTAGAATTACGTGGGCATTAGTTCCACCAAAACCTAAGGAACTAACTCCGGCTCTACGGGGAGTATTGTCAGTTTTCCAATCGGTAAGTTTAGTATTAACGTAAAAGGGACTATTTGCAAAATCAATCTCAGGATTAGGAACTTCAAAATTCAGGCTAGGGGGTATTTTTTTATGTTTCAATGCTAAAACAGTTTTGATCAGACTTGCTACACCTGCTGCTGTATCTAGATGTCCAATATTTGGTTTTACTGAACCGATAGCGCAGAAACCATTTCTCTGTGTAAAAGCACGAAAAGCTTTAGTCAGCGCTGCAATTTCTATTGGATCTCCGGCAGCTGTTCCAGTTCCATGAGTTTCTATATAAGAAATATCTTCAGCATTGATTCCGGCATTTGCTAGAGCCTCGACAATAACCTCAGCTTGTCCATTTACACTAGGTGCTGTATAGCTAACTTTCAAGGAACCATCATTGTTGATTGCTGAACCTTTAATAACTGCATGAATATAATCTCTATCTGCTATGGCATCTTTTAATCTTTTCAAAACGACGATTCCAAGTCCACTGCCAAAAACAGTACCCTGTGCTTTAGCATCGAAGGCTCGACAATGACCATCAGGAGATAAGATTCCGTCCTCTTCATAGAAATAACCTGATTTTTGTGGAACTAGAACTGTAACCCCGCCAGCTAAAGCAATATCACACTCTTCATCAAGTAGACTTTTGCAGGCTAAATGTATAGCAACTAATGAAGTAGAGCAATAAGTTTGGATACCTACACTTGGGCCTTTTAAATTTAATTTATACGAAATATTTGTAGCTAAGAAATCTTTATTAAGACTATACTTATTGGAAATATTTAGTAAATCAATATTTTCATATATATTGTTAAAAAAGTAACTATTTGTGCTTACGCCAGCATAAACCCCAATCAAACCATTGTATGTTTCTGGATCGTATCCAGCATTTTCAAGAGCTTCCCAAGCAGACTCTATGAAAAGGCGATGTTGGGGATCTATAATTTCAGCTTCTTTAGGGCTGTAACCAAAGAATCTAGCATCAAAATACTCAATGTTATCTAATATAGGTGCTGCTTTAACATAATTTGGATCGTTTAAAACTTCCTCTTCAATATTTAAATCTACTAAGTCATGATTGGATAAAGAGGAAATAGACTCAACTCCCTTTTGGAGATTACACCAAAAAGCATCGATATTATTGGCACTGGGAAAACGGCCAGAAATTCCTACTATCGCTATATCTAAATTTGCTATTTCTTCTTGTATTATCTTGGCATTCATCATTTTATTAACCAGATAAATTATCTTGTGTTTTTAGTTGTTTCGCATTTTAATCTGTCTTCTTCTTTGTCCTCGGCTGAGTCTTTGCTCAAAAATATTTTCTTGAGACTCTTCAGGAGTAAAAATCTTTGCCATAGAACTTATGTTTGGACATTCATAAAGTTTGGCAACAGAAATATTTGCATTAAATGCTTTATTTAGGTTTGTAATTAGTTGAATACCTATAAGAGAATCACCACCAACTTCAAAGAAATTATCATAAATTCCTATCAGTTCAATTCCAATGATATGTTGCCAAATATCAACTAGCTTTTGCTCAGTTTCATTTCTAGGAGCAATATAATCATTACTTAGTTCAGGACGAGGATATTTTGATTTGGATAGATTGACAGTTTCTAAAAGTTGTAGGGCTTGTATTTCTTTGTAAAAATTGTAATGTTTTAGTGAATCCAAAAAATTAGAGGTAGATATTATAATTTGAGGTATTGTACTTCCTAAAGTACGTAAAAATACATCTATACCTTCATTAGGTAATATACCTTGTTTTAACTCTTCTATTCGTAATTCTTGGAGGTGTTGGGGTACTCCTGTGTTTACCGCCATCCCAACTTCTTGCCAAGTATCCCAGTTAATACTTGTAGTAAATCTTCCCAGTTTTGAATAATTATAGTGAGCGAAGGCATCAAGAAAAGCATTGGCTCCACAATAGTCTACCTGTCCAAATCCTCCTAAAATTGAGTTATTTGATGATATTAGGATAAAGAAATCTAACTGAATATCTTTGACAATTGCATCAAGAATTACTGTCCCCTTTACCTTTGCAGCCAGAACACTTTCTGCTTGTTCTTGAGTTTTTCGCTGAATTACACCGCCTCCAGGAACCCCAGCAGCATGAATAACGCCATTAATGTGACCAAAATGCTTTTCAGCGTGAGCGATCGCACCTTGCATCTGTTGAGTGTTGCTAACATCAGCACTCACCAGCAAAACCTCTGCACCCAAGCCCTCAAGTTCCAGAACTTTGCGAATTTTATCGCTAGTACCATCAGCCCACTCGTGACTAGCAAGCCATTCGTTCCACTCATCTTTCTGAGGCAAAACAGAACGTCCAATTAACACCAATTTAACTCCTACAGTTCGAGCCAAATATTCTGCCAAAACAAGCCCAATACCTCCGAGTCCACCAGTAATTAAATAGACTCCCCCTTCTCGCAGCCGAGACTTTTCAACCTGAGATTGCTCAAAGCGTACAGGCTCAAAACTCTGCACCCAACGATTTGAACCTCGATAAGCAACAAGTTTTTCCGAATCAATAACCGTCAGTTCTACCAGTAACTTTTCTACAAGTTGTTGTTCTTGCCAACTACCCACTGACGGAAGTATAACATCAACACTACGACAATTTATATTTGAATATTCTTGAGATATAACCTTAATTGGCCCAAGTAAAGTAGCTTTCTCTGGAGAAAGTACTTCACTACCTGTTACTGGTTGTAAGTTGTTAGAAACAACTGTGATTTCTACTTGCTCAGTAGTTCCTTGCCTACCCAAAGCTTGGGCAAGAAATAGCAGACTATAAAATCCTGTTGTTTGAGCTTGCTCAACCTGTTCAATTTCTAACTCCTGGTCAATAACAGGTGTAACATTCCAGAAATGGATAATCCTTTTTGGCAACTTATTTTCTTTGAAAAGCTCTTGAATTAGAACATCATAATCATAATTATTTGCTGGATTAATAATATATTGAGACTCAGTTTCTCTAGTAAATTTATCACCAAATTTTACAATAATTACATCCTGGTTTTGTGCTTCTAATCGTTTGACCAATTTCCTACCCAAACCGTACTCATCAAGAAACATCAAAATGCCAGATTTCTCAGACGCTAATTCTTGATGTTCTTTTACAGGAGGTAAAGAAGGTTTCCAAAAAGGGATATAAAACCAGTCAGCTAGATCAGGTTTTTTCCCCAGTAATACTGGAGTATCTTTTCCTTGATTTTTAGGTTCAATCCAATACCGTTGTCGTTCAAAGGGATAAGTTGGTAAAGGTAGACGATGACGCTGTTCGTGAGTATAAAATCCCGACCAATCTATTTCTACCCCTAAAAGCCACAGCCGACCTAATGTTTTTAATAAAAAGCTCAGATCGGATTGTTGCTCTTTGACATGGCGTAAAGAAGTCAATACCTGTTGTTTGCTATCTTTGTCTAAATGTTGTATCGTTAATGTGCTTAATGTCCGTCCTGGGCCCACCTCGATAAAAACATCTTCAAACTGCTGAAGCAATTGGGATATCCCATCGGAAAATCTCACAGTTTCTCGTAAATGTTGGCTCCAGTAGTTGGGATTTGTGGCTTGTTCTTGACTAATCCAACTACCTGTAACATTGGAAATAAAACCGATGCGTGGTGGATTTAGTTTGACTGTTTTCAGCAATTGCACAAATTCTTCTAAGATTGGCTGCATCATTTCCGAATGGAAGGCGTGAGATGTCTGCAATTGCCGAGATTCTATTCCTTGAGATGATAATTGTTTTTCTAGCGCTGCGATCGCTAATGTTGTTCCTGAAACTACACAGTCCGATGGGCTGTTAATGACTGCAATTTCTAGATATTTTTTATACAACGTCTGGGCAGACAGCAGCAACTCCACATCTTTTTCTGGAAGTTTAATTGCTAGCATACTTCCAGAGGGCAATTGTTGCATTAACTGTCCTCTTTTGGCGACAATTTTTAAGGCATCTTCTAGGGAAAATACACCTGCAATGGTTGCGGCGACATATTCCCCGATGCTGTGACCAATCATTGCTTCTGGATGTATCCCCCATGACATTAGTAACTGAGCTAGCGCGTACTCTGTAACAAATAATGCTGCTTGGGTCAGCGCTGTTTGTTGTAGTTGCTTTGAAGCAGTTTCGCTATCTTGTTCCTTGGGATAAAGTATGGAGCGGATATCAACATCCAAATGGGGTTGCAAAATCAGAGCGCAAGTATCTATATGTTTTTTAAATGTCGGTTCTACTTCATATAGTTCTCTACCCATGTTTGCATATTGTGACCCTTGTCCTGAAAACATGAAGATGACTGGACAGTGACTTGGCTTGTGGTGATAACTAAAAATACGTTGAGGGTTTTGAAGCGATTTCGCTGCATCATCTAGATCATGGCAAATCATGATGCGGCGATGGTCAAAACCTCGACGACCTACTTGTAGGGTGTAAGCGACATCTGATAGGGGAATATTGGGATTTTGCTCTAAATAATTATGCAGTTGTGCTGTTGCAGTCTCTAAAGCTGTGCTGGTTTTGGCTGAAAGCACTAACAATTGCCAAGGACGTGAGGGACTCGAACCCTCAATCACTGGAGCTTCTTCCAAAATAACATGGGCATTAGTCCCGCCAATACCAAAAGAACTTACACCTGCTCTGCGGGGTGTCCCGTTAGTTTTCCACTCTGATAATTTGGTATTAACGTAAAAGGGACTATTGGCGAAATCTATCTCTGGATTGGGTTTTTCAAAATGTAAACTTGGAGGTATGCGTTTATGTTTTAATGTAAGGACTGTTTTAATTAATCCCGTCACACCTGCTGCTATATTCAAATGCCCAACATTTGTTTTTACTGATGCGATCGCACAAAATCCCTTCTGTTTAGTGTGTGCAAATACTTTTTTCAGGGCACTAATTTCAATCGGATCTCCCAACGCTGTACCAGTTCCATGAGTTTCGATATAAGTGATTGTTTCAGGAGTAACCCCAGCGATCGCCTGAGCCTCGGCAATCACTTCAGCTTGACCACCTACACTAGGAGCTGTGTAACCGACCTTAGCAGCACCATCGTTATTAATAGCTGAACCTTTTATAATTGCGTGAATACAGTCACCTTCTGCCAAGGCATCTTCTAATCTTTTGAGGACAACAAGGCCCACGCCATCGCCGAAAATAGTTCCTTGGGAACTAGCATCAAAGGCTCGACAGTGGCCATCAGGAGAAGTAATGCCCCCTTCTTGATATAAATAACCTGACTTTCGCAGAGATGTGATACAAATACCACCACCTAAAGCCATGTCGCACTCGTAGTTTAGCAATCCTTGACATGCTGAGTGAATAGCTACTAATGATGTAGAGCAGGAAGTCTGAATATTGATGCTTGGCCCCTTAAGGTTCAATTTATATGAAACTCGTGTGGCGGCAAAGTCCTGACTGTTGCCATATACAATAGGGAGACCCATCGATTCAATTAGGTCAGGGTGGGAACTTAAATTTCTCAAAAAGTAAGAACTCATATCAGTTCCCACATAAACGCCAGTCAAGCCTTTGCCTGAGTCAGGTTCATAGCCAGCATTTTCCAGTGCTTCCCAAGCACATTCTAGAAGAATACGATGCTGAGGATCTATGGTTTCAGCTTCCCTTGGTGAGAAATCAAAAAAGGAAGCATCAAACATCTCAATATCTGACAAACTAGCACCAGCTTTTACATACTGAGGATTACTCAGGTATGTTGGATCTACACCTGAAGCCTCTAATTCCTCATCACTGAAGAAAGAAATTGATTCTCGTCCATCGCATAAATTTTCCCAAAATTCATCAACACTTTTGGCTTTCGGAAAACGACCAACTATGCCGATTACAGCTATGCCTTTAATAGAATTGTCCAGTTCTTGATTAGACATCTATTTTCTCCTTTGCTTCATTAATTGTCGTTTTTCTTGCATAGCTAATTCTTTTCTGGCGGCACGTTCATCAGCTTGTTGAAATATTGGTTGCTCAATTTGTTTACCACTTATATATTCAGCCAATTTACTTATGGTTGAATATTCAAATAGTTCAGCAATAGATAAGTTTTTATCAAATATTTTCATAATCTTACTACGAACCTGAATTATTAATAGAGAATCTCCTCCTAATTCAAAAAAGTTATCATAAAGACCGATATTTTTTATTCCAAGAATCTCTTGCCAAATATTGGCGAGATTTTGTTCAATTTCATTACTAGGAACAACGTAGGAGTTCTGCAAATCCGGTCTGGAATGTAATAATAAATTAGTTTCCTGGTTCCCTATTTTTTGTTGCAATGATTCCAGCTTAATCCACTGCTTAATTCTAGTTTGAAGTTCTCCAGTGGAAACAACTATATGATTGAATACATCGTAGTTTAAAATTCTTTGAACAGCTTTTATTCCTTCTTCAGATTTAATAGCTAATTCTGTCACTTTTGCACCTACAGATGTATGATATTCATCTAATTTTTCAAGTTGCCAGCTATCCCAACTTATGCTGCTCCATGAGGCAGGATGATTTCGATTATGTTGGTGTACAAAAGCATCCATGAAAATATTAGCTGCTGAGTAGGCAAAAAATCCTAATCCTCCTAATACAGAGGATAAGGAAGATAATAATAAACAAAAATCAAGCTCTCTATTTTGCAAGACATTTTCTAATACTAAAACTCCGTGTACTTTTGGTTTAAATTGTTGTTCGCAATCAGTTTTAGTGAGATTTTCAATTGCTGCAAAAGATTTGCCGTGAACAAGCCCAGCAGCATGAATAACGCCATTAATGTGACCAAAATGCTGTTCAGCATGAGCGATCGCACTTTGCATCTGTTCAGTGTTGCTAACATCAGCACTCACCAGCAAAACCTCTGCACCCAAGCCCTCAAGTTCCAGAACTTTGCGAATTTTATCGCTAGTACCATCAGCCCACTCGTGACTAGCAAGCCATTCGTTCCACTCATCTTTCTGAGGCAAAACAGAACGTCCAATTAACACCAATTTAACTCCTACAGTTCGAGCCAAATATTCTGCCAAAACAAGCCCAATACCTCCGAGTCCACCAGTAATTAAATAGACTCCCCCTTCTCGCAGCCGAGACTTTTCAACCTGAGATTGCTCAAAGCGTACAGGCTCAAAACTCTGCACCCAACGATTTGAACCTCGATAAGCAACAAGTTTTTCCGAATCAATAACCGTCAGTTCTACCAGTAACTTTTCTACAAGTTGTTGTTCTTGCCAACTACCCACTGACGGAAGTATAACATCAACACTACGACAATTTATATTTGAATATTCTTGAGATATAACCTTAATTGGCCCAAGTAAAGTAGCTTTCTCTGGAGAAAGTACTTCACTACCTGTTACTGGTTGTAAGTTGTTAGAAACAACTGTGATTTCTACTTGCTCAGTAGTTCCTTGCCTACCCAAAGCTTGGGCAAGAAATAGCAGACTATAAAATCCTGTTGTTTGAGCTTGCTCAACCTGTTCAATTTCTAACTCCTGGTCAATAACAGGTGTAACATTCCAGAAATGGATAATCCTTTTTGGCAACTTATTTTCTTTGAAAAGCTCTTGAATTAGAACATCATAATCATAATTATTTGCTGGATTAATAATATATTGAGACTCAGTTTCTCTAGTAAATTTATCACCAAATTTTACAATAATTACATCCTGGTTTTGTGCTTCTAATCGTTTGACCAATTTCCTACCCAAACCGTACTCATCAAGAAACATCAAAATGCCAGATTTCTCAGACGCTAATTCTTGATGTTCTTTTACAGGAGGTAAAGAAGGTTTCCAAAAAGGGATATAAAACCAGTCAGCTAGATCAGGTTTTTTCCCCAGTAATACTGGAGTATCTTTTCCTTGATTTTTAGGTTCAATCCAATACCGTTGTCGTTCAAAGGGATAAGTTGGTAAAGGTAGACGATGACGCTGTTCGTGAGTATAAAATCCCGACCAATCTATTTCTACCCCTAAAAGCCACAGCCGACCTAATGTTTTTAATAAAAAGCTCAGATCGGATTGTTGCTCTTTGACATGGCGTAAAGAAGTCAATACCTGTTGTTTGCTATCTTTGTCTAAATGTTGTATCGTTAATGTGCTTAATGTCCGTCCTGGGCCCACCTCGATAAAAACATCTTCAAACTGCTGAAGCAATTGGGATATCCCATCGGAAAATCTCACAGTTTCTCGTAAATGTTGGCTCCAGTAGTTGGGATTTGTGGCTTGTTCTTGACTAATCCAACTACCTGTAACATTGGAAATAAAACCGATGCGTGGTGGATTTAGTTTGACTGTTTTCAGCAATTGCACAAATTCTTCTAAGATTGGCTGCATCATTTCCGAATGGAAGGCGTGAGATGTCTGCAATTGCCGAGATTCTATTCCTTGAGATGATAATTGTTTTTCTAGCGCTGCGATCGCTAATGTTGTTCCTGAAACTACACAGTCCGATGGGCTGTTAATGACTGCAATTTCTAGATATTTTTTATACAACGTCTGGGCAGACAGCAGCAACTCCACATCTTTTTCTGGAAGTTTAATTGCTAGCATACTTCCAGAGGGCAATTGTTGCATTAACTGTCCTCTTTTGGCGACAATTTTTAAGGCATCTTCTAGGGAAAATACACCTGCAATGGTTGCGGCGACATATTCCCCGATGCTGTGACCAATCATTGCTTCTGGATGTATCCCCCATGACATTAGTAACTGAGCTAGCGCGTACTCTGTAACAAATAATGCTGCTTGGGTCAGCGCTGTTTGTTGTAGTTGCTTTGAAGCAGTTTCGCTATCTTGTTCCTTGGGATAAAGTATGGAGCGGATATCAACATCCAAATGGGGTTGCAAAATCAGAGCGCAAGTATCTATATGTTTTTTAAATGTCGGTTCTACTTCATATAGTTCTCTACCCATGTTTGCATATTGTGACCCTTGTCCTGAAAACATGAAGATGACTGGACAGTGACTTGGCTTGTGGTGATAACTAAAAATACGTTGAGGGTTTTGAAGCGATTTCGCTGCATCATCTAGATCATGGCAAATCATGATGCGGCGATGGTCAAAACCTCGACGACCTACTTGTAGGGTGTAAGCGACATCTGATAGGGGAATATTGGGATTTTGCTCTAAATAATTATGCAGTTGTGCTGTTGCAGTCTCTAAAGCTGTGCTGGTTTTGGCTGAAAGCACTAACAATTGCCAAGGACGTGAGGGACTCGAACCCTCAATCACTGGAGCTTCTTCCAAAATAACATGGGCATTAGTCCCGCCAATACCAAAAGAACTTACACCTGCTCTGCGGGGTGTCCCGTTAGTTTTCCACTCTGATAATTTGGTATTAACGTAAAAGGGACTATT
>NZ_JABXKK010000040.1:0-116594 GCF_017115045.1 Nostoc sp. NMS8 | reverse complement strand
GTGTCCCGTTAGTTTTCCACTCTGATAATTTGGTATTAACGTAAAAGGGACTATTAGCAAAATCTATCTGTGGATTTGGTTCTTGAAAGTGCAAACTCGGAGGTATTTGTTGATGTTTTAATCCCAGGATACTTTTAATTAATCCTGTCACACCAGCAGCAGTATCCAAATGTCCAATATTGGTCTTTACTGAACCAATAGCACAAAAACCTTTTTTATTTGTGCTAGTACGAAAAGCTTGCGTGAGGGCCTTAATTTCAATCGGATCTCCTAAGATAGTTCCTGTACCGTGTGCTTCTACACAAGTAACAGTTTCAGGTTCAACTCCAGCTAAGGCTAAAGCTTCTAAAATTACTTCCCTTTGACCATCAACACTAGGGGCTGTATATCCAACCTTTAAAGAACCATCGTTATTAACAGCTGAACCCTTGATTACTGCATGAATAAAATCACCATCAGCAATAGCATCCTCTAATCTTTTCAAGACCACTACACCTAAACCGTTGCCACCATTTGTTCCTTTCGCTTCAGCATCAAAAGCTCGGCAATGACCGTCAGGAGAATGAATTCCTCCTTGTTGATAGTGATAACCAGTTTTTTGCAGTGTTGTAATAGAAACACCGCCCGCTAAAGTAATATCACATTCACCATTGAGTAAACTTTGGCAGGCTAGATGGACAGCAACCAATGATGTAGAACAAGCAGTTTGAATATTGATACTTGGCCCTCTCAAGTTCAATTTGTAAGAAACCTGCGTAGGTAAAAAATCTTTATCGTTTCCAATTAAAATTTGGTAGCTATCTACTGATTCCATCAAATCTCGATTTGAATATAAGTTAGAAAGTAAGTATGTACTTGCAGCGACACCAGCGAAAATACCTATTTGACCGCGATAAGTTTCTGAGTTATAGCCAGCATTTTCTAAAGCTTCCCAAACACATTCGATGAAAAGGCGGTGTTGTGGATCGGTAATTTCAGCTTCTTTGGGAGAAAAACCAAAAAATGAAGCATCAAATAACTCTATATCTTCTAATATAGCGCTTGCCTTCACATAATTGGGATTGTTGAGTAATGATGAATCCACCCCAGATGATATTAGTTCTTCATCGGTGAAAAAAGAAATTGACTCTACACCATCCCGCAGATTTTGCCAAAAAGTATCAACGTTTTTTGAACCAGGAAAACGACCCGCCATTCCAATAATAGCGATTTCGTCTTTATCATTTAAGCTAGGAATAAAATTATTTGCTGCATCCATAAATCAAAATCCTATCATAAACGTTAAGATACTCAATAAGACTTAGCTCATTATTCCTATTTGAGCAAATATGAATTTGAGATTTCAGAAGCAATCTGAATTTGGTCATTTAAAACTGCGTCAATATCTTCTTCAGTAGTTAACGGATTAGCAATTACTGCACGCATGGCAATTACCGGAATTTCCTTGTCCAAGCTGATAGTTGTTTTTGTTGTTCGTGAGATAAAAGTGCGGCCAATTTGGCGCTGCATCTTTTGTAAATATTCATTAAAGTTGTTGATAATTTGATTATCTGTCTCTGTGAACTGTTGTTTTACAATTGCTCCTCTAAATTGCTCTGGAATATAGCGATAAATTAACAAATTAGTATCTGGTTCTGCCAACAATTCAAATTCAGGCATTGCCGAAATTCGAGCAGCCATGTATTGAGTTTTACGGATTCCCTCATCAATTAAAAACTCATATCCTTTAAGGCCAATCAGCTTTAGACCAGCGTGTAAAAATAAAGCCATCCCCGGCCGAGAACCTTCTAAAGCACGCTTACCTAAATCAAACGATCCCTTACGCATGGTATAGCTAGCATGTTTTTCGATTGAAGAAGCTAGATAAGGGTCGTGGAAAAAGACCATACCAATACCCATTGGTAAATATAATTGTTTATGTCCATCAATGGTTACTGAATCAGCTTTTTCAATGCCAGCAAGCTTATGTCGATGTTTTCGAGAAAAGATAACTGGGCCACCCCAAGCAGCATCCACATGGAAATGTACATTATTTTCTTGGGCAATCTCTGCAATATCTTCTAGTGGATCGACACTACCAGAATCCGTGGTTCCCGCAATACCAACAATAGCTATAATATGTAAGTTTTTCTCATGACAATCTGCAACAGCTTGGCGTAACGCTTGTAGATTGACTTGATTGTTAGAATCAACGGCCACTCTAATCAAATTTTGGGTACTTATGCCCATTAAATCCGCAGCTTTATCAAAAGAGAAATGCATTAATTCGGAGCCAATTATAACTGCTCCTTTGTAACCATAGAAATTTAAAGCTGCGCCTAAACCTTCTTTTTCTATGCCTAAAAAATCATTTTTTGCGCCTAAAGATTTATTTCTGGCACACCAAAGGGCTGTGATATTAGCCGTTGTACCACCAGAAACCAAAATTCCTAATGTACTCTGATTATTTTGAATATGCTGGGTGTAGAAATTATCGGATAAATTATAAATTTGTCGATGCATCATTGCTAAAGCTTCACGTTCGCAGAAGCTTAAGGCTTTAGCAGTCTCTATTTTGACAGCATTTTGATTCATTGCTGTCATCAGTTTTGCTAAAGGGCGCACAAAGGAAGGAAGTGCTGAGGTCATGTGACCGATGAATTGTGGTGATGATGTGTGTATTGAATGAGCAACAACATTTTCATTTAAAGATTGAAAATAGCTTTCAAAATCAGTAGGCTGTGTAGGTATTTTACTATCACCAAATTTTCTAATTATCAATTCAAGGTCAACATTAGTATTTGCAGTTTTTGCAATTAAAAAGTTTTGAGAAAAATCATTAGCTATCTCATCTATCTGCGTTTCCAGAAATTTACCTTGAGTAGGTGTAAACATTCCTTTTACATATTCACCAATTTCAGAATGCAATACTTGATCGTTCTGAGAAAACTTATTTATGGTTAAAATTTCTTTTTCGCTTAATGTCATTTCATCTCCTTAAATAGGTATTTTCTAGGCTATATTTCTAATTTTTACCCTATGTCAAAGTATCTATATCATTTGTTTGGGTTAGCGAGTCCGCGCTCGTCACATCTTGATTATGAATTCTTCTTCAATCACCTGATTGATATGAAACTCCCCTTTCTTTTGTTATTTCTCGATGTTCTTTTCTGGCTTGTTTTCGCCGCTGTACTGAAGCTGGCCTATTTTCAGAATGCTTTATAAAAGATATTTCTTCTCTTGATTCCTGACTAAAATATCTAGCTAGGTGGCTTACGGTTGGATATTGAAACATTTCTACTAAGAGAAAATCTCTCTGAAATCTTTTTTGCAATTTACTATGAACTTGCACTAGAAGCAGTGAATGACCACCCAGTTCAAAGAAATTATCATGAATTCCTACCTTCTCAAGATTAAGTACTTCTTGCCAAATATCGGTAATAGTTTTTTCTACCTCGGTTTGGGGTGGCTGATAAACTACTTCCAATTCAGGTCTTGCTGTATCAGGAGCTTTGAGCGCCTTACGGTCAATCTTGCCATTAGGAGTTAATGGTAGTGCCTCCAAAAAGACAAAAGCAGTTGGCACCATATAGTTTGGTAACTTTGCCTCTAAAAAATCGCGCAGTTGAGAAATAGTTAGTCTTTCCTCTGAATTCGGAACGACATAAGCAATTATTCGTTGAGAATCAGTTTCGGAAGAATCAACCGTAACAACAGCCTCTCGAACTTCAGGATGTTCAATAATCAGTGCTTCAATTTCTAAGAGTTCAATACGGAAACCACGTACTTTTACTTGATAATCAATGCGCCCAATGTACTCAATCTCTCCATTTGCTAAATAGCGGGCTAAATCCCCAGTTTGATATAACCGTTCTCCTGGTAACTGTGTGTAAGGATTGGGAATAAATCGTTCAGCAGTCAGTTCTGGTTTGTTGAGATAACCACGCGATAAACCTGCACCACCAATATACAACATCCCAGTTACACCCACAGGAACAGGTTGTAAATTTTGATCTAACAAATAAATCTGCGTGTTGTGAATCGGGCGACCAATCGGTGGAATATTGCTAGTATCTTTGTCTAGAAGGGCAAATGTTGAATAAGTTGTATCTTCAGAAGGTCCATAGAGGTTAAATACCTGTTGTATATTCTCTTGCTGATAAAGTTGTTGTACAAGATGATGATGAAGTGGTTCACCTGCCACATTGATTGTCTGCACTGAAGCCGGAATACTATCAGTTCTTAATAACTGTGAAATCACACTTGGGACAGTATTTATTAAGGTTACATTTTGGGCTGTTGGCAAAGTTGATAAATATAAGGCGTTCTCGATTAGAATCACCTTGCCACCGCAACACAGAGGAATAAATAGCTCGAATACTGAAAGGTCGAAGCAAATAGAGGTTGATGCTAAAACTCCTTGCAAAGCTTCGATTGCAAAGGTTTGCTTTGCCCAATCCAACATTGCAACTGTGCTTGCGTGTTTAATCATTACACCTTTTGGTTTACCTGTTGAACCAGAGGTATAGATGATATAAGCGAGGTTGTCGGGGGTTATTTCAGAGATGACATTTTTCTGGCTTTGTTGGGCGATGAGATGCCAATCGGTATCTAAGCAGATGACTTGAGCTTTGTGTTGGGGTATTGTTTCTAGTAGTGAAGCTTGAGTTAGTAATACTGCTGCTTGAGCATCTTCTAGTATAAATGCGATGCGTTCTTGGGGATAATTGGGGTCTATTGGTATGTATGCTCCACCTGCTTTTAGGATGGCTAATAGTCCGATCGCCATATCAAGCGAGCGCTCTACACAAATCCCGACTAATACTTCTGATTTTACTCCTAGCTGTTGCAAATAATGTGCTAGTAGATTTGCTCTGGTATTTAACTCACGATAGGTTAATTGCTCATTTTCAAACACCACTGCAACAGCATCAGGTGTACATTCTACCTCTCCCTCAAACAATTGATGAATGCACTTATCTTCAGGATAGTCTATTTTGGTATCATTCCACTCAACTAATAACTGTTTTACTTCCGATGAGGTTAGTAATTGCAAATCACAAATCCGTTGTTCAGGATTACTAACTATGCTTTCCAATAAGGTCTGGAAGTGTCCCAACATTTGGGTAATAGTAGCACTATGAAAGCGACGGTTATCATAAGAAATACACAGATTTAATAAATCTGATTTAGGCACTACCTTCACGGTGAGAGGGTAGTTTGTCCAGTCAAATAACGACTGAGATTCGCCCAATAGCTGAGATTCAACGACCCCTATACTTTGAGCAATAGCACCTTGATTGTAATCTACTAACTCATTATCAAAAACTAAAATGCTATCAAATAATTGTAAACCACGGGGGATCTCACTCCATTGTTGAATTTTTAGTAATGGGCTATATTCATACTCACGCATCTGAACTTCTTCGGCTTGAAGATTTTTCAGCCAAGGTGAGAGATAAGCATTACTCTGTACTTGTACTCGTAATGGCAGTGTGTTGATAAAGAGTCCGATCATAGACTCTGCATCTGCTAGGGCAGTTGGTCGCCCTGAAGATGTAGATCCAAAAACTATATCTGATTCTTGGCTATAACGATTTAAAAGTAAAGCCCAAGCTCCTTTAATTAATATATTTAAGGTTAGCTGATGCTTGCGCGCAAAGGATTTTAAAGCAGTTGTTGTAGTAGCCGATACTGAGATATCTTGCCTTTGATAACCTCCTTTTTGGTCAGAAAAGCTAGCAGAACTCTTACCTACTATAATTGGTGTTGGTAGTGTGAATCCTTTGAGTTTATGCCGCCAAAAAGCCTCTGCTTGATTCAGGTCTTGCTGCTGTAGCCAAGCAATATATTCTCTATAGGGACGTGGGCGTTCTAGATGTAAATCTTGACCTTGGTATAAAGCATTATAAAACTCATAGAATTCCTTCCACAACCAGGTTACAGACCATCCCTCCATTAATATGTGGTGAAAGCTAAAAACAAATTCATAAGTGTTATCATCGACTTGAATTAATGTTAGGCGAATCAGAGGAGCTTGGG
Source organism: Nostoc sp. NMS8 (assembly GCF_017115045.1). Lineage (GTDB taxonomy): Bacteria > Cyanobacteriota > Cyanobacteriia > Cyanobacteriales > Nostocaceae > Nostoc. The sequence continues at coordinate 110,573 of NZ_JABXKK010000040.1, read as the reverse complement.
AAAGTTCAAAGCCGCGATCGCCATCTGCTTTTAAGAAAGCTTTTAATTGCTTTTGTTGCTCTTGGAAAGATAATTGTCGCCAGTCTTGAAATACATACGGTAAGCTTACTTGCTGATGAACAACCTGATAAGGTTTATCAAGATTATCCCAATAAAAAGAGGTACGCAAAATGGGATGGCGATCTACAACTCGCTGCCAAGCTTTCTGAAAGGCTGAGACATTCAGTTGAGTTTGCAAACGGAAGCAAGCTTGCTCAAAATATACTACAGAATTAGGTGCAGCAAGCTTATGAAAAAGCATACCCTGCTGCATAGGTGAAAGTTCGTATATATCTTCAATATTATTTTGTTTCATCAGAAATTACTCCTGTCTAATTGACCAATCTGAGCTAGTAACTGGCTTAAATTTTCTTGATTGATATTTGCTGCCGAAAAATCAGAAGGAGTATAATCGCCTGCTTCGGGAGACTGACAGTGGGTAATGAGAGATTTGAGTTTTTTGGCAAAATTGTTAGATAATTTTTCTATTGTTTGACGTTTATGGATATTCTTGCTGTAGTTCAAATCCAGTTGCAATTGACCTCCAGTAACCGATACAGTTATTTGTAATAGATAAGGCCGAGTTGCTTGGGGACTGAGTGTTGGCCCTGGTGATTCTTCCGTCCACTTAAACAAAGAATTCTGAGGCAAACTTTTACTAATTTGACCAACGTAGAGAAACATTACCTCTGCTTGCGGAAGGGAGCGAATTTTCTCAGTTAATACCGTATCCTGACTCAGGTAGCGTAACACTCCATAGTCAATGCCCTTGTTAGAAACATGACGAATTTGTTCTTTAACGACTTTCAAAGCATCGCCAGGATTGTCTGCTTTTTCCAAATCTAAAAGCACAGGATAAGTAGTAGTGATCCAACCTACTGTCCTTGATATATCGACATCATTGATACTGCCTGTACTTACCTCGCGCCCATTTTCGTCGAGATTAATCAGTAACAAGTTTACGCTTGTCCATTCTCTAAAAGCCTGTACAAGGGCAGTCAGCAGAACCTCTTGTGTATTAGTTCGATAAACTTTTGGAACCTCCTGAAGCAATAATTGAGTCTCTTTTTCGCTGAGAGTTACTGATACAATTTGATCTTCTGATGCTACGGTGTTGACACCGTTAAGGTAATCTATGGGTAAACGAGAAACCTGCTTAAGACGTTGACTCAACCAATGTTTTTGCTCTTTCTGCAACTGTTCTGAGTGAGCATACTTCTGTAACCGAATAGACCACTGTTTAAAAGAGGTTGTCTTTTGTGGCAGATTAATTACCTGACCCTGACTGATTTGCTGATAAGCAGTCTGGAGATCCTCTAATAAGATTCGCCAAGAGCCGGGATCTACTGTCAAGTGGTGGCTGACAATTAGTAAGCGGCTTAACTTATTAGTACCCAGTTCAAAAAGGACAAACCGCACAATTGGCCCTTCTGAAAGGTTCAAACTAGCTTGGATTTCGGCAGCAGCTATCTCCATAGCAGATTTTTGAGCTTTGGATGACAATGCCGACAAATCAATCCGTGTAAACGGCACTACTTCTTGAGGGCTAGTGTTGACCTGCTGCCAGCCAGATTCAGAGTGTGTGAACCGGAGGCGCAGGGCATCGTGGTGTATTAATAATTGCTGCAATGTTTGCTCTAACCAAGCCAGATTCAGAGATTGAAGTACCTCTAACAAAATTGCTTGGTTCCAGTAATGGGGTTCTGGTTGATTCAATTCAAAAAACTGATGTTGAGCAGGTGTTAGGGGTACTAGACCAGTTACTAAACCTTGTTCAGCCTGGACAATTTGGGTTGTGCTTACCACCTCTGCTAGTTTGGCGATTGTCTGATGTTCAAATAATTGCTGAGGAGTGAGCCGAAAACCTGCTTTAGCGGCTCTGGCGCTGACTTGAATACCAAGCACAGAATCCCCACCCAACTCAAAAAAGCTATCGTGAATACCTATTTGTTTAAAACCAAGGAGTTCTTGCCAAATATTAGCAATAGTTTGCTGTACTTCACTTTCAGGAGCAACATAGTCACTATCTAAATTAGGTCTTAAATAAGATGAAGCAGAACTGGTTTTTGGTGCAAGTTGAGAATTTTGCCGAAATTCTAGTTCAATCCATTTCTTGATGCTAGCTGGCAAATCTACCGTTGATGTGACTATTTGAGTAAACTTACTTGTAGATAAAGCACGTTTAAAAACCTCTAGACCTTCTTGCCGCGTCATCGTCGAATCTGCTCCTTTGGGCATCGTCGCCGATTCAGAAAATTCTTGAGTAATCCAGTCGCTATAATTAATGCTCAACCAAGGAACAAGACTTGTTTGATTGTGTTTGTGTACAAAAGCATCTGTGAATATGTGCGCTGCTGGATAGGCAGCCATGCCTAGTACCCCCAAAACAGATGCTAATGACGATATGACTACGCAGAAATCAAGTTGTTTTCCCTGTAAGATATTTTCTAATACAAATAATCCATAGCCTGTTGAGCGTAATTGAGTTTCACACTCAGTTTTACTTATCTGTTGAACAGTGTTGTATACTCTCACATTTGCAGCATGAATGACACCATGAATTTCACCAAAGCGGTTTGAGGCTTGAGTCATTACTGCTTGCATTTGTTCGAGATTCGCAACATCAGCGCGGCAAATTAAAACCTCCGCACCCAATGCTTCTAATGCTTGCACTTTCTGGATTTTGCGACTGATATCGTCGTTTTCATCATGAGTTGATAGCCATTGCGACCACTCTGGTTTTGCGGGCAAACCTAAACGCCCTGTGAGAATTAGTTTGGTATGCGCTGTCTGGGCGATATATTCTGCTAGTACTAAGCCAACATCCCCCAAACCACCAGCGATTAAGTAGACTCCCCCCTCTCTGATCGAAATTTTTTCTCGATCTGGTTCTTCAAGTTGTATTGGTTCAAAAGTTTGCACCCAACGATGTTTGCCACGGTAAGCAACTATGTTATCGGATGCGGTTTGAGTGAGTTCTGTTACAAGTTGGTCTAGGAGTTGATTTTCTTGGGGTGTTCCTGATTCAGGAATGACTATATCAATATGACGACAGGTGATGTTGGGATATTCTTGGGGAATTACTTTACAGATTCCCATGACAGTTGCTTTTTCTGGGCATAACTTTTCATCGCCATTCACCTCTTGCACATTGTTGGTTGTTACCAGAATTTGCAAATCGTCGGTAACTTCTTGTTTTCCCAATGCCTGCGCCAGAAAAAGTAGACTATAAAAACCATTATTTTGACATTCTTCAAAAAACTGATGGGGTGATTCTGCCTGTGTGTTAGGGTTCAGACTCCAAAAATGAGCGAAATGCCATCCGGTACGCTGTGCGATCGCAAGTTCCTTCAGCAAGGTATCATAATCACGACTTGCTTGGGGATTAATTGTGTAAGAGCGATCGCCTAACTTGCTAAACTGCTCTCCAACTCTCACAGTAATTACATCATGCCCTTGTAATTCCAACTGTTTAGCAACTTCTGAACCTATGCCTAAAGTATCAATAAACACCAAATAGTATAATTTTTGTGTTGATTTTGCTGCTATATGAGAAGAGCGTTTCCAGGAAGGAATGTAAAACCAGTCAGCAATATTTGGTTTTTTGTCTAATGCTTGCCAATCTTTGCGCTGTGCTAAATTCGCTTCAGGATTGGCATCAATCCAGTAACGTTGGCCTTCAAAAGGATAGGTCGGTAAGGGAATGCGACCGCGTTGTTCGTGAACATAAAAACCATACCAATCTACTTTTACCCCTGCTAGCCATAAGCGACCCAATGTAGTCATTAAAAATGCAACATCTGACTGTTGCTCGTAGGAATGCCGCAGGGAAGGGAGCATCACTGATTTGGCTCTATCGTCACTTTCTAGACATTGCGATGCGAAACTGATCAATGCTTGACCGGGGCCAACCTCTAATAAAATTGGACGATCTTTTTTCCACAACTCTTGTACTCCCGAAGCAAAGCGTACTGCTTGACAGAGGTGCTGCACCCAATAACTGGGATCTGTTGCTTGGTCTGCTGTAATCCAAGTACCTGTAACGTTTGATAAATAGGGGATTTTCGGGGGTTTGAGACTAAAGGTTTTGACTAAATTGTGAAAAGTCGGTGCGATCGCTTCCATCATGACAGAATGAAAAGCATGGGAAGTCTGCAACCGCTTCCCAACTAAACCCCGTTCACTCAATTTTCTTTCCAATTCTTCGATAGCATCCGGGAAACCCGCAATCACACACAACGATGAGCCGTTGATTGCAGACATGGAGATGCGATCGTTCAACAGAGGTTTTATTTCCTCCTCTGAAAGCCCAACTGCCAACATTGCCCCATTTGGCAACTCTTGAATCATTTGCGCTCTTTTCGCTACCAGGATTAAAGCGTCTTCCAGAGATAAAACCTCGGCGAGAGTTGCCGCTACATATTCACCGATGCTGTAGCCAATCATTGCCGCCGGACGAATTCCCCACGATATCCATAACTGAGCTAAAGCGTATTCAATAACAAAGATAGCTGGTTGGGTGAGAAAGGTTTGATTTAGCTTTTGAGTTGCGACATCTACTTGTTCCGTTCCCCGGCCTAACATTTTTCGCAAATCTAGCCCAGCAGAGAGAGTATTTTGTTTTTGCTTACTTCCATTATCACTGTTTCTACTGGGATACAAAACATCTCGCAAATCAAGATTAAGGAGGGGTTTAAGGAGTTCACAGCATTGGTCAACTGAGGTGCAAAATGTTGGCTCAGTTTGGTAAAGTTCAAGAGCCATATCAACGTAGTGAGTTCCCAGTCCAGAAAACATGAAGGCAACAGGGCGTTCCTGAGTTTTCTGAGTATTGCTAAAAACTCGCTTTGGTTCTTGAAGTGCGTTGACAGCATCTTGAATATCTTGGCAGACAACTGCACGCCGATAATCGAAATTTCTGCGCCCAACCTGCAATGTATAAGCCACATCGGCAAGATTTAAATCGGGACACTTTTGTAGGTAATTAGCAAGATTTGTTGTAGCAGTTTCTAGTGCCGATGCCGTTTTTGTAGAAAGAACTAACAAATGATATTTTCTCCCCTGCTCCTCTGCACCCCTGCTTTCCTGCTCCTCCACAGCCAGAGCTTCTTCGAGAATTAAATGTACATTGGTTCCCCCTAAGCCAAAAGAACTAACTCCTGCACGTCGGGGAGTGCCATTTGTTTCCCATTCAGAAAGTGTGGTATTGACGTAGAAAGGACTATTGGCAAAGTCAATTTCGGGATTAGGCGAAGTGAAGTGTAGGCTTGGGGGTATCTGTTTATGCTTGAGTGCCAATACAGTTTTGATTAATCCCGTCACACCAGCCGCCGTGTCTAAATGCCCAACATTGGTTTTCACCGAACCAATGGCGCAGAATCCTTTCTTCTCGGTACTAGAGCGAAAAGCTTGTGTTAAGGCAGCAATTTCAATAGGATCTCCTAAAGCTGTTCCTGTACCGTGGGCTTCAACATAGGTGATAGTTTCTGCTTCTACTTCGGCGACTATTTGGGCTGTTCTAATTACTTTTGCTTGGGTATCGATGCGGGGTGCTGTGTAGCTGACTTTGAATGAACCATCATTATTGATAGCCGATCCTTTGATGATGGCATGAATAGTGTCGCGATCGCTCAAAGCATCTTCTAATCGCTTCAACACTACAATACCTACACCCTCACCGCTCACAGAACCCTTAGCATCAGCGTCAAATGCCCGGCAATGTCCATCAGGAGACAATATTCCCCCTTCTGTGTACATGTATCCATCTTTTCTTGACGCACTTATCGCAACACCACCAGCTAAAGCAATATCACATTCACCATTGAGTAAGCTCATAATCGCTAAGTGGACAGCAACTAATGAAGTTGAGCAAGCAGTTTGCACCGCGTAGCTTGGCCCCTCTAAGTTGAGTTTGTAAGAAACGCGAGTAGTTAAAAAATCTTTGTTACCAGCAATCAGGAGTTGCGGAGGATCGATAGAGTTGATGATATTTTGATTTAGATAAATATTAAGTAAGTAGCTGTTTAGACCGGAGCCGGCATAAACACCAATCGCACCTTGATAATTTTGTGAATCGTATCCAGCATTTTCTAAAGCCGACCAAGCACACTCTAGAAAAATTCGGTGTTGTGGATCGGTAATTTCTGCTTCTCTGGGATTAAAGCCAAAAAACTCTGCATCAAATAATTCTGCGTCTTCTAATATACCCTGTGCTTTTACATAGTTGGGGTCATTTAATATAGATGAGCTTATACCTGCTGATAATAATTCTTCATCAGTAAAAGAAGAAATTGATTCTATGCCATTTTGGAGATTATGCCAGAATTCATCAATATCTTTTGCTCCAGGAAAACGCCCTGATAAGCCGATAATTGCTATTTCTGAACCATTGAGATAATTTGCTGTGTGAATACTCATAATTTTGAAGAATATTTAAATATTTTTAATAGATTTAAGTTTTTGTAAACGCTTTCTTTGTTGAGTTTTTCCATCTGTAATTTTTTCAATAGCAATATCTGTTAAATCAGAATATTTCTGTTGATTTTTAAATTCATTCAGATAACTTGCTAAAGAATTGATAGTTGGATATCTAAATAAGTCGAGGACAGATAAATCTCTCTGAAAAACTTTCCGTAATTTGCTATTAACCTGAAGCAAGAGTAATGAATCACCACCAAGCTCAAAGAAGTTATCATAAATTCCTACATCTTCAACTTGCAGTACTTTTTGCCAAATCTCAGCAATAGTTTGTTCTACTTCAGTTTGAGGTGGCTGATAAATTGCCTCCAATTCTGGCCGCGCTGTCTCAGGTGCTATTAATGCTTTGCGATCGACTTTACCATTCGGTGTGAGGGGCAGTGCCTCTAACAATACAAAAGCTGCTGGCATCATGTAGCTTGGTAGCTTTGCTTCTAGGAAGCTTCGCAATTCAGAAATTACGAGTATTTGCTTGGCTTTGGGGACTACATAAGCGACTATTCTTTGAGATGCTACCACAACTACAGTTTCGCGCACTGCCAAGTGTTGGCTAATAATTGCTTCAATTTCTCCAAGTTCAATGCGGAAGCCGCGAATTTTCACTTGGTAGTCAATTCGACCAATGTATTCAATTTCTCCATTGGGCAGATAACGCGCTAAGTCACCAGTTTTATACAAGCGTTCGGAATTTGGGGATTGGGGATTGGGGATTGGGGATTGGGGACTGGGGACTGGGGATTGGGGATTGGGGATTGGGGAAAGGAGAGAGCTATCTGTTTGCTTTTTCTCCCTCTGCTCCCCTGCCCCCTGCCCCCTGCCCCTTGCCCCCTGCCCCCTGCCTCTTAAAAAGGGATTGGGGATAAATTTCTCTGCGGTCAGTTCTGGGCGATTTAAATAGCCCCGACCCACACCCACACCACCGATATATAATTCGCCTGTGATACCTAGAGGCACAGGATTGAGGTGTCGATCTAGCAGATAAATTTGGGTATTGGCAATGGGATGACCGATAGGAACTGTCTTTTGGTTCGTAAAACTATTTTTACACTGCCAAAAAGTGACATCTACAGCAGCTTCCGTTGGCCCGTAGAGATTGTGCAGTTGGGCATTGAGTCGATTGAAGAAGCGTTCTTGTAATTGGGTTGTCAATGCCTCGCCACTGACTATCACCCGTACAAGAGATTGACAACTTTCCAAATTTTCTGCTTCGAGAAACGCTTGCAGCATCGAAGGCACAAAATGAATTGTGGTTATTTGCTGCTGTGTAATGACATTCACTAGGTAATTTGGATCGCGATGTCCTTCTGGTTGTGCTATTACTAACCGCGCACCAGTTATTAGTGGCCAAAAGAATTCCCAAACTGAGACATCGAAGCTGAATGGAGTTTTCTGCAAAACTCTATCTGTTGCTGTTAGTTGGTAAGTATCCTGCATCCACAGTAAGCGATTGCAAATTCCTGCGTGGGTATTCATCGCCCCCTTGGGTTTACCTGTAGAACCTGAAGTGTAGATGACGTAAGCTAGGTTATCACTACTGAGATGGCAATTAGGGTTTTGTTTGCTGTGTTGGGCGATAAGTTCCCAGTTGTTGTCTAAGCAAACAACTTTAGCTTTGTGGGTTGGTAGAACTTCTAATAGCTGCTGTTGTGTTAATAAGACTGTTGGTTGTGAGTCTTCTAGCATGTAAGCTAGGCGTTCTTGGGGATAGCTGGGGTCTAGGGGGATGTATGCGCCACCTGCTTTAAGGATGCCTAATAGTCCGATTATCATGTAGAGCGATCGCTCTACACAAATCCCCACTAATACTTCTGATTTTCCTCCTAGTGAATCGCTATGCAACAGCTTTGTTGAACGCAAATAATGCGCCAATTGGTTAGCTTTCGCGTTTAGCTCGCGGTAAGTTAACTGCTCATTTTCAAACACCACTGCTACTGCATTCGGTGTGCATTCTACTTGTGCTTCAAATAATTTATGGATGCACTGGTCGGTTGGATAGGATGTCTGGGTATTATTCCACTCTGTTAGTAATTGATATCGTTCTTGTGTAGAAAGAAGTTCGTGCAATTCGTAGCGTTTTTGAGGGTTGCTAACTATTGCTTTGAGAGTTCTAGCATAAAACCCACTAATACTTTTGATTTGTTCTAGGTCAAATTCCGAAGTATCGTACTTAAGCGAGAGTGTTACTAGCAATGATCTGGGATTTTGGTTGAAGTCAATCATTAGAGGGAAGTTGGTTTCTTCATAAAACTTTCCACCTAGAGACTGCACATTTTTACCTGCTAATGCTGTTTGGTAAACATGAAAATGTGTAAAGTTAAATGCAGTCTCGAACAGAGGTAGACCCCCCAAACTCTTCTGTATTGCCGCCAATGGATATCGACGATGTGGCAGCCATTCCTGCTCTACCTTAAACACATCCTGCACCAAGTCTATCCAAGTGCCTCCAGATAGTTTGAGACGAAATGGCACGGTATTGAGGAACAAACCAAGGACTCGTTCTCCATCCTGATGTTCTAGGCGTCCATTGGTAACTACACCCGTAAGTACGTCTGACTGTCCACACAACAGACTTAAAACTCGCAAATGTGCTGCCAGCAGAACACTTTTAAGAGGTATTTTTGTAGACTTGGCTAACTGTTGCAATCCTTCAGAAATCTCAGCAGATATTGGCACTTCTTGCTCATTAACTTGCCTGATAGCCTCTGGAGAATGCCAACGAGGCAACATATTTATAGTACTGTCATGCAATTTTTGCATCCAGTAACGCTGAGATTCCTCAGTGGCGATCGTCTCTCGTTCTAAAGCAATAAAGTCCCGAAATAGGCTTGAGGGTAGTGGGTTGAGAAAATCAACTTTTTCACCCAAGAGAGAGAAATAATGCCCAAACAACTCAGTTAACATTGAAGCCACACTCCACCCATCCAGAATTGCGTGGTGGAAGCTCACAACTAAATAAAATGTCTCCTCGTTGCAGCGATGAACAAAAAAGCGGAGTAAGGGAGGTATACTCCAATCAAAATGTTGTCTTTTTTCCTCTTCTAACCAGTCATTTAGAGCATACTCTAATTCGGAAGTTGAGAGATGACGCCAATCCTCTACCTCCAATGGAACATCAATGTTTCGATGAACCAGTTGCAATGGCTCGCTAAAGTCGGTTAGCTGGAACGAAGTACGCAGTACAGCATGATTTTTTACTAAAAGCTGTATAGCTGCCTGCAAAATCTGAATGTCGAGAGTAGCTTGTAAATGGTAGCTAAAAATATCGTGATATGTTGTTCGCTCAGGACTATACTCGCTATGGAAAACCATTCCCATCTGGAGCATAGAAAGTGGATATGCATCCTCTATATCATCAGGTAATTTCTGTTTGTCTTCTTGAGATATGAGACTGAATGGTTGACTTTTTTCTGATTTTATAAAATCCAATTCCGTCGTTTTTAGCACCTTTGCCAACTGAGAAATAGTTTGATGTTGGAAGATATGCTGGATTGAGAAACTCAAACCTTTTTCTCGTGCTAGGGATTGAACTTGGATGCTACGGATGGAATCTCCCCCTAAGGAAAAGAAGTTATCGTGGATACCCACCTGTTTGATACCAAGAGCTTTAGCCCAAATTTCAGCTAGTATTTTCTCATTTGGAGTGCAAGGTGCAACAAAAGTGTTGTCTAATTCAGGTCGCTCAGTGTCAGGAATCGGTAATGCTTTGCGGTCAATTTTACCATTAGGTGTTAGTGGTAATGCCCCCAATGTGACAAAAGCTGCTGGTATCATGTAACTTGGCAACTTTGCCTCTAAAAAGCTACGTAGTTCAGGGATTGTCAGTGTTTGCTCTTTTTGAGGGACTATATAGGCAACTATTCGTTGAGAATCTACTGATTGTTCGCTGACTACAACTACAGTTTCTCTAATTGCTGGATATTGGCTGATGATAGCCTCAATTTCTCCCAATTCAATGCGGAAACCACGAACTTTAACTTGGTGGTCAATACGACCAAAATATTCTATGTCTCCATTTGGTAAATATCGACCTAAATCACCGGATTTATAAAGACGTGCATTTGCTTTATTACTAAAGGGATTAGGAATAAATTTTTCAGGAGTTAATTCTGGTCGATTTAGATAACCCCGTACCACACCAGCACCACCAATATACATTTCACCTGGTATGCCAATAGGTACTGGCTGTTGATATTTATCTAGTAAGTAAACTTGTAAGTCAGGAATAGGACGCCCAATCACACTTCCTGATGCTACTTCTAAATCTGCGATCGCTAGTGGACGATAGGTAACATGTACGGTTGTTTCCGTAATTCCGTACATATTGACTAACTGAGGAAACTGGTCGCCATGACGTTCAAACCAAGGTCTTAAACTCTCAAGTTGCAATGCTTCTCCACCGAAAATGACTGTTCGCAGGCTTAATTTGTTAATATTTGCAAATGATTCTTCTGCCTGGATGAGTTGGCAAAAAGCTGAAGGCGTCTGGTTGAGTACTGTCACTTGCTGTGTTAACAGCAATTTGTAAAAGTCTTCTGGTGAACGACTCAGCCAGTATGGTACCACCACTAATTTTCCACCATATAGCAAAGCACCCCAGAGTTCCCAAACAGAGAAATCAAAGGCTATGGAATGGAATAATGTCCAGACATCATGTTGATTAAAGTTATACCAGGATTGAGTTGCTGCGAATAAACGAATAACATTGCTGTGATTAACTAACACCCCTTTGGGTTGGCCTGTTGAGCCGGATGTATAGATGATGTAGGCTAAATTATCACTTGTACACTCATTAATTAAATTTTGTGAGTTTTGTTGAGCTATACTTTCCCAATCTCTATCTAGACAAACAATCCTAGTCTGATGTTGCGGCAAATTCTCTATCAGATGTTGCTGGGTTAGTAACACTGATATTTGAGCATCCTGTAATATAAAGGCTAGACGTTCTGATGGATAATAAGGGTCTAATGGTACATACGCACCACCTGCTTTCAGGATCGCTAATAGTCCAATAACCATAGAGAGCGATCGCTCTACACAAATCCCCACCAATACCTCTGGTTTTACTCCTAGCTGTTGCAAATAATGCGCTAGTTGATTCGCTCTGGTGTTTACCTCGCGATAGGTTAGTTGCTGGTCTTCAAAAACAACTGCGATCGCATCAGGTGTGTGTTCTACTTGAGTCTCAAATAACTCATGGATGCATTGGTGTTGAGGATATTCAACTTTTGTATTATTCCACTCCAATAGCAATTGGCGTTTCTCATGTTCTGTTATTAATGATAATTCTGCAAGCCGCAGCTTTGGATTTGCAATAATTTCTTTCAGCAAGGTCTGGAAATATCCAGCCATCCGCTTGATAGTACTTTCCTTAAATAAATTGCTATTGTAATTGAAATTGCTAAATATTTTTTCTGCTGTTTCTGTAATATCCAAAGTTAAATCAAAATTGGCATTGCTATTTTGAACTGTCAAGGAACTTAAAGTTAAACCAGGCAACTCAAAAGCCGAAATAGGTGCATTTTGAAGCACAAACATTACTTGAAAGAGTGGCGTATGGCTTAAGTTTCGCTCTGGTTGTAGTTCCTCTACCAACAATTCAAAAGGCAAATTCTCATGAGTGTATGCTCCCAATGTCATTTCTCGCACCCGAACCAGTAGCTCTTCAAAGGTGGGATTACCCGCCAGATTTGTTCGTAGTACCAAAGTATTGACAAAAAAACCAATCAACCCTTCTATTTCGTCTCGGTTACGGTTAGCAATAGGCGAACCAACCACAATATCTTCATTACTTGTGTAACGCCATAACAATGTTTGAAAAGCTGCCAGCAGAGTCATAAATAAAGTACATCTTTGCTGCTGGCTTAATTTATTTAACGCTACAGATAGCTCTTGAGATAGCTCAAATGAATAAGTTGCACCCCGGAAACTCTGAATAGCTGAACGTGGATAGTCAGTAGGTAAATCCAGTACTCTCGGTGCATCTTCTAACTGCTTTCGCCAGTAAGAAATCTGAGATTGTAGCACCTCTCCTTGCAACCATTGCCGTTGCCAAACTGCGAAATCTGCATACTGTATTGGCAATTTTGCAAGCGGGGAAGGTTTTTCTTGACAGAAGGCTTCGTAAAGTGATGTTACTTCTTTGACAAGTAAACCCATTGACCAGCCATCAGAGACAATATGATGCATGGTGAACAACAATACGTGCTGTTGTTCACTCAAGTGCAACAGAGTAGTTCTCAGCAAAGGCCCCTGCGCTAAATTAAAAAGCAACTGGCTTTCTTGAACTGCTAGCCGCAAAACTTCAGCTTCCTGCTTTTTTATTGGGTACTCTTGCAAGTCCACTACAGATAGCTTCAAGCTCAGAGTTGGAGTAATAACCTGAATCGGTTCTCCATTGACAAGCATAAAAGTGGTTCTCAATATCTCATGACGTTGCACAATTTCGTTGAGACTCTGTTCTAATGCCTGTACATTAAGCGTACCAGTCAGCCGTACAGCATAGGGAAGGTTGTAAGTGGCACTATTTGGCTCCAATTGATTCAGAAACCATAGCCTTTGCTGTCCGAAAGATAGCGGTAAATCTACATCTCTAGATACAGGTTGTATAAGCTCGATTGTGGAAGTTGAGGCAATTGAATCATGTATATATTTGAGGATTTCTATTTTACGCTCTCGAATTTGCGTACTCAGTTCTGATGTCAGTATACCTTGAGGAGCATTACAATATAAGCGATCGCCATCAACCCGAAGTTTTATTTCTAAACTAGAAAGGTAAGATAAAAATTGGTTGATGGTTTTCATAAATCTTTACTCCTCATGGATGATTATAGTTGAGGTAATTTTTCTTCGGAAATACTCAATCAGAATAATTAAAAGACAACATTTTAACTAAGAGTCTATTTTTAATTTAAAATTCTATTTCCTCTCTATCACTCAGAGAAGCGCTAGCAACAACTAGTAATTTTTTGACTTTCTCACGAATACTTTCAATATAGTGTGAGATTCCAGCGATAGTTGGTTCATCAAACAAACTACGTAGGGCAATATCAGTCTGTAAGACTTTACGCAAACGGGAAATAACCTGAATAGCTAACAGTGAGTTTCCTCCCAATTCAAAAAAGTTGTCGTAGATTCCTATTTGCTGAATACCTAATATTTCTTGCCAAATATCGGCAACTGCTTGCTCAATGTCATTTTGCGGTACTACGTAAGCCGTTTCTAGTTTCGGGCGAGTATTCTCTGTTTTCGGCAAAGCTTTGCGGTCTACCTTCCCACTAGGTGATAGTGGTATGCTTTCTAGCATTACAAAGTCAGAAGGTAACATATATTCAGGTAACTTTTCTTTCAAGAAAGTACGCAATTCACTAATACTAGGAATTGGTTCTCTCTTTGCAACTACATAGGCAACTAATTGTAAATTACCTGCTTCCTCCTGCTGAACCACAACTACATTTTCACGAACATTTTGGTGCTGACCTAGAAATGTTTCAATTTCTCCAAGTTCAACCCGGAAGCCACGAATCTTTACTTGATTATCAATACGTCCAAGAAATTCGATATTCCCATCAGTCAGCCACCTTCCTAAATCTCCAGTTTTATAAATTAAATCTTTGCGATTTTCTGGCAATCTCTTCTTAGCATCCGTAAACGGGTTAGGAACAAAGCTAAAATTAGTTTTTTCTTCATTTTTCCAGTATCCATTACCTACACCAATTCCCGACACACAAATTTCTCCAGGAACACCAATAGGTAATAGCTGCATTTCTTCATCAAGGATATAGAGATTTAAGTTAGCTAAGGGTTTACCAATTGGAACTGTTCGCTGATTTTCTGGCAATGGTTTATTAACAATAAACTGGCTGATATCATCAGCAGCTTCGGTGGGGCCATAAGCGTTAACAATTTTGATTTCAGGATACAGATGGAGCCACTTATTTACCCAACTTACTGATACTGTCTCCCCCACAACCATCATCCATTTCAAATCAGGTAATTCTCTTTCATGACTCGGTAGCTGGGAAGTATATTCAAGCAAGCCACCAAATAATGCTGGTACTAATTCCACAGTTGTAATTTTTTGTGATTTCAGTACCTCAAATAGTTTATCAGGAATAGCAACAGTTTCTATATTTACAATTACTGTTTTTCCACCTATTAAAAGTGGTGCTAAAAATTGCCATACAGAAATATCTGTAGAAGAAGGAGCGCTTTGGAGAAAACAAAACTTCTGCGTTAACTCCAACTCATCGAATTGGGCATAAATATGATTAACTGCGCCATCATGCCTGACAATTGCCCCCTTGGGTAATCCTGTAGACCCAGAAGTATAAAGCATATAGGCTGGGTCACAAGCATCATTAATATGCTCTACATTATCATTGGCTAGTTGAGCAAAATCTGATTTGTTATATATCTTTAACCCTGTTTTATTAGCAAGTTGAGTTTTTTCAGTAATCATATCATCTAAACAAATAATAGATGATAAATTTGAATGGTCTTCCACTAAGGATTGCAAGATATTTAATAGCGAATAATCTGTTAATACAAATCTAACTTCGCTATTAGATAGCATATACTGAATTCTCTTTTGTGGATAAGTACTATCAATAGGTACGTATGCTCCACCTGCCTTGTATATAGCGAGGATTGCAATTAGAAAATTGATATCTCGATCTTTAAAAATGCCTACAAATTCTCCTTGCTTAACTCCTAACTTCCGCAATAATTTAGCTAGCTGATTAGCTTTTTGGTTTAGTTCTTGATAAGTTAATTTAGTTCCTTCATGGAAAATAGCTATATTGCTTGGAGTCTGAGAGACTTGTTTCTCAAATAATTGATTTATTGTCTGCTCAACTGGATACTCTCTATCATTGTTGTTATATGCTTTTAGCAACTGATATTTATCGGTATATTTCAAGAAAATAATATCTGATATTTTAATATTAATGTTATTTATAATACTATCAACAACATTAATATAATATCTACTCATCGATTTTATGCTTTCATCCTGAAATAAATCTTCTCTATACTCTATATTGGCACTAATAGTTTCAGAGTTAATTTTCAAAGAAATTGTTATGTCATTATCAAGTAAATTTAAATTATCTTTATGATGAATATTTTCTAGTAAAACTACTATATCAAAAATTTGACAGCGATTAGGGATTGTTGGTATTTCTAATAATTTAATTAATTCATCAAAATTATAGTTTTGATTGTTGTAAGCACCAAGAATCGCATCTTTTACTTGAAAAAGAAAATCTTTAAATGAAAGTTGAGGTATTACCTGAGTACGCAAAGGAATAATTTTACTATTTACGCAATCTGTACTAGTTTCCTCATATACAGGTATTCCAAGGATAACATCATTATTTCGGGTATATTTTTGCAACAATATGTTTAATGCAGATACAAGTATCCAGTACGTTGAAAAGTAAGAACCTTTAGTTAGTTTAAGGGTTGCTTGAGATAAATTATTTGGTAAATCAAATCTAAAAGATTTGTTCTTAGCACTAGAAAGTAAAGGTCTTACATAGTCTAGCATCAGATTTGTTTCTGGCAAGTCTCCCGATAATTTATTTATCCAATAAAATTTTTGAGATAATAAGTCATTCGAGTGTAGATGTAGATCCATAGTTCTTATCCTTATAACCAATTATTTGCTGACTGATAAATATCATTAGTTTGATATGAAATCATCAAAAACTTTTTTGATAATTGAACAACCCTTTTGTAATGTGGACATATCAATTACCAAAGGAGGCAGTATTTTAATTACCGTATCATTTCTCCCTGCTAATTCGACTATTAAACCTAGTTCAAAACAACGGGAGGTTATACTTTTGGCTAAACTGTTACCGCCAAAATTTTTAACATCAATACCCCAAATCATGCCAATTCCACGTACTGCTATGCTTTCACTAATTGATGCTATTTCTTGAGTGAGAAAATTTTTCAAGAAAAGCTCTTTATTTTTGACTTCTTGTTCAAGATTACTACTTTCTCTATATTCTAAAGCAGCTGTTGCTCCGATAAATGCTAATTGATTACCCCTAAAAGTACCATTATGCTCACCTGGTTCCCATATATCCAAATCTGGCTTAATTAATAATAGTGACATTGGAAAACCATACCCACTAATAGATTTAGAAAGTATTACCATATCAGGAACAATATCTGCTCTTTCAAAAGAAAAGAAAGAACCTGTTCGACCGCAGCCAACTTGAATATCATCGCAGATTAATAAAATGTCATGCTTATCGCATAACTCTCTGAGTCTTTGCATCCAGACAATAGGAGCTACAACAACTCCACCTTCTGCTTGTACTGTTTCAAAGATGATTGCTGCTGGTTTTTCAATTCCCGAATTTACATCATTTAAGACTGTTTCTATATATTCTATAGTGTCAAAAGTTTCCATAAATCCATAGGGATAAGGCATAAAAGTTACATTACTTGATGTCCCAATTACCCCGCCTCGAATTCCAATATTGCCAGTAATCGATAAGCTACCTAAAGTCATTCCATGATATGCTCCCATGAATGAGAATATACCTGCTCTCCCTCTGACTTTTCTCGCTAATTTTAAAGCAGCTTCAACTGCATTTGTTCCTGTCGGCCCACAAAACTGAATGCGATAATCTAGTTTTTTTGAACTTAACACTACCTCATCAAACTTGGTTAAAAACTTCTCTTTCGCCGAAGTATACATATCTAAAGCATGGGCAATTCCATCGGCATCTAAATATGACATGACTTTTTGTTTGATGTAGTCATGATTATGTCCATAATTTAAAGCACCTGCACCAGCGAAAAAATCTATATATTCTTCACCTGACTCCGTATAAACTATAGAATCTTTAGCTCTATGGAATATTGCAGGAAAATTACGGCAATAGCTTCTAACGTTTGATTCGCGCTTTTCAAATATGTTCATGAGATTTTTATTTTTGGGATTGCCAAATACATTAATAAATCTACTGATTGTTTAGGCTCGATGTCTTTGTGCCATAGCTTTGTTTTTTAAGAAACATAATTTAGATAAGACTTATAAAATTTGAAAATTATCTGAGGAGGTACTTTTAACACTAAACCCATAGTTAATAAAAAGTTGTAGTAGCAGTTTTGAATTGGCATCCCTTTTGTCATAGCTGCTAAAGCCCTCAATGAACTTTTTTGAGTATGCCAATCGATATTAAAAGAAATCGACATATCTAAACTCCGAACATGATGCAGCGTTCCAGGAGGCATATAGACAATATCCCCAGGATTTACGACAAATTTAATCGGTTTTGCATTTCTGTATTCAGGATATTTATTGAAATCTGGATTTTCTGGATCAACGAGAAACCATCGCCAGCCTTTGCGATAACAATTTTTAGCATCTCTAGGTAGTAATATAGTAAATTGTTTCCGTCCAACAAGTTGAAAAAAAATATTGTTAGTCAGAAGACAATCAAAATGTAGTGGAGTAAGACTATTAGAAGATCCAATAAAAAACTGACAGTAACGCCACCATTTGTAACGATACCATTTTGGTAAATAATCTAAAGGAAATGGTTGAACATCTTTTATTAGTGAAGGTATTAAGCTAAATAGTGGCAAGTCATGACAATAGGGTGGGGAATCAGTTTTTTCATCATCTTTTTCATAGTTATTGATTAAGGTTACATATTCTTGCATTGTCAAACGACATAATTCAATTTTTTTATTACTAAACTTTTTAGCATAAATATTTAAAGCAGGAGATAGGTCTTTTAAATATTCTAATGACCATTTATCGAAGCTATTCCAACTTTTAATCGCTCCTGAGATGATAACTGGTTTTTCGCAGTCAACATAGTTTGACTTAAATTCATTACTTGAAAGCTTATATCTGCGCTCGATTTCATTTGAGATTATCATAAATTAACTATTTTTCCTTAAATTATCAATAAGATTGCTGCCAATATGGCTCGATCAAAAAAAATGTAGTAGTCTTAAACGATTCAAATTTATTTGTCTGGAAATGAGAATTTTACTTGATTATGAGAGTTTCTTATTAGTACTCGTTCAGTCAGATTTCAATCAACTTGTTTTATGTATAAATATTTATTTTTTAGGGATTTAATTAGTTAAAGCAAAATCTAAGTGCAATGACATTTCTTTGTCTAAAATTAATATTTTTATATGTGGTGCTTGCTCTGTAAGTAACAATAACTCCTTAAGCCTTACTTGAGGATTTGTTACGATGCCTTCGAGCAATATTTTTAAATGATGTAATATATTCATGATTGTTGCAGCATCAAAGCGGCGAAAATCATAATTAATTCCAATCGTGAGTTCTGAGCCAGGATACCCAACTATATTTAGAGGATAGTTTGTTTTATAATAGCTAGTTTGCTCAGAGATATTTAGACTTCCCCATTCTTGCAGAAAGTTGCCTGTTTTTTGGTTCTCGAACACTACAAAGCTCTCAAACAAAGGCACATTACCTAGCACTTTACTGCATTTTTGAATATCCACTAGGGGATAATATTCATACTCTCGAAGTTCTATCAATTGAGTCTGTAATTGCTGAAGCCAAGATAATAAATGCTCATCCAGATCTATCTTGGCGTGTACTGGTAAGGTATTAACCATTTCCCCCACCATTGACTCCGAACCTTCTAAATCTACTGGACGACCAGAAGTAGTACAGCCATAAATTACATCATTTTTGCCACTGTAGTGACTAAGGAGTATAGCCCAAACTCCCTGAACTATTGTATTCATGGTCAAGTGATGCTGTCTTGCCAAGGAATCTAGGTTTCTTGTAATTGCTTCCGATAGACTGATTTGTATATCCTCGTAGCGTTCTTCTAAATTGGACAAGTTGTTTGGGTATAGGTTAGTTAGCGGAGTAGGCTCTTTTACTCCATTGAGTTGCTGTCGCCAGAACTCCTCTGCTTTGGATAAATCCTGTTGTTTCAACCATTTGATGTAGTCTTTAAAGCAACTGCCGTTTCTTAAAGGTGCATCTTGACCTTGACAATATGCTTCATAAATTTCAATCACATCATTTAATACCAATAGATATGACCAACCATCTAGAATGAGCAGGTTGCTACTCCAAACAAGATAGTAAGTGTGTTCTTGAATTTGGATTATAGCCAGACGCATTAGAGGCGCTTGGGAAAAATCAAAACGCCGTAAGCGATCGCTCTCAAGAAAAGATTGTAAATGCTCTTGTTGTTCTAATGGATCGAGTTCTTGCCAATCCTGGTAGTCTACAGGTACTTCTACTTGCTGATGCACAACTTGTAATGGTTTATCTAATTCTTCCCAATAGAAGCTAGTACGCAAGATTGTGTGTCGGGTTGCTACTTGCTGCCAAGCGTATTTAAAAGCATCAATGTTCAGATTGCCGCTAAAAGTATAGACGGACTGTGAATGGTATAATTCCATTTCAGGGGCGTGCAGACAGTGAAAGAGCATACCATGTTGTATTGGAGATAGCGGGTATATATCTTGGATGTTTTCTCTCATTTTATTTTTACTCTCTCAGTTAATTTTTCTTAAAAACCGTTCGAGGTCTTGTTGACTTAGTTCTGCTTCTGGAAAGTCAGAAGGTGTATATACTCTGACTTCAGGAGATTGACAATGAGTCACGAGTACTTGCAATGCTTTTAAGAACTCTTGCGCTAATCGTTCAATAGTGCTTCGTTGATGTATTTTTTCGCTGTAAGTCCAATCTATTCTCAACTGGTTATCAATTACCAAAGCGTCGATACTTAGCATATAACTCTCCCGATTCCGCGAACTGCGCGTTTGTCCTTGGGAGTCTTGAGAGATTTTAAATATTGATGAGTCTGAAAATGTTTGATCGAACTGACCTAAGTAATTAAAGACCACTTCAGCTTGTGGAAGCGATCGCAATAACTTAACTCTCGCAATATCCTGACTAAGGTAACGTAGGACACCATAGCCTATTCCCTTATTTGGAATACTCCGTAGTTGCTCTTTTATCGCTTTCAAAGCCTCTACGGGATGAGATGTTTTTCCTAAACCTAACAATACAGGAAAAACAGAGGTAAACCAACCGACTGTACGCGACAAATCAACATCATCGAAAATTTCTTCCCGCCCATGACCTTCAAGAGCTAGTAATAGAGAATTATTGCCAGTCCATTGAGAAAAAGCTTGTACTAGTGCCGTGAGCAAGACATCATTTATTTGTGTATTATAAACTTTTGGTACTTCTTTTAGCAAGGCTTGAGTCTGTTCTACAGTCAGACAAATTGAGATATTTAGAGTCGAAGCTACTGTATTGTCGCCGTCAGAAAAATCTACTGGTAAAGGAGCAATGTTTTGCCAAGACTCTCTCAGCCAATAGTCCCATTCTTGTTGGAAGGTAGCTGATTGTGCATATTCCTCTAGACATTTAGACCAGTATTTAAAGGAAGTTGTTTTGGCTGGTAATTCTATCTTTTTGCCTTGGTTCATCATCTGGTATGTTGTGTCCAAGTCTTCCAGTAAAATCCGCCAAGAAACGCCATCTACAGCTAGATGGTGAATAAGGATTAGCAGACGATTTGATCCCCGCCCTAAGTTGAATAGAGCAACTCGCATCAATGGGCCTGTTGAGAGGTTAAGACTGGCTTGTAATTTGGTAGCTGCTGTTTCAATGGCTAGTTTTTGTTCGCCTGCTGATAATGCAGAGAAATCAAAATTTATTAAAGGTAATTCTGCATCAGGGCTAGCTATAATCTGCTGGTAGCCAAACTCTGTTTCCTCAAAACGTAAGCGAAGAACATCATGATGTACCAGTAATTGCTGTACAGATTTTTCTAATAAAGCTAGGTCAATAAGTTGTTTAACTTCGAGTAAAACTGCTTGATTCCAGTGGTGGGGTTCAAGTAAATTCTGTTCAAAAAACCAGGATTGTATTGGTGTAAGAGAGACTAAACCTGTGATGAGTTCTTGTTCGGCTTGGTTTATATTTTTTGTAACTGCCACACTTGCCAAACCAACAACTGTTTGATGTTGAAATAACTGCTTAACTGTAAGTTTTAGACCGGCTTGGTTGGCTCTAGTGATAACTACAATGGCCAGAATAGAATCTCCACCTAATTCAAAAAAGTTATCGAAAATACCTACTTTATCCACACCAAGCACGCCTGCCCAAATTTCAGCCAGTTTGGCTTCTAAGAAATTGCGAGGTGCTACTAGCTCTTGGTCTTCAGGTCTTGCTGTATCAGGAGCTTTGAGCGCCTTACGGTCAATCTTGCCATTAGGAGTTAATGGTAGTGCCTCCAAAAAGACAAAAGCAGTTGGCACCATATAGTTTGGTAACTTTGCCTCTAAAAAATCGCGCAGTTGAGAAATAGTTAGTCTTTCCTCTGAATTCGGAACGACATAAGCAATTATTCGTTGAGAATCAGTTTCGGAAGAATCAACCGTAACAACAGCCTCTCGAACTTCAGGATGTTCAATAATCAGTGCTTCAATTTCTAAGAGTTCAATACGGAAACCACGTACTTTTACTTGATAATCAATGCGCCCAATGTACTCAATCTCTCCATTTGCTAAATAGCGGGCTAAATCCCCAGTTTGATATAACCGTTCTCCTGGTAACTGTGTGTAAGGATTGGGAATAAATCGTTCAGCAGTCAGTTCTGGTTTGTTGAGATAACCACGCGATAAACCTGCACCACCAATATACAACATCCCAGTTACACCCACAGGAACAGGTTGTAAATTTTGATCTAACAAATAAATCTGCGTGTTGTGAATCGGGCGACCAATCGGTGGAATATTGCTAGTATCTTTGTCTAGAAGGGCAAATGTTGAATAAGTTGTATCTTCAGAAGGTCCATAGAGGTTAAATACCTGTTGTATATTCTCTTGCTGATAAAGTTGTTGTACAAGATGATGATGAAGTGGTTCACCTGCCACATTGATTGTCTGCACTGAAGCCGGAATACTATCAGTTCTTAATAACTGTGAAATCACACTTGGGACAGTATTTATTAAGGTTACATTTTGGGCTGTTGGCAAAGTTGATAAATATAAGGCGTTCTCGATTAGAATCACCTTGCCACCGCAACACAGAGGAATAAATAGCTCGAATACTGAAAGGTCGAAGCAAATAGAGGTTGATGCTAAAACTCCTTGCAAAGCTTCGATTGCAAAGGTTTGCTTTGCCCAATCCAACATTGCAACTGTGCTTGCGTGTTTAATCATTACACCTTTTGGTTTACCTGTTGAACCAGAGGTATAGATGATATAAGCGAGGTTGTCGGGGGTTATTTCAGAGATGACATTTTTCTGGCTTTGTTGGGCGATGAGATGCCAATCGGTATCTAAGCAGATGACTTGAGCTTTGTGTTGGGGTATTGTTTCTCGCAGTGAAGATTGAGTGAGTAATACTGGTGCTTGAGTGTCTTCTAGTATAAATGCGATGCGTTCTTGGGGATAGTTGGGGTCTATTGGTATGTATGCGCCACCTGCTTTTAGGATGGCTAATAGTCCAATGACCATCGAAAGCGATGCCTCCGGCAACGTCTCCGACGAACGCTCTACACAAATCCCGACTAATACTTCTGATTTTACTCCCAATGAACGCAAATAATGCGCTAGTAGATTTGCTCGGTTGTTCAACTCGCGGTAGGTTAACTGTTGGTTTTCAAAGATGACTGCAACAGCATCAGGTGTAAGTTCTACCTGTCCCTCAAACAATTGATGGATACATTGTTGTTGAGGATAATCAACTTCTGTATTATTCCACTCCCACACCAATTGATGCCGTTCAGATTCACTTAACAGTGGTAACTCCGACAAACGCTGCTGCGGATTAGCAACAATTCCTTCAAGCAACGTTTGCAAATGACTCGCCATCTGATGTATTGTATTGTCCTCAAATAAATCAGTATTATATTCTATACTTCCAAGTAACCCCTCCTCTATTTCTGTGATTTGTAGATTTAAATCAAACTTGGCGCTATCACTATTGCTTTCTAACGGGGTTAAAGTCAAACCAGACAATTCTAACGCAGACATTGGTGCATTCTGAAGCACAAACATCACTTGAAATAATGGTGTATGACTTAAGTCTCGCTGTGGTTGCAACTGCTCAACTAACAATTCAAAAGGCAAATCCTGATGAGTGTATGCTCCTAATGCGACTTCCCGCACCCTCTTTAGTAGTTCTTCAAAACTGGGATTTCCTGCTAAGTTAGTTCTCAATACCAGGGTATTGACAAAAAATCCAATTAATCGTTCTATCTCTATTCGGTTACGGTTAGCGATAGGCGAGCCGACCACAATATCTTCGCTACCCGTATAACGCCATAGCAGTGTTTGAAAACCTGCCAACAGGGTCATAAATAAAGTGCTTCCCTGCTGCTGACTTAATTTATTTAAGGATGCAGATAATTCTGGAGATAACTTAAATGAGTAGGTCGCACCCCGGAAAGTCTGAATTGCTGGCCTTGGATAATCTGTGGGTAACTCTAATATTTTTGGTGCGTTCTCTAAGTGCTTAAGCCAATAAGATATTTGAGTTTCGAGTACTTCTCCTTGCAGCCATTGTCGTTGCCAAGCCGCGAAGTCTACATACTGTATTGCAAGTTCAGATAATGGTGAAGGTTGCCCGTTACAGAAGGATTGATAAAGTGTTGCCAACTCCTGTACTAGTACGCTGATTGACCAACCATCAGAGACTATATGGTGCATTGTCAGTAACACAATATGTTCTTGCTCACCAAGACGTAATAGTTTTACTCTCAGTAGATGGTCTTTGCTGATATCAAAAGATTGTTGTGCCTCTTGTGCCGCTTCTTGTTTAATTTCGGCTTCTTGTTGATTTGAAGGTAACTTGCTAATATCAAATATTTGTAATGTTAAAGGTTTTTCTTCAGAGATGATAGCTACTGGTTGCCCTTCTCTGGTTTGAAAATTGGTTCGCAGTACTTCATGACGACTAATGATTTCGTTAAAACTTTGTTGTAGTGCTTCTACATTTAACTGTCCTTCGAGGCGAACAGCAGCAGGAGTATTGTAGAATGGGCTGTCTGGTTCTAATTGAGCTAAGAACCACAGTCGTTGTTGAGCAAATGATAGCGGTAATTGGTGCGATCGCACAATCCGCTCAATATTTGTAGCTTCAGCTCCTGAGTCTACCTTAATCGCTTTTTCAATTTCTTTTGCTAGCTCTGCGATTGTTGGTTTTTCAAATAAATAAGGTAAAGGAAGCTCTACTTTAAATACTTGCCGGATTTGGGACATTACGCGAGTGGCCATTAAGGAATGTCCTCCCAAAGTAAAGAAATTATTATTAATACCTACTTTGTCTAAACCAAGTACTTCTGTCCAAATACTTGCTAGTAAATTCTCAATTAGTGTGGAGGGAGGGACTATATTAGATGATGATACATCTGTTTCTTCTGGTGCAGGAAGGGCCTTCCGGTCAACCTTACCATTAGATGTTAGTGGTAGTGCTTCTAGGATTACAAAAGCAGATGGCAGCATATAACTTGGTAACTTTGACTCTAAAAAGCTACGTAGTTCAGGAATTGCCAGCGTTTGGTTTTTTTGAATAACTATATATGCAATTATACGTTGATAATTTACCGATTCTTCACTGACTATAACTACAGTTTCTCGTACTACGGGGTGTTGACTTATAACCGCTTCAATTTCTCCCAATTCAATGCGGAACCCGCGAATTTTTATTTGGTTGTCAATTCTACTGATATATTCAATATCTCCACTTGGTAAATAGCGGGTTATATCACCTGTTTTGTAAAGGCGATCGCCCTCTTTATTACTGAAGGGATTGGGGATAAATTTAAGGGCTGTTAATTCAGCTTGATTTAGATAACCTCTAGCTAATCCAAATCCGCCAATGTGCAGTTCACCGGGTACACCCTTTGGAACTGGTTGCAAATATTCGTCTAAAATATACAACTGGGTATTAGCGATCGCTTTCCCAATGGGTATGGAACCTGTATAATGTTTCCCAACTGGAACCTGATAAACACAACAGCCTACCACCGTCTCTGTAGGGCCATATTCGTTTACCAATATTGTCTCTGGAGCCACATCTTGCCAGAAGGTGAGGCTTTGGGCTAATAAATTTTCCCCGCCGATAATAAAAGCTCTAGTTTTATTTGCGATTTCTTCTTTAGATAACTGTTGCTTCAGTAAATCCAAGTGAGCGGGGGTAATTTTCACCAAACTTAAATTCGAGCTTTTCTTTAAAGCTTGAGAAAGGGTTTCAATACCTTGTTCTTCTGATAGTAATTCTACTGTACGACCAACTAATAAAGGTGAAAAAATACTAGTGATTGTTAAGTCAAAACCTAAAGGTGAGTGAACTAAAGTTCCGACTCCTTCTTGCACTAGATATGTTTGGGTACACCAACTTAAGTAGTTAACCAATCCTTGATGGGTAATTAGAGTTCCTTTGGGTTTACCAGTGGAACCGGAGGTGTAAATAACATAAGCTAAATTTAATTCGCTTGTTGTAGTAATTGGATTTGTAATTTCTTGTTGGTTTATAGCTTGCCAATCACTATCTATACAAATTACTTGAATTTCATTGGTAGCCAAATCTGTGATTAAATGCCGTTGAGTCAGCAGCACTGGCATTTGAGAATCGTTGAGGATAAAAGTTTTTCTTTCTAAGGGATAGCTAGGATCAATTGGTACATAAGCACCACCAGCTTTTAAGATAGCTAAAAGTCCAATCAGCATTAAAGGCGATCGCTCTACACAAAGTCCTACCGTCACATCTGGTTTCACACCTAATTGTTGTAGGTAATGAGCTAGCTGGTTAGCACGAGTGTTTAATTCTCGATAGGTAAGTCGCTGATTTGTATAAACAATAGCAATGTTATCTGGTGTGCGATCGCACTGCTGTTCAAACCAATGGTGAATACATTCGTATTGTAGCTCTGCTGTTTTAGTGTTGTTGAATGTAACTAAGAGTTCTTGCCGTTCTTGTTCGCTGAGAATATCTAATCGTGATATCGCTGTAGAGGGATTGTTAATAACACTTATTAACAAAGTTTCCCATTCATTAACCAAACGTTGAATATCTTCTTTATGGAAAAGTTTTGCATCATAGTGAAATTCTAATTTAACACCATTTTGTGTATGTACACAAGAAAGTTTAAGTTTAAATCGGTCAAAGCAGACGTAATGTTGATGAATTGAAAATGATACTTCAGGGGTATAATAATTAGTTGCTATTTCCTCAAAATCAAAACAAAATGGCAAAAATGACTCTTCTATATCATCTGCATTTGTTTTAGAAAACACGTCCCAACTAAAGCTATCCTGCCATTCAAGTATTTCATCTGTTAAGGTGTTAACCTGTATTAAGACATCACTAAATGTATCATTTTCTTTTAGATTACAAACAAGTGGTAAATATTTTGCGAATAAACCTAATGCTGCTTTTAATTCTTCATAATTTCGACCATCACAACCTAAACCTATAATTAAATTTGATTGCCCAGTAAGACGGCAAAGTATAATTTGCCAGCAAGTAAGGAAAAAAGTATCTATTGAAATTTGATATTTTTGGACAATTTCTTCAATTTTAATTAGTAAATCGTTGTTAATTGCTAACTTAATAAATTGAGGTTCAAATTCCGATTTTTTAGAAAGACAATTTTCAAAAGGAAGCTTTAAGGTATCTAAAGTCGAAAAATCTACTTGCTGCCAGTAATTTTTACTTGTTGTAGTCTCCTCTGCCTCAAGTAATTCATTTTGCCATGTAGCGATATCCGCATACTGTAGTGGTTCTTCATCTAGTTCTGTATTTTGCAAACATGCAGCGTAATACTGGCTAATTTCATTAACTAGATTTTTCAATGATTTAGAGTCTGCACAAAGAGATGGCACGTTTATAACTAAAACATATTTTCTTGATGAACATTTTACCAATTCGACTTTTAATAATTGCCCTTCCTGTAAATTGATAGACTGTTCCCTTCTTTTTTCTAAAAGTGCTTCTATTTTTTCCTCTTGATAAGAATTGTTTTCTAAAAAGTACTCAGATAAAAATACATTAATACTACTTTTTATCACCTGAATAGGTATTTTCAACCCACGCGGGCGATGGAAATTTGTATGGAGAATTTCATTTCTAGCAATAACTTTGTTTAACGCTTCTTCCAGTATATTTACTTCTACATTTCCTTCAATAAGGATAGCGCATTGAGATATATACAAATTACTACCCTGTTGTAGTAACCAAAGATGCTTTTGCTGAGGAGATAGTGGAAAACCTTGAATTGTCTCTTGCATGTTAAATGTTTAACCCCAATTTAAAGGTTACTAAAACTCATAAGTTCGCTCATCGCAACAAATAACTTGCGTTCTCCCACATAAGGATTGCGTGCATGAGCAGTTAACACATTGTCCAGTAATAATATGTCGCCTTGTTCCCAAGGAAAACATATTTCTAATCTCTGATATACCGCACAGATATCAAGCATTGTAGAGTCTTCAATAGGAGTACCATCTCCATAAAAGCAATTTCGCGGCAAATCTTCTTCCTTGAAAGATGAAATTAGCGACTCACGGGTTTGTGCATCTAAACAAGCTAAATGCCAATGTTGCGCTTGATTAAACCAAGAAAATTCACCTGTTTGAGGATGCTTGATTACACCTGGACGAATAGAAATAGTTCTTAATCCACCATCCTTTTTCCATTCAAAATCAATTAAATTATTTTGACAAAGCTTTTCTACATCAGCTTTACTTTGAGTTTGAAAAACCGTTTGCCAGTCCAACCCTAATACGTTTCCATAATTACGAACATACATAACTTGCTTTTCAACAAACTTTTCCCTAATCTTAGGTTCAATAAGTTGAAATACCCCACGACTATCAACGATTGGGGTTTCTCCCCCTTGCTGTGCAGGTTGACAACAGCCGAACAAAATTTTTACAGGCCAGCGATGATTAAAAGAATTCTCGTTATGCCACAACAATTTGCTTTCAGCAGGGTAAAAGACTGGAGTATAAACTTTACCACTTAACGTTTTGCGAGGGTGTTCACCATTTTCATTGAATAGTTCTGAGCAAACTGCTAGACCAAATCTTTCAAATGCGGCTGCTGTAGTAATACTAAATCCTTTGAAAAAGATAGCACCATATTTAATTAAATTCGTATCAATAAATTCCCGATTTGTCTCCGCCCAATCTGCGATATCTATATCAGGTACGCATGGTTTTATAACTAACGGTAGAGTTTGGTCATCCCCAAAATTATCTATTTTGATTAGTTCTGTTTGTAAATTGATAGATTTTCTACCAATTTTAGGAAATTTATGGTGAAGATTAGAGTTAGTTGTTTTTACCTGTTTCATTTCTTTAATCAACTTCAGCTACAATTCAATTATCTTTCGTTTAACTCTGCTTAACTTTTGCTTATATTCTTCTTTTCGTTTTCGTTCTTCACTCAAGTGATATTCTTTATCTAAGTTAATTAAAATTTCTTTTAGCTGATTTAATTGAATATTAGGTTCTATAATAACCCGAGATAAAATTATTTCAAAATTTTTTATTAATCTGCTAATAC
This sequence comes from Nostoc sp. NMS8, assembly GCF_017115045.1. Classification (GTDB taxonomy): domain Bacteria; phylum Cyanobacteriota; class Cyanobacteriia; order Cyanobacteriales; family Nostocaceae; genus Nostoc. Next base: position 81,499 of record NZ_JABXKK010000040.1, on the reverse strand, counting down.
TAATAATATCAAATAAATCTTTATTATATTTAAATAACCCAACTATTCCTAACTCTGTCTCAGTTATTTCTAGAAGAAGATCAAACCTTGCTACCGTATTTTCTAATAAATCTAAACGAGTGAAAGTTAAATCTGAAATTTCTAAAGTATCTGTAGGAGTACTGGGAAGGATAAACTTGACTTGAAATATAGGAGTTTGGTTTAATCCTCTTTGAGGATTAAGAACGCTAACTAATTTCTCAAATGGTAAATCTTGGTGAGCATAAGATTCGAGGCAAACTTTACGTACTTGCTGTAAAAAATCGCTAAAGCTTTGATTGTCAAATAGAGAAGCACGCAACACTAATTGATTAACAAAAAAACCAATTAAATTCTCTATTTCAATTAGATTACGGTTTGCAATATCAGTACCAATAACAATATCTTTTTCACCTGTATAACAGTATAGTAAAACCTTAAATGCTCCGAGTAGAGTCATAAATAATGTTGTTCCCAGACTATCACCTAAATTCTTAATTTCTTGGGATAATGTCTTAGAAATCATCAACGTTTCCCTCCCCTCCTGAGAGGTTTTATTTTTTAATAGTTGGCGACTTGTAGGTAATTTTAAAACTGGTAAATTATCTCCCAATTGCTTTTTCCAGTATGTAAGTAAGGTGTCAAGTACCTCACCCTGTAGCCAATTTTGTTGCCAGCGAGCAAAATCTGCATACTGAATATTAATGTCCATAAGTGGTGAGGGCTTACTACGAGAAAAAGCTTCATAAAGTGCTGACAATTCTCGGAGAAACACTCCTTGTGACCAACCGTCAACGATAATATGATGTATCGTTAGCAACAGTACATATTCCCTAGTTTTCAACTGTAAAAGAGTCAAGCGTAATAAGGGAACCTGTGCTAAATCAAATGGTTGTTGGTAATTTTCTAGTCTTAACCTTTGGATTTCTGCTTCATGTTCAGTATTCGGTAAATTTTGTAAATCTATTATTGGTAAGGGTATCTTTAAAGCAGGAGCAATAATTTGAACTGGTTGTCCATTGACAATTTGGAAACTGGTTCGCCAAATCTCATGTCTTCGTACTATTTCATTAATGCTTTGCTTTAAAGCTTTGATATTGAGTGAGCCTTGTAGTAATATTGCGCCATGATCGTTATAAGTATATGAATTTGGCTCTAATTGATGCAGAAACCACAATCTCTGCTGGGCAAAAGATAGGGGTAATTCTAAATCTCGTGAAACTCGTTCAATTTGTTGAGTATCAGGCTTGTGCTTACCCTGTAAACGCTTTTCTAAAATTGCTTGTTTAGCAGGTGAGAGCTTAGAACGTCGTTTAATAATTTCATCTGCTTTGCTATCCATAATCTCATCCTTATAATTAAGTAATTACTTGGAATTTTACATAAGAAGGTACAGGCTGAATCCTACTTAAATCATTTTCTAAAATAACTGAATCGTTATTATTAGCAGTTTCTTTAAACCCGGCAAACTTATAAGATATATACATCATTCTGTTGCGCTCGTTTGGTACAAACTCTGCCACAAGACGGACATTATTACTTTTAGCCATACTCATAATATGATTCATCATTATTGTCCCAACTCCTCTAGACATGACGCGACAAGACATTAGCAACAGCTTTATTGTCCATGAATTAGGCTGACATTCGATTAGAACTAAACCTATCTTCCCATAGCTACCATACTTATCTTCCAGACTTGCAATCAGCAGTTTATGGTTGTCTGATTGCCGAAAATGATTGAGTTCATCGTAAGAGTAGGTATAACCAGTTGTATTTAATTGGTTAGTTCGTAGCGTTAACTCTTCTGCCCGCTGCAAGTCTTCTTCTTTGGCGGAGGAGATAGTAAAATTCATATTGAGAGTAGCTAAAAATTCGTCTGCTGTGCCAACAAATTCTTTCTCCGCATTTTGACGCTCAATATCACTAATATACATCAATCTTCTAATTTGTGAATCTTCCGTAATAAACCGAGGATTCATGACAGGCATATCTAAAATATTTCCTATCTTATCTGCATTTATACACAGGATTTCTGGCAAAGAAAATTTCACTTCTTCTAGTTCAAATAATTGGTCATCAATGAATGCGATCGCATTCATTCCAATATTAAGTATATTAGCAATTTCTTTGAGAGAAGCAGCCTTAGAATTCCAATTTATTTGTGGATATAAAAAATACTCTTTTAACCCAAATTCTTCTAGTTTACCTATTGCTATAGCACGCTCATTCTTACTAGCTATAGATTGTATAATACCACGGCTATCTAAAGTATGAATAATATCTACTATATTTTTTCTTAGAGAAACTTTCTCATCTTCTAGCAAAACTCCATGCCAGATGGTATTATCTAAATCCCAAACGACACATTTAATAACTTTTTTATCTTTTTGTTTACTATTTACTTCTTGTTCTTGAGTACTAATCATATATTAAATTCTCTCTGCTAATTTCTTTTCCAAGCCAGTAGCAACATTTGCCAAAAAATAATCTTGATAACCTGAGTCAGCGATAGTAATTTCTTGAATTTGAGTACTACCTTCAATGATTTCCATAATTTTAGAGTCTCGTAAATACCTTTCCACTGGGTATTCATTACTACAACCATTGCCCCCATGAATTTGTACGGCATCATTTGCTATTTTCGTAGCGACTGTGGATGCAAAGTACTTAGCGATAGAAGTCTCTATAATTGAGTTGGGGTCACTAATATCTTTGAGATAACCAGCTTGATAACACAGCAGTCTTGCTGCTTTCACGTTAGTTATCATCTGACTAATCATTTGGCGGATTAATTGATGTTCTTTGAGATAAACACCAAACTGTTTTCGTTCACTTGTGTATTTGATACAAGCTTCCAAACAAGCTTGAGCAATACCTACACAACCTGAAGCCACACTATATCTACCATAATCAAGTGCAGTAGCAGCAATATAGGAAAATCCAAAACCTAATTTACCTACTAAATTTTCTAAAGAAACCTGACAGTTATTAAAGTGCAATTCTGCTGACATTGAAGCCCTAACACCTAAAAGCCCAGACATTGGTTTTACTGATAGTCCAGGACTATTTTTTTCAACTAAAAAAGCAGTGGGTTTACCCTCACATTTAGCAAAGACTAAAAATATATCTGCTATTTGCCCGTAAGTAATCCATTTTTTTTGCCCATTTAAGACATAAGCATCACCATCAAGTGTTGCTATTGTTTCTACACTTTTAGCATCGCTACCTACATTCGGTTCGCTTAACGCAAAAGCAGCAATAGTTTCACCAGATGCGAATTTAGGAAGCCAATAATGTTTTTGAGATTTATTACCCCATTTACACAAAGCATGAGCAACCATGTTGTGAACTGTCAACAAACTTCGGACAGAAGAACATCCCCGTCCAATTTCCTCGTTGAGAATGCCATAGGTAATCATGTCCATTCCTTGCCCGCCATATTCTTGGGGCAATATAGCACCGAGAAAACCACGTTGAGCTATTTTTTTAATTAATTCTGGCGGGGTAAATTCTTTCCTATCCCATTCGCCAGCATCAGGGCATATTTCCTGATTAACAAAAGCTCTATATTCAGCTTTAGCGTTTTTCTGTTGAGTAGAAAGTTCCAATTTCATAATACCATTTATGCCAGATAAAATAGCAATTTATATTTTATGACTGCACGAGAATAGCAGTTTTACGTGTAATTAAATTGGCGATAGAGTTGATTGTGCGGAAATTTTCAAATTCTAAGTCATCGTTTTCAATCGCAATCTGAAACTCTTGCTCTACAAATAAAACAAGTTGCATGGCGAACATAGAATTGACAAAACCTAGAGCAAAAATGTCTTCATCTGGTTGTAAATCATGATTGCCGAAAAATTTTGACAGAAAAGTTTTGATTTTAGCTTGAATTTCACTCATTAGTCTATTTATTGATATACGTAAAAACCTTTACCACTTTTTTTACCATGCAGCCCTGCATCCACCATTTTTTTGAGTAAAGGGCATGGTCTGTACTTGCTATCGTTAAAGTTTTCATACAAGACTTCGATAGAAAATAAAATTGTGTCTAGTCCAATTAAATCTGCTGTTTCTAAAGGGCCCATTTTGTGGCCAAAACAGCTTTTAAAGATTTTGTCCACATCTTCTGCTGTAGCAACTTGCTCCTGCAACAAAAAAACAGCCTCATTAATAGTTAACATCAACACACGGTTAGAAACAAAACCTGGTGAATCATTAACAATTATGCATTCTTTACCCATCTGAGTTAGCATTTGTTTTGCTGTCTCAATTGTTGCCTCAGAGGTATGATATCCACGAATCATCTCTACCATTGGCTTCATTGGTACAGGATTCATAAAGTGGATACCAACAATTTTATCAGCACGTTTGCTAACTGAAGCAATACGGGTAATGGGAATAGCTGATGTGTTAGCAGCAAATACGCAATCTGCTGGACAAATAGAATCGATTAAGGGATAAACCTCTCTTTTAATATCCCATTTTTCGGTAACATTTTCTACTAAAAAATCTACATTTTCTAGAAATTTATAGTTTGTAGAAAACTCAATTTTGTTGAGGACACTATCTGGAGTTTCTGTTTTGTCACTTTTTTGGAAAAAACCCTGAAAGCGGATATTATTCCTGATTTCCTGTTTAGCTTTATCTAGGATATCTTCAGAAATATCTACGAGTATTACTTGATGGCCAGTTTGAGCGAGGTTTTGGGCGACTCCTATTCCCATAACACCGGCTCCGACAACTCCAATAGCTTGAATTTTCATGATTAATATCCTGAACTAACTAACTTTTACTGTCTAGTTTGACAATTGCACATCAATTTTTTTGCTTTCTCAAATCAACTGTGCTTCATCTTCAGGCAATTGTTCTAACTCTTCTATGAAAATTTCTTCAACAACTAAGGCTAACTTAGCTATAGTTGGTTCATCGAAGAACCGTTTATAAGGCAGTTCTATATTGAGGGTTTTTCGGAGTCGAGAAATTACAATAGTGGCAAGTAAAGAATCGCCTCCCAACTCAAAAAAATTATCGTAAATTCCTATCTGTTCAATACTAAAAATTTCCTGCCAGATGTCAGCTAGAGTGCGCTCAATATCGCTACGTGGAGCGATGTATGTATTTTTCAAGTCGGGACGAGAATGAGTTTTTTTGACTCGACTAACCTTATTAGTTTCCTCTTCTAAGGAATTGAGAGTATCTTTTAGGTTAATCAAGTTACGATTAATCAGGTTATGAAAATTGCTTTTTGATACCACTATCTGAGGCATTGTGCTACAAAATAGAATACGCTCAAAGGCCTCCATACCCTCTTCAAGGGTTAATCCTGTCTCTTCAAGTTTTAATCCTGATACACGGTATAACTTTGTCTTAGCAATCCATTCTGGAGTATTCCATATATCCCAATTTATAGATTCAATAAACTTGCCATATTTAGATGCACTATAGTAAGCAAAGGCATCAAGAAAAGCATTTTTTGCAGTATATTCTATTAGCCCAATTCCGCCTATAACTGCTGCTTGTGATGAAGCCATGACAAAGAAATCTAACTCAGCATCTTTGAAAAGATTATTGAGTATTATTGTCCCGATTACTTTGGGTGTACAAACAACTCTTCCTATTTCTAATTTCTTTTGTGCAATTAATTCTTTTTTGTCTTCTAGAGCATTATGAATTACCCCGTTAATCTGACCAAATCGATTCTTTGCGTGATTAATTGCTGCTTCCATTTGTTCTCGATTGGTAACGTCAGCTTTCAGCACTAAAACTTCTGTACCCAACGCCTCAAGTTCTTGTAATTTCTGGATTTTACGGCTGATGCTATCTTCTTCGCCATAATCTGATAGCCATTGTAACCACTCATCTCGGTTAGGAAAACCTGAACGCCCTATCAGTATGAGTTTTGCTTGTACAGTCTTCGCTAGATATTCTGCATTAAAAAGACCAACTCCTCCTAATCCACCCGTAATCAGATAAACTCCCTTTACCCTTAATTGGGGTTTTGCTTCGACTACTTTATCCAAGCGGACGGGTTCAAAAGTCTGCACCCAGCGATAATTTCCACGATAGGCCACAACACGGTCAGACGACTGAATTGTGAATTCTGCTAGTAGCTGGTTTACAAGTTTTTCTTGTTGCCAGTTTTCTGTTGTAGGAATAACGATATCAATACTACGACAGGTGATATTCGGATACTCTTGCTGAATGACTTTACACGGCCCTAATACAAAAGCCTTGCCAGGGTCTAGCACTTCTGAGCCTGTTACTTCCTGCAAATTGTTTGACACAATTTCAATTTGCATAGGATTTGTTAGACTTTGCTGCTCTGCAAGTGCTTGTGCTAAAAATACCAGACTGTAAAAGCCTAGAGTTTCACATCTTTCAAGGGAATCAATTGTTAATTCTGTGTGACTGTTTGATGTAAGATTCCACAAATGTAAAATTTTGTTTGGAGTCAACTCCAATGCACTAAGTTCTTTGATTAAGGTATAGTAGTCATCCTGTCGTTGAGGATTTATGGTATATACACGTTGATCGGATACTATTTCACTACTAAATTGCTTTCCTATTCTGACGATAATTGCATTGTTACCCTCAAGGGTAAGTCGTTGCATGATTTGATCGCCCAAGCCGCACTCATCAATAAATATTAACCAACACCCTACCTGAGTTGCTTGAAGCTTTGAGTTAAAGGTCTGAGGCGGCATTAAGCGTTTCCAAGATGGCATATAAAACCAGTCGGAAATGTCTCGTTTTTCGTGTGATGAAACTTGAGATTTGTTTTCAGCATCTATTTGCTCAACGGTTACAGTAAATGCGGAAGCTGCGGGTAATGTTGTTGATGCGGAAGCTTGAGCGACGAAAACATATTGTCCAAAAGCATCAGTTTCAGAAAAAGCCGCTACCTCAACAAACCCATGATTACGTAGAGCTTCTTGCCATTGTTCTTTTGATAAAAAGGGATTACCTCTACTTCGTTGTTTATCCTCTAAGGGATTCATCAACAGACCATCAATCATATCGAAGTCTAATTGAGGTTGCGTTATCTCTTGGATTAATAACAGACCTTCAGGAGCCAATAAAGAACGTATATGCTCAAGAGTTTTTCCTATGTCCTGAGTCACATGCAGCACATTTACGGCTACTACTACATCAAAGCTATGGTTCTTGTACCCTTGCTCAGATGGAGGCTGCTCAATGTTTAGTAACTGATATTCAACAAATGGATAGGCGCTAAATTTCTTTTCAGCTTCGGTTAGGAAAAAACTGCCTACATCAGTAAAGGTGTAATTGGTTTGCTGGGATGGCAATATAGGTAGCAATTCCGCCGTGGTAATACCAGTTCCACCCCCAATTTCTAAGATTCTGAGATTTACCTCTGATGGTAATGACTTTATTACCGCCTCAAGACTCCCTTGGATAATGGCGTTATAGTAAACATCTGCGGGCAAGTTTTGCCGAGAAATTTTTCCTTCCTTGGCTAAGATAGCAGCATACAACTCTAATGGTTCTTTTTCACCAATCAGTATATCTGCTAGATTTTCACCATAGTTCTGGACAAGTTCTATCTGTTGAGGTGTATCAGCCCATCTAATTTTGAATTCTTTTACTAGACTATCAATAGAGTCTGCTGACAATGTCAGAAGGTTTGTAAAGAGTTCCCCATCTTGCTTTAAGTGGCCTCGCTCTGCCAAGACATCCAGCCAGCGACACAATAGTTGTCGGTAGCGAGGAACAATTTGACATTGCTCAAACAACTCCTCAAGAGAATACTTCTGTGATGAATTGTTGAATGCACCTAAGCGCTTTAAAGCAAGATTTATGTAAGCGGTACATAAATGTTCCAAGCACTGTTTGTTTACTAGATAAGTGTGATTGTCAAATTTAGAGATTCCTTCACTTGCTTGGAACTGACCAACTTTTACCAAAGATTTCCAAATTTCTAGTGCAGTTGGTTTTGGTTGGAGGTGTCTTTTTGTTAAAGGTGAAAGTTTTTCAGGTTCAATCCAGTAACGCTGTCGCTCAAAGGGATATGTTGGCAGGGCAAGACGATGACGATATTCGTTTGTGTAGAATTTTGACCAATCTATTTGTACTCCATACAACCAAAGTTTACCTAATGTGTTCAATAAGAATCTAACATCCGACTGTTTTTCTTGAGGATGCCGTAATGATGATAGTCCTGGGGAATCTAAATGCTTTTTAGTAAAGGTACATAAAGTGCGTCCTGGCCCAACTTCTAGTAAGATGCGATTTGGTTCTTGCAACAATGTATCAATGCCTGCTGCAAACCGCACTGTTTGACGTAAATGTTTTGCCCAGTAATTTGAATCTGTGGCTTGCTCTGCTGTAATCCAGGTTCCTGTGACATTAGAAACAAAGGGAATTTTTGGAGGATGTAATTTGACTTTGCTTACTTCCTTCTGAAATCCCTCTAATATGGGTTCCATCATTGGGGAATGAAAGGCATGGGAAGTATGGAGACGGCGGCAGTCTATACCTCGACCTTGGAGTTTGTTTTGAAAGGCATCTATAGCATCATGGGTTCCCGAAACCACACACAAGGCTGGTGCATTGCTGGCCGCGAGAGATAAATTTTCATCTAGTAAAGCTTTAACTTCTTCCTCTGGCAGTGGTACGGAGAGCATAGCACCAGATGGTAGTTGTTGCATCAATCGCCCACGAGCAGCCACCAGCCTTAAAGCATCTTCAACAGACATGACACCAGCTAAACAGGCGGCGACATATTCCCCGATGCTGTGCCCAATCATCGCCTGGGGAGAAATGCCCCATGACATCCACAACTGAGCTAAAGCATATTCTATGACGAACAATGCAGGTTGGGTGATGTCAGTTTGTTGGAGTTTTTCGGCTGCGGCTTTTGACTCAGATTCATTGGGATAAATCAGCGATCGCAGATCCAACCCCAAATGTGGTTGCAGCAATTGACAACACAAATCTACTTGTTCTTGAAAAATCGGTTCAGTTTGGTAAAGTTCTTTACCCATGTCCACATATTGAGCGCCTTGTCCAGGGAACATGAAGACGATGGAGCGATCGCCACTTTCAACTAAGCTAGTGAAAACTCTTTGCGGATCTTGTAACTGCAAGGCGCTAACTACATCCTCGACATCTTGGCACACCAGCAGGCGACGATGATTGAATTCAGCACGCCCCACTTGCAGGGTATAGGCGATATCCGCTAAGTTCGCATCGGGATGTAGTTGGAGGTGATTAGCTAGATTCTCTGTTGCAGTTTCTAGAGCAGATTCAGTTTTGGCAGAAAGTAGCAACAACTGCCAGGAACGCGAAGGGCTAGAAGATTGCAGCACTGGTGCTTCTTCTAGAATGACATGAGCATTAGTCCCACCAATACCCAAGGAACTCACACCAGCACGCCGGAGAGTACTTCCCGCCTTCCATTCTACTAACTTGGTATTAACGTGAAAGGGACTATTGGCAAAATCAATCTCAGGATTGGGTTCTTTAAAATTTAAGCTAGGTGGTATTTGCTGATGTTTTAGCGCTAAAACTGTTTTGATCAGTCCTACAATCCCGGCTGCTGCATCTAGATGACCGATGTTTGTTTTGACTGAACCGATCGCACAGAAGCCTTTTTTGTTGGTATTGCTACGAAAGACTTGCGAGAGTGCGGCAATTTCAATGGGATCGCCTAAAGTTGTACCAGTACCATGAGCTTCAATATAGTTGATTGTCTCAGGTTCAACTCCCGCCAGCATCATCGCTTCGGCAATCACCTCTGCTTGACCATTGACGCTAGGTGCTGTGTAGCCAACTTTACCAGAACCATCATTATTGATCGCTGAACCTTTAATTACGGCATGGATACAGTCACCATCTGCTAAAGCATCGCTTAATCGTTTGAGAAGGACAACTCCCACACCATTACCAATAGTTGTTCCCTGCGCTTTGGCATCAAAAGCACGACAATGACCATCAGGAGATAGTGTTCCTCCTGGTTCATGCAAATAACCTGTTTTCTGGGGTACGTGGATAGAAACCCCGCCAGCCAAAGCCATATCACATTGATAATTCAACAAACTCTGACAAGCAAGTGTTGTTGCAACTAATGAGGTGGAACAAGCTGTTTGAATCGTAATACTTGGGCCAGTAAGATTTAATTTGTAAGAAACACGAGTAGTTAGAAAATCTTTATCATTACCAATTACTGTTTGATAGCATTGCGCCGAGCCTATAGGATCGCGGTTTAAATCTAATGAATAATAGTTATTGAGGCTAGCACCAGCGTAAACTCCGATCCGACTGTCACATCTATTAGAATCATAGCCAGCATTTTCTAATGCTTCCCAAGCACACTCTAAAAAAATCCGGTGTTGTGGGTCAGTAATTTCTGCTTCTTTAGGATTAAAACTAAAAAATGCCGCGTCAAATAAATCGATATTTTCTAAGATGGCGCTGGCTTTTATATAATTGCGATCGCTTAGTATAACAGGGTCTATTCCATCAGATATTACCTCTTCATTTGTAAACAGGGAAATTGACTCTACCCCTGATTGTAAATTCTGCCAAAACTCTTGAATATTTTTAGCACCTGGAAACCGTCCTGCCATACCTATAATGGCTATTCCTTCTATTGAATCGTAATATTTTTTGCTATCCATATCAAATAATTATGTAAGTTTGTCTAACAATTTAATTGCTTTTAGTCTCAATCTAACCAATTTATCATTTTAAGCATTTATCAAGTTTTATTTTCACACTGAATTCTACCTACTCGTTCGACTGATGATTCTCTTTTAAAATTTCATAAAAATCAATACAATTTCTTCTTACTTCAATTTCATCTAAAATCTCACCAATAGACTGACTTATTGAATTTTTATCACTAAGCTTAATTTCTATCCAATTTAAAATTCCCAAAAAAACACCTGGATGAACTAAAGATATTTGAGACTGTTGTGTTATTTCATACTCTTGTATCAGCATTGGGTATTTATTTAAACAATCTTTTTTAACAAAAAGAAAAATGTTTTGAGCATAGTAAGCTTCTATCTTTTCTTTATTCCATAGTTTTTTTCTCAAACAATCAACAACAACATATCCATTTTTTTTGAAAATTTTTACCCAGTATTCAGGCCATTGTTCATTGAAATGACCAATTCCACCTTGAAACGGGATGGCAGCAGAAAACATAATCACAGATCCCAGACTAGTAAGAGAATTGATAAATATTTCAGCGTACTCATTGGGCAAATGCTCCGCTACTTCCAAGGAAACGACTAGATCAAATTTTTGATTTAATTGCAGAGGTTGCTTCAAATCATGACTTAAGAAATCTGTCGTTTGAATCATTCTAATATCTGGACTTACATATTCACCATCAATGCCTAGAATTTGTTGGATGCCAAACTCTTTAAAAACAGATAACCAGACACCGTTGCCACAACCAACGTCAACTACGCTTTTAGGCTGAATTAAATCTAGGATCAAAGGAACGATTTCTCTAGCAGATTGTTCAACGCCTTCTTGAAGATTACTGAAAAAGTTTTTGTCGTAAAGTTGTTCTTCTATCATTTTAAGTTTTGCTCTAGAAAATAATTATTGTTTTAATCTGAATATCAAACCGATAAGATAAGTAATCACACAGAATTATTTACACACGAGGTTTAAGTCTGGATAAGGGTTTTATCCCGAAATTTTGTTTGAGTACTTAAAATTTTTTAATTTTAACCAGAATAATCAAACTTGAAGGCTTGTATATTTATCTAAATGTTGATGAAAAGCTTCAATTGCTTGTTGCACACCATCTTCTTTTTTGATTTTATTACTAACTTCAATTAGGCGAGTTTGCATTGCCTGATCGTTAATAGCACTTTGAATTACTGCCGCTAATTTTTGAGCAGACAATTCATCTTCATCCTGTAGTATAAAATCAATACCTAAACCTGACTGTGCAAGTTGAGTTGTCCAAAATTCTTGATCAGTTAAGAAAAGAAATGGAATAGCAATCGAAGGAATTCCAGCGCGTAAACTACTCATAATTGTTCCCAAACCACCATGATGTACTACTACTGCCATTTTTGAAAATAACCATTCATGAGGTATCAAACCATCTATAAAAAATAATTTGTCTGTGAATTCAGCATCCTTTGCTTCATCAGCATCTGAACTATGCACAATTATTCGGCGTCCAGTTAGTGCTGAAATTTCTAGTAAAACTTCTTTTGTAAATTGATGATGATTATTGTCCCAAATCTTACTTATATATATTGGCGGCAGTCCTTTAGATAAAAAATTTCTTAGGTTTGTCGATGGTTGCCAATTCTCCGAAGTATCTAGAAACCAATAACTAGTTAAATGCACATATTCTTCCCATTCAGATGGTTTAGATATAAGAGGACTAAAACTATAGATGGTTGGTAATTTTTGCTGCTGTATCTTACGCAATAAGCCTGCGAGAACAGGAAGAGGTAGTAAATTCAAAGTTTCTTGTCGCCACTTATTAATTGTTGGTCGAATATGCAACCAAAAAATTAGGTCGAAAAGTGGATAGCTAAACCAATTATAAATATTTTTTAAAAACTTTAAACGAAAAGGAGGCATTATCCAGTTATGAAAATCTCGTGTTTGGTGGTGGGGTTGCATAGGAGCCATATAGCAAGGTATACCTAATTTTTCAGCAATGTAGTAACATGGATATGCAGGTGCATTAAATATAATAGCCTCTGCTTTCTGGCACGCCTGCCATAACTGAGCTAACATACTATTTTCAATTTTTAGATCATCTGATAAATAAGCTATTTCATTTAGAGTACGAATGTTAAAAATATTCTTTTTAAGTACATAGGTTTCAAAGTTTGGAAACTCCCAATTCATAGAAACAAATTCAATGCCAAAACTGTTGACAAATTCTATATGTTCCTCGGTTGTGGCAATTTGCACTTCGTGTCCAGCTTTTTTTAACCCTAAAGCTAAAGCAACATAAGGTCTAACATCACCATGTGAACCTCTTGTAGCCATTAGTATACGCATATATTTTTCCCTATTTTCTTATTTATGATTTTTTTACTATGCTTAAAATTTATTACACAATAAGCCTTGGTCAAGAATTATTTCTGGGCTGCTTCATAAATAATTGTTTTTGTTTTTGGCGTGCTTCCATTTGTTTTTGAACGCGATGGCGTATCGGTTCAAAAGATAGTTTTTCCTTTGTTTTTTGGCTTAAGTATTCTGCTAAAGAATAAATAGTGGGATTCTGAAACATGGTGACAACTGATATATCTCGCTGCAAAATTGCACGCAGTTGATTATTCACTTGCAGTATTAGTAGTGAATGTCCACCAAGGTCAAAGAAATTATCATGAATACCCACTTTATCTAGATGCAGCACCTCTTGCCAAAGTTTTGCTATCTGTTGTTCCATTTCAGATTGAGGCGGCTGAAAAGTTTCTGTTAACTCTGGACGCAATCCTTCAGGTGCAGGTAAACCACGGCGGTTGACTTTGCCATTAGGAGTCAAAGGTAAAGCATCTAACACGATAAAGGCAGAAGGAAGCATATATTCAGGCAGTTTTTCCTTGAGAAAATCCCGTAATTCATTAACAGAAAGCGTAGCTTTTTTATCGCTAACTAGATATGCAACCAGGCGACGATCATTTGGTATATCTTCTCTAGCCACTACTACCGTTTCTTGTACCTGTGGATGTTGCCCTAATAAAGCTTCAATCTCTCCAAGTTCAACACGGTAGCCCCGCACTTTCACCTGATAGTCAATTCGTCCCAAAAACTCTAGATTTCCGTCTGACCGATAACAAGCTAAATCTCCTGTTTTATACAATCGTACTCCCGGCTCATTACTGAAGGGATTGGGGATAAATTTCTCAGATGTGAGTTCTGGTTTATTAAGATAACCTCGTGCTAAACCAGCACCGCCAATATATAGTTCACCTGGGATTCCAATCGGCACTAGCTGAAGTTGCTGGTTGAGAATATAAACTTGGACATTGGCAATCGGACGACCAATGGGCACAACTTGTTGGTTTTTATGGTCACAAGTCCAGAATGTGGCATCTATGCAAGTTTCCGTCGGTCCATAGAGATTGTACAAATTGGCATCCAGATGAGCAAAAAAGCGCTCTTGCAAAGAAACAGCTAAAGCCTCGCCGCCGCAAAATACACGTTTAAGAGATTTGCAAGCCTCCAATCCTCCTTGAGAAAGGAGCATTTGCAGTAAGGGTGGAACAAGTTGAATAGTAGTCACCTGTTGGTCAGCAATTACTTTTATTAGATAAGCACTGTCCTGATGTCCACTTGGTTGAGCTATGACTAACTGTGCTCCTGCTAGCAAGGGTGCGTAGAACTCCCAAATTGAAGCATCAAAGCTAAATGGAGTTTTCTGTAAAACTTTGTCTTTTTCAGTCAGAGGAAACTCCGTTTGCATCCAGAACATATGATTACAAATTGCCTGGTGAGGAATCATAGTACCCTTTGGTTTACCACTAGAGCCAGAGGTGTAGATTACGTACGCTAGATTTGCAGAATATACATTACTGATTACATTCTCTGAACTCTCTTGATTAATTCTTTCCCAGTCAGTGTCTAGACAAATTACCTTGGTTTCATCAGTCGGCAATTCCTCTATCCACCTCTGCTTACTTAGCAGCACTCTACTTTGGGTATCTTCTAAGATGGAGGCTAAACGCTCTTTGGGCTGTGCAGGATCTAACGGCAAGTAAGCTCCACCTGCTTTGAGTATGGCTAATAGACCTACCACCATTTCTGGTGAACGTTCGATGCAGATTCCAATAACTGTGTCTGGTTTAACACTTTGTTTTTGTAAGTAATGCCCTAACTGATTTGCCCGATTGTTTAACTCTCGATAGGTTAATTGCTGATTTTCAAAAATAACAGCAATATTAAATGGCGTTTTCTCTACCTGTGCTTCAAATAACTGATGAATGCATTTATCTTGCGGATAGTATGTCTTGGTATCATTCCATTGAACTAATAATTGCTCTACTTCAGATGGCGTTAGTAATTGCAAATCTGAAATTCGTTGTTCGGGATTGCTAACTATACTTTCCAATAAAGTCTGGAAATGTAACAGCATCCGAGTAATAGTATCTGCATTAAATAAATCTGTGTTGTACTCACAAGTTGCAACCAACCCTTGCTCGTCATCTTCCATAAATAATGTCAAATCAAACTTTGATGTCCCGTTGTAACCTTCCTCACAAGTAACAGAGATATCTGACAGTCTGGGATTTGATATTGACACATTCTGAAGAACGAACATTACTTGAAATAGTGGATTGTAACTCAAATCTCTATTTGGCTGTATTTCTTCTACTAATTTCTCAAAAGGTAAGTCTTGATGAATGTATGCCTCTAAAGCTGTTGACTTCACCCGCGTTAATAACTCCTGAAAACTCAAATCGCCAGAAAGTTCTGTACGCAACACCAAAACATTGACAAAAAATCCGATTAATGAGTCAACTTCTGCTCTGTTACGATTGGCGATTGGCGAACCGACTAAAATATCCGTTTGACCGGTGTAACGATACAGCAACGTTTTGAAGGCTGTAAGCAAGGTCATAAACAGAGTTACTCCCGAATGACGGCTCAAATTCTTTAACTCTTTTGTCAGAGTTTGAGATAGAACTAATTTCTCTTGAGCGCCTTTGAATGTTTGATAATCAGAAACAAAGCTTCTACGCGGACGATCAGTTGGTAAATTTAGTATAGGTAGCTCACCCTGCAACTTTTGTTTCCAATAAGTCAATAAAGATTGAATACGCTCAAAATCAAGCCATTTTCGTTGCCAATTGACAAAATCTTGATACTGAATGGGTAATTCAGGAAGTGCTGGGAGTTCGGCTGTGGAGAATGCTTCATATAATACAGCTAGTTCTTTGATCAGAATACCGATAGACCAACCATCTGCAATTATATGATGCAGAGTGATCATTAAATGATAATTTTTCTCACTTAATTGCAAAATTTTAGCACGCAAAAGCGATTGAGCAGATAAATCAAATGGCTGCTGTGCGAATTCTGTAGCCAAACGTTGTGCTTCTTGAGGGCGATCGCTATCAGAAAGAGAACACAAATCCTCAATCGCCAAAGTTAAGGGTACAGCTTGATTTATAACTTGGGCTGGCTGTCCATCAATTACTGTAAAGCTCGTCCGTAATACTTCGTGTCGTCTAATAATTTCGTTAAGACTATTTTGTAAAATTGCTAAATTAAGGCAACCTTTGAAGCTAATAACTAGAGGAATATTATATGTAGGACTATCGGGAGTTAGCTGATTGATAAACCATAATCCCTGCTGGCCAAAAGATAGAGGCTGAATGGATGGATTTTTCTCGTGTTTGGTAAAGGATATTGATGGTACTGGATCTGTTGTCAGTTGAGCGAGGATCTTGGTAGCTAGCGATCGCGTACTCATACCTTCAAAGAAGTCTACTACTGATACTTCTACTTCTAAATCAACCTCAACTCGGTTTTTCAACTCAAATACTTTTAAAGAATCAAGCCCCAGAGCGCTTAATGGTTCATCAGAACTGATATCATCTGGTGCGATCGCTAGTACTCTCGCTTCTTGTTCAATCAGATAGATTTCTAAAAGCCGTTGACGTTCCCCTGAGGAAAGCGCCAAAAGTTCGGAACGCTGTAATCGAGTTTCCTCTCTGACAATCTTGCTAATTTTGAGAATGTTACTGACAATAATATTCAGTTCACTATTCTGAAACTGAGCGCGAGTTGCACGACGTTGAATCTTACCGCTAGAAGTTTTAGGAATACTACCTGGTTTGATCAAAACCACAGCATAAACTTGTACTTCGTGTTCTTCAGTCACAGCTTGGCGAATTGCAGATATAACCTCTGCTAAATTTGGCTTGGCGCGAAACTTCAATTCTTGGACGATTACCAACCGTTCTTCATTGTCAACCTCAACTGTAAATGCTGCGTTAGCACCAGAATTTAAAGATGGATGACTGCGTTCTGCGGTTAATTCAATATCCTGTGGGTAAAGATTTCTACCCCGAATAATAATTAAATCTTTGGCTCTACCTGTAATGAAAAGCTCGTTATTTTGTAAAAAACCTAAATCCCCCGTCCTTAGAAAAGGGCCTATACCACTGTCTGATAGATAAGCATGGAAAGTTTCTGCTGTCTCTCGATCGCGATTCCAATAACCTTGACCAACACTCGGCCCCGATACCCAGATTTCCCCAATTTCATCAGGTTTACAACTACTGAGGGTTTCGGGATTAGCGATCGCTACTTCTAGTTGTGGTATAACTCGACCACAACTGACGAAATGATAAACAGGACTGGGGACTGGGTACTGGGGACTGGGAATTGAGGACTGGGAAGAAAATTCTTTTAAAGCCTCCACTTCACTCGGCTTTAATATTTGGTTCGGGTCTGAATCCTCATGCAAATCTTCCCGCTCCCCAGTCCCCAATTCAACTACCCGATTCGATTCTAATGCAGACTTTTGGACTGTCTTGATTATCGGTGATGTTGCCTTTTGCACACCAGAAACCATCAGAGTTGTTTCAGCCATTCCGTAACAAGGGTAAAATGCCTCTTTACGGAAGCCACAATCGGCAAAAGCTGCTGCAAACCGCTCTAAAGTATCATCCCGAATCGGTTCCGCGCCGTTAAATGCTACACTCCAACTACTCAAGTCAAGAGTCTCTTTTTGTTCAGGAGTAATTTTTTGAGTACATAATTCATAAGCAAAATTCGGGCCACCACTGGTTGTCCCTTTGTAGTGAGAGATAGCCTGCAACCAACGATAAGGACGTTGGAGAAAGGAAGTAGGAGGCATGATAATGCAAGGAAAACCTCCATACAAAGGTTGCAATATTCCCCCAATCAGGCCCATATCATGGTACATCGGCAACCACGTCACGAACTTACTTTCTGGAGAATGCTCCATAAATTGGTAAGTTGTGTCAGCATTGTGCAGTAGATTGCCATGACTAATCATTACACCCTTTGGCGTGCCTGTAGAACCAGAAGTGTATTGCAGAAAAGCTAAGGTATCTCGATCAATAGAGGGTTGTTGCCAATTATCTTCTATTCCCTCTGCAAGATTATCTGTAGTTAGCCACTGTAAGGATTCTAAGTCAGTCTTCTGTGACATTAAAGACTGCACTGTAGGCAGGATTTCTGTTGTAGTGAGTGCGATCGCTGCTTGTGCGTCTATAGAAATAGCTTTTATTCTCGGTGTGTTGCGTTCATTTCTAGGGGGATATGCCGTTACAGCCACAACTCCTGCATATAAACAACCGAAAAAAGCAACTAAAAAATCTAGTCCGGCTGGATAAAGTAATAAAGCGCGTTCTCCAGTCAAACCCAATGCTTGTAATTGAGCAGCTATTTGACGCGATCGCCTATCTAATTCTTGATATGTTAGTGTTGTTTGTTCTGTTTCCCCATCTAACAAAAAGGTAAAAGCATCTCTATCTGGCTGTGTAGAGCTTCTTAAGCGCAGTACTTCCACAACTGTAGAAAAGTTACCAACAAGATCAAAGAGTTTAAGCATCGTGAAATTTCACCGCAAATGCAGTTAATAGTATTTCTCTTAGTACGCAAATACATCTCAAACGTCGTGTCTTATTACACCTAATACTTGTGAAGTATATACTTGCAACTACCACTACTTCTTTGTTCAAGAGTGAAGGCACAGCCTTTATCCTGAAGGCTTCCCAGCCTCCAGACTAGGAACAAAGCTATACAAACCTTTGGGTTTGTCTTAGTGCCATTCGATTTAAGCCTTTAATAACTAATTTAACCAACAACTAAAACTGATTTATTTGGATAAATCTCTCCGTTATTGAAAGTAATTTTTATTTACCTTGGATTACATTAACGAGAATAAGTTGCTTTAGCAAGAGAATTTTTATATATAGTCTTTATCAAAAATCTACTTAGACATTAGCTTTGCTTATGTAATTTTGTTTATAGATTATGAGCCATATCTTTTTAAAATCTCATCTCAACACAAATATCTAAGTTTTACATAGGGTACACCAACTATCGTTTTCGTCCTATTTAGGGCAAATCCGTAATTAATAAGGCTATTTTGGCTTTGGAAAATACTTGTTTTAAAAGTAATTTTAGCTACTAGTACAATCTCTGTCTATATATCAAGCAAACGTCGGGTTATAAGGATAATTACTGCTGGGTAGGCATTTTAAATAAAAAATATTCTTAATTATCTTGTGTCTTGCATCACTTCATAATATGATTCAACTAGCTTAACCCTAAATGACAATTCTTTTCAAAGATTGTCGTTAGTCTTCGAGTACGACCAAGTAGTGTGATTGAGTGTAAGCGGATAAATGAAGTTAGATAAACTTTTTCAAACCCTGCTGCTAACAGGTGCAGTTGTTGTTGTCGTAAACACTCCTGCTAAAGGTGAGGAAGTGCGAGAGGACATTCAAGGCAAATCTTCTACCCAGAGGGTAGGGGAATCTGCATTAGATGAGAAAGTTGCAGTTACAGAGAAAACATTTGCAAGTAGTAAATCTCCAGTATTAGCTCCCAGTAACCAGAAATCGCGACTCTTTAAGTCTCAACTTGCAAGTTCACTACAAAAAGCGAAGTCGGATAAAACAAGTAAAAATATTCGTCAAATCAGCGAAATCGAACTTCCCGCTACTAGCGCCCAAATGCTGGTACAGACACCAACACCTACCAATCCCTCGAATCCAGAACCAAGAAGTGGGGATCAAGTTGTAGCAATCACAAGTGTGAAAGCAAATGCCACAAACAGAGGTGTAGAAGTAATTTTAGAGACAACTCAAGGTACTCGACTGCAAGTCACAAATCGCAGTGCAGGCAATAATTTTATTGCAGATGTATCTGGTGGACAATTACGTTTACCGTCGGGTGAGGCTTTTACATTTCGCTCGGAGAAACCTACTGCGGTAATTACTGAGATAACAGTTACAAATATTGATGCAAATACTGTCCGCGTCACCGTGGTAGGTGAGAAAGCTTTGCCTACGGTTGAATTATTTGATGATGATGCTGGGCTGGTTTTTGGTATAACTTCGGTGGCAATAGCGACACAAGCACCGCAGCAACCCCAAACACCACAAACTCAAGAAAAACCTGCTAGTGAAACACCACAAGAGCAACCAACAGCCCCGCCAGATCAGCCGATTGAGTTGGTAGTGACGGGGGAGCAGGATGGCTATAATGTGCGAAATGCCACGACAGCGACAAAAACCGACACCCCCTTGCGAGACATTCCCCAGTCAATTCAAGTCATTCCCAATCAAGTGATTAGAGACCAGAATGTAAATCGACTGCAAGATGCAGTACGAAATAACGCTCCGGGTGTGTCACAGTTTTCTAATCAAAGCCAAGCTTTTGTCATTCGCGGATTTAGACAAGATTTCAACCTCAGAAATGGGTTTCGTAGCGGTAGCACTGCAACTAAGGATGTGGATCTTGCAGATGTAGACCACATTGAGGTATTACGCGGGCCAGCATCGGTTTTGTTGGGGCAATTGCAGCCCGGAGGCGTAATCAACACCGTGACGAAGCAGCCTCTAAGTGAGCCTTATTATAGTGTCAAGTTCACAGGTGGGCAGTTCAGCTTTTACCGACCAGAGCTTGATTTGTCAGGGCCTTTAACTAATGACGGCAGTTTAAAGTATCGGCTCAATTTAGCCTATCAAAACAATGGTAGTTTTCGAGACTTTGTGAGTGAGGATCGCTTTTTTGTAGCTCCTGTCTTGCAATGGAACATCGGTAAAAACACGACCTTAACGGTGGACTTTTCCTATACATACAACAATCCAACGCTTGATTATGGTGTAGTAGCCCTCAGTGATGGTTCTCTGGTATTGCCGATTAATCGAGCTTTGTTCTATCCATCCCTAGATCAAGTTACGGTGGAGCAATATCAGGCTAGTTATCGACTTGAGCATAAGTTTAGTGATAACTGGGAGCTTCGCAATGGCTTTTCTTTCTATAGTGCAAAACAGTCTGGTGGCTATACATACGTAGAAGATGACTTTAGAGACGATCGCTTTCTTGACAAACTCTATGCAGATGATTTGTTCATAGACCAGGATTATCGAATGCAGACCGATCTAACTGGTAAATTTACCACGGGTTCCATTCGACATCAGTTATTAATTGGGTTTGAGCTTGGTCGTTCTACCGGTTATTTTACGTCTGGTACTGCTTTGTTACCGACAATCGATATTTTCAACCCAAATTACAATGTGACTCGACCAGATGTCCAAATCGATAACTATGGTACAAATTTCACAGATACTCTGGGCATCTATATTCAAGATCAAATCGACATTACCGACAATTTGCACTTACTAGTCGGTGGACGATTTGACTTCAGCGAACAGTACGATAGTTTTGGAACTTTTTCTCAGGGAGATCAAGCGTTCAGTCCTCGTGTTGGCATTGTCTATCAGCCAATTAAACCGATTTCTCTCTATGCTAGCTACAGTCAATCGTTTAATCCAGTGATTGGGCGATCGCGAACCAACTCAGTTTTTGAGCCTGAGCGAGGTACTCAATACGAAGTCGGCGTTAAAGCAGACATCACTAATACTGTGTCTGCCACATTAGCTGCTTTTGAGATTACTAAGAGTAACGTGCTAACCTCCGATCCTGCTGATCCCATTAATTTCTCAATCCAAGTCGGTGAACAGCGCAGTAAAGGGTTTGAATTCACCATTGGGGGCGAAATCTTACCTGGATGGAATATCCTTGCAGGCTATGCTTATACCGATGCGCGAGTCACCGAAGATAATCGCATTCCAGTGGGTACTTTTTTGCGGAACGTTCCCAAAAATGCCGCTAACCTGTGGACAACCTACGAAATTCAAAGTGGTGACTACAAAGGATTAGGCTTTGGATTGGGGCTAGTTTTTGTGGGCGAACAGCAAGCCGATTTTCCCAACAGCAATTTCCAAGTTCCCAGTTATGTCCGTACTGATGCTGCCTTGTTTTACCGTCGAGACAACTGGAGACTTGGTATTAACGTCAATAATCTTTTTGACGTGGAATACTATGAAACTGCTTCCAGACGAACCGTTGTTTATCCAGGCGCACCGACGAATGTGCAAGCAACGATTTCCTATGAGTTCTGAATCAGGTACTTCATTCAAAATGCCCAGAACCGCTTCCTAGAGGTTTGGAAAAGTCAGGTCTTCATGAAAAAGTTGTTACGCCGTCTCACCTACATACTATTTTTGGGAATAGTGGCATTTGTACTTCCGTTAGGTTGTAATCGAAGTAGTTATCACAATGCCACAAGCCTTACCCCACCAGCGAAAGACTGTCGTGTGATAAAACACACGATGGGGGAAACCTGTGTTCCAAAAAACCCAAAGCGTCTTGTCACCATATCTCAAGTCACTTTGGGTAGCACACTCGTCTTGGATGTTAAACCAATAGGAAGCACTTCTGATGGTTGGCAAGATAATTTACCAGGCTATTTAAAAAATAAGACAGAGGGAATACAGAAAATAGGTACTCAATATGAGCCTAATTTAGAACGTATATTGCGACTTAAGCCTGATTTAATTCTAGGTTGGGAAAATGTTAAAGCAATTTATCCTCGCCTTTCTCAAATCAGTCCTACGGCATTAGGGAAGTGGAAAGGTTCATTGTCTTGGCGCGAACATTTTAATTTTGTCGCCGAAGCATTAGGAAAAAAAGAGGTTGCAGAACAAGCATGGAATCACTATTATCAACGAATTGAAAAACTAAAAATAGCGCTAGGTAATCAATATAAAGACAAAACGATATCTGTAATTCATATTTATGGTTGGGATATAATGAGTACTGCCAAAAACTCATTTAGTGGTTCCATTCTTAATGATGTTGGATTGCAACGCCCAAAGACACAAAATGTGATTACGCCGAGTGGGTTAACTAAGAATATTTCTGAGGAAAAGCTAGAAGAATTAGATGCTGATATTCTATTTGTAACAACTTTTAATGACAGCGATAAGGCAAATTTTGAACAACTGCAACAAAAACCACTTTGGAAAAGACTCAAAGCATTTCAGCAAAGACATATATACTTTGTAGATGGTTTGTCTTGGGTTGGTTCAAACTTGATTGCTGCTGATGCTGTAATTGATGACTTATTTAAATACTTAGTCAATACACCATGAAGAGTGCTGAGTAAGTAAACTGATACCCCAATACATTCTATTTGTCTACCATAGGTTTCGGTTAAGAATATTTATAGGTCAATACGCTTGGGTTTTTAAGACGCGATAAATCGCCATCTCTACAAGTGTTTTGGGCTTCTAAGAGTTTAAAGGATTAATACTAAAGTCCCTATAACTACTAAACCGCTTCCTAATATTATTTTCAAGTTTAATGGTTCTCCGAGAAAAATAACCGAAAATAATAAAACTAATACCAAACTTGATTTATCAATTGGTGCAACCAGAGAGGCTTTTCCTGCTTGTAAAGCTTGGAAGTAAAAAATCCATGATAATCCTGTAGATATTCCAGATAACAATAAGAAAATCATCGTTCTTTGAGAAATAGCTAAGATATTAACTACATTTCCTTGGAACAATACAATTCCCCAAGCAATTACTAAGATAACAACAGTTCTGATTGCTGTTGCTAAATTAGAGTTCACATTTTCTACCCCAATTTTGGCAAAGATAGTTGTCAATGCTGCAAAGCCAGCCGAAAGTAATGCATATATCCACCACGTTATGGTGTTGCTTTCCATCTTGCCTCCTAGTTCACTA
This sequence comes from Nostoc sp. NMS8, assembly GCF_017115045.1. Classification (GTDB taxonomy): domain Bacteria; phylum Cyanobacteriota; class Cyanobacteriia; order Cyanobacteriales; family Nostocaceae; genus Nostoc. Next base: position 57,719 of record NZ_JABXKK010000040.1, on the reverse strand, counting down.
GTCAAAATTAGCAGTGTTATTTTGTTATTTAGGCTCATGTTATGGCAATCCTAAATAAGTTGTGAAATTAATCGTTGAGATAGGGAACAGGAAAGAAGGATTACAAATGAAATAGATTACAGCTATTTTCAGGTAAATAAACTTACGCTTCTACGATAAGAGTGGTTCAAATACATGAAAACTGCTGTAAATTATTCGTTGCAAACTGCGATCGCAAACCCTAAAAGCAGACTATTGACTTCAGAATATTTTACGCTCTTCTAGATGAGCAAGAATATCTGAGCGATCGCGCCACACAGTCCGCAACTTTTTGTTAGCTAACATTTGTAACTGGTCGCTAATGTGTGGCGAGCCGGGTTGACTTGCATTACCATAACTGGTAAGTGCCATTGCCCGTATAGGGTTAGAAAATTCAATCGCAGCCACATAGGAATCACCTGCAACGGCTTGGAACTGACCATTTGCTTCAGGAGCAAAATAGAGCGCACGAAAAATTCCCAGGTTGCCATCGCCACCATTCGCAGGCAAATCCACATCACCCAATCGTAGCCGAAAAACCTGACCCCAAGGGACATTAAGCGCCCCATAAGTCTTTTCTACCTCTGCTGCTACTGCTTGCAAAGTTGCAACTGCACTTTCAGGATTAGCTAAACCATTGGGTGTAGTGCGTGGAGAATTTTCATTCCAGGGTTTACTAAAGGTTTTATCTAAGTCCATCTGTTGTACCCAAAAGGCGAATAATACTGCCCCACGACTATCTGTATTGGCTTGCCGATCCCAAGCTTCTAGGACATCGGCTGCTTTTTTCCCCAAGTCTTGACCATATTTGCGTGCAGCCGGAATTAAATCAGCCAAAATCCGATCGGCCAGTTCCATGCGGGTAGAGTGCTTGTCTGCAACCATTTGATCAAAAGAGATTTTGTTATCCTCAGCCAGCATTCTTACAGAACGTTGGGAACGGAAATCCATGAAACGAGGTGCCATGTAAGGCGGGTAATCATCTGCTTTAATGGCGGCGGGAAATGTAGTTGTCCAGGGTGGGTCATTTGTATTTTGCAACCAGCCACTTTTAGGGTCAACTATGCGCGGTAAATCTTGGTAAGGATGAATTTTTGTCCACAGGGTTTTAGATGTATTTCCTGGGATTATGCCTTGCCAGTATTTAAAATCACCAAAGGAGCGCACTGGAACTTGACCGTTGAATAGGTGCATAATATGCCCTTCTCGATCCGCATACATCACCGTAAACATTGGCAATTGCAAGCGCTGGAGTGTCTTTTCAAACTGGGCAAGGTTTTTTGCTCGTGCCATATCCCACCACTCTTGGAGTACACCTGGTCGGTCAAGACCTGCAACTCTCAGCGCCAGAGTTTTACCATTTTTCTCGGCTACCACAGGCCCGTGGACAGAACTTTTCACTACCAGGGGTTGCTCTTGCAAGGAACCATCTTTTTGCTTCACTTTTAGGGAAAGAGTTTTCGTCTGGAAGTTACGAACTTTGTCATCAAACCTGTACCCATTACCTGCAGGTGTGAGTTCGTAAACATCCCAACCATCATAAGTATTAACCGTGTGAGTCCAACCTAAGTTGTTGTTAAAGGCGATCGCTAATACGGGAATACCTACAAGTGTTGCCCCATAAGCATCAATACCTGGTGCGGTGATTTGAGCTTCATACCACAAAAATAAATCTGACCAAGGTAGATGTGGGTTTGCTAGCAACATAGCATTCCCATCGGCAGAATGAGTTGGTGCGATCGCCCAACCATTAGATCCTGCTTGCAACTTTTCTTTGCTCAGACCTAATACTTGATCAGGATTGACCACAAAGGTAAAGTTAAGTACCCGATGTAAGTGAGCCATGACATCTTCTGCCTTGACTGGTAGCACCGCCTCAACATCATCGTCAATTAAGTTAGGATTTTGTTTTGCATAAGCATTGATCCCAGTAGCAAAAGCATCAAGATAACTACGAAAAGTTGGACTCTGTGCCTGGTACCAAGAACGAGCGCGTTCTGGTATTCCCGCAGTCTGTACCCAACGATCTGAATCTAGATATTTCTCTCCCCAATATTCAGCTGCGCGTCCCCGTGCTTGACCATAGAGACGTAAAAGTAAATCTCCATGACTTTGCATTTGTGCCCAACCAAAGGCATAAAATGCACTTTGGTCATCTTTTCCGTAAATATGCGGTACACCAGAAGTATCCCATAATATCTCTGTGGATTTTGTTGGTACAGCTATAGTGCGGCTGCCGACAAACAAAACCAATATCAAGCTGAGTATTAAAGGTAAAACACGTATTGGCTTTCGTTTGTAAACTCTAAGTAAACTATCAATTCTCACGAACACCACCATTTACAGATGTAACGCCTGGAGGCTGGGGATTGGGGATTAGAGATTGGGGATTGGAAAGAGGCAGAGAGAAAAATTCCTGTCCCTTGCTCCCTTGCTTCCTCCCTAGTCCCCTCTTTGCACACAAGTGACTTTGAGAAAGCAGATTTACAGTAATTATTCATGTATTTGAACCACACCTGTCGTAAGGGCACAGCATTGCTCATTGGTGTCAATTTAAGCTGGAAATAGCTTAACTGTTGGCTTCCATGCCCGCCCGGAAATAAATTTTCGGGCTAATAGCTTAAGTCTACTGAAGTAGACTGGAGATTTTTGGCGATATTTAGTCATCTTCAGATGACTTTAGCTATGAGACGGGAATTTCAATTCCCGGCGGACAAGCGGTTTCACCTTAACTTGACACGGATGAGCATTGCTGTGCCCCTACCGTGTGGTCTATCTACCTGAAAATAGAAGTTGATCTAACAATACCACTTTGTTGAGAAAGTATATCAAAGTTATAAGGGGTTGTAAGGGCATCCTTTATTCCGTTTAAAAAATGGAGAAAGAGCTACACAATCGTGTAATCTATATATTTATCAAGAAAGATTATCAAGTTGGATGATTAAAAAGCTGTTAAATGTTGAGAGTGCCCATTGAAAAAACAACTAACTAGTAGAGCGTAATATTTTCAAGTGACAGCAGGATCATGATAAAAGCAACTACACTCTCACCGAGAGGATTAAAAAAGCCACAAATGTCAGCCTTATTTGGTCTGGTTGTGGGACTGTGTATGCTGCTAATTTGCTTGGTGTACAGTGTGACGCTAGGTGCAGCAGAAATACCTCTAGGTAAGATTTTGACATCTTTTATAGCCTTTGATGGTTCCTACGATCACTTAGTTATTCAGACTGTAAGATTACCGCGATCGCTAATTGCTATCCTTGTAGGTTCAGCCCTTGCTGTGTCGGGAGCATTAATGCAGGGTTTGACGCGAAACCCCTTAGCAGATCCAGGTATTTTGGGTATTGAGTCGGGAGCCGCCCTCTTTGTGGTTGTCGCAATTTTTGTTTTTGGCAGCTCATCCCTAAGTGTTTACGCCCTTGTCGCATTTCTGGGTGCGGGAGTAACAGCGATGTTAGTTTACCTCCTTGGTTCTCTGGGAAGAGGAGGAGCCACCCCACTGAATTTGACAGTAGCAGGAGCGGCGTTAACTGCTCTTATTTCTTCCTTCACCACTGGTATCCTCATTGTCAGTCAACAAACACTCGAAGAGGTGAGATTTTGGTTAGCTGGTTCCTTATCTGGTCGAGATTTTAATTTATTCTTACAACTACTACCTTTCGTTGGCATCGGATTAGTGTTAGCTTTTGCCCTTGGCAGACAAATTACCACTATGAGTTTAGGTGAAGATGTCGCTAAAGGCTTGGGTCAACAGACAGCTTTGATCAAAATATTTACCGCTATCAGCGTAGTCTTACTAGCAGGAAGTGCTGTCGCTCTTGCAGGGCCAATTGGCTTCATTGGTTTAGTCGTTCCCCATATAGTGAGATTTTATATTAAAGCCGATTATCGTTGGATATTACCTTATTGTGCAGTTCTGGGTGCTATTTTACTCTTGGTTGCAGATATTGCTGCCCGTGTATTGCTCAAACCACAGGAATTACCTGTAGGTGTAATGACATCAATAGTTGGCGCTCCTTTTTTTGTCTACCTAGCTAAGTCAAAGGTGAAAAAATGAGTTTTGATTGGCTAGTCATTCGTTCTCCGGTGATATCTTTCCGCATCGACCGACGTGTACCAGTCATACTGCTATGTTTGGCAGTAGCGATTGTAGTGGCGATGGTGATGAATATAGGGCGGGGTGAATATCCAATCTCGCCTTTGAATATTGTGAAAACTATATTAGGGCTAGATACAGGAAACCCAGACCATGTATTCGTGATTCAGAATTTGCGTCTGCCCCGCACTCTTGTAGCTTTTATGGTGGGAGTGGCGCTGGCAATTTCTGGCACTATCTTCCAAGGACTGACACGCAATCCATTAGCTGACCCAGGTATTATCGGCATCAATGCTGGGGCGAGTCTGGCGGCAGTTGTAGTAATTGTACTATTTCCCTCAGCACCGGTTTATACCTTACCTATGTCAGCCTTTGCTGGTGCTTTGCTAATGGCGATTTTAATTTACTCGCTGGCTTGGAATAACGGTAGTTCTCCGATTCTATTAATTTTAATGGGTATTGGTTTATCTGCGATCGCCAGTGCCATAACCAGCTTAATGATTACCTTTGCCGAAATTGATGACGTTAGTAATGCTTTAGTTTGGTTAGCTGGAAGCGTGTACGGCCGGACTTGGGAGCAAGTCTTTTCTCTGTTACCTTGGTTAATTATTTTTGTGCCAATGGCTTTGACACTAGCAAGGCATTTGAACGCTTTAAATTTAGGAGATGATGTCGCCAAAAGTTTAGGTAGTCAAGTGGAATCGCAACGTGGTTTACTCGTGCTAGTGGGTGTAGCCTTAGCAGGTGCAGGAGTCGCCACCGCCGGAAATATTGGTTTTATTGGATTAATCGCACCCCATGTAGGACGACAGCTAGTAGGTACAAGCCATCAAGGTTTGATTCCTACTTCTGCACTCTTGGGGGGAGTAATTGTTGTCATAGCAGACTTGCTAGGAAGAACGCTATTTGCACCAATCGAACTTCCTTGTGGCGTTGTAACTGCTGCTATTGGCGCTCCTTATTTTCTTTATTTGTTAATTCGTAACCACAAAAAATAAAGCCGGGAAATTTCATCTATGAAAGGACTCTCAACCAAAAATCTATCTTTAGCTTATGATGGTGCGCTGATTATCCGTGACCTAAATTTGGTAATTCCCACTGGACAAATTAGTGGTTTAGTTGGTGCTAATGGTTGTGGTAAATCAACGTTATTAAGAGGTTTGGCAAGATTGCTTAAACCCCGTGGTGGTACAGTCTATCTTGATGGAACATCTATTTTTAATCTTTCAACTAAAGAAGTCGCACAGCAGTTAGGTATTTTGCCTCAAGGGCCAGTAGCACCAGAAGGATTAACCGTGCAAGATTTGGTAGCACAAGGACGTTATCCTTATCAAAATTGGTCGCAGCAGTGGTCGGCAAAAGATGAAAAAATCGTGCAGCAGGCACTAGAAATTACAGATTTGTTGAAATTGGCAGATAGAGCATTAGATACTTTGTCTGGTGGACAACGACAAAGAGCTTGGATTGCAATGGCGTTGGCACAAGATACAGATATTTTACTGTTAGATGAACCGACTACTTTTTTAGATTTGGCGCATCAGATAGAGATTTTGGATTTGTTGTATGAGTTGAACCAAAATCAAGGACGGACAATTGTCATGGTGCTGCATGATTTAAATCATGCGTGTCGTTATGCTGATTACTTAGTTGCAGTCAAAGATGGACGAATTTTTGCTGCTGGAGAACCAAAACTAGTGATGACTCAAGAAATGGTTCAAGAGGTTTTTGGGTTGGAGTGTCGGATTATTGCTGACCCAGTAATGGAGACACCAATGTGTGTGCCAATAGGACGAAAAGGAAGAGTAAATGACAAACTTATTTAAATTACTAATGCATTTTTACTAGAAATATCACTCTTATTAATCACCTCAGTACAAATAATAAACAGTTGTGACAATCACATCAAAATCTCCCATAGGATCTAAAAATCGTAGAAATCTAGCCTCTCCTTTACAACGCTTGCTCAACTATGGCAGTCAATATTACCTACAAATTTGGCAGGCCACATCATGTTCTATCATCAATACGATTTTAGACTTAGCACCACCGTGGTTAGTTGGTATTGCAGTAGATATTCTCGTAGAGCAGCAAAATTCTGTATTTGCCAAGTTGGGTGTAAAAGATGTATTTTGGCAATTCTTACTGCTTTCATTGATTACTATCATTGTCTGGATACTAGAATCAATTTCTGAGTACGCATATAATAGACTTTGGCGTAATTTAGCCCAAAATATCCAGCATAATTTACGCTTGGATACCTATAATCATGTACAAAAATTAGATTCAGCTTACTTTGAAGAAAGTAGCACTGGCGGTTTGATGTCAATTTTGAATGATGATATCAATCAGCTAGAAGATTTTTTGAATTTTGGAGCTAATCAAATTATCAATATAATCGCTTCAATTATTATTTTAGTTGGTGGTAGTTTTTTTATTTTACCTTTTTATATAACCCTGGTAGCACTGTTGCCAATACCATTTATTATTTGGGGATCTTTTACTTATCAAAAACTTTTAGAAGATCGTTATGATGAGGTGCGGGAAAAAGTCGGCTTTCTGAACTCCCGGCTAGCAAATAATATCAGTGGTATTACCACAATTAAAAGTTTTACTGCCGAAGATTATGAAAGTGCTAGATTGGCAGCAGAAAGCGAAGCATATAGAAAAAGCAATACCAAAGCAATTAAACTTTCTGCCGCATTTAATCCTTTAATTAGAATGTTAATTTTAGTAGGGTTCACAGCCTTACTATTTTGGGGAGGAATGGCGACTTATGCTGGTAAAATATCTATTGCTAGTTATAGTGTTTTACTCGTTTTAGTACAGAGATTATTGTGGCCTTTTGTAGAACTAGGTGGAATATTTGACAACTATCAAAGGTCAATGGCTTCTACCAAGCGGGTCATGAATTTATTAGATACTCCCATCAATATAGCTACAGGAGATAAAATTTTATCGGTTGACCGAGTACGTGGTGACATTGAATTTAAAAAAGTTGCTTTTGCTTATCAAGATAGAGATCCAGTAATTAAAAAACTATCCTTACATGTACCCGCCGGAAAAACTATTGCTATTGTTGGTTCTACAGGTTCCGGTAAAAGCACTTTAGTTAAATTATTACTGCGATTATATGATATTTCTGCGGGGACGATCGCAATTGATGGTATTAATATTCAAAAGTTAAATCTAGGTGATTTGCGTCGTAGTATCGGGTTGGTCAGCCAAGATGTATTCTTATTTCACGGTACGATTGCTGAAAATATCGCCTATGGTACTTTTAATGCTGCGGATGAAAAAATAATTGAAGCGGCGAAAATCGCCGAAGCTCATGATTTTATTCTGCGGCTACCTCAAGGTTATGAGACAATAGTTGGAGAACGGGGTCAAAAATTATCTGGTGGACAACGCCAAAGAATTGCGATCGCACGGGCTGTTTTAAAGAATCCGCCAATTTTGATTTTAGATGAAGCTACATCGGCGGTGGATAATGAAACTGAAGCTGCTATTCAGCGTTCTCTAGAACGGATTACTGTTAATCGAACGACAATTGCGATCGCTCATCGTCTTTCTACTATCCGCAATGCTGATTGCATTTACGTGATGGAATATGGAGAATTAGTTGAGTCGGGAACACATGAAGAATTATTGGATAAAAATGGGATTTACGCTGGCTTATGGAATGTGCAGTCAGGGATGAAATAATTGTCAAGGGTTCCTGCTACAAAATTCATGGCTACGAGATTCGTGCAAAAAATCTATCTACGGTAGGCATACAGGAGATTTCAAAACAATGTCAAATTTATTATATTTTGTAATTGGTTTTCTTCTGTTTTTGGTGATGGGAATTGCGGCTTATCTCCTGACTGCCCGCAAGTATCAATCCTCAGCCACAGTCGCCAATTCCTACGATCAATGGACTCTTGACGGCATCGTAGAGTTTTATTGGGGGGAACACATTCACCTCGGTCACTACGGTTCGCCCCCACGACGAAAGGATTTTTTGACTGCTAAATCTGATTTTGTCCATGAAATGGTTAAATGGGGTGGAATAGAAAAATTACCTCCTGGTACTACCGTTTTAGATGTTGGCTGTGGTATTGGCGGCAGCAGCCGGATTTTAGCGCGAGATTATGGGTTTGCTGTTACAGGGATTACCATCAGTCCACAGCAGGTAAAGCGTGCCCAAGAGTTAACCCATAAAGGGCTAAACGTCCAGTTTACGGTGGATGATGCGATGGCATTGTCGTTTCCAGATGCTAGTTTTGATGTGGTCTGGTCAATCGAAGCAGGCCCGCACATGCCAGATAAAACTGTTTTTGCTAGAGAATTAATGCGGGTGCTAAAGCCTGGTGGGGTGTTGGTTGTAGCTGACTGGAATCAGAGAGATGACCGCCAAAAACCTCTAAATTTCTGGGAAAAACCAGTAATGCAGCAACTTCTCGATCAGTGGTCTCATCCAGCTTTTTCCAGCATTGAGGGCTTTTCGGAGCTTTTGACAGCGACCTCCTTAGTCGAGGGGGAGGTAATTACAGCTGACTGGACGGAACAAACGCTTCCTTCTTGGTTAGATTCCATCTGGCAAGGAGTAGTTAAACCACAGGGATTGGTGCGTTTTGGTCTATCTAGTTTCATTAAATCTCTGCGTGAGATGCCGACGTTTTTGCTGATGCGTTTGGCGTTTGGTGCAGGGCTATGCCGATTTGGAATGTTCCGCGCTGTGCGGGCGAAGGGGAGTACAGAATTGATCGATAGAAACTTTACCAGCCAAACTCCCTCAAGCTTGGTTAGGTAGCGGCATGATGAACAAAGCGATATCTCGCATCTGTTGGCAGCTTATAAGGTCTGAGGCAATCTCACCCTGTAAGTTCTGCATGAATTGCTGCGATCGCACCCGCGAATTTTGGGGTAAGGTTATTTATACTGATATATAGCTAAATAGCTATGTATTTGATTTAAGCAAAGAAGTTTCAAAACTTAATAAATTATTTAAATCCTAGTCCTCAAACGCTTTCTGTTTGTACTTTTTCGGTTCTAGTATCTGGGTTATAAGAGAAGGCAGGGGCAGGAGGAAAGAATTATGATTGAGTTGAGAACTGGGAACACTTCGACAAAGCTCTGTCAACATTGGGGATTGGGAAGATTTGAATGGGGATTCAGACCCCTCAAAATCTTAAAAAATTTCCTCTCCAGTCCCGCAAGCAGAAATTCCGACTTTACTAAAGGATTGTGAAGAGGTCTAGCTAAATAATCATATTTATCATAACTTAATAGTTATATAACTATTAACTGGATCGCTGCATTACTCATGGTTAACACCCTACCCAAGCCAGAAACTAAAACCCCCAGCAAAGAAACTGTACTCACCCCTCGGTTTTATACTACAGATTTTGAAACCGCAGCCCAGTTGGATTTGTCTGCCCAAGAAACGGAATTGTGGGCGATGTTGACAGAAATGCGGACAGACTACAACCGCCATCATTTTGTTCGCGATGATGCGTTTGAGCAGTCTTGGGAACACGTTAGCGGTGAAGCAAGGCAGGCGTTTATAGAATATTTGGAACGTTCCTGCATTTCTGAGTTTTCCGGGTTCTTGCTATTCAAGGAATTATCCCGCAAACTAAAAAATCGCAGTCCAGTGCTGGCGGAAATATTTCAACTGATGGCGCGTGATGAAGCCCGCCACGCCGGATTTCTCAACAAAGCAATGGGCGATTTTAAAGTTTCCCTGGATTTAGCCACTGTTACTAAAACCCGCACCTATACGTTTTTCCCGATTGAGTGGGTACTTTACACAGTTTACCTCTCAGAAAAAATTGGCTACTGGCGTTACATTATTATTTTCAGACATCTAGAAAAGTACCCAGAAAATGAGTTTTACCCTATTTTCCGGTACTTTGAGAGTTGGTGTCAGGACGAAAACCGTCACGGAGATATATTCAAGGCGCTTTTACGTTCTCAACCGCAACTCTGGAACACCTGGAAATCTCGGCTGTGGAGTCGCTTTTTCTTACTATCTGTATTTGCTACCCATACCTTGACAGTTCATGAACGTTCCGGGTTCTACAAATCACTGGGGCTTGATGCTACAGAATTCGATCTCCAAGTTGTCCGCAACACCAATGAAACCGCCGGACGGGCTTTTCCGGTGATGTTGAATACGGAACATCCCCAGTTTTTCCCCCGCCTGCAACGCTGTGCAGGTTACAACTTAAAAATTGCAGAGATTGAGGGCGGTTCTGGGCCAAAATTGGTGAAGCTGATTCGCAAACTACCTTTGATTGCAGCAATTGTTTGGAATCTGCTGTTAGTTTATCTGATCAAACCCATTGATACTGAAGTCCTACGGGGAATGGTTCGTTAGGTATTAGACATCTGCTAATGAAAAAGTAGGGACGCAAAATTTCGCGTCTCTACAACGGTGATGGATAATCCATAATTAATTTCACCAGATATCTATTAGGCAAGATACCCCAAGCTATACTGGCGATCGCTCTATTACGAATGCATTCAATTAGCTTGTAATGAACATTTGCTGGATGCTACCTTCTACAAGGTGACACAGGATTTGGAGCGGTTTTTTTAACAATGAAGCGTAGACACAAAGTAGCTTTTAGCTTAACATCACTGATTAGTCTCAATTTAATATCTAGTTTAATTGTATTTGATAGAGCAAAGGCTGCGCCAGCAAGAACTCCAGACAAAAGTGTTAATTGCGAGATTTTGGTGGTTGGGGGTGGACTATCTGGTGTCGCCACAGCTTATGAGGGTTTGTTAGCGGGACGAACAGTTTGTCTGACAGAAATTACTGACTGGCTGGGGGGACAAATTTCTGCTCAAGGGACATCTGCATTAGACGAGCGCCCAACTCAGCGAACTCTCAAATTCTATTCTCGTGGCTATCTGGAATTGCGAAACCGTATTGGGCGCAAATACGGTAAGCTTAACCCTGGTGAGTGTTGGGTAAGTGAATCTTGTTTTCTTCCCCGTGATGCTCACACTATTTTGAGCCAGATGCTTCAAGATGCCGAAAAGCAGGGCAAAGGAAAGCTGCAATGGTTTCCTAACACGGTAATTAAGGATTTAGAAATTTCTGCTGATGGCAAAATAATTAATAGTGCGATCGCAATTCAACATCAACCACCAAAAGGCGCACCACCTCTTAATACTTTTACTTTATCTCAAAGCATTGAAGATTCTTATAGCTACGAAAACTCATCTCGGTTTACCAAAACTATTCTCCGTTTCATTCCCAAGGCAGCGAAAGAGGATGCTCCTAAATGGTACGTTGTAGACGCCAGCGAAACCGGAGAAATTATTGCCCTTGCTGATGTTCCTTATAGATTAGGCATTGATGCCCGTTCTTACCTAGAACCTTCTGCTTCTGCCACCAACAACGATCCATATTGCCCTCAAGGCTTTACTTATACCTTTGGAATGGAGGCAACCAAGGAACCGCAACCGCAGACAATGCCCCCATTTTATTTACAATATGCGCCATATTTCAGCTATGAATTAACGCGACTGGCTAACTTTGATTTAGTTTTTACCTATCGTCGCATTTGGAGTCCAAATCAAGGGAAACCAGAAAAATTCGGCGGTGTAAGTTTTTCTGCGCCTACACCAGGTGATATCTCTATGCAAAACTGGACTTGGGGTAACGACTACCGTCCTGGAACAGCTAGGGATAATTTAATTTACACTCGCCAACAGTTACAAGCTACTGGACAGTTACAACCAGGGGGTTGGATCGGAGGACTACGAACAGAAACCCTCCGCAAGGCTGAGGAAAATGCCCTCTCTTTCTATTACTGGTTGGTAGCTGGGACTACAGATTCTAAACTAGGGGAAGGTGTCAAGCAGCAGCAAACTAATAACCGCTTTGTTTCCGGTTTAAATTCCCCAATGGGCACAGTGCATGGCTTATCGAAATATCCTTATATGCGAGAAGGACGCCGCATCATTGGCCGCCCTAGTTGGGGACAGCCGGGAGGCTTTACTATCTGGGAAATTGATATTTCTCGTCGAGATTATAATGATGAGTATTACTCCAAGACTCTGCCAGCAGATATGTATCGTCGGCTACGAGCAGCAGTTGCCGGTTTAGAAGCTGTATCAGTAATTGATGGTAAAGTTCCACCAGACAAAGCAATGCGACGGACTCGTTCTACCATTTTTCCTGATGCTGTGGGAATTGGTCACTACGCCATAGATTTCCATCCTTGCATGGTAAATAGTCCTCCAGAAGCCCCTGGTAACACAGAACATCCAGGTGAAAGGCGTGGTGCTGGCCAAGCGTATCCCTTTCAAATTGCTCTGAGGGCGATGATTCCCCAGAAAATTGACAATTTGCTAGTAGGAGGTAAAAGCATTGCCACTAGTCATATCGCCTCCGCTGCCTATCGGGTACATTCCTTTGAATGGTCGGCTGGCGCTGCTGCGGGAACTGTTGCTAGTTTTGCCATCAAAAATGCGATCGCACCTTACCAACTAGTTGATAATTTACCTAAACAAGAGCCACAACTAGAAGCACTCAAACGCCTTTTGCAACAAAATGGCAACCCTACTGCTTTCCCAGATACATCTATTTTTAACGAAAACTGGGATAATTGGAAATAGGATATTGGGGACTGGGGATTAGGGATTAGGGACTGGGGATTAAATTCTTTCCAATGACACAATACCTAACTCTAATATCAAGTTTGGGTGATTACTTGTAATAAAATCTATCAATGTAGGTTGAGTTGAAAGCAGTGAAACCCAACATGAACACAGATCAAGTGTTGAGTTTTATTCCTCAACCCAACCTACAAATATTACCAGTGTTTAACCGAACCTGATATAACTCCTAACTCCTAACTCCTAACTTCCCATTCCCCAATCCCCAAACAATGAACTAAACTAGTTACTTATAGTGTAGTTTTGTAAAATTATCTTGACCAATTGTTGTATGGTTATGACACTTTCAGCAGATGTTTACGGAATGGCTACAGCACCAACCATAGCTCCTGAACGGTCTAGTCAAGTTGTCCGTAAGACTTATCCAAATTACAAAGTGATTGTATTAAACGACGATTTTAATACATTCCCACATGTGGCTGAATGTTTGATGAAATATATTCCGGGGATGAGTGGCGATCGCGCGTGGGATCTGACTAATCAGGTACACTATGAAGGTCAAGCAATCGTTTGGGTCGGGCCCCAAGAACCTGCGGAACTCTATCACCAGCAGTTGCGCCGAGCCGGTTTGACAATGGCACCTCTAGAAGCAGCTTAATTAAGATTATGGGCAAACCCACCGTAGATCCTCTCCGCACGGCTTCTCTACGAGACGCTACGCGAACACAAAAAGCTGCTAGACTAGTTTGGAATCACTCGACACATCTTTCTGGTCTGATTCCCATATTAGAACGTCTTTGTCAGCATGATGGTATCCAAACTGTGACGCCAGGAGTGATTGGGCGGGCAAAAGGTCACTGTCCAAAAATGCAACTTCGCGTCTCAGTACCGATTCGTGGTGGTTATAAAGTTATCGCACGGCAGGGTAAGACGGTACAAGAAGTATTTATTTTAACGACTTTACCCCAAGATCAATTAGAAACAACATTAGCGATCGCTATGAGATGTTAATTATTGCTCATGCCTTTTAGGAGTAATGAGTAATGAGTGGGAATCGGAACGGTTTCAATGGCCCGCTACCGCTAACGGAACTAGTTTTACCCCATGCCCTATGCCCAAAAAACTATTCTTCAACCCGATGTACTGCAAATTTGTGTAGCGGCAAACTAACAATGCAAGAAAAAGTTAAGAAATATGACAGAGCCGTAGTTATTTTCAAAGTCATGAGTAAAGATTCCCAGTTGGGTAAAACCATTTTCTCCAGACCGAAAGCTACACAATAAACTAGCCAGTAACTAAAGCTCATTCTGAACAGAATTCGCTCTGTTTCTTCCACATCATTTGTTTGCTGCTGCCCGTCCCACAGTAACAACAGTCCAATAATGCAAGCTACAAAGGAAACAGCAACTACAAATTCGTGACAAAATATATTTAACGAATGCATTTGTGTTTATTCCCACATTTTTCAGTTAAAGTTCAGTCTAAAGGAATATTCCTTGCAGAAATACAAATTATTTACAAACCTCAATAGATTCAAAAGCGGTGAGTGAAAAATCTCGCCTAGAACTCAGCACTTGATTATGGGTCTAGTCCAGTACGGCGGAAATAAACATACTATTATCAAATGGTGCAAGACCTTGGAATACAATTCTTTTGACTTTTGACCTTAGGAGCATCTCACCTTTGCAAATATACCTGGCGATTAGAAATCGCAGCTACACAAAACTTAACCCACCTCCGTGGGTTTAAAACCGTCAATTTTTGGTTAGTCCGCGCAGGCGGACTAAGTTTGTGTAGTAGCGAATTATATGACTCTGTTGGCGAATTGCGTAGGCGCAGCCCACCGTAGGTATCGCTATCCTCAAAAGCTTGAAATGTCGTAGCTTCTCACCCCAGAAATTGCGGTTTACATAGAATTCGCCAACAGTCTCATTATATTCGCCTAAAACTTAACAAACATCCTCTAAGCCTGTAATGCCTTAAACCACTTATTCAAAACTGTGCTGATGGTTTTTTTAATCTGATGTTTACGACTCCACTTTTGGAATGCCATTTCATACTCTTCACCCTTAATTTGAAAGGTGTTCCAAACATCAAGCCCTATAGGCAATCCACAGAATAGTACAATGTACATTGACCAAGTAATTGCGCCACCAGTGACTAAATTCATTAGTATAAAAAAACCATTGAAAATTGCATAATTGCCTAAACGCTTCTGAAACCTTCTGATGCGGTAGGCGTCAAAAGCTTTTCGTTGTTCGACTTGACCCTGTTGTACGCTCCAATCGCGTTCTGCTAGTTTTAAAGAATCAGGTGATATTTCTAACTCAGCGGCAATTTCTAATATTTGCTCATAAGAAAATTCTGTATCTTTGTCATCAGCTTGACGAGCGATCGCCAAGTGCAGAATTTGTTGGACATCTTCTTGGCTATACGAGCGGATGCTTTGAGGTTCAAACGCCGTCATAATTCTTTCTCTTATATTACTTTTATATAGAAACTTGCTGCTCAATAGATTTTAAGCAGCTACGCCAGTACTATTTTCATTATTCTTACATTAACAAATCTAGATGCTCTCCTGCATCAAATGTATGAGATTTTTAACTTTTGACAGGGGAAGAAGTTCTTTAATTTTGAATTGATCTCTCTCTAGCAATATAAAAACTCTCCAAACATCCAGATATTATCAAATGCAGCAGAGCATAATTAATAACGAAATAGCAGCTATTAACAAGGATGTAGACTCAATGGTTGACGAAAATGGATCGATTCGTACCCTATCAGTTGATATTGGCGGTAGTGGCGTTAAGGCTATGGTTTTGGATATTACGGGGAATCCTGTAACCGAAAGGGCGCGTTTAGATACACCGCAACCTGCAACACCAGAGGTTGTAATTAATGCAATTGTTGTGTTGGCAGCGGCTCAAGGTGAATTTCATCGCGTTTCGGTTGGTTTCCCCGGTGTGGTGCGCTGTGGAGTTACAGAAACAGCGGTAAACTTACATCCAGATTGGATCGGATTTGATTTGGAAACAGCATTATTAAAACACTTAAATAAGCCTATACGGGTGATTAATGATGCAGATATGCAGGGGTTTGGTGCGATCGCAGGTAAAGGTGTGGAATTGGTGATTACCCTGGGTACGGGGTTTGGTTCGGCCTTATTTGTGGATGGGAGACTAGTGCCGAATATGGAAATGGGGCATCATCCGTTTCGCAAAGGAGAGACTTTCGAGCAACAGTTGGGGCGTGCAGAGTTAGAAAAAATTGGTGATAAAAGGTGGAATAGGCGTTTAGAAAAAGCGATCGCATCTTTGCAACATCTATTTAATTATGATTACCTGTACATTGGCGGTGGCGAAGCTGTGAGAGTAAATTTCCAGCTACCGTTAAATGTGAAACTCATCCCCAATATCACTGGTTTATTAGGCGGTATTGCTTTGTGGCGAGATGAAAAAAGGTAAAAAGCTTTTCAGTATCCATAACTCGGTATACTAAGCAATGTCTCCGATGGGCTATACCTACAGGGATTTTATCAGAATAATTCACAACTCAGGAGCAGAGCCGGAGACGCTCTGGCTCCAGTCAAAATTCAGTACGAGTGAGTGATAGCGCAATACAGTTCAGATAAACCCAAAACACTTGTAGAGAGGGCGATTTATCGCGTCTCGATTTGATGGCATTCCCAGACGATCGTATAGTATGTTATTGTCTAAACCGTTGATTTAGATAGTATATCTGACAAATTGACACCTTGATTAAAGATAAAAAAGCACAAAAGTAATGACATGATTCTAATTAGATGGCATCGGAGGTAAGTAAATATGAACATGACAATATTATGTGAAAAAATTAGTACATGACTTTTTTATTTTGTGAGCATGTACTATCCCAGACAGCAGCAATATTGTTGCTTCAAAGAAATATTGGTTGAAGTAAAATAAACTACAATGACTGAAATTGGCCTGATAATGACGGGCATGTTAACAATCAGACAAGCATCTGGGGACAGTTTGCCACAGCAGCAATTATTTCAGGTGGAAAATGGACTAAACCAGTCAAAACAGAGTCAGTTAGAGATAACTGCCCAAGTCACGCCACCTGAATTTATGCAGACAGATGAAATTTCCCCAGCTTCTTCCTCAGCGTTAAAAGTAGAGAAAGAAAACATACTTAAGAAAATTAGTAGAAAAAATCAGTTCCTAATTTCTTCTAAATTAAGTCAGTCTAAAAAGTATTCTCAGTCTGGAGGTAAAATCCGTACAAAGGCTACAGGAAAGTTCCAGAAGTTTAGTAGCCAAACTCTACCAACTCTTTATTTTGGTAGTTCTGGTGTTGCTGTCAGAGCTTTACAACAGCTGTTAGTATCTAACGGTTACGCTGTGAGAGTAGATGGAATTTTTGGCGCACTCACAGAGACGGCTATCAAAGCCTTTCAAAACCAGCGAAATTTAGGAGTAGATGGAGTAGTTGGTCAGCGAACTTGGGGTGCGTTGACAATTTAGTTATTAGTCATTAGTCATTAGCTAATGACTAATCACAAACTAACGGTGTTTATGCTGCTCTAATAGCTGTTGCGCTCTTGGCTTGTAAATTAAATAAAACAAAGCCTCAAGATAACGTAACAAATCTTCCCGATTTTCCTTTGAGGTAAAGTTCCAGAAGCCATAAATTCGCGCTAATGATAATAGCTTGGTAGTGTGAATTTTCCAAGTATAGGTAGTGTAAACTCGGTCAATTCCTCGCTGAGAAATTTCATTCCAATAGTTAGGATTTTGTTCGCATTTAGTGATAAAACTCACAATTTTTGTGGCTGTTTCCTCTAAATTTGTCGGGTTAATCAAAAAGCCATTCACCTTATCTTGAATAATCTCTAATGGCCCACCAAACTGTGTGGCGAAAGTCGGTAATCCTGAAACCATTGCTTCTAAAATGGTCAATCCAAAAGCTTCAAATAAAGCTGGTTGTACAAAAATTCCCTGATGATCGGCAATGACTCGGTAAATTTCACCGGAATCAGTTTTAGTCAAGCGGACACCCAACCAGCGAATCTTTCCGTGGAGATTGTACTCGTCAATAATTTGATAGAGTTTAATAATTTCGTCGCGTTCTTCGTTATCACCTGATTCTTCGACGCGCAATTTACCCGCCACCAAAATTAAGTTGTAATGTTCTTGTAATTCTTTACTTTGACCATAACATTCAGCTAAACCGGTGAGGTTTTTGATGTGGTCAAGTCGCGCCATTGAGAAGAGAGGGCGCTTGTTAGGATCGTCGAGTTTACCAAAGATTTGCGCGGGGTCTTCTAGAGTAAAGAGTGTTTCTGCAAGGCGTTGGCGATCGCTCTCTACGCGGTCTTTATTTCGGGTGTAGGGGAAGTAATTATTTTCGTTTACTCCAGGGGGTACGACATTAAACTTGGGACTAAATAATTCAATGCCATTGGTTACATGGTACAACTCCGGCATAGTGAAGCACTTATAAGATTCGTACTGTCCCACACTATCATGTGTCCCGACAATTTCTTGGTAGGTGCTGCTAATCACAAAATTGGCAGCGTTCATGGCAATTAAATCAGCAGTGAATTGCAAGGAAAAATGATATTTATCTTCCAAATCTTGCCAGTAGAGGTTACTGAATAAGTATTTAGATTTTTCTAAAGCATGGGCAACGTTACATTGTGTCACTTTCAGCCGTCGCGCCAGCAAAAATGCCACTAAATTTCCATCGGTATAGTTGCCAACTATTAAGTCAGGCGTGCCGTGAAATTCTGCCCGTAGTTCTCTTTCTGAGTCAATGGCGAAAGTTTCTAAATAAGGCCAAAACTCAAACCGGGAAATCCAGTTTTGAGTCATGTTGGGGTTAAATTCTCGCAAAGGTACTCGCAAAATCCAAGCGTTTTCACTACCAAGGACTTTTTCTAGCCGTTGATTACAAAGAGTACCATCACTGTTGGGAATCAAACGGGTGAGAATAATTACCTTTGGCTGGACATTCAATCCCTCTAAACCAGCTAGTATGACATCTTCTTGTAGCTGCTTCTCTAAGCTTTTTGCCTGATCGAGGACGTAAACTACTTGACCACCAGTATCGGGACGCCCCAAAACGCCCTCTTGCCCAAACCAACCGTGAGCTGACACCAAGACGATTCTAAAAATCATCGGGACGCGAGAGATGAAAGCTTCTAGGGTTTGAGGATCGGGAGAATCAATCAATTCATCGAGAATATTGAGGGTTTCCCGGACTCGCGCTGCGGTGTTACCCCAACCCGGTTCAAAACCCATTGTTTGCAATTGAAACCGGAATTGTTCATAGAGTTCATTGTCGGCGCGATTATTCACAAAATCGATCGCTTTTTTAACTTGCTGAGAAAGTTGCTGCTGCGATTGAATGCGATCGCTGATCAGCAGTTGAATACCGTTGTAGTGGTGCAGGCGTAAGAAATGAAATAAGCTGTCCAGCAATTCTTTGGAGTCTTGGAATAGTTGGCTGGAAAGATAGCGGTTGAGGAATTGCACCCCCTTACCAATATTTTTGGGGTCGCGGATGACTGGAGCGTAGTCATAAAACGGGCCAAAATCCAACTCTAGCAAGCCGCCGTCGTTAGGATGAGATTTGTTGACGAAGCGATCGCGCAGATCCAACAAATCCTGTACCGTCATCGGCTCAAAGCTCAAGTCTGAAGTCAACCAATAAACTTCTTGGCTGGCAATCTTAGAACGGATAATGAAACAAAAGTTTGAGTCCTCCTGAATAATTTCCTGAGTATAGTAAATGAGTTTTCCTAACTCAGAAGAAGTGTAAAAAGTTTCAGGTTTCTGAGACTTGGAGCAATACTCACTATATACATTAAGTATGTCGTTCCGTAGCAAGTACTTTTTTTCTTGCTGGCGTAATTGACTAATAAAGGAACGCAAATCACTTCTTTCTTCACTATCTAAGACTGCTTGAAACAATTCAGACATGGCAACTCCATTAGATAACGATGTTTGCATTATTAACTTTTAAGGCTAGACAAATAAGCCTCAAACTTTTCTCAAACCGCACATAAACACGAAATAACACAGATAAATGTGATTTATCTGTGTACCTACAAATATCAAATTTTCAGTAAGCACTTAAATCATGTTCTACTTTAACTAAAGTATCTATGGCTCAATATTTTTTGCTCTAACCAAAGGAATACAATTTTTATTCCTTTAGTTAACAGTAAGGGCTTCTCTATCCTTAGCCCTTCTCCTAGAGAAGTAGGATGTTGTAAGACATCTTACACCTAATTTCCCTTGAGAAAGTAGATTTTCTTATATATATCAACTTATTCAATAAGATAAACTAATTAATGATTGTGGGTTTACAACCCTTTCAAGTCTATAAACTTGTACATAGCAGATCCTTGCTAAAGTAGTGGTTATGAATCTTCAAAACCACAATCCACCTCTATATAGGAATGTATGGATCGATATAAAATTATATAGGGCGAACGATGGGAATTGAACCCACGAATGGTGGTACCACAAACCACTGCCTTAACCACTTGGCTACGCTCGCCATTCAACAATTTGAATTATAGCAATAATTTGGCTAGCGATCAAGAGTTTTTCTTCAAGGAACGGATTTAGTTGATTTAGAGTCTCCAGAATCTAACGATTACAATGAATTTTACTTGGCAAATATGAAACCATTGACCATCATCGCGTATACTGGAGCAGCAGTAGGACTTGCCGCCTTGGGTGTGACAATGGCGAAAACCAATCCCAGTCAGGTTGAATACGAAGAATATGCAGTTCAACGGCTGACAAAATACTTAAAAACCGATGTATGTAAAAAGACTACGAATATTATCGAAAATTTAATCCGCTTTAATTGTGATAAGTTGGTTGATTCAGCTAACCCACAAATCCAAGGAATTATTGCTAGGACTACAGAAAGGCAAAATTTTGTTGTTTTTAGTATTTATCGTACAGATTTAAAAATAAACTCTTGGATACCTTCTTATAAATTTGAAACGGTGGGAGCTTTTGATCAATTTTATACTTACACTGCCGAAGAGCAATAAGGTAAGCAGCAGGGACGGAAGTTAACAATTCAAAATTCAAAATGACGCTCTCTACGAGAGGCTGCGCCAACGCTTAGAGCGAGTATTTTCGAGTAGCGTCTTGATTCTGACTTCTGAATTTTTCTTCAAGCTTTGTTATAAGCTGCTTTTTAGAAGGAGTTGCATTTTTGCTCAATCTAATTTTGTATTAAATTTAATAAAAATAAGGAAATGTATTTTTTACTTGACTATTAGAGCATTCATAAGGTGTATGGTATTTTTTAGATGAGATGATTTCAAGTAAAAAATATGTCTAGCAAGCATACAGCGATTGATCCTCCTAATTTACCTTTATATGAAACAATGAATAAGGGTATACCAGATAACCAATTATATGAATTAGAAAGCTATCAAAATGTACATTTATCAAATTGCCAAATTGAGGGAACGAAAGGAGTAGATTTTCAGTATGCATACTTTGATAATGTTAAATCTATAAATACTTACTTTAAAAAACTTACTCTGCAAGATGTTAGAATTGCTAAAAGTGATTTTGCCAATACTGAATGGGAAGAAGCTTCACTGAATAGAGTTGAATTTATTAACTGTAGATTGCTGGGATTTCAAGCAATAAAGTCCAGATTCAAAAATGTTATTTTTAAAGGCTGTCAAGGACAATTATCACAATTTAATTCAAGTAAATTTGACAATGCTATTTTTGACAATTGTATCCTTGAAGATTCTACATTTATAGAATCTTTTCTGATGAATGTAAAATTTATAAATTGCCAAATGAATAATGTTATCCTTGCTGATGCTAAATTTAAAAATACAGATTTTAGAGGTTCTAATATAGAGGGTTTACAAATTAATATAAATCAGCTTCAAGGTGCAGTTTTAGATATATTCCAAGCGGCTTATATTCTTCAAAGGTATGCGAATGTAGTAGTTAAAGCTGTTGATGAAGAAACAACCGATAACGCATAAAAGTTGAAAGCAAGTTTTCATTTATCATTATCCTCTTTTTTAGTGAAGTGTATTAGTAACTAATAATAATTTGAATAATTAGCAGAGTACTTAATTATCCCCAGCTTCATCTTAAAATAAGGATAGTAACTGAGAGTTCAAACTTTCCCAATGTCATCTGCCTATCTATTATTGTCTCACGGAAGTCGCGATCGCCGCCCAGAAATTGCTATGCAGCAACTAGCTAGGCTGATATGTCACAAATTGCCAAAAAAGCACAACTCAGTAAATAGCGAACATCTGGTTGGCATAGCAGCTTTAGAAATGAGTTCTCAGCCTTTACACGAGCAGATTCAACAATTTGCTAAGAGCGCCTTTGGCGATGCCTGCGGCGGGTTACGCCTACGTAACCTATCTCAAAATGTGAACCGCCTCAAAATTGTACCGCTATTTCTGCTGTCGGGAGTGCATGTTATGACAGATATTCCCGTCGAAGTAGCACTCGCACAACAGGCTACTGGTGAAGATATTATCATTGAGTTGCAACCATATTTAGGCTCTCACCCCAATTTAGAAAAATTGCTGGCCAAGCAAGTAGATACTATAAAAGCAGAAGCATGGATTCTCTTAGCTCATGGTAGCCGTCGCCCAGGCTCACAAGAAACTGTGGAAGCAATAGCGGCGAGGTTGGGAGCCGTGACTGCTTATTGGGCTGGGCCTCCTAGTTTAGAATCACGGGTGAAAGAGTTGGTAACTGCTGGTTATCGGGAAATTGCAATTTTGCCATACTTTTTATTCGCTGGTGGAATAACCGATGCGATCGCCACCTCAATAGAGGCGCTAAAATTACAATTTTCTGCGGTGAATTTCCAATTGGCGCAGCCATTGGGAGCAAGTGCAGAATTAGCCGAGCTAATTTGGGATTTAACAGATAAATGAACCGCATACAAAAACAGGAGAACAAGTATTTGGGAAAGGTTTATTTAGTCGGTGCGGGGCCAGGAGATCCAGGATTAATTACCCTGAAGGCGAAAGGTTTGTTGGAATGTGCCGATGTCGTTATCTATGATGCCTTAGTCAGCCCGGCAATTTTGGCAATGATTAATCCCCAAGCCGAGCAAATTAATGCTGGTAAGCGTGCGGGGAGACATTCGTTGTTACAGTCGGAGACAACGCAACTGCTGATTGATAAAGCGCAGGATCATGCAATTGTGGTGCGGCTAAAGGGTGGCGATCCGTTTATCTTTGGTCGCGGTGGCGAAGAGATGGAAGAATTAGTTAAAGCGGGGATATCAACGGAAGTTGTGCCAGGTATCACATCGGGAATTGCAGCGGCAGCATACTCAGGTATACCTTTAACTCATCGGCTGTATAGTTCATCGGTGACGTTTGTAACTGGTCATGAGGCGGCGGGTAAGTATAGACCGATTGTAAATTGGAGTGCGATCGCTCATGGTTCCGAGACCATTGTAATTTATATGGGAATTCACAATCTGCCTTATATTGTGGAACAATTAAGTATCGCTGGGTTGAATTTAGAAACGCCTATTGCTTTGGTGCGCTGGGGTACGCGCCCAGAACAAGAAGAATTGATTGGTACTTTAGAAACAATTGTCACACAGGTAGAGGAAACTGGATTTAGTGCGCCTGCGATCGCAGTTATTGGACAAGTCGTGAATATGCACAGTATTTTGTCTGGTTGTCGTCCAGTTTAATGTTTGGTGCAAAGCTTGTTTAAAGCAAAAGTGAGAGTTCTTTTTCTTCAATCAGCACTCAGTAGGTAAAAAAAGGCGGACAAGATGTCCGCGCCACAATTAGGTAGTTGGATATTTTTTATTTGAAGTCATTTTGTATTAAAAATCACTTTTTATTACCGGAACTTACCAGGATTTAGACGAGCGCCGCTAGGCTGAGACTGACGACGAATTCCTACTCCCCTCCCTAAATTGTTTCCAGTACCGCCATCTTGGCGATCGAGGAAAGGTTTGAGATTAATCCCACTTCTAGATGAACTAATCCGATTATTACCACTGCCTAGAAGGGTGCGTCCTAAATTATATAATTCGTTGCCTCCACTACTGCGATCGCCATAAGTGTTAACAGCTATAGTCTGTTGTCCATTGTCAGCAGTAGTCAAGTTCTGAAAAATGCTATTGCGGATAACATAGGGATCTTTCCCACGCGGGACTGTCAGCACAATTCTACAGCTTGGATTCGCTTCAGTTGTAACGCAGACGATATTTTCGTTATTTTCGACAGCTGTCTGAAGTTCTTGTAAACCATCTGGACGATAAAGTTCTAAACGACTGGCAATTGCTGCACAACGCCTTTGTGCATCCCAACCACCACCCAAAGCCGCCGGTGCAGCCCAAGGAAAGAATTGTCCTGGTTGACTTTGTGGCTGATACATGACGGTATACTGACCATTATAAGACTGACAGGTAAACCGAGTTGCAGTGTCAGATGAGGGTGAAGATGGTATACCTGTCGATGTGTCTATTGGTACTGGTGTTGATGTATCACCGGATGGTACTGTAGGCACTACTACACCATCGCCACTAGTACCAGTATCATATTGTGCCATTGCTGCGGAATTGCTCAGGCACAAAGATAAACCAAGAATACCCAAAGACATAAATTTCAGCAGTTGTGATGGCATAAATCATCCTCCAGTATAAATCGGTAGGGAATTGATAGTCTAAGTGACGAATAATTCTGTTTTTTGATTCATCAAAAACGCTATTTTTTTCTTCTCTTACTTTTTTCTCTTCGAGTAGCTTTTTCAGACGTGCTTGAATGTCTCTATGATGCCCCATTCCTTCATAGGCTGTTGTTTGGGATGCTTAAAAACGCAAAAAAAACCCGGCTAATTTAGCCGAGGTAAGTCGAGAAGTGAGATTGACGATGAGATACAGCGATACTGAAATCGAAAAATCTTAGCTAACGCTCAAACCAACCAAAACTAAAGTGGTGACAATTAAAGTGGCAAAAAGACCTTGTAAAACGTATCTACGTTGTTCCCAAATTGTTGGGTACTCAGCGTAGTATATCTGGGGTTCAGCTGCGTAGTTGTTGAGGATGCCGTCTTCGTTAATGGTGGTATACATAGTTTTTTCTCTTTTTTGTTAACTTATGTAACCAAATATAACTATTTTGTTACAAATCGTCAACATGGCTTGACAAAAAAAGACTAATAGTAGTCATAAAGCTGACTTATCACGGGATCTGGAAAACCTCGCTTCCATTCCATTAAGGAAAGTGTCAAATCTAAATTCCTTTTTTCCGGTCTGGTTTTTTAAAAGCGATACCTACGGTAAGCTACGCTAACGCATGGTGGCGGATATGATCTTCAATAAAACTGGCGATGAAATAATAACTGTGGTCGTAGCCTTCTTGGTAACGCAAGTTTAGCGGCTGGTTAACATCTGCACAAGCTTGTTCAAATACCTCTGGCAGTAATTGTTCAGCTAAAAATTTATCAGCAGTCCCTTGGTCAATGAGAATTGGACTGTGATATCCTAATACCTTGACTAATTCACTAGCATCATAAGCACGCCAACTTTCTTGATTGCTGCCAAGATAACCACTGAAAGCCTTTTGACCCCAAGGACAACGCATAGGTGCAGTGATTGGTGCAAAAGCTGATACTGATTTATAGAGTTCTGGGTTTCTCAACGCACAAACTAGCGCCCCATGTCCTCCCATCGAATGACCGAAAATACCTTGTTTTTCAGGTTGGGTAGGAAAGTTGGCGGTAATTAAAGCAGGTAATTCCTGGACGACATAACTATACATTTGGTAGTGTTGACGCCACGGTTCCTCTGTAGCATCAACATAAAAGCCCGCACCAGTGCCAAAGTCCCAGTCATTATCCTCACCTGCAATGCCAGTATTACGCGGACTAGTATCTGGTGCAACCAATATCAAACCGTACTCAGCCGCCAAGCGTTGCACTCCCGCCTTCGCCATAAAATTCTCTTCCGTGCAAGTTAAACCAGAGAGAAAATAGAGAATCGGCACAGAATTTTGAGTTGCTTGTGGTGGTTGATAGATGGTAAAGCGCATTTCACCGTTACAGGTGGAGGAGTGATGACTGTAAAAACCGAGTTTGCCACCAAAGCTTTTATATTCTGAAATGAGATTGAGGTTAGGCATTGATTATATTCTCTTATTTGACTACATCGGATTTGCTATCTGTAAAAGAACGCTGGAAGTGGGGCGTGCAAAGAGGAAAATCTAGGCGATCGCAAGTCCCTAACCACCGCTCATACTAAATTTAGGATTATAATGAGCTTTATTTATAAATGCATAATAATCTTGAGGCATCAAAATCCCCGTCTGAAATTTCTTTAATTTTGAATTTTGAATTGTTAAGAGTACCTTGTTCGGACTAGAACATAATCAGCAAATACAGATAAAAACTCTCGTGAATTTTATAGTAATAAAAGCAGAAATTGAAAAAAAGCAAGGATTTAGCTTTGTTGAGATTAGAATTGGCAATAATCCTCTAAAAAAGTTGAATTTTGTGCTGCCAGTCACGGAAGTTAACATGTTAGAAGTTATGACTGCTCAATTACTTAATTTATCTCTTGAAGATATTAGGAAAATTATAAGTTATCTTAAAAATTAATCGCGGTTAAAACCACAGCCTAAACAACGCATACAAACAGAGAAGGCTGCTAAAACTGAGACAATCTCAATTAGTAATTGAAATGCCAAGGGAGCTAAAGCCAAACCCCAAATTAAAAGAATTGTCCCGCTGATCATAGCAGTAATGCGACTAATTTCCTCTTGAGTATTGAAAGCCAAGAAAAAAGTTCCTAAACCAATTAATAATAAGATTAAGCTACTCATAAATGCATTCCTGACTTAAGTAAGAGAGAATAAATCAAAGTAGAGTAATGTCAAAAATATTGATATTAAGTAGAACGACGGGGAAAAACCAAACTATGTTAATAAAAGTAAAGTAGACTCAAACACTCAAACCTTCTTCCCTCCTGCCTTATCCTGATGATAAATATTCACCCCAACCTACTTAGTTTGTAGTCAGGACTTCAACCTCATTACAAACTTTAATATTTTTAAAACATCCTCTTAGAAAAATTAGTATATACCAAGGCGAGAAAAAAATACAGTCCTAGTATAACCATACTAATTTTGGTATAAGTTGTTTTCTACAGCTTTGACATGGGTGAATTTACAGCAATTTGGAGCAGATGTCAGAGTATCTCAACGTGGATGCGATCGCATCTCAATCAACCCTACGACTAGGTAACTTAGTCCCGCATCTTTTACAAAATCCAGCATCTAGATCGTGGAAAGTCAAACCACAACCTGCACAAACTGTTTCTATCTGATTAGCAGTTTTCACCACTCGCTTAATTAAATCTCCCACTTGCCAAGGAATCAGCGCAATTCCTGTAAAAATCATCAATACTGTAAGCAAGCGTCCTAATTCAGAAATTGGAATCACATCGCCAAATCCGACAGTTGTCATCGTGACAACTGAGAAATAAAAGGCGTCCAAAAAAGTACCGTAATTTTGAGAATTAACTGGATGTTCGACTTGATAAATTAAACCAGAGTAAATAAAAACAATTGCAAATAATGTAAATAATATTCGCGCAAAAATCATGCCATCTTCAGTGCTGATACTGGCGAATAAAAACTTTCTATCAATAAATCTAATTAATCGTAAAATCCGAAACCATCTTAGTAGGCGGATAAAACTAATATCCACCATCCCAAGAAAAAATGGTAAAATCGCCAATAAGTCAATAATCGAATAAAAGCTAAAAATATACTTAATTTTGTTTTCTGCACTCCACAGACGGAGTGAATATTCCACCGCGAAGATAATGACGATCGCAATATCAGCTACATTTAACTGAAACCGCATATCATCAGGAATATTATATGTTTCTACCACAAAAATTCCTGATGATATTAGCACCAAAGAGGCAAGTGTTAAATTGATTGCTTTACCGATTGGAGTTTCTAGGTCTTTTAAGTAAAACTCTGTTTCTTGTCTGCTCAGTAACATATTCGACCATTAATACATCTTAATTCCCAGTTATAACATTAGAAATACGATATTATTAATCATTATCGTTATGTTAACTCCAGCTTATATGAACCCAGAATATTTTATGCGTTTAGCTTTGGCAGAAGCAAAAGAAGGCG
Source organism: Nostoc sp. NMS8 (assembly GCF_017115045.1). GTDB lineage: Bacteria > Cyanobacteriota > Cyanobacteriia > Cyanobacteriales > Nostocaceae > Nostoc. The sequence goes on along the minus strand of NZ_JABXKK010000040.1, from coordinate 29,805 downwards.
ATGCGCCTTACGGTGCTGTGATTGTTAAAGATAACGAAGTCGTAGCTGTAGCTCATAATACTGTGACGAGAGACAACGATCCATCAGCCCATGCGGAAATTAACGTTATTCGTAGTTTAACAGCTAAACTTAAAAACCCCTCTTTAGAAGGTTATAGCATATATACAACTGGTGAACCTTGTCCAATGTGTGCAACTGCTTGTGTTTGGAGTGGTTTATCAGAAATTGTATATGGTGCTTCAATTGAAGATTTAATAAGTGTAAATCAATTACAAATTAATATATCTTCTGAAGAGGTAATATCCAAGTCATTTAGGAACATCAAAGTCACAAAAGGCATTTTAAAAAATGAATGCTTGGAGTTATTTAAATAAGCTAGATTTAGATCCCGGACTTCTCAAAGAAGTCCGGGATCTGGTGTTCATTTATATCTAGGGTGTGTCACTGCTTCCGTAACGCACCAAAAAACCGCCGGACTTTCAGTAAGTAACATACCCTACGTTAATTTAGAGGTTAAAATCGTCATTACAAATTATTTAATTTGGCTCATTCAAATAGGATAAATATGTATTTGCCCAAATAGCAGCTTGGGTGCGATCGCGCAAATTTAATCTGTTTAAAATATTTGTCACATGATTTTTCACCGTCCCCTCAGAAATATAGAGTTCCTGAGCAATTTCTCGGTTACTAGCGCCTGTTGCAATTAACCGCAAAACCTCTTTTTCTCTAGGAGTAAGTTCAGCTAAACTAGATGGTACAGGCGGGGACTGGATTAGTGCAGGATGAGAAAATTGAGTCAGCAGCTTTTTGACTATACCTGGGCCTAAGTGAGTATATCCTTTATGAACAGCACGAATAGCAACAGCTAATTCTTCTGATGGTGTATCTTTCAATAAATAACCCATTGCTCCATGTTTTAAAGCTGCTGACACATATTCATCATCATCAAAAGTTGTCAGTACTAAAATCTTAGTTGTGGGAAAACGTTTTTGAATCTCTCGCGTGGCTGCAACTCCATCCATAATTGGCATTCTGATATCTAGTAAGATTACATCTGGCTGAAATTTCGCAACCAAATCAATCGCCTGTTCTCCATTTTCTGCTTCTCCAACTATCTCTAAATCTGCTTCTAGTTCTAATAATGCTCTTAATCCTTGACGAATTAAACTTTGGTCATCTACCAGCAACACTTTAATCATTATGTTAACCTTGCTAATGGAATATTAACTGTAATTTTACAACCAGAACCAAGAGCGCTATTAATATTAAAGTTACCTCCAAGTGCTAGAGTGCGATCGCGCATACTATGAAGTCCAAAACCAGTAGTATTTTGCCCTAAATCAAAACCTTTACCATTATCCTGAATTGTCAATCGCAAATTGCCTTTTGTCGTCGTGAGTTCCAATTTAACTTCCGTTGCATCAGCATATTTAGATATATTTGTCAAAGATTCTTGAGTAATCCGGTAAATAGCGGTATTGATTTCAGGTGGTAGAGAATATTCCAGGTTAATTTGGTAAATTGGTAAAATCCCGTTTGAGCGATAAAAATTTTCTGAAAGACTAGCGATCGCGCGTTCTAAAGACTGTTCTTGTAAGGGATTAGAACGCATAGTAGAAACAGATTGGCGGACATCTTTTAGTGCTTTTGAACCTAATTCTTTTGCGGTTGCAAGGAATGTTTCAGCCTTACCTGGGTTAGATTGCCATAGTTTTAAAGCAGTTTCTAATTGCAGATTTAAAGCAGTTAGAGAATGTCCTAATGAATCATGAATTTCACGAGCAATTCGGTTACGTTCTTCTAAAGTAGCTTGATTCTCAATTCGCATCGCATATTGACGAAGCTTTTCATTAGCGATCGCCAACTTTTCTCGACTATGCCGTTCAGATAATACTGCATTCATCATTAACAAAACAAAAACCAAACTTAAGCCAAATACCAGCGACGAATTCAAAATCAAAAATCGATATCGTTCTTGTACTTGGGGTGATGCTTGAAAATTGAATAACTGGTATTTGAGTTGTGTCGTCAAAAGAAATAAGCTAAACGATAAAGTTGTAACGAATAAACGCCCAGGTAACTGAAAAATTAGACAACTGCGAGTAACTAAAATTATGTATAGAAAGGGAAAAAGCCGAGCAAACCTTTCACCAAAAAGTCCAGTTGTTAAAATCAATAAAATTTCAACAGTTATGTAGATAACCTTATTTATCTGGTTACTCCTGGGTAATCTTAAGCCCATTAATGCAAAAATAATCAGACTACAAATTGATAGCTCTGGTAATATGCTACAAGCTGACAATTCGGGAAATACACCACAAATCGATAGTTCTGGAGGCTTAGGACGAAATTGCCGTAATGGAGGTGGTATAACTGCTGTCAATGCAGTGATTGCTAATAGTGTCCACTCCAGATAAAGCAGAGACGGAAAAGGATGTTTATTATTTTGAATTTGACGATTCACTAATCGCTTCACTCCAGTGATGAATGAGTTAATAGTTAAGAGTTTTGAATGCAATTTGAGTAGCAGTCTCCGACGTTTAAATTTTTCGGTGACTGAGTAATTAAGAGTAAATGCAGGATATCAAAATATTACGTAATAATCTAAATAAAGATTTATCACCATCCTAAATTATTTGGTAAATCATTCCAAACTCTTAACTTACCACTTGCCGCTCCTAACTATTTATTGTCAATCATATTTGTCAAAATTCAATCATGACTAAAGTCATGGGTATAACCATGACTTTCTCCTCATGTAACTACTAAAGATAAGTTCTTATGATAGTGGCATCCAACCAGGAAAAACCCACGAGATAAGTAATGAAACTCAAAGTATTATCGCTAGTTGCTGGAGCGATCGCCTTAACTTTAACTGCAACCTCCTTTGCTGTTCACGCCCAAACAGCCTCTCCTTCACCCATCTTACTTGCACAAACTCCACAAAGAGAAAGGGGCCCTTGGAAAGACTTAGGTCTAACAGATGCCCAAAAAACCCAAATTCAAACAATTCGCCGTGATAGCCGCACCAAAATTGAAGCAGTTTTCACCCCAGAACAAAAAGCAAAATTAGAGGCGGCGAAACAAGCACGTCGCGCTGAGTGGCAAGCACGTAAGGCTCAGGGGCAAACAGGTCAAGGTCAACGGCAACCAGGACAGCATAATGGTGGCAAAAAAGGTGATTTTGCTGGCTTAAATCTGAGTGAAATACAAAAAAACCAAATCAAACAAATCCGCGAGTCTGAAAAACAACAGATTCAAGCAGTTTTCACCCCCGAACAACTTCAAAAATTAGAGCAATTCCGTCAAAATCGTCAACAAAGAAATCCTGGATAATACCCAATCTTTGAAATGTCACTCCCAGATTGACCCAGATACTTGGCAATCAGAATTACTCTGGCACTTACCCTTGACTGATGTCCAGGCATTGTTTTCTATAGTCAAAAATTAATAGACTTCTTGCAGAAGATGCGGAAAGGGGAAAAACTTCATCCCCTTTCCCTTTCCCTATTTATTGAAAGATTTATTGAAAGTCGGCGCGAAACTCCATCCCTGGAGCATTAGGCATTGGTGATTCTTCCTCATGCCCCATGCCCTTGTGGGTGGAGTTTTTTATTCCCAGGCATCCCACGAGAATGCTATTTTGAACAGTATTGTCTCTACCTGTCCCAGGTTTAGGTAGCTCATGCTGCTCACCCCACAAGAAAATGTGGGATGTTTTTTTATTGACTAGCGGAAATCAAAAGTTGCACAATCCGATCTCACAATTCACAATGGTGATTGATTATAAATTTTAGAAAATACTGCCACCAGGCAATTCCTGTCATTAATTAACTTAGAACCTGTTAATGGAAGCTTCCGAGCTATTAGAAACAATTACATTCTTGATTTACCAAGCCGAGCAGGGGGAAATTGATCCTTGGGATGTCCAAGTGATTGAGGTGATTGACCGTTACTTAGAACTGATGGCACCGGGGGTAATAACAAGAGGCTACGAAGCGGACTTGTCTCAATCTGGACAGGCTTTTTTATCAGCATCAATGCTGGTATTATTCAAAGCCAACACCTTGATGGAATTGTCAACTATAGGAGATGCACAAGATGGTGTAGAAGATGATGCCTTATTGGAAGGTGAAGACGGTGTATCACATCAGGGTCATCGTCTACCATTAGAACGGCAATTGCGTCGTCGTCCAGCAGCAATGCCACCACCAAAGCGCCGGGTGACTCTGCAAGAGTTAATTGAGCAATTGCAGATCATGGCTAACCAACTAAAATTGGTAGAAAAAGTCAGCAAACCTATCCGTCCCCGGCGTCAGCCTAGCGTCCAAAGTATGCGGGAGGCACTGGAGTTAGCTCACCAGGAAAATTTAACAGAAGTTGCCGGAGAACTAGAACAGGTGTTGAGATTGTCAGCAAGAGACCTAAGTTTAGAACAAAATTGGTTGAATTTAGAACAACTTGTAGAATTGTGGACTCAGACAAAGCTTCTCAACCAAAATGGGTCTAGACATGAGTCTAAACAAAGTCAACTAGTTGGTGTTTTCTGGGCGCTACTACTACTCTCGGCTCAATCGAAAGTAGAGCTATTTCAAGAGGAGTTTTACCATGAGATTAAAATTCGCTTAGTTAGACCCCTTGAACATCCAATGAATTAAAGCTAAAAGTAGCCCTACATCCCTACAGATAATTTACAGATTTTTGATTCAGCCCCAAAATCCGAGTAAATTGAAAGGATAAGCGATTGCTTGTCATCTAAGTATATCGATGGTTGCAATAACCGCTAAATTACTGTTATCCCTGTTTTGAGGGATGACTTAGAGCAGAAATAAAGACTGATGATTAAGTATCACTCGATGAAAGTAAACTGGCTTGTGGTTGAGGAATAAATTTTTATGAAAGCGATGATTCTGGCAGCTGGTAAGGGTACTCGCGTGCGTCCGATTACGTACACTATGCCCAAACCGATGATGCCCATCCTGCAAAAACCAGTGATGGAGTTCTTGCTGGAACTGTTACGCCATCATGGATTTGACCAGATTTTGGTCAATGTTAGTCATTTGGCTGAGGAAATTGAAAACTATTTCCGTGACGGTCAGCGGTTTGGCGTGCAGATTGCCTATTCCTTTGAAGGGAAAATTGATGACGATGGTAAACTCGTGGGCGAAGCCATAGGTTCTGCTGGAGGGATGCGACGCATCCAAGACTTCTCACCCTTTTTTGATGATACCTTTGTGGTGTTGTGCGGTGATGCTTTGATTGATTTGGATTTAACTGCGGCTGTTAAATGGCATAAAGAGAAAGGGGCGATCGCTACTATTATTACGAAATCTGTCCCCAAAGAAGAAGTCTCTAGCTATGGTGTGGTTGTAACTGATGAAGAAGGCCGGGTCAAAGCTTTCCAAGAAAAACCTTCAACTGAAGAAGCTCTTAGCACCAACATCAACACAGGTATTTATATCTTTGAGCCAGAAGTTTTTAACTATATACCCTCTGGTGTCGAATATGACATTGGTAGCCAATTGTTTCCCAATTTGGTAGAAACCAAAGCACCCTTCTACGCCATCCCTATGGACTTTGAATGGGTAGATATTGGTAAAGTCCCAGACTATTGGCGGGCGATTCGCGGTGTGCTGCTGGGTGAAATCAAAAATGTGCAAATCCCCGGTCATGAAGTCGCCCCTGGCATCTACACTGGCTTAAATGTCGCCGTAAATTGGGACAAGGTAGATATCACCGGCCCCGTTTACATTGGCGGGATGACGAGAATCGAAGACGGAGCTAAAATCGTCGGGCCAGCGATGATTGGCCCCAATTGTTGGATATGCAGTGGCGCAACAGTAGAAAACAGCGTGATTTTTGAATGGTCGCGCCTGGGGCCCGGAGTCCGTTTAGTCGATAAGCTAGTATTTGGACGTTATTGCGTAGATAAAACTGGCGCTGCGATCGATGTTCAAGCCGCTGCTTTAGACTGGCTGATTACCGATGCCCGTCAAACAGTACCATCACATACTCCTCTTGAGCGACAAGCGATAGAGGAATTGTTGGGGACAAATGTAAATTAGGGAATGGGTATTGGGGATTGGGGACTGGGTATTGGGTATTAGGTATTAGAAAAAACTTTCCTATCTAGTTCCCATTCTTTACACTCTCTTAGTCCCCAGTCCCAAGTCCCCAGTCCCTAACTATTTAAGTACGTATATCTCCTAAGACTCTGCTCGTATGTTTGCAGTAGTCGCTGAGATTCTGCTAGGGTGATGCGCTTTTCTTCTAATGCTTTTTCACAACGCTGGCGAATGTTTTCTACCATATCTTCGGAGTCATACTGCACATAGCTGACAACTTCGCTCATGGTGTCACCTTTGACAATGTGTTCAATCTGATAGCCTTTGGGCGTTAATTGGATGTGAACAGCGTTGGTGTCGCCAAACAGGTTGTGCAAATTGCCCATGATTTCTTGGTAAGCTCCATTCAAAAACATCCCCAGATAATATGGTTCTCCGGGCTTGTGGGTGTGCAATTCTAAAACCGATTTGACATCGCGCAGGTCAATAAAGCGGTCGATTTTACCATCACTGTCGCAGGTGAGGTCTGCCAAAATTCCCCGCCGCATTGGTTCTTCATCTAAGCGGTGGATTGGCATGATGGGAAAGAGTTGGTCGATCGCCCAGCAATCTGGTGCTGATTGAAACACTGACATATTAACGTAGTAGATGGAAGCCATGATTTTTTCTAGGTCTTCCAGTTCATCGGGTACGTATTCTTGCTGTCTAGTGATGGTAAGAATTTTCTGACAACAAGCCCAGTAGAGGCGTTCGGCCTTGGCTCGTTCTCTGAGGCGTAAAATTCCTAAGTTGAAGCGGCTAATAGCTTCTTCTTTGAATTGTGCAGCATCGTGGTACAACTCTTGGTAATTTTCTTGGTTGATGGATTGGTAGCTTTCCCAAAGATAATTAATAATTGGGGATTCTCCCTCTTGCGGAGGTTCTGGTGCGTCGAGAGGGACATCACTAGTACTGAGAACATCAAAAATCAGCACCGACTGATGGGAAGCGATCGCTCGTCCACTTTCGCTAATCAGTGTTGGTACGGCAATTTGCCGCTCGGCACAGGTATCTTTTAACTCTGCCACGATGTCGTTAGCATAGTTCTGCATGTTGTAATTTTTCGATGCGTAGAAGTTGGTTTGGGAGCCATCGTAATCTACACCCAAGCCACCACCAACATCAAGATATTTCATATCCGCCCCCAGCATGGACAATTCCACATAAATGCGGCTGGCTTCTTGGATGGCATCTTTAATCACATTGATGGCGGAGATTTGTGAGCCGATGTGGAAGTGCATCAACTGCAAAGAATCGAGCAGGTTAGCTTCTCTTAACTTGTCAACAGCCTCAATAACTTCAGGCATTGTTAAACCAAATTTAGCGCGATCGCCACTAGAGGCTCCCCAACGTCCCATACCTTGGGTACTGAGTTTAGCACGAACCCCCAAAATCGGCTTAATACCTAACTGGCGATTGGCGTCAATTACCAAATCAACCTCTTCAATCTGTTCTAAGACGATAATTGGTGTTTGCCCTAGTCTTTGGGCTAACATTGCCGTTTCGATGTATTCTCGGTCTTTATAGCCATTGCAAACGAGCAATGCCCCTGGTGTATCCAACACAGCTAGAGCAATCATTAATTCTGGCTTGGAACCAGCTTCTAAACCAAATTGATGAGGCTTGCCAAATTTCACCAAATCCTCAATCAAATGCCGCTCTTGATTGCACTTGACGGGAAACACGCCACGGTAGACACCAGGGTAGTTGTAGCGGGCGATCGCTTTGGCAAAACAAGCGTTCAAGCGCTCAATTCGGTCTTCCAAAATATCAGAAAAGCGGATCAACATAGGAAGTCCCAAGTTGCGCTGTTTCATGGCGTTGACCAATTCAAACAAGTCAAGAGATCCCCCGCGATCGCCCTTGGGTGCTACGGTAACGTGTCCAGCCGCGCTAATGGAAAAATAAGGTTGTCCCCATCCTTCAATGCGATACAAGGCTTCGCTATCTTCAATTTTCCAGGAGCGAGGTAAATCTCCTGTAATAGTAGGACTAGGTGGTAACAGTTTCTTGTGCTTATGGTTTTTCACTTCAAATTTCTGTCCATTGGCAGGTAGTACCACTTCGTCAGATGTAGCAGTTGACTCAACACCCATTTCTTCCTAACCTCTGTTTTTCACCCACGAGTTAACAATTTAGCGCATTCATCTGGCAACGTATATGCACCTAAAGGTAATTTCTGAGATAAACTCTGATTGGTCAAGAGTCATTGGTCATTAGTCATTGGTCATTGGTCATTAGTCAAATGGCACTAAGTTAAGACACAGCCCTTGGACTGACTGGTTTTGGGAGGCTCCGCCTCCAGTGGACTGAACAGAGGCTCTGCCTCTGGGAATACATTCCCAGTCTTCAGACTGGGAACGAGGTGACACAATCCTTTCGGCTTTTCTTAGTGCCATTGAGTCATTGGTCATTGATCATTAGTGGAAAACTATTGGACTCAAGACAGAGGATGAAGAACAAATGACATAGACGCGCCAGCGGCTACCCGCAGGGTAGGACAAAGGACGATTGACTAGATAAAAACTTTATTAAGTTTTAGGAGATAGCAATGGAGCGCACATTTTTAGCAATTAAGCCTGATGGAGTACAGCGGGGATTAGTGGGGGAAATTATCCGTCGCTTTGAAACCAAAGGTTTTACCCTAGTTGGTTTAAAGTTCCTGAAAGTCAGTCGGGAATTGGCTGAACAACACTATGGGGTTCACCGGGAACGTCCCTTTTTTGGTAGTTTAGTCGAATTTATCACTTCTAGCCCAGTAGTGGCGCTGGTATGGGAAGGTGATGGCGTTATTGCATCTGCCAGAAAGATTATTGGTGCGACAAACCCCTTAACAGCAGAGCCGGGAACGATTCGCGGCGATTTTGGACTGAATATTGGTCGTAACTTAATCCACGGCTCTGATGCTCCAGAAACCGCCCAACAGGAAATCGCTCTATGGTTTAAGGATGAAGAGTTGGTAAGTTGGCAGCCACACTTAACACCTTGGTTGCACGAGTAAGGGAGAGTTAGGAGTTAGGAGTTAAAAGTTAGGAGTTAAAAATTCCTAACTCCTCACTCCTAACTCCTCACTTACTTAGAAACTTCGCTCTTTTCTGGTTCTATTTGGGGTAATTCAGTGCTAACACGCTTGGAAAATCCCCAGCCTAAAATTAGGAAGATGGCAGGAATCATGATCCATTCTGGTGGAACTAGAGCATCGTTCACCACTTTCAACAACAAGCGCAAGCCAACCAAAGCTACAGTTACATAACCTGCATCTTCTAGGTTTTCGTATTCGTCTAGCCAACGGATAAACAATCCCGCCATGAATCGCAGGGCAATAATACCAATTGTTGCACCCGTCAGCACCAACCACCTTTCTTGAGAAACTGCGATCGCAGTTGTCACGCTATCCAAAGAAAATGCCAAATCTGTAAATGCAATCACGGGTATAGCTTGCAACAATGAATTAAAACGCGGCTCGTGATGACGATCGTCTTCACTTTGTTGTGAGCTAAAGTGCTGGAATACCAACCACAGCAGGTAAGCAGCACCCAATAATTCAAATTGCCAGAATTGTTGTACCCAAGTAGCAGTTAAAATCAAGGTGATTCGTAGTACGTAGGCAACGACTAAACCAAAGTTGAGGGCCTTACGCTCAAGTTCTTTGTCTTCTAGCCCTTGAGCGATCGCAGCCAAGGCGATCGCATTATCGGCAGATAAGACCGCCTCTAAAAATACCAGGATCAGCAGAACTATCGGGGCTTCAACGCTGAAATGAAAGTGGAGGTAATCAAAAATTTGGTCTAGCATTCCGGGTTTCTCAAGCAGAAAAAATTAAAATTTGACAAGAACAGAGATTTTCATATTAAAAAGCGCAATAAATTGCTACTCTAATTCACTCTAACGTGGTTGTGGTGTATTTTGAAGAGAGTTGAATGTGTGCGATCACAGTGCCCCCAGGATAACATTTGTATTATTTCATATAGTTTAAGTTTTAACATTTGACTAAATGCGATCGCAACAGACTGCTGTCAGTTTGCCATTAGGCACTGACAAATAAAAAAATATCCAATTAACTCTTGTGGGGTGGGCATCTTGCCATAGGTGTCAAGTGGAAGAAATTCAATGGTAGAACTCAACACAGTGGTGTTGAGACTAGTCATGAGTAAATCTCATAAAAAACAAGGGAATCCAGATTTTCGCCATCGAGTCACCGTACCTGCCCCATCAAACCAAGAAATAGAATCAAGGCTATTAGAGTTAATCAGTCCAGGTACATTTGCCAATCTTAAAGATGTAAAAAACAAACAGAGAAATTTGCGGCGTAAATAAGCCACACATTTTAAATGTCTGAAACCCTTGTAAACAATTAATTAAAAATTACGTTAGCGTACCACTCTGTGGAAGCAAGCTACGTGTAGCGTCTCGTAGAGAGGAACGAAGGTCATTACGAATTCCGCCTTGCGGTACTAGTCTAATTAGTTTTTCGTAAAAAGCTATGAAAAAACCTGCTAATCATTTTGCAAAGACTAGCAGGTATGGCTTATCATCAATCGGAGCGGCGGGATTCGAACCCACGACCTCCACTACCCCAAAGTGGCGCGCTACCAAGCTGCGCTACGCCCCGGTCAGAATCACTATCATATAACAAAATCCTAGGATAATCAAGAGGCAAATTTAAAAAACCTTAAGCATCCCAGTCGCTTGCAGTAAATTTGGAACAGCAGAAGCACTCCATTTACCTTCTACACATCGCCCTGTATTCAAGATGAAGCGCAGACTGTAATCATGAGAATATCCTTCTACTTCCATCCATAATAAATCGCTTTCGGCTTCACAAGCAATTTTTTCTTCTTCCATTAACTCATCTGCGAGTTGTTTCATGGTGTCTGCTAGCTGTGCTAGTAGACGGCAAAAATCATTTAACTCGGCTTCGGTTAACTCAATTGCCCAATCATCTGTACCGACTAAACCTTTAAACTCAGGTGTATCAGGGTTCCAACCAATACGCCAACCCAATCCAGTTTTAATCACGCGTTCCATAGTTTAATTTTTGAAACGCAGAGGTACGCAGGTCATTTCAGTAATTCGGCCCCTCCCCGTTGTGGTGGCTGTGGGGGTGTGGATGTAGCCGGACTGGTTGTGGTGTTGGGGTTAGAGGGTACGGTATTTTGGGAAGTGGGGTTAAATATATTAACTAACACTTGTACTAAGGCATCTCGCTGGCTGCGGGTAAGATTGGTGATCGCTTTGCGATCGCCTTCTATCGGATTTTCCCGTAGTGAATCATTCCCTGGATAGCTAGTATCATACATAATTTCATTGGCACCCAAGTAATCAGCTAAAGTCAGCTTCCAATCCAAGCGATAAATTGGGGCGCGACCTTTGGTATAAATATGATATCTAATCAGGCGATTTGCTAAGGTGTTGTTTTCGGCAACCTTCCCGTTTTCTTTGCTGATATATTTATTTTCTAGTGGGAAATCTGGCAACTGCTGATATATTTGCTGCCAAACATCGCTAGGGGTGACTCTCTGAGCGTATACTGGTTGGATACCAAGTAAATTTGTCTGTATTGATTTGCCCACCCCTAAACCTAAAACAATTACACCCACTACTATGAAGGCAAGTAGTAGTTGTGTTAGCAGATAGCTAGGGTTTAGCCAGTGCTGAATTCCGAGTTTTGAGAGGATTGATTTAGGTAGAAGTTTTTTCTTTTTCATAGAACGATATTTTAGGCGTTGCTGAGTGAAAATTTTAGAACTCAGAATTCACCACTCAGCACTTAATCTTATAGTTCGCCGATAATTTCTGGCTGAGTCAATTCATCAGACATTTCGATAATTGCCCTTAGCACCGGCTTCATGATTGCATCTTCGTTACTTTCAAAGTCTTCATAACGCCTACGTTTAGCACGATTTGCCACCTGAACCGTAATACGGTAACGATTTGAGGCTGCACTAATTAGATCCTCAGCACGGTGCATAATCTGAGATTGAGTTGTCTCGAACTTAGAACGCTTTAGCATAATCAGTGGTTCTTGGGGTCACTCTCCAGTGTAACAGTAGTAAATCAGTCTGCTGCTGTCTGTTTAATTGCCAGCAACCTCTCTGTTGATAGAAGCTAAAAGTATTTTAATCACTTATAAGTAACTTGTAGTATAAGATAACGCACCCTCATGGCTGACCTTGTGGAAACTGCGATCGCAGCAGGTAATTTCAACACCCTAATAAAGGCTGCTAAAGCTGTAAATTTCATAGAAACTTTGAAAAGCCCTGGTTCTTTCACACTCTTTGCACCAACTGACGAAGCTTTTGCTAATCTGCCAGAGGGAACTTTAGATTTGTTATTACAAGATATTCCCAAGCTCCAGAAAATTGTGGCATATCATATCGCTAGTGGAGATGTTCGATCTGATGATTTGCTAGAAATTAATGAAGCAGAGACGCTTGAGGGGTCTATTGTAGCCATTGAATCTGCCGACGGTAAATTTAAGGTGAATAACGCCAATGTCCTCAAAACAGATATTCTGACAGACAATGGCGTGATCCATATTATTGACGCGGTGTTGATACCTGCAATAGTTGCGGGAAGGTAATGTAAGCTAATCAGCATTTAAGTTGCATAATCAGGGCGGGCAAGATGCCCACCCCACAAGATATTGAGAAAATTTTAATATGCAAATTAGATGTGTTTTAGCTTATTGGGTATGGGGCATTGAGAACAGGCAGAGGGGAAAATTCTCCCTTGCTCCCTGCTCCCTGCTTCCTTGCTTCTTCCCCAATCCCCAGTCCCCAGTCCCTACTACCCAATCCCCAGAATGCACCCATGCCGTGCGGGAACAGTCAAGGACAACCGCTGAGTTTCTCCGTCACCATTCCACTCAATTTCAGCAGTGCCATATAACAGCTTGTTGGGTTGAGTACGCAAACTGGGGACATTTGCATTTGCTGTTGCCGAACTTGTGCCAGCGTTGACGGCAATTATCAATTCCTCTGTGCCCAAAGTTCGCGCAAAGATATAAAGTTGTCCTTGAGTATGGAGAACTTGATAATCACCTGTACGCAAGGCTGGGTAAGTTTGACGTAGGGCAATTAATTGACGGTGAGTATTGAAAATTTCTTGATTCCATTTACTCTCTAAAGGAAAGCCACGACGTGAGTCGGGATCTATGCCACCAGGTAAACCAACTTCATCACCATAGTAGATGCTAGGCGCACCGGGAAAGGTGAGTAGTAATAGAGTTGATAATTCTACGCTGGCTATATCGCCACCTGCAATAGTCATCAATCGGGCTGTATCGTGACTTGCAAGTAAATTAAGTTGAGTTAGCTGAATTTCCCAAGGGTAAAGTTGCAGTACTTCTTGGATTTTGGTGGCGTACTCAGCAGCAGATAAAGGTGGATAGGGTTGATAGTCACGGCTTTGGACTTGTTCTAAGACTACGCGATCGCCTGCTGCAAAGGCAATTGTCGGCCCAGCAAATAGATAGTTCATCACGCCGTCAAATTGTGTCCCATCCAACCACTGGCGGGAATCTCCCCACACTTCGCCCACAATATAAGCTTCGGGATTGATGGCTTTGACGCGATCGCGAAATTCTTGCCAAAAGCCAGGAGTTTCTATTTCAAATGGTACATCCAACCGCCAACCATCGATGCCTAATTTAATCCAATATTCGGCAATCTCCATAATGTATTCCTGCACTTCTGGATTGTCGTGGTTAAATTGTGGTAAAGCGCGATTTCCCACCCAACTCACGTAGTTAGCAGGCAAATCACCAGTGTAGGGTGCTAGAGGCCAGCCTTCAATTTTGAACCAATTTACCCAAGGCGAATGGGGGCCATTTTCTAAAACGTCGTGGAAAAAGAAAAAGCCACGGCTGGAATGGTTAAACACCCCATCCAGAACAACTTTGATATTCCGTTGATGGGCTGCATCAAGCAATTCCTTAAAAGCCTCGTTGCCTCCTAACATCGGGTCAACTTGGTAATAATCGTGGGTATGATAGCGATGATTGCTGGCGGATTGAAAAATAGGTGTGAAGTAAATTGCGTTAATTCCCAAATCCTGGATGTAGTCTAATTCCTCCAAGATGCCCCATAAATCACCACCTTTATAACCTTGAAGGGTTGGTATAGCGTCCCAGTCTTCCCAACGGGCTTCGTGTAACAACCGTTTGCGCGGCTGTTTGCTTTTGGCAAAGCGATCTGGGAAGATTTGGTAGAAAACAGCGTGTTTTACCCAGTCTGGTGTTTGAATTTGCATGAAAAACTCTTTGTACATTCAGAAGCGATCGTTGCAAATATTAGCTTCTTTATGTCTCTTACTTATGATAGAGAATCTGTAATTTGTCAGTATTCATTAGCGATTTAGACTTTATATTGCTGTTTTATACACAAATATTATCAGTAATTTGTTTCAGTTTTTAATAGTTCCACAAAACAGACTCGCCACTGATTACATTCTGACCCCTGAATTCTTATTCAAAAAAATTATCTTTTTTATTTATTACTTAATTATTCTTAATTTTATTTTATTCACTTTGTCCGTAATTATTTAGTCAGACGATGGATTAGTTTAATAGCTTGATAAAAATTACCTGTTACCCCAGAGTTGGGTAATTTTTAGATGCGGTTGCTCAAAGATGTTTCATGAACCAGAGAAAATTACTATGAGGGAGACTTCATTTAGGAATATGAGTTATAAATTAGCAATTGTCTTAGGAATAAATTCCTCTATCCTAAGCTTATTTGATGTTATCTCTGAAAAAAAATAGATAACTATAGTCGCATCAAATAATCAAGGCTAAAAAAATACATAGTCCGCATTAATGCTAGAGCGACTTATCTTGCTAAAATCACTACTTCGTTGACAGCGAATAATTTAACTTGAGGTAAAAATGAGACACGAAAAACTTTCTCCCGGACTACTGTTAGCATTTCAAGACTATCAAAATGAAGGAGATAAAGCTTTAGTTACACACAAAAAATCCCTTGGCATCATTGCCCACAAAAGCCCAGTAAAACCTACTAAAAGCGTTGTTTTTATTTATTGCGACCCTGATGCCGACTTAAGTTACTTATCACAATATAATATTGAAGTCAATCAAAACTCTGGGAGTGTGCGGACGGCTTTCTTACCGATAGAGAGTTTAGATGCCTTATCTGAAGAAGATGTGATTCAGCGGATTAAGCCATCACGCAAACTTCATTTGAGGATGGACACTGCCCTGGAAACAGTCAAACTACCAGAGTTCAAAAACCGAACCGGACTGACTGGTAAAGGAGTAATCATCGGCATTATAGACAGTGGTATCGATCCGAAACACCCCGCCTTTGCTGGAAGAATTTTACACATTTGGGATCAAACACTGCCAGGGCCAGGAGTCACAGAGGGCGGCTATGGCGCTGAATTGACGGGAGCGCAACTAACAATTTCTCAGGATACTGCCGGACATGGTACTCATGTTGCTGGCATTGCCGCCGGTGCTGATACTAACTATAGCGGTGTCGCACCAGAAGCGGAATTAGTTATCGTCAGATCCGATTTACAGGATGCCCACATTGCTGATGGTGTGCGTTACATTTTCCGAGTTGCCAGAGAGTTGGGACGCCCAGCAGTGGTAAATCTCAGCTTGGGTGGACACGCTGATGCCCATGATGGTAGCGACTCCTTATCAAAGGTAATTGATGCCAAAACTGGCCCCGGAAGAATTGTTTGCTGTGCTGCGGGTAACGAAGGAAATGATAACATTCATGGACAAGCGATCATACCCAGTGGAGGCACTCGTGGTATGCGCTTTAAAGTTCCTTTAAATCAAGTAGGCATAGTTTGGTTAAACGCCTGGTATTCCAAAGACAGCGAATTGGAAGTGTCTGTGCGGAGTCCTAACGGTTTTGTCACGCCCTTCCAAAAAATAATTACTGATGGTAATGCCGCCCAAGATTACCAGTTACCAGATGCACGGGTACAATTAGCGACACCAGCACCAGATAAAGCCAACGGCGACCATAATTTCTTTGTGCAAATACGTGGTATTGACCCCTCGCCAGTAATGGGAGGTGTTTGGCAGTTGCGAGTCCGCAACACTTCTTCAACTGACACACGTTTAGATGTGTGGACATTAGATGACACTTCGTCAGTGTTTTTTACAGGTAAAAGTGTAAAGGATGCGTTAAAAATTGGTTCACCTGGAGCAGCTAGCAGTGCAATTACAGTTGCCGCCTATACTACTAAAACCAAGTACACAGATATTGATAACCAAGTGCGAGAAATGGGCTTAGAACTGAATACTATTTCGGAATTCAGTAGTGAAGGGCCTCTACGCAATGATGGACAGAAGCCTGATGTAGCAGCACCCGGAGCAATGATTATTTCCACCCTTTCCGCCGATGCCAGCTTTGACCGCTCATCGATGATTAATTCTAAGTTTGTGGTGCAGGCTGGTACAAGTATGGCGACACCCTTCGTTAGTGGGTTAGTGGCGCTGCTGTTGCAGCGAAATCCTGAACTCGATCCGGCTGCTGTGAAAGACTACCTACGTAAAAATAGTGCAATTCCCGAAAAAGATGCAGGCACATTTGATGAAAAATGGGGTTATGGAGTGATTAATGCAGCTAATCTGTAATTAGATTGAGAAAAGTGGATATTATTTCTGTACAAAGGTAGGCAATAATAACCGATAAATTTGATAAGTTAGGGTAGGCAAAAATTATCTACCCTAAGTTACTAAGGAGTTGCTGATGAATTATCAGAAACTAGATGCCGCTCTTGCTACAGCCCTGAATGACATTCAAGATTCAGAAGAAACTAATTTGGCAGTTTTCATCCATACTGAACTAGTTTTAGACTCGGCTGCAACTGCTGTTTTAGAAAGTTTAGGTGTCAGTGATGTTAGCAGTGGCAAAGATATTTTCACGGCAACACTGTCAGCCAATGCCATTTCCCAGTTATCAGAGCAACCTTGGGTGAAGTTTTTGAAGCGATCGCACCAATTGCGTTTGGTTAATAAGAGAATCAATATAGGCAAGTTGGGCGTTTAATGCGTAAATAAGAGCGATCGCATTTCTCAACCAATAATCTCTGTTCTCCAAAGCCGAAGAATCCATATTAATATTTTTTAACATTTTCTATATAATCGTCTTGATACAAGGCGGCTATTAGCGTTTTATTATATGAGATATTTCTAGGTAATAAAAAAGACTTACACTTAGCAGTAGTAGTTTTCCTCGCACTATTGGTAGGTGTAATTATTATACCGCAAGCGTTTCATTGATTTGGAATTGGTGGTTTATTTGCGCTGTGCTGTAATAGTAGTCTGTCACACAGATTATGACAGGTTACAGATCCCCGACTTCTTCAAGAAGTCGGGGATCTGAAGGCCCTCGACTAGGAAATACCAAAGTTCAGCACTCAGTAGTTTAACAATCAACATCAGAGGTTTTATCTGTGAAACGTCTAATTCAATTTCCGTTAGAAGACGGTAGCTACATCTTAGTAGAAGTAGATAAACCAGAGTTGGAAGATAGCATAGGACGAATTGGCCGCCAAGAGGATCTTTTGCAGAAGGCAGAACAAACCTTTGAGACAGCTTTGGAAGGAATCAAACCCATAGCCAATACTATCGTTAATAAACTTCGTACTTTAAATCAGCCAGCCGATGAAGTAGAAGTAAAGTTTGGTATCAAAATGAGCGCTGAAGCTGGGGCGATTATTGCCAGTGCTAGTATTGAAGGAAACTACGAAATCACCCTTAAGTGGAAACAAAAGTCAGTATAGATGCCAACAGGACTTGAAACAGCAATTGTCCGAATTTGCAGATCTAACGGAGTAGTTGTCGGTGCTGGCTTTCTAGTATCTCCAAAGCATGTCATAACTTGTGCCCATGTGGTTGCTGATGCACTAGGAATTTCCAGAGACACTCAAAAAAGACCTACTGAAGTTGTGTATCTAGACTTTCCTCTCATCGCCTCAGAAGAAAGTTTAACTGGAAAAGTAGTTTTTTGGCGGCCAGTTCCGCCGAAAGGTTCTACCTCAGTCAAGGGTAAAGAAGACATTGCTGGATTGGAATTAAATGGTAATGTTCCAGAAGCCGCGCAACCCGTAGATTTAATAATAGAAGAAGATTTACGGGGTCATTCCTTTAGGACTTTTGGATTTCCTGCTGGACATGATGACGGCTTAGAAGCCACTGGTGTACTACGAGGACGCCAAGGAACTGGCTGGATACAGATAGAAGATATTAAAGAAACAGGAGTTCGATTAGAACCTGGCTTCAGTGGCGCACCTATTTGGGATGAACAACTAAATGGCGTAGTCGGGATGGCTGTAGCAGCTGATCAAAAGCGTCCAGAAGCCAAGGTTGCTTTTATGATCCCAACAAAATTAATAGCAACCGCTTGGACTGCACTAGCTCAATGGACTATTCCACCACTAATTCTGACCCCGGATAAACGCTTTCGATATTGGCGTAACCGTTATTGGTTATTGGTTAGTATTGCTTTACTTCTTTCTTTGGGAGTAATATTTATAATTACATATAAAAATTCAACATTGTCAGCAATAGATATCTGTAAAAATATGTCTCAACATCAGGAAACAGTCAAAAAAATTGTCATTGCTAATTTCAATAATGGTAATAAAACAAATATTTTACTTACAGAAAAGCGATTATTAACCAGAATTCAACAAGATATACAAAAGCTAGATAAAATTGAAGTCTGTTATGCTGATGAAATAGTTTCCACAAACCAAGAAGCCCAAAGGCTAGGAGAAGAGCAAAAAGCAACTCTCGTCGTTTGGGGACTTAGAGATAGCGAATCGCTGCAAATTTATTTAAAGGGAATAAAAGAAGAGATTGGATTCCTTAGTTCACTATCAGTATCTTCAAATAACGTTTCAGAAGAACATATACAAGCACAATATATTCCCGATTTGATAAGTTTAATGACTTCTTTTAATATAAGTATGAGTTATTATTTAAATCAGCAAATACCTAAAGCACGAGAAGTTCTAGCAGATGCTTTGGAAATTGCAGAATCCAGAAAGCTTGGGCAAAATAAAGCTAATGCAGAAAAGTTAGCAGAGGCTTACTTTTTTTTAGGTTCTATGTATGAAATTAGTATTGACTCCGACTGTAAAAATACTGTAGAAGCTTGTGTAAAAGCTTTAAGTGCTTATAGAAAAGGATCTGAGTATAGTCTTAAACCATATCAGACTCTTTTAAATAAAGGATTACTTCACGAGAAACTTGGCGAAACAGATGAAGCCATAAAATCTTATGAAAAAATAATCAATTCTGGTATTAAATCAGAGGCTACTATATTAGCTCGTTACCACAGAGCGATTGTATTTTTAAATAAAGGTAAAATTGAAGATGCTATCAGTGATCTAGAAACTATATGTCATAGAGAACCTGAAAATGTTGAGTACTGTCATTTTTTGGGTTTAGCTGAACTCAAGGCAGGGAAAGTGGAGAAAGCCAAAAAAACATATCAACATGTTAGTCGCTACATAGATTCAAATAAAAAAATTAAAAGTGACATTATTAATAATCTAAATGCTTTTGCTGAAAAATCAAACACTGCAACCGTGACAAAAGCAGTAAGTGAAATTATTTCTAGTTTATAAAATTTCAGCAGGGGGTATATTCGGAGTTGGTGTAGTATCAGGAGGGCAACGCTCATCAGTGCAGGAGCCATTTTCTACATAATGCAGTTCAACAAATATTTTCCCATTACGCTCAACTTTACAAGGGGTACAGGGGCGGTTACGAGATTTTAAATGTGAGAAAAAATTTGTATTTTCAGAAATATTAAATTGATTTCCTTCAATAGTAGTTTTAGGGATTAAAGGCTCCTGGTGTAGATCGCTCATAATGCTTTTCTCCTGATTTGGATATACGTTGAATTTTTATTAAGATTCATAGTATGACATAATTAATAGCTGCAAAATTAAGTCACTATCCTTGAATTTATACAGTCGTGTTTTTTTGGATAACTCTAAGTGTAGTAGGTGGCACTACCCAAAATTACGTGTTGTTAAAATTCAGATGAGATTCATGAAGTACGTAGTTTGGAATTACTTGTATTTTATCATACTCATTACTAATGTAAGTAACATAAATTTTTGATTGTTTAATCATCAGCCCCACTATCCATCACCAGTAGGATTCTCTAAAATTCATCCCAAAGAATCAGACGATCCCCCTTACCTGTGGTGGCAGACAGTCCTAAACTGAATATGAGAGTTGAAAGGCAGTCGGGAGACATTTTGTGAAAAAAGTATTATCAATCATTCTTGGTGGTGGCGCTGGTACTCGGCTTTACCCCCTAACCAAACTCCGCGCGAAACCAGCAGTACCAGTAGCGGGGAAGTACCGCCTAATCGATATCCCTGTTAGTAACTGCATAAATTCCGAAATATTCAAAATCTACGTCCTGACACAATTCAACTCAGCTTCCCTGAATCGTCATATCGCCCGTACCTACAACTTTACTGGCTTCAATGAAGGCTTTGTAGAAGTGCTAGCGGCACAACAAACACCAGAAAACCCCAACTGGTTCCAAGGTACAGCCGATGCTGTACGTCAGTATCTATGGTTAATGGAAGAATGGGATGTAGAAGAATATCTTATTCTCTCAGGCGATCACCTCTACCGCATGGATTATCGCCAGTTTATCCAACGCCATAGGGAAACGGGGGCTGATATTACTCTCTCAGTCATCCCCATCGATGAGCGCCGCGCCTCAGATTTTGGCTTGATGAAAATTGACGACTCTGGTAGAGTAATCGATTTTAGCGAAAAACCCAAAGGTGAAGCGTTACTCCAAATGCAAGTTGATACAAGCGTACTGGGATTATCAAAAGAACAAGCCCAGCAACAGCCTTACATCGCCTCAATGGGGATTTATGTCTTTAAAAAAGAGGTTTTGTTCAAGTTGTTAAGAGAAGGTGTAGAAAGGACTGATTTCGGCAAAGAAATTATTCCTGATGCCTCTAAAGATTACAACGTTCAAGCTTACCTTTTTGATGACTACTGGGAAGATATTGGAACAATTGAGGCATTTTATCATGCCAATTTAGCCCTGACTCAGCAGCCCCAGCCACCTTTTAGTTTCTACGATGAAAAAGCACCAATTTATACCCGCGCTCGTTACTTACCTCCAACTAAACTTTTAGATTGCCACATCACAGAATCAATTATCGGCGAAGGTTGTATTCTGAAAAATTGCCGCATTCAACATTCAGTATTAGGAGTGCGATCGCGGATTGAATCTGGCTGTGTCATCGAAGAATCTTTGCTCATGGGTGCAGATTTTTATCAACCTTCTGTGGAACGCCAATGCAATGTAGAAAAAGGTGACATTCCTGTAGGTATTGGTACTGACTCGATTATTCGCGGTGCCATCATCGATAAAAACGCCAGTATCGGGCACGATGTCAAGATTATCAATAAAGATAACGTGCAAGAAGCTGAACGGGAAAATCAAGGTTTCTACATCCGCAGTGGCATCGTTGTCGTGTTGAAAAATGCTGTAATTCCTGATGGAACAATCATTTAAGAGTTAGGAGTTATGAGTTAGGAGTTATGAGTTATGAATAAAACTTCCAATCACTCTTCACTCTTAACTTCTCACTCCTCACTTTTTTTGCTGATTGGTCTTCCAGGTAGCGGTAAGTCAACTTTGGCAAAACAATTACTGGCAGAATGCCCCCAAATGCCGCTGATTTCTACAGATGACATCCGGGGGCAATTGTTCGGTTCCCAAGCTGTTCAGGGGCCGTGGCTGCTGATTTGGGGCGAAATTCAGCGGCAATTTCAGCAAGCTATTTCTACCGAAAATACAGCTATTTTCGATGCCACTAATGCCCAGCGCCATCATCGTCGTGAAGTCATTGCTTTAGCCCGTGACTTTGGCTTTACCCACATTACGGGAATTTGGGTGGATACACCAGTTTGGCTCTGTTTGGCACGGAATAAAAGGCGATCGCGCCAGGTTCCTGAAGAAGTTATTTTGCGGATGCACCGTCAACTCCGGGATGCTCCCCCAAGCCTGGAAGAAGGACTAGACAACCTGATCCGCCGATCAGAAAAATCGGAGTACGGAAATTGCGATCGCTTGATGAGCGAGAACCACACTTGATTTTATATATTTTTTGTTAACTTAAAATCAGATTATTTTTGCTTGGCACTATACCAGGCAAATTAAATATCTCTCATCTTAAAAAAAAACATAACGGGAATTTCTATAGGAGGCTGGTAGATGGCTGCAACTGACTTCAAGGACTATTACGCTATTTTGGGAGTCAGTAAGACTGCCACTCCAGAGGAAATTAAACAAGCCTTTCGTAAATTAGCCCGCAAATATCATCCTGATGTCAACCCAAACAACAAACAGGCAGAAGCACGCTTCAAGGAAGTTAGTGAAGCCTACGAGGTTGTGTCAGACCCAGATAAACGCAAAAAATACGACCAATTCGGTCAATATTGGAAACAAGCTGGTGAAGGTTTCCCATCTGGGGGTGTTGGTGCCGATATGGGTAACTTTGACTTCAGCCAATACGGAAATTTTGATGAGTTCATTAATGAGTTGCTAGGACGTTTTGGTGGTGCTACGCCTCGCGGTGGGCAACAAAGTTACTCTTACCGCACTCCTACAGGCGCGCCAAGTGGTTTTGGCGGCTTTAACGATTTTGGGTTTCAAGATGCAGGTGCGGGTACTAGCCAAGATAGTGAAGCTGCAATCGCTCTAACTCTGGCTGAAGCATTTAATGGTGTACAAAAACGCTTTAGTTTAGGTAACGAAACAATAGATGTCCGCATCCCATCTGGGGCTAAAACTGGTACTCGCCTGCGCGTGCGGGGCAAAGGTCAAATCAACCCCATGACTAAGCAACGTGGGGATTTATACTTAAAAGTCGAACTTCAGCCGCACTCGTTTTTCCAAATGGAAGGTGAGAACTTGGTATGCGAAGTCGCAATCACACCAGATGAAGCTACTTTGGGAGCGTCTATTGATGTACCCACTCCCGATGGTTCAGTTAATGTCAAGCTACCAGCAGGAGTGCGTTCTGGTCAATCTCTGCGTTTACGTGGCAAAGGTTGGCCTCTAGCTAAGGGTGGACGCGGCGATCAGTTGGTGAAAGTAGCGATCGTGCCACCAAAAGAACTCAATCCACAAGAACGGGAATATTATGAAAAAATCCGCGCTATACGTACTTATAATCCCCGTAGTCATTTGAACCAAGTCAGGCTGTGAATATTTTGGATTGTAGAGACGCGTTAGCGTAGCTGCATAAATGTGTAACTTCGCGTCTCTAAATTCATTAGGTATGAATTTACTGTGCCATTCTCGCTACCATAATGGACTTCAAGGCTTCTATTGCCTCCGGTGTAGCCTCGGTAGCTTGCCACGATGGACGTGCCACTAAGCGATCGCACCAAGCATTTAATTTTGGATATTCACTTAAGGAAATGCCTACACTTGGCAGCACATTTACTACAGTTCCAGCCACAACTTCAGCAAGAGTGAGGTTGTGACTAGCAAAGTAAGGCCGATCGTCTAATAAATTTTCAAAAAACTTCAGCACTGTGGCAATTTTATGCAGTGCCTTCTCGATTTTTTCTGCATCTCCTCCAGGCAAGCCTAGATACTGAGGTAGAAATGTGGTGGTTGCTGGCAAAAGTTCATTCACAGTTATCAGTTGTACCATACGTGCGATCGCTAAATCCTTGGCATCTTTAGGCAACATCGCAGGTGTAGGGTATTTTGCCTCTAAATAGTCCAGAATTGCTAAGGATTCCACTACATTAAAGCCGTCATCCACCAACACTGGAATATGATGGAAAGGGTTAATTGTCAAAAACTCCGATTTAAACTGCTCTCCATCCAGTTGTATCTCTACCAATTCAAACTCAAGTCCTTTTTCCAGCAGAGTAATCCAGACGCGGCGTGAGTTGGGAGAAATGAACGCGTGATGAAGTGTCAGCATGAGAAAACCTCACAGTTTTATAAGTAAGGCGGACAATGCCAATTTTACACCTTATAAGCTAAAGTACATCTAATTTACATATCAAATCTTTCTCAATATCTTGTAGGGTAGACAACATGAGCGCCGTAATTATGCAATTTGAATACCGATTAGCTTACTCAATTGAATTGTCCTAACAATGTCTCAACATTAGCATTGTAATCCAGAAAAGAAAATAAATGCCAGTAACGGAGTTTCCCTTCTTTATCTAATACAAACTGGGCTGGTAAAGGCGCTCCCAGTGCTTGTCCTACTTGATAGGTACGAAATACTCTACAACTAGGATCGCTCAGTAATGGCATTTGCAAGCCTAAATCTCTCACAACTATTTGACTCTGCCGTTCATCGGTACTAGTAATAATTAAAACTTCTATCCCAAGTTTTTTAAATTGTTCATAGTTCTCATTTAACTCTTTGATGTGAGGAAAACAAAAGGGACAATATTGCTTTTCGGTAAAGATGCGAGTCAAGGCAATTAACACAGGTTGCTTACCTTTATAATCAGACAATTTTACTAATCTTCCGTTAGTAATATCTGGCAGTTGAAAATCTGGTGTTCCCACTCCCAATCTGAGTTTATTGCTAGCTGGAACTGGTAAAAAATTACGGAAGAAACGCTCATTTAATAAGCCCCGAAAATCAGTTGAAGTAAGCATAATAAAATTTTAGATTTTAGATTTTTGATTGTTAAAGAGTTATTGGATACGCTTTTGAGCATTTTATCAGTAATAATTAGCGTAAGATGTATTATTTATTACATCAATATTGCTTGAATACCATTTAATGAAAAAACCATAGATATATACGGAGGTTGACATTGTTGAATGTATATCTCTGTTTATCTATGGTTTTCGTTGATTTTATTCTCAACTCCAACAATATGGATTAGAGTTTGCTAGCTAAATTTAGACAGCAGAGAAGTAGACTTTAGACTTCACTGGATCGGGATTCATTGTCTTATCACCAGGTTGCCAACCAGCTGGGCAAACTTCATCGGGGTGAGACTGAACATGCTGAATTGCTTGTAATGTTCGTAGGGTTTCATCAACGCTACGACCAAAAGCTAGATTGTTAATGGTGGCGTGCTGTATGATACCATCTTTATCGATGATGAATAGACCACGCAAGGCAATGCCTGCTGCTGGGTCAAGAACGTTGTAAGCGGCGCTAATTTCTTTCTTGATGTCGGAGACTAGAGGATAATTCAAGTCGCCAACGCCACCAGATTTACGATCTGTTTGAATCCAAGCGAGGTGAGAGAATTCACTGTCAACGGAAGCCCCAAGGACTTCAGTATTGATTTTCTTGAATTCTTCGTAGCGATCGCTAAATGCTGTAATTTCAGTAGGACAAACAAAGGTAAAGTCTAGTGGGTAGAAAAACAGGACGACATACTTACCGCGATAATCGGAAAGTTTGATTGTCTTAAATTCCTGATCTACCACAGCGGTTGCTGCGAAATCGGGAGCTTGTTGACCTACGCGGAGGCTTCCTTCGGTTCCGTAAGTAAGGGACATTAACCTAATTCTCCTTTATCGGTTTAGTAGCGTTGAAATTCGGGTCAAGTAAAACTCACCCATTCACGCTCTCACAGTTTAATTACGATCTGTTACGACTATATCATACTCATAACGATTTTGAGTAGCAAATGCCTGATTTAGATACAAGAGAATGGTTGCTTACCAATGGCTTAGGAAGTTTTGCCAGTGGTACTGTTTCTGGTGTCCGCACGCGTACTTATCATGGTTGGCTGTTTGCCGCGACAAACCCGCCTTCTGGGAGGACTCTGCTGTTTTCGCACCTAGAAGCTAGTTTGGAAGTATTAGGAAGCGTTGTGTCACTAGGGACAAATTTTTGGGGTAAAAATCAGATTGAGCGGACAGGCTATGAACTGCTACGCAATTTTGATATTAACCCAGTTCCAAAATGGACTTGGGGTCAAGATAACTGGCAGTTAACCAGAGAGTTGGTAATGCCTTATGGGTTGGTGGGGGCTGGGGAAGAAGCAGGGGAGCAGGGCGCAGGGAGCAGGGGGAAAATTCCTCTCCTCTGCCCCCCGCACCCTGCCCCTCTGCCTCTTCTCAATGCCCAATGCCCAATTCCCAATTCCCCTGCCCAATTTTGCCATCGAATTTTAATTCAGTATCGCTACGAGGGAAGTCATACAGCGATTTTACGGTTGCGACTGTTGATAGCAGAACGTGACTTTCACCACCAGCAAACTGCTAGTCAAGAATTAAAGTTCTCACAATTACTAGGGCAACAACAAGTCTGTCTACAAGCAATCGATTCTGGACATTTCGGTATACCTTGGCACTTGCGCTGGACACAAGGGAATTATCAACCAGATGCAGTTTGGTATTGGGATTATGGATTATCTGAGGAGACGAAACGGGGATTAGGGGACAAGGAAGACTTGTACAGTCCTGGTTACTTGATAGTCACACTGCAACCAGGAGATACAGTAACTCTAGAAGCACGAGTAGGTTTTCCCGACTCAGTATCAGGTATTCTCACCCCCGAAACCTTTGCAGAAGCCGTGGAGGCAGAGCAAGAAAGGCTCTCAAAGATTTTTGGGTGGAGTGGGGGACGTAGAGGGGCAGGGGAGCAGGGGAGCAGAGGGGCAGAGGAGCAGGGGAGCAGGGGAGCAGAGGAGCAGGGAAATAATTATGAATGTCCAATGCCCAATGCCCCATGCCCAATGCCCCATGCCCAATTCTCACTCAGTCAACAATTACTCAAAGCAAGCGATCAATTTATCGTCTATCGAGCCTCAATTTCAGGCCCTACGGTGATTGCTGGTTATCACTGGTTTAATGACTGGGGACGCGACACATTAATCGCCTTACCGGGGTTGGCACTAGTTCCACAACGCTTTGATCTGGCAAAAGGAGTATTGCGAACTTTTGGGCATTATTGTCGCCACGGTTTGATTCCTAATGCATTTCCTGATATTAATGGTGAACCTATTTATAACAGTATTGATGCAGCGTTATGGTGGATTGAAACTTTAGGACTTTATTTAGAAGCTACCCAAGACTGGGATTTTTTGGCAGAGCAATTTCCGATAGTACAGCAAATCTACAAAGCATTTGTCGGTGGTACACATTTCAATATCCAAGTCCATGCTACTGATGGACTAGTTAGTTGGGATACTCGTGGTGTAGCCCTCACTTGGATGGATGTGGTAATTGGATCGCTTCCCGTTACTCCCCGTCACGGGAAGCCAGTGGAAATCAATGCCTTGTGGTATTCTGCTTTATGCTGGCTGAGTCAGTGGGCAGAGCGCTTGAGCCAGCTTGAGTATGGTTCGCCGCGTCTCACGAAGCAATCACAGCGTTATGCTCAACAAGCACAACTTGTAAAAACCTCGCTGCAAAAGTTTTGGAATTCTCAGCTAGGTTATTTGTACGATACTATTGAGCCGGACGATCGCCGGAATTTTCAAATTCGTCCTAATGCTGTTTTGGCGTTGTCGCTGCACCATTGCGGGTTTTCTGAACAGCAAGGGTGTCAGATATTAGATTTGGCAACTACCAGCTTGCTTACTCCCTATGGTCTTCGCAGTCTCGATCCAGGAGATCCTGAATATAAAGGGAGATATGAGGGCAACCAAGAGCAACGCGATCGCGCTTATCATCAAGGTACTGTTTGGACTTGGCTAATTGGGCCATATATTCGGGCTTGGCAACGTTTTTATCCCCAGCAATCGCTGCCTTTTGATTGGCAACCCCTGCTAGATCACTTTCGATTTGACGCTTGTCTTGGTTCTATTTCGGAGATTTTTGATGGCGATTCACCTCACACACCCAGAGGAGCGATCGCTCAAGCTTGGTCGGTTGCCGAAGTAATCCGCCACATTAATGAGTGATGAGTAATGAGTGATGAGTGTGATATATCGCTACAAGTAGCCATCGTGAAAGAATGGCATTAATGCATGTAATCTCTATGGAGCATAGCTTAGAGCTTTTTTTAGTGCCATTCAATCTAGTGGCTAATAGAATAGCCACTAAATCAACGCTTCTAATTCTTCTAAAGCTTGAAAACTTCCTACTTGCCAACTACGTTCTACAGCAGCAGTCACGTCGCTTCTCTACGAGACGCCAAAGGCGAACGCTCCAATTCAAAATTCAAAATCTATGAGGTTGCGGTGGATAATACAGCCCACCGTAACCTTTAGACTAATAGATTGAGTTTAACAAAAGCGATCGCTCTACACTTTAAACTTCTCGGTAATCCGCTTCATCGCCTCTTCGACATTCTCCCGACTGTTAAACGCCGAAATGCGGAAGTAACCTTCACCCGCAGCACCAAAGCCAGAACCTGGTGTCCCCACAACGTTCACGGTTTGCAGCAACTTATCAAAAAATTCCCAACTGGATAAACCATTAGGTGTTTTTACCCAAACGTAAGGTGCGTTCACACCTCCATAAACTGATAATCCGGCGGCTGTGAGTTTCTCGCGGATAATTTTGGCGTTTTCTAGATAGAAACTCACCAATCCTTTGATTTGCGCTTGTCCTTCTTCGGAGTAAACCGCTTCGGCTCCTCGTTGGATGATGTAAGAAACACCGTTAAATTTGGTAGACTGGCGACGATTCCAGAGTTTCCACAATTCGACATCGGAACCATCGGCGGCTTTTGCTGTGAGTGTCTTCGGTACAACAGTTAACGCGCAACGAGTTCCTGTAAAACCTGCGTTCTTAGAGAAAGACCGAAATTCGATCGCAACTTCTCTTGCACCTTCAATTTCATAAATTGAGTGCGGAATTGACGGAGCGGTAATATAAGCTTCGTAGGCTGCATCAAAGAAAATAATCGAGTTATTAGCTTTGGCATAGTCTACCCATGCTTTGAGATACTCTTTGGTAGCAGTTGCGCCAGTGGGGTTATTGGGAAAGCAGAGATAAATTAAATCGACTTTCTTTGCGGGAATCTCGGCGGTAAAGTTGTTATCAGCTGTAATTGGTAGATAAACTAAACCCTCAAATTCGCCTTTATCGTTGGCATCTCCAGTATTTCCCACCATAACGTTAGTATCTACATACACAGGGTAAACGGGGTCAGTAACGGCAATTATATTGTCATGACCAAAGATTTCTAGAATATTGCCTGTGTCGCACTTAGAACCATCGGAGATAAAGATTTCTGAAGCATCTATATCGGCTCCTCGTGCTTGGAAATCATGAGTAGCAATTTTCTCCCGCAACCATGCGTAGCCTTGCTCCGGGCCGTAGCCTTTGAAGGTATTGCGATCGCCCATTTCTTCCACAGCTTTAATCATCGCTGTGCGGCAAGCCTCCGGCAGAGGTTCGGTAACATCGCCAATGCCCAGCCGGATAATTTTAGCATTACTGTTTGCTTCTGCAAAGACATTCACCCGCCGAGCAATTTCTGGAAACAGATAACCCGCTTTCAGCTTCAGGTAGTTGTCGTTAATAGTTGCCATTATGTAGATTATGAAAAACGCCCTCAAATAGCTTACTGCTAATTTATGAGGGCGGGGAATGGGGAGTGGGGAAGAGGCAGGGGAGCAGGGGGCAAGGGGGAGAACATAGGTGTCAACTTAACGTGAAACCGCTCGTCCGCCGGGAATTGAAATTCTCGTCTCATAGCTAAAGTCATCTGAAGATGACTAAATATCGCCAAAAATCTCCAGTCTACTTCAGTAGACTTAAGC
>NZ_JABXKK010000075.1 GCF_017115045.1 Nostoc sp. NMS8 | reverse complement strand
TATGTTAGCGTAGATCATCCGCTAACTCCTCTGCCACACCTTTTTTCGTTCACCCTTCTGGATAATCTTAGTAGTATTAAAAGTCAGGGTTTGGAAAACTCTTTGGGCAATACCGGAAATATTGCAATTAATGCTCAATCGATTAGCCTTAAAAACCAAAGTTTAATCAATAGTGATGGTTCGAGAAGTCGGGGAAATATCATTTTAAATGCCAAGGATAATGTCAGCCTTGATAACAATAGTTTTATTGGTACCAGTGGAATCATTAATTCGATAGGTAAATCTGGTGATATTACAATCACAACTCGAAACATTAATTTAAGCAACCAATCCGGAATTAATTCTGCCAATATTGGACAAGGGCAAGGTGGAAAAATAACCCTAAAAGCTCAAGAAGCGATTTCGCTGACTGGTGGAAGTAATATTTTAAGTGCTTCTGCTGCATCTGGTTTTGGTGGAGTTAATAATCAGCCTAGCGGTGATATTGAAATCAAAACGAGAACCCTCACACTTGATGGTAATAATACACTTGATGGTAATAGTACTTTAATCAGTTCTTCAAATCTTGATGATGGAAGGGGTGGTGATATTCAGATTGTTGCCGATGATTCCATTTTATTAAATGGTCTTGTATTCATTGTATCTTCCAGCACTGGTCAAGGTGATGGTGGGAATATCGAACTTCAAACACGCGAGTTTACGCTTTTTAACGGTGGAAGTATTC
Organism: Nostoc sp. NMS8; assembly: GCF_017115045.1. GTDB lineage: Bacteria > Cyanobacteriota > Cyanobacteriia > Cyanobacteriales > Nostocaceae > Nostoc. Next base: position 15,471 of record NZ_JABXKK010000075.1, on the reverse strand, counting down.
TTACGCGATCGTTAGGACGTGGTAATAGTGGCGATTTATTAGTTAACGCTTCAGATTCCGTTACTTTGAGCGGTATAGCAACAGTTATCGATCCACTTAATCCACAAACTGGAGAGACAATCACTGGAGGGAGTGGACTAACAACTAGCACTTCTGGAACTGGAAATAGTGGGCAATTAACTATTAATACGGAAAGATTGAGCATTAACGATGGCGGATATATTACCACTACAAGCGATAAGCTTGGTCGCGCAGGAAATTTGACTATAAATGCCAAAGACTCTGTAGAGGTTGTGGGTCGTTCACCCAATTCTCCCAGTATTATCTCTACTACTACTTCTGGGTCTGGAGATGCTGGAAGTCTTAACATTAGTGCAGGTCGTTTAAGTATTCATGATGGTGCAATAGTCATAACTTCTACATTTTTTGGTACAGGCAAAGGAGGAGATTTGACCATAGATGCCAAAGACTCGGTAGAAGTTGTAGGTGGTTCATTTAATAATAATAGCTCTATTCTTACCACCACTTTCGGGTCTGGAGATGCTGGAAGTCTGAATATTAATGCGGGTAGTTTCAGCATTCGTGATGGGGCACAGGTTAATAGTGGTACATCTGGTGCAGGTAAAGCAGAGAATTTAACAGTCAATGTAAGCGGTAGTGTAGAAGTAATTGGTGTGTCTGCTAATGGTCTTTTTAACAGCACATTGAGTACCTCTGCGAACCGAAGTTTAACAGGAAACGCGGGAGATTTAACGATTAACGCCCAAAATATACTTGTGCGCGATGGTGGACAGGTGAATGCAGTTACATCTGGTCAGGGTAAAGGAGGGAATTTGACTGTTAATGCCACAGGAAAAGTAGAACTGATTGGCACATCCGCAGATGGTAGTGTTCCCAGCGTTTTATCGACTTCTGCTCTGGCAGGTTCGACTGGAGATGCAGGAGATTTGACAATTAAGGCTCAAGATTTATTTGTACGGGATGGGGCACAGATAACTGCTGCAACATCTGGTAGAGGTAAAGCAGGTAATTTAAATCTAAACGCCTCTAAAAAAGTCGAACTAATTGGTTCCTCTGCGGATGGTCGTATTATTAGTGGCTTGGCTGCTTCTGTTCAACAAGGTTCAACCGGAGAGGCAGGAAGTTTAACGATTAATACCCAAGATTTACTTGTGCGAGATGGGGCACGGGTATTTACTGGTACATTAGGAGCAGGTAGGGCAGGAAATTTAACAGTCAATGCCTCAAATAAAGTAGAACTAATTGGTACATTTGTTAACGGTTCTCCTGGTGGTTTAATTGCTTCTGCCGAACAAGGTTCAACCGGAGATGCTGGAGATTTAAAGATTACTACCCAAAATTTACTAGTGCGCGATGGGGCACAGATCTTAACAAGTACCTTTAGTTCTGGTCGAGGGGGAAATTTAACTGTAAATGCTTCAGAAAGTGTGCAACTGATTGGTCAGTCAGTTAATAATAAGTTTCCCAGTGGTTTATTTGTTTCTGCGGAACCTGATTCAACTGGAGATGCAGGAGATTTGCAGGTTGATACCCAAAATTTACTTATAAGCGATCGCGCTGGGGTATTTGTGAATAGTCTCGGAACAGGTAATGCTGGTATTATGACCATTAACAGCGATCGCATTCGTCTAGATAACAAAGCCTCTCTCAACGCTAACACCCGCAGTCCCAACAAAGACCCCAACCGAGAACAAGCTACCATCAACCTCAATTCCCAAGATTTAATCCTCCGTCGCAATAGCAACATCACCACCAACGCCACAGGCAAAGACGTAATTGGCGGCAACATTAATATAGACACCGATTTCTTAATTGCCCTAGAAAACAGCGATATCAACGCCAACTCTACCGACTTTCGCGGTGGTCAAGTTATAATCGCTGCCCAAGGTATCTTCGGTACTGAACCTCGCAATGCCCTTACCCCAGAAAGCGACATCACCGCCACAGGTGCAAGTCCTGATTTAAGTGGCACTACAGACATTAATACCCCTGATGTTGACCCCACCCAAGGACTAATTAAATTACCAGAAGAAAGAATCGACACTAGTAATCAAATAGGCCAAATCTGCCCTAGAGGACGTTATGCGAAGAAACCCTTAGGTGAATTTGTCGTCAGCGGACACGGTAGCTTACCACCTAGCCCTCTGCAATCAATCACGGGTACACCAAATTTGATTCCCCTAGCAACTTTGGACGGGCAAACAGCAACGCCCAAAGATGTACAGATAACTCCAGTGATTAACAATGGAAGTTCTGCAATTATTGAAGCCCAAGGTTTTGCCAGAACTCCAGAAGGCAAAATTATCATTGTTGCCTATGCACCACAAGCTACGCCATCATCTCGCCCAACGGCTGCTGCATGTCCTGCGCCTAAATAGTTTGAGTTGCAAGATCCCCGACCCCGACTTGTTAAAAGAAATCGGGGATCTGGATATCAACGCTTCTGCATATCCTAAGCACAGCCAGAAATAGTAATTAACATCACCAGTTGTCTTAGAAACCGAGCTTTTTAATTCATTCTTGCACTCTCTCCTCGCTTTGGGGGTGGGGTTCAGTGCTGTCTAATAATAAAGGAGATATAGGATGTTGGCTGAAGATAATAGCATAAATTTATTCCCAGAACCATATTTTTTCAAAAGTAATGACCCCCTATTACTCGATGACCCCGAAACAATTTGGCTGGTGCAATCTGGGTCTTTAGCGCTGTTTACGATCGCTATTCAACATGGTATCCCCAAGGGCAGACGACGTTATTTATTTACCGTCAAAGCTGGTGAGGCAATGTTTTCGGCAACCTTAACGTCATCCGGTGGACAGCATCAAATCCTGGCAGTCGCCCTAGAAGAAACTGAACTTTTACAACTTACCAAAGAGGATTTCTGCAAAGCAATTTTAGAGTCAAAAACTGCGTTCGCCCTTGGCGTTGGCGCAGCCATCGCTCAAATTGAACACTGGGTAAATCACCTCGGTTCAGCAGTATCTTCTATTACCTCACAAAAATTACCCACCCCAGGAAAAGCCCCAGGATGCACGATATTAGCTGACAATGAAGTGTTTCAACCGCCACACGAAACAATAATTTGGGTCAAAATTTTACAGGGACAAGCAAATTTATTGGGGTTCGATAACTTAGAACTCACTTCCGAAATTGGGCGAATTCCTTTAAATACTCGTTTATGGTTGCAAGCAAGCAATATTGTGGAAATTGACTCGGTTTCTAGTGCAGATATGCTAGAACTGGGGACTGGGGATTCATACCCCAACCAAATCTTAAAAGAACTTCTTCCCCAGTCCCCAGTACCCAGTACCCAGTACCCAGCCTTAGCTCTGCTAAACAGTTTATACCACCTACAAACCTTTGTTTTACAAGCAATTGGGCAACTCGAACAACAAGCAACACAACAGGAATTAGTTCGTTGTCAAGAACGGGAACGACTGAATAATCAAGCGATCGCCAATACTTTAGATGACTTTGCCAATATCTTCGATGTCCAAAAAAACCATGTTTCTGCCATCAAAAAACCGCTCAACAGCGAAGAGGCGCTACTATTTGCGGCTGGTGCAGTAGGCAGAGTTTTGGGTATTACCATTTGTCCTCCTGCTAATTGGGAAGATTTGCGCTTGGTACGCGAACCCCTAGAAGCGATCGCCCGTGCTTCGCGTATCCGCATCCGCCGTATCACCTTACGCGATCGATGGTGGAGTCAAGATAGCGGCCCCATCTTAGCTTACACATTAGAAGATAACCGTCCAGTTGCAGTCATCCCCATTTCTGACACCCGTTACGAGATTATCGATCCAATCCAACAAACACGGATACAGTGCAATTCTCGAACTGCTGCGACTTTATCCCCAACTGCCTACATCTTCTATCGCCCCTTGCCAGAAAACCTCAAAGCCCTCAACTTACTCCAGTTCGCCCTCCAAGGACATTCTAAAGAACTATTCACGCTCCTATTTGCCGGAATTGCCACCACATTACTAGGGATGATTACACCCCAAGCGATCGCCATCCTGATTGACAATGCAATTCCCGATGCCAAGCGATCGCTTTTATTTCAACTGACATTAGGATTATTCGCCACAACTTTGGGCGCAACCCTATTTCAAATAACTCAAGGGCTGGCCATCATGCGCTTGGAAACCTTTGCTGATACTGCCACCCAAGCCGCAGTCTGGGACAGACTTTTGACACTTAAAGCATCGTTTTTCCGGCAATATTCAATTGGTGATTTGAGCGCTCGTGTTTCTGTCATCAGTCAAATTCGCCAAAAACTCAGCAACACCTTACTCAAAAGTTTCTTCTCTAGCGTGTTTTCGTTGCTCAATTTAGGACTGCTGTTTTATTACAGCTTTCCTCTAGCGCTGATTGCTACACTCGTTGCTTTAATTAATGTTGCTGTGACAATTATTTCCGGTATTCTTACCCTCCGTAAAATCCGTCCCTTATTAAACCTCCAAGGCAAACTCTTTGGGATGATGGTACAAATTATCGGCGGTGTCGCAAAATTCCGCATGGCTGGGGCGGAAGCTAGAGCATTTGCTTACTGGGGTAGACAATATCAACACCAATTGCGCTTGACAATGAATGCCCAAAGTATTGAAGATAACTTAGTAGTCATTAACAATCTTCTCTCGGCATTAACTCCAGCAGTGATTTTTGGATTCGCCACACATTTACTGCAACAGTCACAAGCCAATGGTGGAACTTTCTCCACGGGTACTTTCTTAGCCTTTAATGCCGCATTTGGCACATTTATCAGTGGTGCAACCAGCTTAAGTACTACAGTTGTGGATATTTTGGAAGCATTACCATTGTGGGAACGCGCCCAACCAATCCTCCAAGCCACCCCAGAAGTTGATACTAGTAAAGCTGATCCAGGTCGATTATCTGGACGAATTGAGATTAAAAATGTGATATTTCGCTACCGAGAAGACGGGCCACTTACTCTGGATGATGTCAGCTTGTGGGCAGAACCAGGAGAATTTATTGCCTTTGTTGGGCCTTCTGGAAGCGGTAAGTCCACCCTATTTCGACTATTGTTAGGATTTGACACTCCAGAATCCGGGAGTATTTATTATGACGGACAAGAACTCGCAGGGTTAGATGTAAATGCAGTCCGCCGTCAGTTAGGTGTAGTGCTGCAAAACAGCCGCTTGATGTCTGCATCCATCTTTGAAAATATTTCTAGTAATGCCGTCATCTCAATGGATGAGGCTTGGGAAGCGGCAAAAATGTCGGGTTTAGCTGATGATATCGCCACAATGCCAATGGGGATGCATACAGTAATCAGTGAAGGCGCGACAAATATTTCTGGAGGACAAAGACAGAGATTATTAATTGCCAGGGCGCTGGCTTTACGTCCACGAATTCTGCTTTTTGATGAAGCCACCAGCGCTTTAGATAACCACACCCAAGCAATAGTTAGCGAAAGTTTACAAAAGCTGAATGTCACCCGGGTCGTTGTGGCGCACCGCCTGAGTACAATTCGCAATGCCGACAGAATTTATGTTCTCCAAAATGGAAAACTAGTACAACAAGGTCATTTTGAGCAAATGGCAAATCAACCAGGATTATTTAGTCAACTCATTCAACGGCAACGTTTGTAATAGCACTGCAAATGAAATAAGGTTTTGAGCTTCCCAACATATTTGTATTGCTCATATATTATCTTTATAATCCGGTTTTCTGCGTGAATGCTACTGTGATTTGAACCTATTTTTCATATCAATCTTTTAAGCAAGTACTGTAAACATATTTGATATCGATGTCGCGGCTATACTTGGTATGCTCCATTTCCAGACAAAATCGGATCTTGGAAGCATCCCCAATTTTTCCTCCATTTAGATGTTTCATTTTTTGAGAGATATCATCGATGAGAACTTCTACACCGATGGGGTAGGCAGTGTGAACTTCTCGCTGACCCCGGTTGTAACGAGAATACAGGGTTGTTCCATTGCCAAAGTCTAAAATGGTTAATTTTTTTGGTAGTGGATGCCCAAACAATGCACCTATACCTTATAGTACAACTTTCAGCACTTCTACTTTTACTTCTGATTGTTTGCCAGCAAGTATTGGCTGATATTCTCCATTGAGTACTTTTTGTAATTCGTCAGCGAGAGCAACGTCATGTAAGCTGACAACTAATTTTAAGTGCCAAGCCTTACGGTGTGGGAGATGTGCCAATGCACCCAATAAAGTCAACAACGCATTATTGACTTTATTTTCATTATTGTCTGTGTTGCGGTCAAAATAATTTCCTGTACGGTAAGCAGACTCTCCAACTGTGTAAGCACTGCCGTTAAAAACTACACGCCCTGGAACATCTTCCATCTCGGCATTAGTTATATAGCTGGGGACACGAACTACTTCAAAGCCATCGACTAAAAGTTTTAGGCTTCCGTAACCGTTATCGAAACCCGCAGGAAAAATTTTTTGTAAGGTGTGAATGTTTGACATAGGGGACAAGTCAATACGCTTTGATTTTTATCTGTTCTGGCGGAAAGGGGGAGCAGAGAGACACAGGTCTGGGAAAAAAGTTATAGCAAGTTATTCTTCTCTCAATAGTTCCCTTGCTCAAGAGCTTATCATAACCCCTTGGGGGCTAAGTGGGGTACAAAATCTCAAACAATCAAATGTACCCTAAGCAACACCCTTGAATACCCCATATAGGGGTCATTTGCTGATGAAAATCCTGAATTATTCCTGGGGTATATATAACCCCCATTTAGCCCCCACTAGGACTTTTTGAAATCTTTTCTATCAACGCAGTAGAAATTAATTTAGATGATTAACTCTTTGATTTATACTTTACACGTATACATTGTCCGATAGATAAAAGCTAAAAATTGTCTTTCCGTGACTTTAGATGATTTGGAATCACAGTTATTTAATTTTCAGTACTTTCCTCTTCTTCTTCTAAAATAATTTTTATTTGATTGAGCAGTTTGTCCAAAGCTTTCTTTTTCTTGGGATTATCCCAAACTTTAGATGAAGCCAGTCGTTTACTTAATTCTTTATATTGATGTTTAAGTAGTGGGGGATTATCGTTACCTTTCTCTTCACTCAGAATATTTCGTACTAATTGTTGAATTTCAGCTAATGAAAACTTATTATCAATTGCTTGACTAAGTAATTCCTTGCGCTCTTCATCAATTTTGAGTTTTGCAATCGCCCTGGCTTTTGTATATTCAATTTTACCTTCAGATAAAGCTTGTTGGATTTCATTCGGCAGGTTTAATAGAGGCAAGCGATTTGTTCTGAATGATTCAGGGGACACTTTACCAAACGCCATAAATACGCCCTCAACTATTGCAACCTCATCTGAGCGGATAACGTTATCCGCCTTTTTTCGACTAGCTTTATCCATCCGATTGAGGAGGCTAACGACCTCATCCTGTGACATATTCAAGCGTAAAACAAGTAACTCTAAAACCCCGATAGTTTCTTCGTAGGCATTTAAATCTTCACGCTGTAAATTTTCAATTAATCTAACCTGCTTTACAGTAGCATCATCCATTTGCTTGATGACAACAGGTACTTCTTCTAAATCAGCCATCCCGGCTGCGATGAGGCGACGTTCCCCTGCAATAAGTTCATAGTCTCCATTACCTAAAGGACGGACTAGCAATGGTTCAAGTATCCCTACCATTTTTATGGACTGCGTAAGCTCCTCTAACTTATTGGGATCAAAATAGCGTCGCGGTTGGGTTGGGTCTAACTTAATTCGCTCTGGTTTGACACCTTGGGTTTGGTTTTCAGGTGTAGTTAGTTCAGAATCACCATCGCTAAATATTAAATCAAGAGGGTTAGCATGTTTAAGCTTTGCACTATATACGATGTCTTTTTTTGTCACTGTTACACTTTTAGTTTTTCTAAATCTTTAACAATCTTGTTCATGACTTTAAGTGCTGCATGATTTTTATCATACACAGCCAATGGAATTCGACGCTCAGAAGCATCGGCAAATGCAATTGATTTTGGGATAGCAGGATATATAGTTGCTATTTGCGAAAGCTGCTCTTGTATAGCGTTAACAGTACGAGTTTCCTGTGCTGTACGGCTATCAAGCATCGTAGGAATAAATCCAGCAATTTCTAAATTTTTATTGAGTTTTTTACGAACTCGTCCAACAGTATCAAGTAAAAGGTCAGTGCCAAGAAAAGATTTAAATTGGCATTGAATAGGTACAAGTAGATGCGTAGCCGCAGTTAAGCTTAGGATACTGAGAATACCCAAAGATGGCGGACAGTCAATTAAGATAAAGTCGTATTCATCTTTAATAGGTGCTAGGGCTTCTTTAAGACGATATTCTCTTGCATCCGCAGTAGGTAAGAGAAGTTCAGCTGCACTAAGGGTGATATTTGTGGGAACCAACATCATCTCATGAATGCTTTCTGGATAGATAAATAGCGGTTCTTCATCAATAATGGCGTTGTAGAGTGTTTTTTCTAAACTTTCTGGGTCTACTCCCATAAAATTGGTTAGACTTGCCTGTGGGTCCATATCAACAAGTAGGACATGATTTTGATTAGAAGCTAGGTGATAACCCAGATTTTGAGTAAGAGTAGTCTTAGCAACCCCCCCTGATTGGTTAAATAACGCAATGATAATGGTTTTGCTCACGAGTGTAAATTGTAATTTTAAATATTTACCCTTAATACGGCAAATTGTAGCTCTGCTAAAGGGAGAACACAACTATTGAGTTATACCAATAAAGCTAAAATTAGCAAGGCTTTCAAAAAATACAAAGTAAATGGTATAGTTCAAAATCATTCTAGTCCTGTTGTAAATACTCTCGCAGGTATTAGATATGGCTACATCTGAGTACGTCATAAATGCTGTGATTACTCAGTTTTAAAATAATGCATTGCTTTCATAGCTGCCAAAGTAATGCTTTTGCTCATTTACTAATTCATAATGCCCAGTCCAACTCCCGACTTAGTTCGCTCCTACCTAAAAGAAATCGGTCGCTATCCTCTGCTGGCCCCTGACCAAGAAATTACATTGGCTAGACTCGTGCAAGAGTTGATGGCAATTGAACAGCAACGGCAAGCTCTTGCACTTCAACTCAACCGACAACCAACTGACTTGGAATTAGCTACCTCGCTTGGGCAAAACGAAGCTGAACTAGAATCGGTCATTCAAGAAGGGCAAAAGGCTAAACAGAAAATGGTGACAGCTAACCTGCGACTGGTGGTTTCTGTTGCCAAAAAATACCAAAACCACAATTTAGAATTCCTCGATTTAATTCAGGAAGGTACACTCGGTTTGCAAAAAGGGGTAGAAAAGTTTGACCCTAACAAAGGCTATAAATTATCTACCTATGCTTACTGGTGGATTCGTCAGGAAATCACACGCGCAATCGCAGAAAAATCTCGTACTATTCGATTGCCAACCCATTTAACCGAAATACTTAATAAAATTAAGAAAGTACAGCGAGAAAGCTTTCAAAAGCTTGGTCGCCATGCTACTGTCACCGAAATTGCTGAAGAATTAAATTTAAAGCCTAACCAGGTTCGAGAATATCTCAGTGTCTCGAAGCAGCCAGTTTCTCTGGATTTGCGTGTGGGAGACAATCAAGACACTGAGCTATTGGATATCCTACCTGATGAGAGCATGTCCTCAGACGAACGGCTCACTAAGGAACTGTTGCGCCTTGATTTGAATAATCTGCTGGCATCCCTACCCCCTATACAACGAGAAATACTAACTCTACGCTTTGGGCTAGAGAATGATCATCAACTGAGCTTAACTCAAGTTGGCGATCGCTTAAACTTGAGCCGAGAACGAATCCGTCAGCTTGAGCATAAAGCTTTAGCAATTCTCCGTTGTGAACAAAGTGATATAAGAGAGTATCTTAATTAATTAGAATTAACTCACGCTGAAGTTGTGGAATGAGTATGAGCAAGGCAATATTTCACAAATGGCAATTGTCACTGTTTCAATCAAATGATGCATGAATATATTGCTATCTAGAAACTATCCTTAGAAATAGAACACCGAAGAAAGAGCCGATGCCCAGCAAAATTATTGATGTCAAAGAGTACACCGTCAGAGCGCACAAACGGGAAATTCACACTCGCGTTTTCAACTTCATATGTAAACAGTGTGAACAACCAACCCAAAGAGAAACCTTCGGTGTCCGACCGCTCTATTGTGAAAAATGCCGTCCGCCTCAACCTCCCAAGCAATCGAAAATAGTCCCTATAGGCAAGAGGAAACCCAGAGCGATGAACTATAAAAGTGGGAAGGATATAGCTGGGTGATTTGTTGTCTCAAGGGTGAGTGAAGCAGTGCGCTCATTCGCCCAACCTAATTCAAACAGGTAAAAGGTAACTCCAATGAATTCACATTAAACATATTTTCTTCTTCGATTTATCTGTGAGATTAAGAAAACTTCCCAGATTAAGATTAATTGGTAAGCAACTTCAACACAATTCTCAAATCATACACTGGCTCACAAGTAGTAATACAATCAGGGGCGTGAGTTCGTTCTGGAACGAGTATGACCAATACCAACCCTCAAACCGAATATGATTCGCCGTGGAAACAGATACTACAACTGTATTTTGAAGACTTCATGCTGTTTTTCTTTCCGCAAGCACATAGGGAAATAGATTGGACTCGACAGCCTGAGTTCTTGGACAAAGAATTAGAGCAGGTAGTGCGTGATGCCGAATTAGGGAAAAGACTTGCAGATAAACTGGTAAAAATATACCGCATTGGTGGCGAAGAATCCTGGATACTGATACATTTAGAAATCCAATCCCAGTCAGAGTCAGACTTTAGCGAAAGGATGTTTACCTATAACTACCGCATCTACGATAGATATAAGCGATCGGTGGCATCCTTGGCAATTCTAGGTGATGAGCAGGTAAACTGGCGACCAAATCGGTTTGGTTACGAGTTGTTTGGCACTAAAGTTGAGTTTCAGTTTCCAATTGTCAAATTGCTAGACTATCAACAACGTCAGTCGGAATTAGAAGCCAGCCGTAACCCTTTGGCGACTGTAGTGATGGCACATTTAGCAGCATTACAAACTCTTAGCGACAGGTTACAACGTAAGCAGCAGAAACTAAGTTTAGTGCGGAGATTATACCAGCAGGGTTTTGAGCGTGAGGATGTTCTAAACTTATTGGCTTTTGTAGACTGGGTATTGACACTCCCCTCAGATTTAGAAGGAGAGTTTCTTTTTGAAGTAGAACAATTGGAGGCAGAGCAACGTATGCAGTATGTTACTTCTTTTGAACGCAGTGGGATTCGGTTAGGACTAATAGAAGGGATTGAATTAGGGTTAAAACTGAGATTTGGGACTGTTGGGTTAAGCCTGTTACCATCCATTTCAACAATTGAAGATGTGGAGCAATTAAGAGCAATTCTTTCAGGGCTAGAAACGGTGAGTACTATTTCCGAATTGTGTCAAATTTATCAATTGCCCACAACCGATACCCAGCAATGAGATTGAGCATCGCCCAATAGACCTATCCTCTCCTTTCTCCATAAGTCCAAAACGAATTTAACGAAAACAAACTATGCCCAAGACTTGGAATATTAAGATAGATAACTATTTTCAAGCCAACCCCAATTGCATCATCGCCACTGCTCATGTAGACTCGTTCCCCACAGACCTCCCCCTAGAACCGAACATCCGCGAACCGAACCGTAAAAGCGCGACCTACAGACAAATGTTCGATTCACTGACAACCGAACCCGAAAAATTCTTCTCTCGCCACAGTGGAATCGTTCTGTCAGCGAATATTGCTAAACCTGTCAAGAACAAAACTGAACTAGAGCTAGAAGTCTTAGAAGCTAACGAGGGGGGTAGTGATGGGATTATCAATGGAGGGCATACAGTTTTAGCTTTTGAGCAAGCGAAAAATTACAAATATGACCTAACCGAAGCCAGGGTAAAAGTTACGATTCACATCGGGCTGACTGAAGAATCAGCCAAAGATATAGCCCTGGCCTCCAACACGACAACACCAGTAGATTCTCGCTCGAAAGTCAACGCCAGAGGTGATTACAAATTCATCAAGCAGTACTTAGCTCAGTTAGAACAGAAGGAAGATAGGAAATTCCGCATCGCTTATTACCAAAACCAAAGCGGCGCTCCCAGAAATGCCCAGTGTAATGTCACCCACTTGCTGAAGCTCCTTTACTGCCTTGACAGAAATAAATACAACCCCGATGGCAATAAACGAACCAAACACCCAGCAGGGATGAGCCTTCCAAGTAACATCACAGATGCAGAAAGGGAAAGATTAACTGCACTTTTGCCTCTTTTGACTCATGCTTTGTGGATAGAACAAAGACTCTACGAAATCATTCAAGACCATATCAGCAGCCCCAGAAGGAAGGGTAGCAACGATTTAGCATCAATTGATATACGTAAAACTACATTGTTGCCTGACAGCAAGTATTCATTCGGGTTTGGTGCGCCAACTGACCTGGCACTACCGATAATCGCGTCATATCGGGTATTTTTGGACAAAGACTATAAATGGATTCTGCCGTTTAACGAATTTGCTGAAGATTTCCTGCAACACTTGTGGAATAACTACTTCCGCAAATACTTGGTGTCGGAGAAAACAGCAGGAAATACAGTCGGTACAAAAATCAGCCGTAATCAAGAGATTTGGGAAAGTTTGTATATATCAGCGCAAAGTTATCTAAATCAGCACTTGGTTAAGATGGTTAAGTCCAGTAAGCAAGAAGAAGAATTGAAGGTGACACAAGGTGCAAACAAGAGGGGACAAAGGAAAAATGATGGCGCAACTACTGCTCTCAAATAGCTTTTTATCTTTGTCGTAAAGCCTGCGGCATAGTTACGCTTAGGGCGCAGCCTAAGAAGAGAAGTTGCGCTCACGGCGAAGCCTTTTTCTGTTGCCTCAAACCTCCTTGATAAGAGCGCATCTACTTTCCAGGTAAGAGATAATAGCACAAGCTTTTTATTTAGAGGTTTTGGTCTAACCAAGTTTCTAAATCAGTGAGGGATGAAAAATCTAAAAAGGCTTCTCCTAAAGTCTCCAATTGGTCAGTAGATAAACCTCGAATTCGCTCAATTACTGAAGAGTCAATCTCACCAAAGCGATGATTTAGTTGACGTATAATTAAACGTTCTTCACCTTGTTTAATTCCCTCTACTTGTCCTTCCTGTCTAGCTTGTTCTCGGTCTTGTTGATAAAGTGGTGCTAATCGCATAACTAACTCCCTGTCATCTGATTCTTCAATTTGAGACATTACCAAGTTCTGCTGTAAATTGTACAGTAATTCTAGCGTGGCTCTCCGAAACGGGTGATTAGATGATAGCGCTTCTAATTCATCAATAGCCTGTCTTTGTACTTTCCCTCGACCGAGAATTCTTAGCCATAAAGTTTCTTGAGTACGTGGCAGTTTATGAATTACAACGATAGCTGTTCGCAAATACTCCCCCATTAAGTATACTCCAGACACCCAATTAGATGCTTGAATTGCACTAAAACCTGAAAGTATTCTCACAGATACGGTTGGAGAAAGTATCCACAATTTCGGAATTTCTAATTCTTTAATAGAGATTTTATTGCGGTTAGCTTCGCGTTGTAAAGCACCTCTTACTTCCAATAGTTTCAGCAAACAATCACAGATTTCCTCCTCAGAGGCAGGATTGCGAACCCGTAAGGGTTCAAAAATAGCAGGTGTAGCTGCAAATTTTACCAGAATTCCTAGCATCTCTAAATTATTAGCTTGTTGGGTAGGAGAAAATAAAACATCAATTTCTCTAATCTCACCAGCTACACGGCTAGAAGCTTTTACTTCCCCATAAGGTTTTAGTAACTCTTCCAAATAATCTTTAGCAAATTGGTCGTGAATAAATCGAGTCATTTAAATTACTATGAAAGTTATTTATTCTAATTAATATTTTATCTCTTTTAAGAGCATCTTTTAAAAATGCAAGCGCTCCAATTTTACATTTTTTCCTATTTAATACTGAAAATGTCAACAATACCTATTCTACAGGCTTATCAGCTAAGAAAGTCTTTTTTTGGCTGATTAAATTAACATTAATGTTATATTTTTGAGTAGTAGATAATGCTTTACCCCGTATTTGTTTGCTCAAGCTCCGACGATTGTTGCCAGAGCTAAAAGATTCATTTGAGCTTCTGATAGTCCTGAAAAAAACGATTCAAATCACTTAAAAGTTGACAATACAAACTATTATTTTCATAAGTGCTAGTGGTATCCTCCCAAGAATCGCAAATTCTTGGGCTAGTAAGAGGCAAAATCAAAACAGATAGAGCCGCAATTAAGGGCACAACTAATATAAGGTTTCGGGCATCAGTGATTAAATTACCAACTTCGCTCAGAATAGGTAACTCGTATTGGTGACGATGTGTAATTAGTGCATCTTTGGTTTTCTGAGGTTGAGTTTTTTGCTCCTTTTCTAAATTGAGATTGGGCTGGATATCTATCTCAAGAATGTTCTTTCTGACTACTTCAATTGCCGTCACTAAATCATCTATAGGTTGTCCATTTCTGGCACGAGTGACAAGTATTGCTTCCAGAATTATTAATCTTGATTTGGAAGTTAATAGTATAGGCATCTGTTGATTAGCTTCATTGATGAAATCCTGTTGTTCTTTGAGAAGCTGACTAGTTTGCATATTATGTAGCCACTGTTTTTGAACTAGTAGTTCGCGTTCTGAAAGTTTAAAGCTTTGAGAAAGGCTGTTAATAAAATTAACAACACTCGTTGTTAACTTTTGTAAAGGGCTTGAGACTGCTAATGGGGAAGTGTTTTGATTATCGTCTTGCATAGGTTATTCAACAAATTTTAATTTTGATTACTATCGCAACTGTCGAATTTGTACTTAAGATGTGAATTCTGAAGCAATCTTTCGATTCCTTTTCGGATAAGCTCTGGTGGAACTCCATCTAATTTCAACTCGGTTTGGATAAACTCATCAATGGAATTGGCTTTCGTCTTCTCTAAGAGCGCCAACATCTGTTGAGCTTGGGTTGTTGGTGTGGTTGATGAATTAGTTTCAGCTTGAGAGGTTTGCTTATTACTTGGTGCAGAGTCAATAAAGTTTTTGGTATCCCGGTCATAACCAGAGAAATTCTTTAATAGAGGCATTGGTATCCATTCATTGATGCCGCCGTAATAAACCGCTCTACCGACTGGTGATTGTGCAGCAATCTCCATAACTTGGGTTGAGGTAATCTTGCGATCGCTGGGGATGAGTTGAGTGGCAATCATGGCATTGTAAGCTGGGACGTTATCAGGATGAACCAACGCCACAGACGTTAACTGCGATCGCAGTCCGCCAGAAATGCCCAAGTCATCAGTGTGCGGGTTTTGTACGACAATCCAGAAATGCCAACCGGAACTATCACCGCAAGAACAGTAAGAGATGAATGGCACTAAGAAAAGCCGAAACGCTTGTGTATTAAGCAGTTTGCAACTGCTT
>NZ_JABXKK010000029.1 GCF_017115045.1 Nostoc sp. NMS8 | reverse complement strand
ACCGAGCGTCGGGGTTTTGGTCACGCCACCAGCGCATTAACTCGGTTTTCCCCGTACCCATATCGCTCCACAGTACGACTAGCCCTTTCTGGGGGAAACGAAAAGATTTTTTTGGGGCAGGGGGGCAGGGGGGCAGAGGGGCAGAGGGGAAAGGATTTATACAAAAATTCTCCTCTGCTCCCCTACTCCCCTGCTCCCCTACTCCTCTGCTCCCCTGCTCCCCTGCTCCTGTAATCAAGGGGGTGAACAATTGCTCTTGTGAAATATCGTAAAGTGGCGGAGCGGCTGAACATTTTTCCTCCAAATCAGGAATGCAGAGTGCCTGGGTCAAATATTTAATATTGACTGTGACATCCGGTTTGTACTTAGAGAGTCCCCATTTCTTAGCCCGATACGAGCGCTGGTAATCGGCAAGTGATTTGGCATCATCTATAATTGCAGTTAGCAGGGCATTGGCATCAACACCGCGACCAACTACAAAATCATCAACGCCTTTCTCTGGGCCTGGTAACAGCGCAACTTCACATTCACAACCAGCAGCTAAGATCGCTTTGGCAGTGCGAACAGTAGCTTGAAAAACCGACCACCTGGTTTTAGCTTTCGTTTCGTAATCAAAAAGAATTATGAACTTGCGCCCCGGTTGTGCCAAGGGCATTAAATCAGGATGCAACCGTTCATCAAAATCCTGTTTGCCCACGCGCCCATTCCAAATTCCCGGCAGAGCGATCGCCACAAACCCTAGAGAGAGCAAGCAAGCGGCTTTCTTCTCACCCTCGCATAAGATAATCGGAATCTCTGGATGCTGCTTTACCCACTCCCAGAAGGTGATTTGTGAATCTTTCTGCTGAAAGTCGATGTTCAATTCTTTGTGCTGTCCAACCCCTGACCAAAACATTAGGGGATTAAGTATGCCTTTTCTGCATAGTGCTACTCGGTAACTTAACTGGGCGATTTGCGTTAGGATTGCCGTAGTTTGTCCTAGTTGCAAGAGCCAAGGCAACAGAACCCCATTGCGAATTCTCTTCTTTCGACTTTTAACCCAAAGCTTTTTCCCACGATTTGCAAAAAGCACTTGTGCAGTATCGGAAACGTTATAGCGCCGTGCAACAAGATTTAAAATACAGTTGGGAACATCAAAATAGGTAACGCGGTTTGCTGTCTTGGGCGGCGACTCGTACTTTATTGGCTTACCTTTTTCCCAATCAAAGCGCGGGAAGTTGGGCTTAATCCTTCCCCACTCCATAGGTTGCCAGTTTTTGAAGGGGTCAAGTGATTGAATCCACGTCCCTCCCAGTAATAGATGCTGATACATTTTTATGTATCCATCCGTGACCCGACCTGCATTCTTGCGTGGAATTTTATCAGAGATGAACAGGTAGTCGTAAATTGTTTCTCCCTCGATGTGGAAGAAGTTGGGCTTAATCAACGCTGGATGAATGGCGCTACCAACTGTTAACTCATGGTATTGGGCAGCCGTGAGATTATTTGGATATTCAGTTGTCACTGTGTTCATCGGTTCTCCCCTGGGAATTCCTTAGAGAGAACTCTTTCAAGCTGCGAAACTCTTGCTCTAGCCTGGATATTCCGAAAATTTCCCTTCGTCACAGCACAAAATTGCCGTGCGAAAGCTGCACTCAACCCCATGCGCTCTAACACTGCACTATTGGGGCGTTCTCTGTTTGTCATGATATTTTCCCCTGATAACTCGGTTGACAAGTTCAGAGGGGGTTGTATCAGTTATCAGTTATCTAATCTTGGACTCTACTCCCAACTGGTAACTGTTATTCGCGCTACTACTGCTTTTAACTACAAAATTCGGAATATTTCTTAACCAAACTTAACTTTACCTAAAATTTATGAATTTCGACAGCAAAAACACACCGCAGGGAATGGACTTTCCTGGCGGCAGACCCTATAATGGATCTGGTAGCGCGGTAAAAACTCTCGGACAATTTAGTAGTCGCACCAGTGGCCAAACTTTAGCGACAACTTTTTTTGTTCCTTCGAGATCAAACCCGCTCTAGATCAATATGAAATTTGCAATACGTAGAAAGCGCGACTCCTTAGTGGCGTTTTCTGCATTAAAGAGTCGTACTGTTGTATCTTCACCTCCATGCCTCCTTTCAATTAGCTTGATTTTACAGAAGTTCTGGTCATCTTACTCGGTCGAGGTAAGAGCTTTCATTCAAACGTATTCGCAGAAGATATTTGGTTTAGGTTAAGATACCTAAACACAAGCTTTTCAAAACAAACCCATTGAGTTAATCAGTGATCAAAAATACCCCCAGGCGGTGTTCCTTGGTTGACGTTGGTCAACTTCTTTCACACTTTTATGCTCAAGCTAGACCGGATAGTGTACTAGAGATGCGTTAAATCTCCTTATTAAGATGTAGCATTTAAATCAATATAGCCTAGAAAGGTAATTTGAGAACCTAGCTTCAGTTAATAATTGTAAATTTTGTAGATGTTTTAAGTAGTAAGGAATAAAATATAACTTTGTATATACCTACTTACGTAAGGGAAAGTCGGCATGAATTCAAGCCAAGTTTTAGACGTAAAAAGAGTATTAGCTGTATTAGAAGAACAAGTGTTTCAATCTACGGGAAGGTATTTAACAGAAGTAGAAAAAGTTCTTATTAACGGAGTTTGGGATAGTAAAGATTATAAAGAGATGGCAAGTGATTCGGGGTATAACGCATACTATTTGCAGCAGAAAGTAGCTCCACCACTATGGAGTATGCTTTCAGTAATTATTGGTGATGGAGTGAAAGTAACAAAAATATCTTTGAAATCTATTTTGCTTAAGCTAGCAAAAAGCGATTATCTGAAGGAAGAGGCATCCAGATTGGATAACGATAGTTTCGTTGGCAATATTAGAATTTATGGGGAACTACCTAAAATAAAATCTTTTTATGGACGAAAGGATGAAATTAACTATTTTAAGAAACAAATTACTCTATTTAAAGAACGCTGTATAGTTTTTACTGGAGTTGGAGGAATAGGAAAAACTTTATTAGCCTCTAGATTGGTTGAAGAAATAATTTTTGATTCTTCAAGTAGTATATATGAATGTATAATCTGGAAAACAATTAATCATTCTTTGTCAATTGATGAGTTAGTCATTGATTTAAATAAAAATTTTGAAGTAGACATAGAAGCAAGTGAAAACTCTTTTATAGATAGCATATCTTTACTATCAAAACAGCTTCACTTACATCGTTGTCTACTAGTAATTGATGGATTTGAAAAGCTATTGTTAGCTGATGATTTTGGAAAAAGATTACAATATGAAAAATTCCTTTTAAAACTTACAGAAGGGAAGCATGAAAGCTGTATTATTATAACAAGTCAGTTGCCTTTAAAAGAATTTGCTTCTGTGACTACAAGACTACCTATTCGCTCTTTCAAATTAGAAGGTTTAGATGTAAACGCTGGAATGCAAATATTACAAGAAAAAGGTTTAACTGGACAGGAATGTAAGCGATTAATTGAAAATTATTCTGGTAATCCATCAAGTTTAGAAGCGTTGGCTGATAGAATTAATCGCTTTTTTGAGGGGAGTGTGAAAACATTTTTTAGATATCAAACTACTATGATTGATCCTCAACTTGAAACAATGCTACATCAGCAATTTGGACAAGTTGGACTTTTAAGTAATCTTCAAAGGCAAATAATGATTTATTTGGCAGAAGAAATGTCAGAAAGCTCGACTCCTATTCAATTCTCTAAACTCATTGATAATTTAAAAGAGCGAGTAGATTTCAAGTTGTCAGTTTTTGAACTAATAACAGCCATAGAAGTTTTAGAACAACGCTCGTTAATTGAAATTGCTGGTAAATCAAACAAACGAGAAGCTAGTTATAGTTTACAAGCATCTATTAAGAAGTATATTTTAGTTGATCCATTGGGATTAGTGCATAAAATAC
The DNA here is from genome assembly GCF_017115045.1 of Nostoc sp. NMS8. Taxonomy (GTDB): domain Bacteria; phylum Cyanobacteriota; class Cyanobacteriia; order Cyanobacteriales; family Nostocaceae; genus Nostoc. The sequence goes on along the minus strand of NZ_JABXKK010000029.1, from coordinate 12,308 downwards.
CAGATACAATACAAACAAGGGAAGTTACCTTGTGGGCTACTGCATAAATCCTCTTTGTACCCAACGTTATAATCCTGATAGCGCTGAAAATTGTTTAGCATGTGGAAATCCATTGATAATAAACGGGCGTATTCGTTTGCTACGCCCGTTGCGTTCTTTGGATCAAAATCCATATACTTACACAGATGTCTTTGAAATTGAGGATATTGGCACAGAAGAACATCCTCAGCCTCAAATAAGAGTAATGAAAGTATTAAGATGGATTGATGATTCTAAGTTAGTTGAACTACTTAAAAGAGAATCACTCATATTACAAATCTTAGACCATCCTGGAATTCCCAAGTCTAATAGGGAAGATTATTTCACATTTAGGCTGAATGATAATCTTCTAGAACTACATTGTCTAGTTATGCATAAGTTTGAAGGAGAGAATTTAACTCAGTGGGTACAATCTTATGGACGGATTAGCCAAGAAATGGCTTATGAATGGTTATTGCAGTTGATGGAGATTCTTGATTTAGTTCATCGGTCTGGTTTCTTCCACAGAGATATCAAACCAGAAAACATTGTTCATCAACCCGATGGGAATTTAGCACTTGTTGATTTTGGTGGAGCAAGACAGCTTAGTAGAACCTACTTTGCCAAAGTTAGTACCAGTGGAGGAACTACTACAGGATTCGGTAATGGTTACGAAATAACTGCTGTTAGGACAGCTTGTTACTCTCCCTTAGAGCAAATTCATGGACAAGCCGTACCACAGTCAGACTTTTACGCTTTAGGTAGAACTTTTGTTTACTTAGTCACAGGTATTTCTTTAATTGAAATCAAAATGGACGAGCAGACAGGAAGACTAATTTGGAGAGATAAAGCACTTCACATAGATAAATTTCTGGCTGATTTACTTGATGATATGATGGCTCCTTTTGTTGGGCAGCGCCCACAAAGTACTCAAATAATAATACAGCGTTTGGAGCGCTTACCTAATCAATCAAAGTTTAATCGAGTAATTAAATCAAAGCCGTTTCAACTGAGTGTGTTTGTATTAGGTTTATTAAGTATTGTTGGTTTGATATATGCATCACTACCTCTAGCAGCAAAATATTATTTAGATTCTGGTAAAAAAGCTTATAAAGAAAATCAAATTGACCAAGCTGAGAACGATTTTAAAAAAGCAATATATTTGAATACTAGCTTAAAATACACAGTAGCAGATTATTTTTTAAATCAAGGTAAAGAAGCTTATAAAGAAAATAGGATTGCTGATGCTGAAAAAGACTTTCAAAGAGCAATAAACTATGGACATGATTTAAATAATTCAGTCTCAAATTTTTACTTTGAGAAGGGTTTACAGCATCAAAATGACCCTAATATTGCTAGAAAAAATTACGAACTAGCTATAAAGTACAACCCGAAAGACGATACTGCGTATAATAATTTAGCAATTGCGTGTCAGCAGTTATACGACTATAATTGTGTTAACAAAACTTACGAAATAATTTTTAAGTTAAAACCTAACAAATGGGAATCACATTACGGATTAGGTGATTTTTATGATGGACAGGGAGAATATGGTTTAGCAGAAAAGCAATATGAAATTGCTATTAGAAGTAGCGATCAAGCTATATTTGCCGTTGCAGCTTTAGCAAGGTTGAAAAATAAAAAGGGGGATTATAGAGCAGCAGCTAGTTTAGCTTTAAAAGGTTTGCAGAAAACTAACAATCGGGAATTACAAGCATCGTTGTATAAAGATTTAGGATGGGCAAGGTTAATGGAAAATAAGTTAACTGAAGCCGAAAAGTATCTAGAAAAAGCGACAAAGTTAGATAGCGAAAGAACAGATGCATATTGTTTGCTATCTCAAATAGAAGAATCATTAGGTCAACTTAATTACGCCAGAGCTTATATAGATGCTTGTATCTTGACTAAATCTAGCCTACCAGAGGTGTTTCGCTGGAGACAAGAACTGCTAGATCGGATACTTGATAAATGATAAGATGCTCAAACAAATTATGTTTGTAAAACAATGAAAAAGCTGATGTTTTTTGGGGGAATGTGCTGTTTAAATTCTCTAATACTAATTCATCTACCATTGCTAGCAAATGTACCGCTCATAAGAGTAAGAAGAAATCAGGTTCATTGTGATCCACAAATGGGAAGGATAATAAGTAAGGGTAACAAGCACTTGTCAGCAGGGAGCTTAATTTGTAAGGGAGATACAATAGAAGTTGTGAATGGTGATTATGTAGAATTTTTATGCTTTAGTTCTGGAAACATTTTAAAATTATCTAGTGGAACTATTCCTCTTGATAAATGTGCCGAACCTGACGAAACCTTATCTACTTGCAATCCAACCAATACTAATGCGTGTCACATACGAAAAGGTGGCACAGAAGGGAGCGATGAGCCAACAATCATTTCTCCTCATAGCACATCAACATTGAATTCCCGTCCAGAAATAACTTGGACTCCTGTTAAAGGTGCTACTTCTTACAAAGTCAAAGTAAAAAGTTACGAGTTTGGGTGGGAAAAAGTTGTAAATCAAACTCGGCTTGCCTACCCAGGTGATGAAAAAGAATTTCAACCTGGGACTCCATATACAATATATGTTTTTGCTTATAAAGATGGTGAGGCTTTTAGCTATGATGAAACGTTTGTGGACGTATTGTCTGTAGCAAAGCAAGAACAAATTGCACAAAAGATTAAACGCATCAAAGACTTAGGGCTACCTCCAGATGAAACTATTCTTGACGTAGATGCTATTTATACGGCAGAAAATCTTTTAAATGAAACAATTGAGATGTTAAAAATGGCAACAGCAACTAATAGCCAAAATCCGACTCTTTACAGAGTACTGGGCGATCGCTATCTCTTGGCCAAGTTGCCAAAGGAGGCGAAACTCGAATACATCAAGGCAGCTGAGTTAGCGAAAAGCAGTAAGAATTCCAAAGAGTTACAAAAAGCCCAATCAGGGCTAAAATCAGTGGAATTTTACAACCAGCTTCCAACCAAGAGGAACCCACCCCAATAATAAGCCTTCTTATATTTAGGATTTGACAGTAAACTCAATTGCGCCTGACGTAGTGCTTCTGCTTTAGGCAAGCCATTGTTCAAACCTTTATAAAATTCTTGCATAAGCAAAGCGGTAGAATCGGCATCCACGCGCCACAAAGTAGCAACAGTACTACGCGCTCCTGCGGTAGCAGCCATTCCTGCAATACCCATTGCTGACTGCTTGTTGCCTTTAGCTGTTTCGCAGGCGCTGAGAACAAGTAACTCAATTGCATCTTGACTATTTTCAGTTTTACCTCTGATTAAGCTGTCAAAGTCCCTAATATTAATTAGCTTGTCATAGGCAACCAGTACTGTTTTGAGTGGGTCAGAACTAAATTGACCGTGGGTAGTAATATGTACAATAGGAAAATTATTTTGAGTTAGTTCTTCTTTAAACCTTTTAAGGGTAAACTTCTTGTCTAACAAGGCAACTGACGATTTAGTTTGTTTTTCTACATTTTCTATTTCTTGTTTAGATGGGAGCAAAATCTCCATATTTTTAGGTGCATTTGGATCTATAGAACTGGGGCTTAGTTTTGATAGTCCAGCTATTAAAGCTATCATCTGGTTTTCATGCAAGACTTTAGGCTGTCTAATTCTGGAACCTAAAGTTTCTGCAATACTGTAACGCTCTATTAGATAATGTTTTCCATCATATAACAATGCCATTGGTATGCTTTGGAAAGATTTATCTAAAGTGAATACGAGTGTTCCTGATGGGGGTAGATATGTTTTAATTGGTGCAATTAGCTTTTCATAAATTCCTTGAGAAGAAGAAGTAATGCTACTTTCGCCTACTTCAGAAAGTTTTTCATTTTGTAAAGCTTCTAAAAGATGATCTATCTGGAATCGAACTAGTTTAGATTCAATAGAATGGTGGTGAAGTGAGCCATCTGTTGACTGAGCAATTACTTCTATAGTATCCCCTAAATCAATAATGTGAATTACTGTTGGGGCGCTATTGAGGTTCTGAAGCTGATTCAAAGCAACAAGGTCAAGCTTGCCACATCTGAGAAAGTTTTCTAACCGTGCTATCTGCAATCCTTCATTTATCTCTATTACTCTTTTTAAATCAGGATTAGGTGATGTTAAGAGCAATCGCATATAATTACGATATGTCGGCTCCATTTCTGACTGAAAAGAGAACTGCAAATCTCCGTTAGTTGACAAAAGACTATCACGCACTGAAGTCATGTTTGCGATTGCAGCATTATAGTTCTGAATCGCTAACTCAGTTTTTCCCTGCTTTTGGTAAATCAGTCCTAACTGCTGCTGCCATTGGTAGGCGATATCCGAAGCCCGAATTGATTGAGCTAATCCTAAAGCCTTCTGAAAATATGCCTGTTTTTGTTCTGTTTGAGTTGATACTCTACCCAAAGTACCAAAACTATAGGATAACCATCGGATACTATTAATAGTTTCAGCCATTTTCAAAGCTAAATTAGTATATCGAATCGCTACTGATTTCAATTGTTCATCTGGGATCTGAATGAGGTTATTAGCAAAATTCAACCGAGCATGAATAGATGGCTCAGGTGATAACTCCAAAAAGGCAGAAGAATTTTCATCTATTTTATTTACTAATACTCGGATCTGTTGATTAACTTTCTGATAAAGGTTCGCTTGATTTGGTTGATTACTGAGCCATTTTTCAAAACTTATCAGTAAAGTCAAATGATTCAATTGAGCTTGCAGTTTAGCTGATTTCGAGATATTTGGTATGTTTTCTAGTATTTGGTAATACAAGAGTGATTTTTGCGCCTTTTGTGGAATAATATTAGCAATCTGCTCTCGAAAAAGTGGTTCCTCTATCCAAGAATATTTATCTTGCAATTGCTGATAAATTGTCTGTTCAATATTACCTAAAGACAGATAGATACCACTAATCTTTGATGAAGATACAAGTTTTGCTAGCGTTAATGTTTCTTGTAGAACTGTTTCAGATTCATTTAACTGACCTAAAATCCGCAAGACATCTCCTAGATTCTGTAATCCAAGCAAGTTAACTGATGTTGGTTTCTCCTTACCAATTAATGTCGTCAGTTGCTCTTTTTGAGCAAGAGCGGGTTGTTGCAAAGTCGTGTCACAAAGACCTAGATTTGTATTCAACTTTAAAGCTTCTAAAAGTATATTGCAAGCTTGTTTGTGTAATCCTAATGCTTGGAAAGCAAGGTTTTGATTAATCAGGCTTTCCGTAATTCCCTCTTGATCGTTTAGTTGGCGATAAATTTTCGTAGATTCCTGCCAAGTTTTTAAAGCTTCATCCGCACGGTCTAGAGCTAATTGTTCCTGACCTGAAGAAGTCAGGGATACCGCTTGATTTTTGAGAAATTCTTTTTCTTTTTTTACAGTCTGGGCAGGGGAAGATGATTGAATTAAAATTAGAGACAGCCCTAGAATGCCTGAGAAAAGATATTTAAAGCGACATTGAAGTGAGATCATTTTTATATGTTTTTACCACGGAGATCCTGAAAAACAAGAACTTGCAGACAGTGAAGCATTATCCCACGTTGGATTTGCTTGGTCTGTCGTCAAAACTAAATTTCCTTGAGAATCCCGAATCAAAACGTTGGCTTCTATGATTTGTGTACCTTGGTTACTTATTAATGATTTTGAATCATCTGAATTATTCAAAGCTGGAACTGGAACAGAGTTACTTTGCTCAACATTGTTAGACATCAGGTTGTTAGGCTTAGATTGGAGATTGCGAGTACTACTAACTCGAAAACTATTTACTTCTGTGCCTGCTCGTGCCTGACAAACTGGGGTGATTTCAGGAGTTATTGGAATTACTTCTGCTTTTAGTTGAGTAGGGTAAATGTTAGTATCAGCGATGTTATATTGAACAGTACCGTTAATTCCGTACTTGGAACTAGCTGTTATTAAGCTATTAAGGGAAAAGAATAGTCCCTTAGCATTAATTGTGATATTTCCACCACGACCCTCAAAGGCATTTGCGGTGATGCTGCTATTTTTTATTGCAACTAGGATATCTGTGTTGATAGTGATGTTGCCGCCGTCGCCATTACCCCCAGCAGTCGCAGTAATGATACTGTCACGTAATTTTAAGTCACCAGAGTGTAAGAAAATGTCGCCTCCTTCGCCCTTTGTGCCGCCCTCTGTGCCAGCTGTGATAGTACCTCTGTCTAGATTGATACTGTCTGCGTTGATTCGGAGGGTTCCTGCATTTCCTTGTCCTGGCTGAAAGTTGAGATTTTTTGGAATTTTTTCACCACCAATATTTACTCTCCCACCATCAGTGACAGTTAATCGTTCTGCTTCGATTGTCAGATTTCCGGCCTTTCCAGTTCCTCCAGTTCGAGCTGATATTCTGCTAGGAGAATTACCAGTTAATGACTTTCCGGTTACTTGCACTTCTTCGTTAGCAGTTATAGATACGTTGCCTCCCGAACCCTGCCCAAATGTGCCTGATGATATCACTCCTCCAGAGCGTAGACTTAACCGCGCAGTTTCAATCTTGATGTTACCGCCAGATCCGGTAGATCCTCGTTGGGCCAAACTTGTTATGGAACTGCCTGCATTCGCTGTTGGTTTTCGCAGCACTTCCACTGAATCATGAGCTAAGACCTCTATAGAACCAGCATTTCCAAAGCCATACGTACCAGCAGCGATCCCTGCTCCATCCCGGACATTTAACCGCCCAGTTTTAATATTGATGTTGCCACCAGATCCGGTAGCTCTTGGGTAAACTAGGCTCGATATACCAGTGTTGAAAAACGAATCAACTTCTGGTAATCCCACCAGGTTCACTGAATCTGAAGCATTGATTTTCAATGTTCCTCCCGTTCCTGCTCGTAATGTGCTGGACTCAATTTGAGAACCACCATCTAGCATTAGCTTCATGGCTTGTATTTGAATATTGCCACCACCATCACCACTGGCATCAACTGCTGCTGCTCCAGACAACTGGATCTCTCCAAAGGCTGAGATGCCTGAATATGCCAACGTCCAGCCTTTATCTGTAGGAACCAGGTTGACCAAACCCGCTCCAGCCACGCTGCCTAATTCAATTTGTCCCCCTGTTGTTTTAAGCGTTCCGCGTGAGAGTACTATATCACCACCCACCAAAGCTAAGGTTTGATTTGGCTGCACGCGCAGACCAGAACTAGTATCTATGAGGTCTGAAGTTTTTCTTATACCTTGCCCGTCTCCAAAGACGCGAATATTTCCAGCATTTGTCCCAAATCCTAATCCCACAGGCACACTCACTGTCAACAGAGGTTCTGCACCACTAATGGGTTTAGCATCGAAGGAGATGCCATCAGCAAATTTAATATTACTAGCAGTAGTGCCGAAAAACGAGCCGCCAATGTTCAGTGAAGCATTCGGGCCAAAAATAATCCCATTGGGATTAATAAGAAATACGTTGGCTATGCCATTAGCTCGAATTAAACCATCAATATTAGATATTGAGCTACCCGTCACTCTTGTCAAAATGTTTTGGATGTCTGGGGTATTTTTGAAGTAGACTGTGCTTCCTGTGGGTACAGAAAACTGTCCAAAGCTATGGAACAAATTGCTTCCGGCTTGGGTTCCTCCCGTTATCGCACTGGTATTATTACCCTCTTGTGTGACGCTGGAGTTGACTCTTAGGGTTGCATCGGGAACAATTTGTGCCGCAATTGGCTCCCAAGGCAATAGACAAAACAAGGTGCTGCCCTTAATAAACCAGGATAAAGCTTTTGTCATAAATTATGGTAAAAGTTTTTCGGTTGGTATCTGAATTATTTTTAGTACAGACTTGCACCCTGCACCCGAATAATTACCAATTATACAGATTAGTAGTAGCGGTAGCGTCTTGTCAAATTGGATTGGAGACAGAGGCTTTTATCTAGTGGTAAAACTGTTAATATTCTCTAAAATCCGAGCAAAAGTGATCGGGAGTAAAATACGTTTGTGGACTTATCAGTGATGAACAGAAAACGTAGTGAGTCCTTTAATGAAGTTGCAGAAATCTATGATGCAGCACGGCCTAGCTATCCATCTCAATTGATTGAAGATGTAATTGAGATGACTAATCTTCCAGATTCAGCTTCAATTTTAGATATTGGAACAGGGACAGGTAAGGGAACTGTTCCATTTGCTGAAAAGGGCTATGCTATCTGCTGTTTAGAGCCAGGTGAAAGACTTATTGCAATAGCATCTCAAAATATGCGTTTATATCCAAAGGTGACATTTGAAACAGTTACTTTAGAGGATTGGAACTTACGCCCAAGCGCCTTTGATTTAGCAATATCTGCCCAAGCCTTTCATTGGGTAAATCGTGAAAAAGGGTATCCAAAAGTTGCACAAGCTTTAAAAGAAAAAGGTTATATTGCGTTTTTTTGGAATTTCTCTATTTTACCAGATACTTCAATATTTAAAGCGCTTAAAGAAACGTTTCAAAAATATGTGCCTACAACAATATATGATGCTAAAGCATCCTCAGTTGAATCACTAATAAAAAAGAGAGAAAACTGGATATTAAATAGCTTTTGTTTCAAAAACCTAGTGGTCAAACAATATCCTTGGTCTATTAATTATGATGCAGAGCGATATCTAGGTCTTCTGAAAACTCAAACTGCTTATCAAGAATTTACTGAAACTGAAAAGCAGGATTTCTCTAATGCAATTATACAGATATTAAATGCTCACGGAGGATATGTTACTAAACCCTATTTATCGGTTCTTTTCTTTGCTCAAAAAATTTAAATCAGCCCCTTCATTCTAAATAAAACTCAATATCGAGTGTGGGTTACAACTCATCTCAAACCCGATACGGAAAAACTACGGGTTTCAACCTAGATGAGATTTATATAGTCACCCCAAATCCAATACTCTCTGTCAAATAATCAAGCATTAGCCGTTGTTTTACGCGTGTATTGAAGAGGGTATTCCTAGAATACGCCCAAACAGTATTTTGTTGTTGTGGTGGCTCTAGTGTGGTGTTTTTTTTGATAATTGGTCTATGAGATTTTTTAATGAGTTTTATATTTGGTAGTGCCTTAAGACTGCAAAATATAAAAAGCAATGGAAAACCCCATCCTTGGCACAGGTTGGGGGTACAGATAAAAAACATATATTCCATGATGACACAATTCAATATTTGTTCGACTGCTGTCAGCCTGGAGGTGGAATAATGAACAAACCCCCATCCAGACGCAAGGAAGCTGCTCCTCCGGCATCTGGCGAACCAAAGCCAGCCACCAACTCTGCAAAAAAAGATCCTTCTTCGCACGAAAATCCAGCTTCAGCAACTATCACGGTAACGGCTGTTGAAGTTTTAGAGTTGACCCCCGAAGAACAAAGCGATCGCTTGAACTTAGAACGCCGTGTAGAACGTGCATTTTTAGAAGCGGGTCAGGCGCTAATGGAGTTGAGAGACAAACGGCTATACCGTTCCACGCACCGTACTTTTGAGGAGTATTGCCGAGATCGCTTCAATTATAGTCGTGATGCGGCTTACTTGAAGATTTCGGCGACTGTGGTTTATGAGAATCTTCAAAAGTTTTTGCCGACCAATGGTCGGCAAATTCCAATGCCGACCAACGAACGACAATTGCGTTTTTTGGCGAAAGCAGAGTTGGAACCGGCTGTGCAAGCGGATGTATGGCAACAGGCAGTAGAGCAAGCTGGCAATAAGATTCCATCTGGTCGCATAGTGAAAGATGTTGTGGATAGGATACGTGAAAGGACGAAAGTACCCAATCCTCACCACGTTGGGGAGATATGCGTTCTCTTGCCAAAGGATAACCCAGACTTGAGAGGTAAAGCGGGTTATTGGGGAGTAGTCAGCCATGTTGGCGAATACAGTTGTACAGTCCAGACCTGGGACGGCGACTACACCGTAAAAATCGAGCATCTGAAATCACTGGAATTACTTGATGAAGATTGCCAATTCATGCAGCAGCTATGCGTGAGGTTACAGCAGTTGCATCAAGTGGCCAGCCGTGACTCTTCTGTAGATTGGCTGTTGCAGGGTTTGGGGAAACAAGCCAAACCGTATCTTTCATCTTTGCAGTCGAAACTGCTGGCAACTGTTGAGAGAGAGTACAAGATTGATTGGAAGCAGCACAAGTGAATGAGTTTACCGAATATTGTGTAACTACAAACAGACCAAGGTAAGGTAATAGACAAGATATTATCAAAGGAATTTATTGAGTGTCAAAGCAGCTTGAAAGTAAGGTTGTGATAGTTACAGGTGCTGGGAGGGGGATTGGTAGGGCAATTGCGCTTGCCTTTGCTGCTGAGGGCGCACATATTGTGATTGCTGAGAAGTCAGAGCAGTTAGCCAGGTTGAGTGCTGACGCAATTAAGGCGATTGGTGGAAAAGCAATTGCTTTGATAACTGATGTAACTCAAGAACAGTCGGTGGTTGAGATGGTAGAGCAAACACTTGTCAGTTTTGGTAAGATCGATATTTTGGTGGCAAATGCAGGTATTCAACGCCGCTATTTTGTAGCTGACTTGCCACGAACTGAATTCCAGGCAATGCTAGATGTAAATTTACTTGGCGTGTTCCTGACATCCAAAGCGGTACTACCGACATTATATGCTCGACAAGAAGGCAACATCATACTGATATCTTCTGATTCAGGCAAACAAGGCTATGCATACAACGCTGCATATTGTGCTAGTAAATTTGCAATAGTTGGTTTTATGGAAGCATTAGCTTCGGAAGCGAAGCAATATGGAGTCAGGGTGAATGCACTGTGTCCGGCTGGGGTGAAAACTGACATGGGTAAACAGCTAAAGGAAGCAGATGGTAACTCTGTTAATGACACTTACTTTATGGAGCCTGAAGAAGTTGCAGATGTGGTATTATTTTTAGCTTCACACCAATCGCGTGCTATTCATGGGCAAGCAATCAATGTTTTTGGTGGAGTGAATTACCGCCTGATTAGAGAGGCAAACTCATGACTTGAAAGCCGCAACAAGGATGCGAATCATCTGACTTTTGGTGAATTTATGTTTGATTTTGTTGATTGCTTTTGAGCCAAAGTTATATCTATATTGTAGTGGTAACGAAGTCAAAACAATTCAAAATTTAAACGAGGTTACTGGTAGTAATTGGAGAACTTTTCACCCAAATATTCCAATTATTATAAAAATCACCACGCTGCTCCAATGTAAAACCACCAAGCAACAATCCTAACCAGACCTCCACCATCGGCATTTGCAACACACGTTGCAGTTTAACTAAAGAAATCTCATCTTTGACATTTATCAGGTAGTTAGCGATCGCGCTCTGCCATTTTTGAACATCCTCATCTGATGCCAAATTGCGGACATCTTCTAAAGTTGTCACCTCATCGAGCATTGCCAAAACATTCGCTTTTTCAACAGGTGCTACTACAGAATCACCCAACTCAGTAAGATATGAAAATTGGTGTGGGCCATGTGCTTTAAAGGTTTGTGGTGTTTGCGGTTCAATCAAATCATCTAAATCTAGGTGCATTGTTGTCCGCACTAAACCAGCAAAGAGATCGGTGCTAACAATTGGCCCCTTTGGGTTATTGCGATCGCGGGTATCTTGCAACAGCACTTCGGCACGAGACTTAAGAATATCCGCAATTTGACTAAAGGCAATACCTGCGGTTGATAATTGGGTTTCAATAGGTAAATTATGCAGTTCTGTATCCAAGCACTGCCATACTGCATCAAGAGAAGAAGTTGGTGGAGATTCGGACAACTCATCAAGCACATCCCAGATTGTTAATTGGCGGTATGTGGTCATCTCTAGGATTGTGGGTGTAACGGGCAGGGTCGCACTGGGCAGTAGCTTGAGGTAATCTCAAACATATCTTTATATTGATAGAGCGAAACACCGTATTGTTTGGCAAAAGCCTGCAACACCTGATCTGTATAGGCGCGTATCTTACCAGCCGTTAGCCCAAAGCAGTGAATTGGTTCTAAGCGGCAAACAGGTTTTTGCCCCAGCCAGAGTTCTGCGCCCAAGGCGTGTAATGGTTTATCCCCCGGTTCTTTATATAGATACAACACTGCAAAATATGTTGCTGGTGGTTCGACTGTTACTGAATCAATTTCTGCTGAATTATGAAAGGAGCGGTGGCGATAGAATGAGCGGCGATTGTGGCAAATGCGTGGATTCCAACACCCGTCCCCTGCTGTTCCATGTAAAACTTTGGCTTGAGTTGTTGGTAACTTGGCACATAGCTGACATTTGGGATCAAGTGGCTTTGGCATACCTTACTCCGCTTCTTCGCCAATCGCACGATAGTAAGCAGCGATCGCCG
>NZ_JABXKK010000046.1 GCF_017115045.1 Nostoc sp. NMS8 | reverse complement strand
ATCAAAACCTACGCTCTTATGGCGTTATTGCTGCTTAATTTTGTCCGAAGTATTGCACAATTAACTTCACTGATTTTCACAAAAGCATTTCCACTAATAACGTTATTGGCAAAGGGCCTATCTAATGGGATGCGATGGCTGCGGCGGGCAAAGCCATCGCAGTACTATCAAGTCATCTCATAAAAAACTGATACTTTTACTGCTAAATAGTGAAAATTAATTGCGACAGATACAAGCGCAATAGTAAATTGAGCAAGACTTTTAAAAAAATTATGATTATTGGGTTAACAAACCAGAAGGGGGGCGCTGGTAAAACTACTGTATCTGGTCATCTGGCGTATTGGTTAAGCCAACGCGGAACAGTGATGATTGTGGATGCAGATGCACAGCAGAGTAGTACTAACTGGATGAAAGACCTGCAACTGCCGTGTAAAACAATGATAGACCCGGATGATTTATTTGATGAACTGCCGACTTTAGCAGAACAATATGATGCTGTAGTTGTAGACGGGCCAGGTAGCCTAAGTGAAACAACCAAGGCAATTTTATCTAGATGTGACCTAGCCCTAGTACCCTGTAAACCAGCAAGTCTAGATATGCACAGTACATCAAAAATGGTAAGAATTTTGCGGCAGGCAAGAGAACTGCGAGGTGGTATGCCCCATGTTGGTTTATTTTTAAATCACGCAAAAAAAGGAACTGTATTACTCAAAGATGCCCAAAGAGCATTATCAGAAAAAAACACAGGGTTTCCTTTACTAAAAACAATGGTGTATGACTTACAGGTAATTGCTGATGCACCAGGGCAAGGCACGACGGTTTGGGGACTACCAGGAGCAACAGCTAAACGCGCCGCCAAAGATTTTGAGGCACTTTTTACCGAAGCCTTGGGAGTAACCAATGGCAAGAGATAGAAGAATGGTAGAAGAGTTTATCTTTAGGGATGATGCTAACCAGACTAAGGCGACTATGCCCCTAAGTTTGATTGTGCTGCCTAAAGCAGAACTGCGGTACTACATCGACCCAGAAGAGGTAGACAAAATTGTTGCTACTGCCAGAAAAAACGGCATTCTAGAACCACTTTTAGTCCGTCTTATCCCTTTAAACAGGTTGGGGTTTTTCATTGCTTTTTAGATTTTGCAGTCTGAAGGCACTACCAAATATAAAACTCATTAAAAATTTTCATAGAGCAATTATCAAAAAAAACACCGCACCAGAGCCACCACAACAAAATACTATTTAGGCGTATTCTAGAAATACCCCCTCTTTAACACACGGATAAAACAACGGCTAATGCTTGATTATTTGACGGCGGGTATTGCATTTTGGATGACTTTGTTTGGAGTACAAGAGTCGTTGTTAAAATTTCGCCTGGGTTATCTCGGTCGTTACTGGTTTCTTGCGATTAGCGCTAGCCTACTCCTGAGCTTTTTGCTCTCTGCTCCGATTATTATCACCCTAATCATTAAATTTGCAGTAGATCCATTCACTTGGACAGGTAATGTTATTCTTTGTGCGTAGCTTGCCGCCTTCGGCATCGCTGCGGTAATCTTTGGTGTGATTCTCAGTCTGGCGCAATGGCTGATACTTCGTCAAACCGAGATGACACCAAGAGTTTTTGCACTGATCAATACACGACCCCTTGCAGATATCTTAAAGCGATCGCCCATCTTTAAGTTAGTAGTTATTGGTTGCTCCTTTCTTACATATTGGGACAAGTTGGCATATCATCTCCAACGAGTAGCCTTGCAAGACTGGGCAATGCCTCACCGTAAGTTGGGTGAATGTGAACCGATTGTTCGAGTACCTGCCACGTTGCTTTAGCTTCCATCAGCGACAAAAAGACATGCACCAGTTCAGCCGTTTCGTACCCAACCAGCGTTGCTCCTAAAATCAAATTCGTCTCGGTGTCGATGACCATGCGGTAGAAACCCAGATCGTGCCCCCACTCAATGCTACGGGCAATGTGAGCCATTGGCAGGGTGACTTCGCTCGCAGTAATGCCCTGTTTGTGAGCCTGCTCTAACGTCATACCCACTCGACCCACTTGTGGCTCAGTGTAGACGGCATAGCCTAATACCCGATCGTTGCGTGTCCGGTGTTCGCCACACAGAATGGCTTTCAAGCGACGATAGTCTTCCCAAGAAACATGGGTAAAAGCAGGCTGTTTGGCAGCGTCTCCGATCGCATAAATCCCAGCGCAAGTCGTCTGAAATTGCTCGTCGATTTTAATAAAACCCTGTGCATCTAATTCAACGCTTGTCACCGCAGAATTTAATGCCTGAGTATTTGGTTTGCGCCCAGTCGCAATCAGCAATGCTTCTCCATCTAGTACTTCACCATTGTTCAGCGTTAGGGTAAACACACCGTTAGTGTAAGCAACCTGCTGAACCGTCACATTGAAATGCAGTCCAATTCCGTCTTGCTCAAAAGCATCAGCAAGCACAGCACTGACATCGGATTCTTCTTGAGCCAGCAAGCGATCGCCCCGCACAATCAATTCGGATTGGCTCCCTAAACGTGCCATTCCCTGCCCTAACTCCAGAGCAATATAGCCACCACCGACCACGAGCAACCGAGGCGGAATCTGCTGCAAATCAAAGAAATTTCGGTTGGTCAGATAAGGCGTTACAGCTAAACCGGGAAAGTCAGGAAGAGTAGAGGATGTCCCTGTATTGATAACAATGAGCGGAGCCTGCACAGTCACACCTCCTCCACTCACAGCTCGCTCTCCGGTGAAAGCAGCTTCAGCGCAGATGACTCTAACCCCTGCACTGTCTAGTCGCCGTTTGACACCCTGGTTAAACTGGCTGCGAATACTACGCACACGCTCCATCACCGCAGAAAAATCGACCTCGACCTGCGCGTGTATGCCTAGCTTCGCGGCTTGTCGAGCGCGACCTGCGGCATGGGCAGAGGCTAGAAAGGCTTTAGAAGGTGTACAACCATAGTTTATGCAACTGCCTCCCAATGCATCGCGCTCAAATAGAACGACGTTTCGACCTGATGATGCAAAGTCAGCTGCAAGTGGAATTCCGCCCTGACCACTTCCAATCACAATCACATCTGCTGTTTCCATTGTTACCTCTGTTGATAGTTGGTCATCATACTTTGTCAAGTCCGACTTCTTATCTTTTTTTATAAATGCCCTGCACCTTAAGTTCAATACTATAATCCTGATCTTCACTGGAAAAAACTTTTCTCTCATGAGAGTTTATATGTAATTATTTATTCCCTCACTGCGAAATAGTCAAAACCTTGATTTTTCGTTTTGAAGAAGCATAGTATCAAATATTACTTTTGTTTGAGAGAAAGAATCAATTTTCAGCTTGCTAAAAAATGAAAAGTACACGAGTAGAGCAAAGAAAGCTCCGCAGCTTGGTATGAGAATCATTCTTTGTCTAGTGTTTTAACAACTACTTAAAAGAACCACACGGAGAATAATTTTTTAATGCTGAATTCTGGCGACTAACGAGTGTATCCTATTTTGATAAGTTCCCAATTGATGTTCCCAATTAATGACTGCTAACTTACCTAGAAAAATTCCTGCTCTGGGACTATTTATATTGCTTAATAGTATAGTTTACAAACCATTAAAAGCACAGGTTCCAGCACGTCCTTCTACAATCCCTCAAGTTATCCCTAGAGATATCCAACCACCTTCGGCTGCCCCTCTGCCAACGCCACAACCACAGCAATTACCTCTACCTCAACAAATACTTGCACCCTCTAACTTAAGTCCTAATCTTGAAGAACAGTTTCCTGACACAACTAAAGAAACTTTCACTGTGAAACGATTTGAAGTTCTTGGTGGCACAGTTTTTAGTCAACAAGAGTTAGATAAAGTTCTTAAAGAATTCATCAATCGCCCAATTACACTCGATGATTTGTATCAGGCACGACAGAAAATTACTGACCTATATATTGACAAAGACTACATTTCATGTGGTGCCTATATTCCACCTCAAAAAATCTGGTCTGGTATCGTTAAAATTCAAATAGTTGAAACTAAGCTCAGGGATATTGAAATCGAAGGTACACGACGCTTAAACAAGAGTTATATACGTAGTCGTATAGCAGCAGGAAATAACGGGCCTCTCAATCAAAAGCGTTTGCTAAAGTCATTGCAGCTGCTAAAACTCAATCCTTTGATTCAAAACTTATCTGCTAATTTACAACCGGGGAATATTCCTGGGCAGATTAAGCTAGTTGTAGAAGTTGTTGAGGCGAGAACTTTTAATGCCCAAATGATTCTTGACAATACACGATCGCCTAGCATTGGAAGTTTCCAACGCCGAATACAAGTAAATGAAGCTAACTTACTGGGACTGGGAGATAATTTAAGCCTCGGTTACAGCAATACTGATGCTAGCAACTTTTTTTATGGCAGTTACACACTGCCCCTCAATTCCAAAAACGGAACCCTCTCTTTTAACTATGGAACTGGTAACAGCGGTGTTATCGAACATCCTTTCGATACCTTAAATATCAAATCTGCTTCCCGATATTATGAACTAACATTCCGCCAACCAATATTTCAATCCCCTACTGAAGAATTGACTTTGGGTTTAACTGCCTCTCGACGAGAAAGCGAAGCCAATTATGCTCCACTAGGAGAACAAATTCCTTTTCCTCAATTAGGATCTAACGACCAAGGAAAGACCAGAGTATCCGCATTACGATTTTTTCAAGAATGGATTACTCGTGGCAGTACTCAAGTCCTTGCAGTGCGATCGCAATTTAACTTGGGGCTAGATGTATTTAATGCCACAGTTAGTCAAGATGCTCCTGATAGTCGTTTTTTTTCTTGGCAAGGGCAAGCTCAGTGGTTACGATTACTAGCTCCTGACACCTTACTATTATTTGGTTTCAATACTCAATTAGCGACTAGATCCCTTTTACCTCTAGAACAGTTTAGTCTGGGCGGAATTGAAAGTGTACGTGGCTATCGTCAAGATTTACTGCTGGCTGATAATGGTATTTTTGCTTCGGCTGAGGTACAAGTTCCTATACTTCGCATATCTAAGATAAATGGAATATTGCAACTTATTCCATTTACTGATTTGGGTGTGGTCTGGAATAATTCAGGAAGCACAATTGCTAACACAAACAGCCCTAATATTCTCGCTTCCATTGGACTGGGATTGCGATGGTCGCAGAATGCTAACTTTAGCGCTCGTCTTGACTACGGCATTCCTGTTGTATCTGTTGACCAGCCAAATCAAACATGGCAGGAAAATGGACTGTATTTTTATTTGCAATACAGTAATTTTTAAGCTTAATCTGCCCACATACCTTAAGTTATCTAGAATTAATCTTGGCTAAAGTCACGATTTTTAATCAAACCTATTGATTTACTTCTCCATCTGGAATAAAACACAACAGTAACCTTCATATAGGACTCCGATTTGATTTCTGAAAACATACTGAGACTGAAAAGCCTGTTTTATAAGAGTTTTATCTGAAATCTTGTTCAAAAATCAGATATGAGTCCTATAGCTATTTTAAAGACCTTAAAAGGTTACATCTTGATTTAGTTGAATGCATAAATATAAATATTCATAAAGAAATAAATTTAGATTCTATTAGCGCACTCCAGTTACTACCATTTCAAAATTACTAGGAGGTACCATAAGAATTCCACGTCGAATAGGCTTAATAGGACAGGTCGTAATTAATCTTAATTTCAAACGTGACAGTATAGTTGCCAATACAAGTTTAATCTCAAGCTGCGCTAAAGCTGCGCCAACACATCGGCGATTGCCGCCACCAAAAGGCAAGTATTCGTAAGGAGAAAATTGACGCTCCAAAAAGCGTTCGGGATTAAAGCGTTTGGGTTCTGGATATACTTCTTTTCTTTGATGAGCTAAGTAAATTGAAACATTCACAATTGTTTGAGGTTCAAGCTGATAACCTTCAATCTCCATAGGCTTTTGTACAACCCGTGTAAAGGCATTTAAGGCAATTGGATAAAGACGCAATGTTTCAGAGCAAACTGCGCTGAGATAAGGTAGCCGAGAAATTTCGCTCTTATCTTTAGTAAAGGTGAAACAGTTAAGTTCAGATAAAAGGCTTTTTTGAACCTCTGGCAAGTAGTGACTCCAATATAATGCCCAAGAAATAGCAGATGCAGTAGTTTCGTATCCAGCGAATATTAATGTTAATAAAGAATCACGAAGCTCAATGTCTGTCATTGATTTACCAAACTCGTCCTGTGCCTCCATAAGCATACTCAGAATGTCTTTAGAGGGAGAATTAGTTTGTCTTGTCCGTTCAGCAATCAGAGTATACATCACTTGATCTAACTGCTCTATTTGATGCATTAAATTTGCCTGTGGACTCCAGATTCCCCAATCGTTTTGAAATCTAGAGAACAATAGCATAAAGATAGAACTCAAAGGATTATCAAAAATTTCAAACAGCGAGTTAAGCATCTGTCGCAGTTTATTGTAATATTTACCCGTTTGCAATCCAAACACAACATTAAGGATGACACGCAAAGAAATTTCCTTCATGACTGAGTGAACTACAAAAAACTTTCCGGTAGCTAACTGGCTTATTACTTCTTCAGTAATTTCACAAATAACCTGACTATACAGGCGCATTCGTTCTGTGTGAAAAGGAGGCAACAACATTCGTCTTTGATGTCGATGGCGTTCATTGTCAAGAAAAATAATAGAATTTTCTCCTAATAATAGTTTCACAAAATCACTATTTTGAATAGAACTAAGATCCTCTGGAGAGGATGTAAAAATTTTTTGAATGGCTTCTGGACTGCTAAAGTAAATAAGAGCAGGAAGCTCATTTCCTCTAAGTCTAAAAACACTACCGTAGTCCTCAGACCAAGCATCTAAAGTTTCTAATGGGCGAAGTAAAAACTGAATGCTCTGTAATAAAGGTGAGGTTTTTGGGCCATCAGGTAGATACATAAATTTATATTTTTAATTACTAAAATAAATATTATCATATAATTAGTAGCTTTATATGCTAGCTTTTCATCATTGTGTTTAATAGATTTTAAACTTGATTATGAATATTTTTTCTATCCGCGCCTTAATGGTATCTATTTTGATATCTAATCCTTTTTGTTTACCTATTTCTTGTGTTTTCGCCCAAATAATTCCAGACAAAACATTACCTTTTCCTTCGCTTGTTACCCCTCAAGGAACAAACAATATAATCGAAGGAGGAAGTCAGGCAGGAAGCAATTTATACCACAGTTTTGACCAGTTTTCTGTTCTTACTGGAGACACTGCTTTTTTCAATAATCCTATAAATATTAAAAACATTATTACTCGTGTAACAGGTGGTTCAACCTCGAAAATTGATGGATTAATTAAGGCTAATGGTAGTGCAAATTTATTCTTTCTTAATCCCAACGGGATTTTATTTGGTCACAATGCACATCTAATTATTGGTGGTTCTTTCATAGCAAGTACTGCCAACAGCATCAATTTTCCTAATAACATTCAATTTAGCGCTAAAACTCCTGAGAACACTCCCCTATTAAGCGTGAATGTTCCTATAGGGTTAGAGTATGGTGGTAATTCATCAGGATCAATTAATGTACAGGGTAGTGGACACAGCCAGATTATATATGGGAATCAGGTAGCTGCTTCAATTACCTTATTAGGAGCAGGAGAAAGTCAAAATGGTCTGCGTTCACAACCTAGTAAAACTTTAGCTCTAATAGGAGGTGATGTTTTATTTGATGGTGGGCTAGTAACTGCTCCTTCTGGGCAAGTTGAGATAGGTGCTGTTGACGCTGGTATAGTTAATTTCACTTTTAATAATTCAGGCTTAAGTTTAGATTATAAAGAAATAAATAACTTTAAAAACATTAGTTTTATTAAGCAATCTTTGTTGGACGCTAGTGGTTTTATGCCAGGATATATTTCTGTACAAGGTAAAAATATAAATTTTACAGATGGCTCATTAGCTTTGATTGCAAATCAGGGAGTTTTTAATTCGGGAGCTATACGTATAACGGCAACTGATACTTTAGATTTAACAGGAATAACATCTTTTAATATACAACCTTTTCTCAGTGCGACAAGAATTAATCGAGGTATTATCACTTCAACTAATTCTGGCAGAGGAGCGGATATTATCATTTCAGCATCAAAAATGATTGCTCAAGAATCAGAAATAGTTACTCCTTTAAGTTTTGGTAATGGTGATAGTGGAAATTTAACTATAGATGCTTCAGAAAAAATAGTAATCCGTAGTGTAGCAGTTAACGAAAGTTCTGGAGTTGCTTCTGTTTTGGGGACTATAACTTACGGTTCTGGTAACGCAGGTGATGTAACATTGTCGACCAAAGAATTATTAATTGAAGATGGAGGAACCTTAGAATCTTTGACTCTTGGTGATGGTAGAGGAGGTAGAGTAACTGTAAGTACTTCTGAGCTTTTAAAAATTTCAGGTGGTCATGCTAATTTCGTATTGCTAGCTTTCGGAACACCACCTATTCCTACTTTTTCGGCCAGCAATATAACCTCTCTGTCTGTTTCTGCTGGCAATGCTGGTGATCTAAGTATTAATACAAAACAGCTGATTGTTGAAAACGGAGGTGTAATTGCAGCATCGGGACTAAAAACTGGTAATTCTGGTACTGTAAATATTAATGCCCTTGAATCTGTTAATATTAATGGTTCAAGTTCAGTTAATCCTTCTTTGAACCCTAGCAGAATAAGCTCTTCTGTAGGTACTAACGACCCTTTTGTAAGCTATATATACAATCTCAAGCAACCATCTGATGCTTTATCTGGAAATATTTTTATCAAAACAGGAAACTTAAGTTTAGAAAATGATGCTCAAATTGGAGTTAGGAATGATAGTACAAAAGATGCTGGGATAGTAAGAATTATTGCAAATTCTATTAATTTATATAATAAAGCGGGGGTAACTGCTTCAACTAAAAATGGTCAAGGTGGTAACATCAATTTGCAAACTAAAGTTTTGAATTTATCTGACAACACTTTTATTTCTGCAAGCGCAGGTGGCGATGGTAATGGAGGCAACATTACTACCAATGCAGATATTATAAATGTTTTGGCAAACAGTCGGATCACAGCTGATGCTTATAAGGGACGTGGTGGTAACATTCAGATTAATTCTCAAGGATTTTTTGCTTCTCGTGACAGCCAATTTACAGCCAGTTCCGAGTTAGGAATTAATGGCAATGTCCAATTTAACATTTTAAACGATAATATTGTACCTCCTAAAGCAGTAGCAGAAACAATTCAATTACCTCCTGAGATTACTTCAACTTGCCAAGGAAATTCCCGCAACGCAGCTAGTAAGTTTGTAATTATTGGAACTGGTAATCTCCCACGTAGTTATAAAACCCAAGTATCTAACAATAGTGGATGGCACGCTAATTCTGCTGCTATAGCCCCAACTTCTAACAATTTAGACAAACAAAGCTTACTAAATAATGAAATTAAACCAATTGTAGAAGCACAATCAGTGTTGATAGAACCATCAGGAGAAGTCAATTTATTAGCGTCTAGCAATCAGGTTGGTGCTGTTGCTTCACAGTTGCCTAAAAATGCTTGCTTTGCTACAAGTTCTACATCCAAATTATTTCCATAAACCAGAGCGATAAGTGAAAATTACTAGACGTAGATATTTATTTTACGGTATTGCAGGTTTCCTTATGGCGGTCGGCAAACCATCCCGAATCATGGCTCAAAGTGTCAACAAAATCACACAAAAAGCGGAATTTTTGACTGAAAAAGGACATGAGCTATTAAATCAAGGTCAGTATTTGGAGGCGCTGGAGGCATGGAAAGAAGCAACTAAAATTTATCGTCAACTCCACTTAGATGAAAACGTTGCTGGAAATTTAATCAACCAGAATCTTGCTCTACAAGGGTTAGGCTTGTATCTTAATGCTTGCGATCTGCTTTTATCAGCTTTAAAAATAGATACTTGGAGCTATTTTCCAACACTTAATGCGCCTGATAAATCTAGCAAAAAAGCACTTTATACTGCAATCTATCAAGTTAAACCAACCCCAGTAAATTTGTTAGGATTACAAAACTTGGGAGATATTTTACGTTTACTGGGTAAGTTAGGTGAATCAGAAATAGTTTTAAAAGAAACTTTGTCAATGGCTCAAAAGATGACACTCAATGCAGATATTAGTTCAATTCTTCTCTCTTTGGGAGATACTAAACAGTCTATGTATGAACGTTCGAGCGTAGAGTATAGGTGGATAGGAGAACTATTGTTCCAAAAAGACACTGTTACTGAAATTCACCAAAATGCGTTAATATCGCTTGACTATTACCAACAGATAAATAACACAACAAACGCTCCAATATCTATAAAACTACAAGCTCAACTACACAGTTTAACTTTATTATTAGATTTTGATAAATGGCTGAAAAAGGAATTATTATCAGGTAATAGCAGATTAACGACTACTAAAACTAATATTCATCGACAGATTCAGCCTTTAATCGACTTAATTATCAAAAACTCTTCTTTATTTAATGAATTACCTGTTAGCCAATCTGCTTATGCCAAACTCAACTTTGCTGACAGTTTAAATAAAACTTCAAATAAACAGTTACAGTCTCTAGCTATAAATTACACAAAATCTGCATTGCAAACTGCTGAAAGCATTAATAATCAACTTCTACAATCATTCTGTTGGGGGATTCTAGGCAAATTAAATCCCGATGAATCACATGTGTGCTTTAAGCAAGCTCTATTGTTTGCTCAATCAATTCGGGCATCGGATATCGTCTATGAATGGCAGCAGCAATTAGCTGATTTATACAGCCAACAAGGAAAATCTAAAGAAGCTTCCTATTTTTACGAGGCAGCTATTAATAGCTTAATCCAAGTTCGTGCTAACCTTTTAGGTAGTAATCCAGATAGTCAGTTCTTTTTCTACGAAAAAGTAGAGCCTCTTTACCGGAATTATATAAGATTATTAGCAGCAGATCCTTCGCAAAATTTAGAAAAAATAATTCAAGTAAACGCACATCTGCAACTAGAACAGTTAAAAAACTTTCTTCAATGTGGCAGACTCAATCTTATACCTTTGAATAATCTTCAGGAGTTGCCTAGCAGCACTGCAATAATCCACATTATTGATTTAGATAGCACTATAGAAGTAATTGTTCAATCCCCTGACCGCTCTCTTCACCACAATTCTGTTGATGCTAAACTAATTAAAAATCATCTCAATAATTTATTAGATATTGTCCAGTCTTTCAAATTCTACTCTGATAATAAAAGTGAAATTATCTTACATTCTCAAAGGCTTTACGACCTACTAATTAAACCTCTTAAAACATATTTTTATTCATCAGGAACACTTGTATTTGCTTTAGATACATCTTTTCAAAGTCTCCCAATGGACTTACTTCATGATGGAAAAGAGTTTTTAACACAGCAATACAGTTTTGCACAAACTGTAGGTTATAAAATTCAACCACCTAAATCCTTATCTAAAAATCAGCCAACAGCTTTAATCGCTGGTTTGAGCAAGAAATCTCCTAGTTTTAATGACGAAAATGCTCCAAAAGGTTTGAAACCTCTGCCTGGAGTAGCAGTAGAAGTGGCAGATATTAAAACACAGATTATTGACTCAAAAGTGTTGTTAGATGAAAAATTCACCAGTTTGCAGTTTCATAAAGAGCTAAGTAAAAATAATTTTCCAATCATTCACATTAGTACTCATGGACAATTTAGTTCTAATGCTGAAAAGACTGTCATTTTGGCATACGATAAAGTCATTAATATTTTAGATTTTAATAATTTTATAAAAGCTCAAGCTCAGTTTAATGAAAATCCAATTGAGTTATTAGTCTTGAGTGCTTGTCAAACAGCGAAAGGAAATAAAAGATCAGCATTGGGGATGGCTGGCGTGGCAGCCCAAGCAGGCGCACAAAGTATAATCTCTAGCTTATGGTTAGTAGATGAAAGTTCCACTGCTATACTTATGCAAGAGTTCTACAAAGGCTTGAAAAATGGGTTGACTAAAGCAGAGGCACTACGTCAAGCAAAATTGAGTTTATCATCCAATCCTAAATACGAACACCCCTATTTTTGGTCAGGCTTTGTGCTAGTTGGCGGATGGTTATAAAGTTCTACTATTTTTAAACCTTCCTGTACATGAGCTAGTTCATCTAAGTTATTAGTGTTTTTTGCCAGTTGTGCTGCTTTACTATATTCACGAAGTGCCTCCTTTGGTAGCCATGCTTCTAGATACCGATCTGCCAATAATCGGTAGATAGTAGGGTTTTGACTTCCTGCTCTTACTCTTGCTTTCAATGACTCAATCGTTTCATTCAAAAGATTTCTCGACATAAATACACCATCTAAATCCCATATCGCAGCTTCATCTGGAGGTAAATTTAACTCATTAATTTTCTTCACCTTTGCTGCGAAAGCATCTTGTTCTTCTTGTCTCAAAACACTAACTACTGACGTTTCAGAGGAACTAATGGGAGTATCACCTACATTAGCAAGTACAGTAAATTTATAAGTATTAAAAAATTGTAATTCTTTTTCTTCTTTTGGATAGGGTAGTGCAGTAATACTTTTATCTACTGTCTTCTCCCAGTAAAACTCATAACCGCTAACAACTACTGTGTAACTAGTAGCTTGAGGTACAGCATACCAAGAAATTACAGGTCTGGTACTCAACATTGAACTGCCATAGGGACTAATCAGCATCGGCACATTTGTTGGACCTTTAATGCCGTCACATTCAGTTGGGTTCAACCCCGTACATAGCCTTACTCTGTCGTGCGGTAGCCTACATTTATCTTCAACATCGAAAATGCTACTTTGTTTAAAATCTAGAAATTCTCCGTTCAAGTAACATAAAGTATTAACTGTTCGTCCATTCATTGGAGTAATGCGATCTCCTGAACACAATAAGCTATTTACTCGCCAGCGAAGATCACTCACGCTAGTAACTCGACCAATAACCTTACACCTACGTTTTGCTTCTGGCTTTACCTGACCCCACGCATTGCTCCAACCTAAAAGAAGTATCGTTGATGCAACTACTAAAATTTGGCAGATGTAGACTTTTCTCCCAATTTTGCTCTTTTGCCTGTGTGTACTCAGCATCAAAAGTTTTATATAGTTATATGCAAGTTAATAGCATACAAGAATTAGAGAGATAAAAAAAGTGCTTATGATTGTAAATTGTAATAATAATTTGTTACTTTTGAGAGGCTATTAAATTCAAGAAGCTTAATCTTGAATTAAATTAGGAGCTTTTTGTCTAATTCTTTCTATTATTTCGGCTCGCCAGATGAAAACTTCTGGTTCTCTAGATTCAGTTAGCAAACAGGCTTCCCAGGAAAGCCAAGAGTTATCAAAATCACCTAAAATTCCCTGCACTTTTGCTAACAAACAGTGGGTAGATGTTCTTTGAATATCTAATTCTTTTGCTTTCTCTAAATATCGCTTTGCCTCGCTATATTTCTTCTGCTCAAATTTTGCCCAACCTAAATTTTTATACAAAACTGCTTGCCATCTGGAATTTGTAGTTTTTTGTAGTCCTTCTTGGGCGAGAGAAATTGCTGTATTATAATCTCCTTGTAGAATTTTTACTCTAGATAAATTATTGATAGCAATTATCGCTTGTCTATTAATTTTTATGGCTAACTGGTATTGTTGCTCCGCTAAATCATATTTCATTCGTTCATCGTAGTAAGTTCCCAATCCATAATGTCCTTCCCAATTATCAGAGTTTAACTTAAAAGCCTTTTCATAGCTATCAATTACACATGGAGAATCATGTAATTGTTTACACACGACACCTAAATTATTATATGATTCTACATTTGTGTCATTATATTTAATTGATAATTCATAGTATCTTTTAGCTAATTCTAGACTCTTCGTACTGCGAAGTCCTTTTTCAAAATAAAATTTGGAAATTGTGTATCTGGCTTGAGAATTAATTTTTATAGCTGAGTCAAAAAACTCTTGGGCGATCTGAAAATTATTTGCTGCCTCAGCTTTCTCCCCCTGAGACACTAAATATTTAGCTCTTAGTGGTAATAATACTTTGAAAGTCCCAAAGACTGTCAAAATCATAAATACAATTACTGCACTGATTCTGAACGTTTTAGACCTCGTTAATCTATAAATTTTACTTTGCTGAGGAAGTAATTTTAATCGTTGCAGGATAACTTCAGTACTTTGCGGACGTTGCCCTGGTAAAGGAGCCGTCAACTCATCAATAAAATCACCAAAAGGTTTGTCAATTTGCGGTGCTTTGTTTCTCCATATTAATCTTCCTGTCTGTTTATCCGTAGGTAAATCGATTAGTTGAATTGCAGTAAGTAGATGGACAAAAGTACGACCCAAAGCATAAAAATCTGATTGCGGTACTGCCTGTCCATCAGTTTGTTCTGGCGGAGAGTAACGAGGTGTGCCAACAGATGTAATTTCATATTTTCCTCCTCTAGACGTGCTGTCTCCTCCACTTCCGCTTATTTTAGCTAAATAAGTACTAGTTACTCGCCGTGCTACACCAAAATCAACTAACGCTAATTGACCACTTGACTGGAGAATTATATTAGAAGGTTTAATATCTCTATGAAAAAAATTAGCACGGTGTACTGCGGCAATAATTTCAACTAATTCTTTTAGCCATTCTAATGCTTGAGATTGCAAAATACGCCCATTAGATTCTATCCATTGCTCTAAATTCTGTCCCTCGATTTTATCCATAACCAAGCAATGTAAGGTTAAAGAAGTATTGACAGGAACAAAAGTGAAAAAGTCATCTAAGGTACTTTTGGGAATATTTGGATGATGGATTAGTCGTAAACTAAGAGATTCCCGCTCGATTAATTCAACCAGTTTCGGCGAGTTCAATTTCAGAACTTTCATAACTCGCTGCTTGCGGACGGGATTCCATTGAGTACCAGCGTCCTCCACTTCAAAAACTTCAGTATAGCTGAATGGATTTTCATTCACCGGTCTTAATGGCTTAATCAAGCGGATGCGGTTATTAATTAGCAGCGAAGTACCACAAAAAAGACATTCTTCAATGTCTTTAGGATTTTGACGTTGCTCGCATAGGGGATTTATACAGTAACTCACATTCGCAGGAGGATAGCCAGATATAAACTACCTACCCCAAATCTAGTCTTTCTTCCCATCAACGATAATGTAAGTGAAGATTTAAAATTTTGAGTAGTCATTTTCGATAAATCAAGTATATTTTATAACTTCAAAATAAAGAATAACTAGGAAAGTTGTTAATATTTGTGTATCGATGGTAGTTTAACAGCAGCATTTAAAGTAATCAAATTGATAACTGTTACTGTGATCTAGTGACGGCAGTAGTTTTATTAACTACTTTTTCAAGATGTACGTAAGTAATGATTCTACTCTATCTTTCGTCCCCTTTGCATAATTGGTGACTTGAGTTATTATTTGTTTGGAGCAAACAGCTATTAAGTAGAGAAATCAAGTATCACTGAGTTATATTGGAAACTATAATTGGCGGTTGCACTGGTAAAAAGCGTATGGGGTTGGTCGCTCGAACAACAGAATGAGTATAACTATGGATTCTAATGCTGTCCAAATACTAAAATCACCAGTCTATTCTCCCCTTGCTTCAAAGAAACAAGAGCTTTTAGGGCAAAAACACTCTTCTGTGACAGTAAATTTTGATGAAACTTTAGTAATAGTCAATGATTTAGTGCTTGCCAAAAGAGGTAGATACTTATCTCAACCAGAGATACTTATTATGAAGGGAGCGTGGCATAACCGTGAGTTTGTAGAGATAGCAGAAAATTCAGCTTACAGTGTCAATTACTTACAACGAGGCGTAGCTACTCGGTTATGGGATATACTCACAAAAACAATTGGAAATGGCAAGCGAGTTACTAAAAAGAATGTACGGAATTTTTTAGAGCAACTTGCACAAGAGTATTATCCTCAATCTGCTTTTACTAGTGAAGAAAAAAGCTTTCCTGTCAAAAATTGGATACAAATTATAGGAAGTAAGCCTCCTGACATCTCAAGTTTTTATGGACGCGCAGGAGAACTATCTTGCTTAAAAGAATTAATAATAAAGCAACGCTGCGTATCGTTAGTAGGGGTAGCAGGCATTGGTAAGACTGCATTAGCTGCAAAGCTAATACAAGAGATTAGTGTAGAATCAAAACCAAAATTTGATTGCATAATTTGGAAATCAGTTGCCCATGCACCACTGTTTCAAGACTTTATAGCCGAGCTAATAGAGCTAATCCAACCTTTAGAGCCTAAGCTAGACTCACCTAAATTTACTCAAGCAATGGTTTCAGCACTGATCAAGCAGATGCAATCGTGCCGATGTCTTTTGGTATTGGATGAATCTGATTCCTTGCTTGAAACAACTAATTTAGAGCAACACTTAGAGTACAAACTATTTTTTCGCAGATTAATAGAGGAAATGGATCAAAGCTGCTTGCTCTTAACTAATCGAGTCTTTCCTGATGAATTTGAGGATCTTATAATAGCAGGACGTCCTATTCAATATCTAAAAATAAAAGGTTTAGAGACTAATCCTGCAATGCAACTTCTTTTTGATCAAGGATTGGATGACGAAGAGAAATGCAACGAATTAATTAAAATTTACTACGGTAATCCTTTAGAGCTAAAGACGGTAGTTACCAGAATTCACCACTTTTTTGGAGGAAGTGTTCAAAAGTTTTTTGAAAATAGAACTACGCTTTTTAGTAGCCAATTTCAGGCAATGCTTGATAAAGCCTTTGGTTACTTATTAAGTAAAATTCAACAAGAAATTATGATTTATATAGCAGAAGAGTTAACTTTAAACTCAAAACCTGTTAAGTTTACTAGTTTATTAAATGGCTTGAATCAAAAAGAATCAATATCGTTATCAATATCAGATTTAATTACAGCATTAGAAGGGTTGGAAAAGCAGTTTTTAATTGAAACTATTAAAGATTCTGCTTCTGAAGAAAGTAGTTTTACTCTTCAACCTATAGTCAAAAAATATATTAGAAAAAATATACCAGGACTGGTGCATACATCTAATGCTTCACCAGAATTAGCGCTCACATTTTAATAGAGGTAGCTATGATTGCAGGCAAACTAGAAATCACAATTAAAATCAATGAACTGCCACAATCTAAGGACATAGAGTGCGGTTGGCAGCATTTTGACTTAGACTGCGACAGACAAATCATTTCAGCCACAGTTAAAGTAAAGATTTGGAAGAAACTGACCGATGCTGCAAGTAATTATTCTCAATGGGTAGGAGCAATTGTAGGTAAACTTGGACAGCAAGCAGAACAGGGTTTCGTGTTAAAGAAATCCAATATACAAGTTTTCGAGCGCAAGCCCAAGGCAGAAACGACCTCTGCATTAGGTGCTACTTCTTGAAAAAGCGATTACCCAATCAGGGTAAGCTGGAATAAACGCTGGTAAATATGGAGGAGTCAAAAAAAAAATCAGAATCTCGCTAGATACGGAAAGACCATAAGTTGTGTAAAATCAAGCTGAATAGTTACGTAAAGAAGATAGAGGTGAAGAATTTACAACAATACCCGTATTTAACGCACAAAGCGCCACTAGGGAGTCGCGCTTTGTACGAATCTTAAATTTCATATAACCTCAGAGCGGGGTTGATCTCGAAGGAACAAAATAAGTGGTTGTTAAAGTTTGGCGACTAAGATTACCACAAAAATTGTCCGACTGAGTTAAATCCGCGCTGCTTTCCCTATTATACAGGGGTTGTCACCAGATCGTCGAATTTTTGGTGGCGGATTTTTGGCTGTTAAAATTCTTTAAGTAGTGAAATGTTAAATTTAGTTAAGAAAAAACTCCGAATTTTGTAGCTAAAAGATGTAGCAGCGCGAATAACAGTTATCAATTACCAGTTATCAATTGGAATTTACAGTCCTTGATAACTGTCAACTGTTGACTGTTAACTGATGCAGCCCCCTCTGAGCTTGTCAACCAAGTTATCAGGGGAAAATATCGTGATAAATAGAGAACGCTCCAAGAGCGCAGTAGTAGAGCGCATGGGGTCGAGTGCAGCTTTCGCACGGCAACTTTGTGCTGTAGCGTCGGGCAATTTTAGGAATATCCAGGCTAGAGCAAGGGTTTCGCAGCTTGAAAGAGTTCTCCCCAAGAAATTCCTTGGAGAGAACCGATGAATGCCTCTCCAACTGAATATCCAAACAATCTCACGGCAGCGGAATACCATGAGTTGTTAGCTGGTAGCGCCATTCATCCGGCGTTGATTAAGCGCAACTTTTTCCATGTAGAGGGAGAATCAGTTTATGATTTCCTGTTCATATCTGATAAAATCCCACGTAAGAATGCGGGTCGGGTAACAGATGGATACATAAAAATGTATCAGCACCTATTACTAGGTGGGACGTGGATTCAGTCACTTGACCCATTCAAGAACTGGCAACCAATGGAGTGGGGGCGGATTAAGCCGAACTTCCCTCGCATTGATTGGGAAAAAGGCAAGCCAGTTAAGTACGAATCACCCCCCAAAACCCCCAACCGCGTTACCTACTTTGATGTCGCTAACCCCATCCAGGACTTAGTTGCAAAGCGTTATTTAATTAAGCGCTATCATTCACTTTTAGCATTGCGCTTACTGGATCAACTTAATCCACTAATATTTTGGGAGTGGGTGAAACAGCATCCAGAGATTCCGATTATCTTATGCGAGGGTGAGAAGAAAGCCGCTTGCTTGCTAAGTCTGGGATTTGTAGCGATCGCACTGCCTGGAATTTGGAACGGGCGCGTGGGCAAACAGGATTTTGATGAACGATTGCATCCTGACTTAGTACCGATGGCTCAGGCGGGGCGCAAGTTCATTATTTTATTCGACTACGAAACTTCTTCTAAAACCAGATGGTCAGTTTACCAAGCCACTGTTCGCACTGCAAAAGCAATCGAATCGGCAGGTTCTGAATGTGAAGTTGCGCTGTTACCAGGCCCAGAGAAAGGTGTTGATGATTTTGTTGTGGCGCGGGGCGAAGATGCTAACGCTTTACTGACCGCAATCATCGATGATGCTAAATCACTTGCTGATTACAAGCGCTCGTATCGGGCTAAGAAATGGGGACTTAGCAAATACAAACCAGATGTCACTGTTAATGTCAAGTATCTCTCTGAGGCTTTGTGCATTCCTGAACTTGAAGAAAAATGCAATTTGCCTGAGCTTTATGATCTTGAAAAGGAACAACTTTTCACGCCATCTATAAAAGGACATCAAACAAAGAAGAAGTCTACGGATTCTGGCGGAGTTGATTCAGACAAATCGAAGAAATCCCCTAGCTTCAATTTCCCAAAATCAGGACTAGTCGTACTGTGGAGCGACATGGGTACTGGCAAAACTGAACTTATGCGCTGGTGGCGTGACCAAAATCCTAACGCACGGTTCCTCAACAATGGACATCGGGTTAACTTGTTGAAAAATCTTGCCGAACGTTTGCGGACGGCGATGTATTCCGACTTGGGTTACACAGGTTTAGCCCAGGCCCAAGCCCTTAGTATTACTATTGACAGCTTGCATAAACTCAATACCCAGTCTCTCACCTACGGTTGCATATTTATAGATGAAGCCTGCCAATACCTTACCCACCTGCTGCACAGTAATACTTGCAAACAACATCGCGCCGCCATTTTGGAGGTACTGGAATATATAGTATACAACGCGCCACTGGTCGTCATCGCTGATGCACACATGGATGATTTAACGGTAAACTTCTTTCTTGCAATGCGACCAAAAGAGGAAGTTCCGTACATTATCAAAAACGAGTGGCGAAACGGTTCACGCACAATTTATTGGTACGAGGGGGATAATGAGAGCGCCATAGTCGCCCAAATCTCGGCAGCGCTGATGCTTGGAGAAAAAGTTATGGTTGCCAGCGACAGTAAGCGTTTCATCAAAAAACTCGACAAATCCTTTACTATCAAATACGAAAAGGCAGGAGAAGGGGTGCATGGTAAAGGGGAAGGGGTAAAGGAAGAATTAACAGATTCCTCCTCCCTTTCCCCCTTACCCCTTACCCCTTGCCCAGTCCGTAGGGCTTCATGGCGTATCTGGTCGGTTCACTCTGACAATTCTGGCAGTGATGAGAATGTTGCTTTCATCAAAGATATCACCAACGCCGTCAAAAACTTTGATGCCTTGTTCACCTCTCCCAGTCTCGGTACTGGTGTCGATATTTCCCAGTATCATTTTGATTTAGTGTTTGGTGTGTTTCACGGCGTTTCCCAAACTGCTACTGAATGCGCCCAACAATTGTACCGTTATCGTCCAAAAGTCCCGTTTCATATTTGGGTGGCCCCGCGTCCTCCCTTTGGTTACAAGGATACAAACGCCTCCAAGATTAAAGAGCGCTTGCTCCAAACCAATGAAATGACCGCTTTTCTGTTGCGGATTGACAGAGAAACGGGTAAGCGGGGCGCAGAGAAAGAGTGGGCGCTTGAGGCTTACTGCCAAATTATGGCTAACCGCCACTATTCTCTGAATAATCTGCGTGATGATTTGCGTGAGCTCCTCACCGAAATGGGCAATACATTTATATATGTGGGCAGTGATTCAGATCCTCAATCTCTTGAAAGTCTTAAAGCAGCAGCACAAGCTTTGGATCGTGCCCACAATTCGGCTGTTGCCAAGGCGAACAATATTACTTTGAGTGAGTACCGTGCCCGTCAGAGCAAAGATTACCTTGACCCTAGCGAAATTTTTGAATGTGAAAAGTTTCGCATTTCTGATTCTTACGGCATCGAAGTAACCGAATCACTCGTAGAAATGGATAAAGGTGGCCGCTTAATTAGAGCAATTGCTGGACTTGAGGCAATTTTAGCCCCGCCCGAAGAATCGTTTACTGACCCCAAAACTGGGCAAAGTTATCCTACCCCACCAACAATTGTCACCCAAAAAGACCGCACCGAGCGCGACAATCTACCTTTGTGCATCGACTGGGGCAATTACTCGGCACGGTGGCTGGCTAGATTTAACCTGGGACTGCATCAGATTCTTAAGCGCCTAGTGAAAGGTGATGAAGTTACCGCCTCGGATACTCAATTAGTTAATATGACAGCGATCGCTATACATTGTGCTGCTCACGTCAAAGCAATTCTTGGGTTTACTATCCCGCCTGACTGTAAGCCTATTTGGTTGCTGGCCACAATAGTAGAGCAGCTGGGGCTAAAGTTAACCTTCCGCAAACAGGGTAAGCGCGGTGAACAGGTTAAACTTTTCTCTTTATCTAAAAAGGAATTGGAATTTGCTCAAGAGGTAATTGCTCATCGTGTGGCAAAACGCGCCTATTACGCTGCCCAAACCCCTGCTGTGTATAGCGTAAACCCTCTTCATCCGCCCGTATCCGCCCCCCCCCTTAATGCTATAGGGAACCCCCATGAAGGAGGGGAGGATACTACCGAAATTGAACCGCCTCCGACCGATCGCACTACTTTACTTCATTGCGTGGAAATACTTCGATCTGGTATTTCTCGTGGAGTGGACGCGATTAAAGGCATTCTCAAGCGATGGACTGGGGATTTGCGCTGGGAGACGGTGCTGGAACTTGAAGCGATCGCGGCAAATGAACTGCGACTTGTCGAAGCTCAAGTTCCTGAATTTTACAGCTTGCTAAGTGAAGAGGTATTGCCGATGGAGGGATAAAGCCTACGCCGCAAATGAGCTACGTAACCTAAAGCAATCTGTGCCTCATTTTTATCAATGGCTTTCGGAAGATGTGTTGCAGATGGAATTGTAAATGACTTTTTGGGAAAATCGTTATAGACCTTAACTGGCATTATTCCTGTCTAGATCAACTAACATATATTTCCTGATCTATCACTACGTTGATAACTTCGTGTTATCCGCATTTTGCATGTCTTGATTGTTGCTGCTCATCGATGGCGGTGATAACATCGACAACGCCGCGATCGCACCCCGGACTTGGGATGGTTCCACCTCCAGATAATTTTGCAGTTGCTCTAAGCTGCGATGTCCACTGATTTCTTGGATGACTCTCAGAGGAATTCGGGCATTGCTCATTAATGTCAGGGCAGTTCTGCGGCAACTGTGTGTGCTTGCTCCTTCGATGTCCGCACGTTCGCAAGCTTGTCGGAAGATTAGGCTTGCATATTCTGAGTGCAAGTGACCGCGCCCCCATCTACCAGGAAACAAAAAACCGTCACGGGAGTTTGTCGGTTTGTAAGTAGCTAAGAAGTTCCTTAGTTCTGACAAAATTGGAATGCTGCGGGTAGCTAACTTTCCCTTTGTATTCCCTTTACGGATGATCAGCTCTGCTCTGATCCGTCCCTTACTGTTATAAACATCTTTAATTTTTAGGGTAACTGCTTCATTGACGCGGCAACCCGTGTACAGCATCACGCCTATTAGGGTTCTGTCTCGTTCTGTGGTTAACCCCGAAGTGAATAGACGCTGAATTTCTTCTGGCGACAAAACCTTTGCCTTTCCGTGACGGTCAATTTTCACCCCAGATGCTACCCCCGATAGTTAATCATCCTATCAGCGAACTGAACAAATAGGTTTAAGTTTTGGAGTGATGTACATGCCCCTTTGGGGTCTTTAACCCGTATAATTATTGCTTTTTTACTCAGTACTCAGCACTGTTTCGGTGAACTACAAGAAATGGAATTGAGCGATTATGCAAATGAGCAGTATAAGTATTTTCAGCAATTAGCGTCATCACTGAGAATATTTAATACTAAATTTCTGGCGAAGATGGTTGATGCTGGAATTGCTACGGGGTGATGTCTATATTTATTTGCAATCGCCAATGGTAGCTGTCGGCAGTAGCATCTCTTCATAAAAGGCATCGGATGAAGAATGCGCTGACACATTTGGCGATGATAGCATCAAGGTAATTCATCATGATGAATTACACGATTTAATAAGCGTGGACAGTCCAAGTTTACCTAGATGATATGCGAACATGAGCAATACAGGGCGTACAAAAAAACTAGCATCTTTCAACTGTGACCAAAGGATTTGGGAGCAGTTTATCGACCGATGCAAATCGAAAGGGACGACCGCAACAGCCACGCTGCTCGAATTTATCGAACTCTACTTAGACGATTCTCAAGATAAGGTTGATGCAATCAGTAATAATTTAGACAAACGCTTAGATTGTCAAATTAAGGCAAGTGTTGAGAAATACTTAGCTCTTGGTAACAAGAGTAACACCGCTCCTCCGAATGAAACGATATTAGCTATTTGCGAAAGACTTGATAAGCTGGAGTCACAAATTTCAAGTGAATCTAATAGCAACGAAACCACAGCAATTGATAATCTCACCAATTTAGAACAAAAAATTGAAAAGATGACAGCCCGAATGACAGAGTTGGCTGAGGCGATCATTAAAATTCAAGACTATCTCAACAGCCAACAAAAGCGGGGACAAAAATCGTACTACAGTAATTCATCCTTCCAAGGGCATACTCCCCGAATGCAACCGTTAACTGAAGAAGGTTTAGCCAAGAGGCTTGGTGTAAGTGAGGAAACTGTACGCAAGGAGCGAATTAAACTTCCCCCACCGCTTTTTGTCGCATGGTGTAAGGGCAAAGATAGAGCAGGTTTAGGGTGGGAATTTAACGAAAATACGGGATTATATCAGCCAGCAAGTTAGTATAAGGTGCGACCACCTGGGTGCTGAATTCTTACTTAAAATATTGCTTTTTATTTTGGTATTTCTCTTTAGCGTCAGCTTTTGTTGAGGCTTTTTATTGTTGAGAGAGAGGGTGCCATTGGTTGCTCAACAATATTTAGGATAATCAATCGTTTCTTACGATTGCCCTATCTCTAACTCTGCTGCCGGAATAGCCATAGATATTAAAAGTGTAAGGGGAGCAGTAGTCTGGTTGGATACGATAGCTCAAGCGCTGTTTAGAAGTTAGGCACGGGTTTGATTAAGTACATCAGTTAGGATTGCCGTCACTGGAGTTAGGGAGCAGATTAATCTCTTAGCATCCCAATGTTTTTTCAATGTATATTGACAAGTATTTTTGGTGTGTGGTTAATGAAGTACCAGGGATTTGCAGAGATTATGCTCGTGTTAGTAGTTTGAAAAAATTTGCTTACTACTAATAAAACCCTCACTTTCTTAGGAGGGTTGTAGTAGAGCTACAAGTGAGAAGAGAGCAATCAGTTAGAGGTTCTGCACTGAGCAATAATTTCCATAGCTCTTCTTTGATGTTCAGGGATGGAGTTGAGGGCAGATATAAGTAATTCCCGCAGAATTTCAGACTGATTTCTTCCAACCACCTGTGAATAGAGCTTCAAATCACTCACATATTTTGGTTCTACGCGAAGTGTGACACTGGCAGAATTATGTTTATTTGACTTGGAACGCATAATTTGACTCCCCTTATAATATGCTCCTACAAGTATGGGTGTAATCGCATAACCTGAGAATAAAGTAATATTGTAATCATATCATAAAAACATTATAGAAGTCAGAATATTCAGCTTAAAAATCGAGAAATTAGCATAATATGTCAAAAGCGAGAGACAAGTTATCTATGAAAAATTCCAAAAAGAAAAAAGCTTCTCTACCAGTTTATCTAGATGAGTTTGAACGTGAAAGGTTAGAGAAAATCGCCTCTGATTGGGGTACAAGTTTATCAACCACAATCAAAAGGCTGATTAGAGAGAGAGAAATTAATTATTGAGTAATGTCATCAATAAAAAACTGAATAAAGTCGGATGATAATATTTGAATTTTGTCTTACATTCTGTGAAAAAAGTTCACATAAAAGCTTGTTAAGTTTGGCTCAAGCTTTATTTTATGTGATAGTATGATGCAGTTACTAACAGTAGAAACAAAAGTAATAATTCAGCACCCAGAAGTCAGAATATATAAGAACTTTATTGAAACTAGGATATTTATCAAGTCTTTATTTGATTTTTTAAGTATTCTGACTTCTGACTTCTGACTCCTGAATTATTACAAGCAAAATAAATATGGTGAATATTTATGTCAAACAAATTCTGCTTTAGTGTTGCAACTTGGCACTGCTATTTTTTGGCAATCGTTAATATTGAGTAGCGCTCATAGATGCGTAATGTCAAAAGGTGCGTGTACGGAGTCAGCCTCCGCCCAGACTTTCCACTGAATCGCCATACCCTTGATTCTGACGAATGTATTCTTCTCTTAAGTTTCGAGGTAACACAATTAGACTTATCTGACTATTTATGACAAACAAAGGAGCGATTGTTTTGGTAAGTAATAGAAACGAACACGGGTCACGCCAAAGAGCTAAAACTAAGAATCAGTTAATTGCCAAGCTGATTGGCAGAGTAGGTTTGAAATACCAATATCAGATATATGCAGTTGGGACAACGTTGATTGTGGCTTTTCAAACAATGCCAGCCCATGCGTTTGGACTATTTGACCCAGCACAAATTGCATTGACGTGTATGTTTGGAACAGCAGCAGCTACAGGGAATGCCTCTATTAACGCCTTACCCGCAGTAATAAACGCTGCAATAACAGTAATGTTATTCGTTTATTTCGTAGCGTCTGGGGTGAAGGTGGCTAATGCACTGGGAGACGGACAAGAAGTAACGCAAATGGTGCAACAACCTATAGGCATATTTTTTGTGACTCTGGTGTTATTCATCGCCCAAAACATTCTTTTTGCTGGTGTCACAGCAGCTTGTTAATTAAAAGGGAACTCTTAAGAGGGAACTCTTAACACACTTAATGAACGTCTTTTTAAAAGAGCAGGGTCAGAAAATGTTTTCCAGCCTTCCCATTCCTCCTTTTTGGTCCCGGATTTCTCATCCTTAATTCTGTTCCCTATTGCCCGTTCTCTATTCCCTATTTTATGAAACAACAACCACAAATTAAACAAGTTAATCAATCTTTAGGTCAAAATGCCTCAATAGGGATTTTGACGGGTTTTCAGTTTGCGATTTCTTTAGTTTCATTTGGGGTAGGTTTTTTCATAGCATTCTTATTTGGCATAGGAATGATATGGAGCATATTAATAGGTGTTTGGGTAAGTGCTACAGCTTTAGTTTTATCAGGGAAACGACCTTATTTATTTTGGTCTAGAGTGTTCCCAGGTGTTCCAATATGGTCTAGAGGATACGTCAGATACTCTTCTCCTCAAAATAAGAAAAGAGCAGGCTCTAAAAAAATTCCTAAATCATGGTGATAAGAGGAGGAAAGGGGAAGGGGGAAAGGGGAAAGGGGAAAGGCTTATTACTTTATTGATTGGTTAATGGATTGAATTTGATTAGATAGCATCCGGCTTAATTCCATAACTTGACTATAAAGCTGTGTATAAGATGATTGGTTTAAATATCCAACTTCCAATGCCACTCTTAGAAGACTACGAACTTCTCCCGCAGAGCCTTTGGCAATATTTAAAAAGTTCAAATACTCTTTGCGAGAATGTCTTTCAAACCCCTCTGCAATGTTAGTAGGCACTGACACTGAAGCGCGTCTTAACTGATCTCTCAAGCCAAAATCTCTACTCAGTTCACCTTATTTAGTAATTAAGTAAATGTCTAAAACCCAATTCAATCCCTTTCTGCCATACTCTTAAATCCTCGAAAGTTTCAATTTTCTTCTTTTCCATTATTTTCCTTTCCCCTCGCCCCTTATCCCCAGAGGGGGCCCCACCTTCCCCTTTAACCTTTCCCCCTATTCTAAGATATTGATCAAATCATGGTGAAAATTAAGAATTCCCCAAATGTCAAAAAAGTATCGGCTTTTGAAGATTTTTTGGATTTGACCACAATAATTAGATTAAAAAAAGGCAGCTATACTGTTGGGGCATATTTGTTAAGTAAAAAGCAAGTAAGTGACACGAATAATACTTTACAGTTAGTATTTGGATATAGCTGTACAGGGTTTCATCCGTTGTTTAATTCGGATGAACAAGTAGAAGCGATAGCGAAAGCTTTTGAGAATGGTTGCAAAGAAATTCCCCAGGGAGAAAAATTTACTTTTCGCTGGTCTTCTTTATGTGATGAATCAGAAGTATTTGAAGCTTATCGAGAGAGATTGACAAATCCAGTATCTCCTGAAAGTGAGTTTTTGGATTGGGGGCAAGTAGCAAGAATGCAAGAACTGTCGCGCCGACGGCAGCGTAAAAATATAAAATTGAACATTTACACAACTTTCACTATTAAACCAGGAGGGACAGAGGGAGGTGATGCTGTAGATAGAGCGATAGTGAAACTAGCGAATTTTTTACAGCGTCGGTTTACACCAACGGGAGCAACTGAACTGACAAAGAAAAATTTAATCCAGATTCTGGAAAAAGCAATAAATGTGTCATTGAGACATCAACAGATATTATCTGAAATGAAATTATTCCCATCACCGAAAACAGAAAAGGAGCTATGGAATGATTTAAGTTATTGCCTGGGAGCGAAAAATGTAAAAGTACCACATACATTAGTATTTGATGAATCGGGGTTAAGGGAAGAAATTAACGAAGCGCCACCATTAAAATCACAATATATTGACCAATTACACGCGACTTCAGTACTTTTAAACAATGGGATTCCCTACGCTGATAGGCAATGGGTATGCTTACCAAGTAAAAATAAAGAGAAAAAATATGTAGGAGTGATGACCCTGGCTCAAAAACCAGAAGCATTTGCTTCTACAAGGGATCAGGTGCGCTTTTTATGGAATGTGTTTTCGCGTGAAGTGATTTATGATGTTGAAATCATCACAGAAATCAGCCCAGCCGATCAAAAACTGACTAGGCTAACTCAACAGTTAATAACTAGGCGTTCGCGTCATGCGGAAATTAGTGCCAGCAAAAAAACTATCGACGTAGCATCACAGATTAATACTGAATGGTCGGTAAATGCCCAAAAGCAGTTATACACAGGTGATGTGCCAGAAAATCTAGCATTAATTGTTCTTGTATACCGCAACTCCTTAGAAGAAATTGATGATGCTTGCAGACTGATTTCAGGTTATATAAACCAGCCAACGGAGTTAATACGTGAAAGCCAGTATGCATGGTCTATCTGGTTAGATACTTTACTGATAAAACAAAAACCCCAACTAACCAGCCCTTACAACAGACGGACAACATTTTTCACGAGCGAGATAATCGGATTAACGCCAGTAATACAGAATATGAAAGCCGATGAAAAAGGCTTTGAATTGATTGCAGATGAAGGGCACTCATCAGTTTGGATAGATTTCTCAAAAACGAAAAATGTAATGATTATTGGGACTACAGGGAGTGGGAAATCAGTATTAGTATCGTCAATTATTGCGGAGTGCTTGGCAAAAGATATGTCGGTATTAATTATAGATTTGCCAAACGATGACGGTTCAGGAACCTTCGGAGATTTTACGCCATACTACAACGGATTCTACTTTGATATCTCCAGACAATCAAATAATATTGTTCAGCCGCTAGATTTATCAAAAATCCCATTATCACAAAGAGAAGACAGGGTAAAAGCACATCGCAATGATGTAAATCTAATAGTGTTGCAGTTGGTTCTGGGTTCACAGCAGTTTGAGGGGTTCCTTGCTCAAACAATAGAATCGTTGATACCTTTAGGGACAAAAGCTTTTTACGAGAATCCAGATATTGAACGACGTTTTGAGTTGGCACACTCAGCAGGAATCGGAACCCCAGAGTGGGATAACACGCCGACTCTAGTTGATATGGAACAGTTTTTTTGTGCCG
Source organism: Nostoc sp. NMS8 (assembly GCF_017115045.1). Lineage (GTDB taxonomy): Bacteria > Cyanobacteriota > Cyanobacteriia > Cyanobacteriales > Nostocaceae > Nostoc. The sequence continues at coordinate 69,820 of NZ_JABXKK010000046.1, read as the reverse complement.
ATTGTATTGATTTAGGCTATGAGGATGAGAATGTTGATAAGGCGCTCAATTATATACGCTTACGACTACAGTACTGGCAAGCAAGCTCAATAGGAAATGCAATTTGTAAACCTTCAACTTTCCAAACAGACAGCAAGCTAATTACGTTTGCATTAACGAATCTGCAATCAGATAGAGAAGCAGAGGTGTTCGGGATGTCAGCGTATATTGCGGCATCGAGACAATCACTATCATCGACAAACAGTATGTTTTTCATGGATGAGGCGAGTGTATTGCTACGGTTCCCGTCGTTATCTCGGTTAGTAGGCCGTAAATGTGCTACGGCTCGGAAATCAGGATGTCGCATTGCTCTAGCTGCTCAAGATGTGATTTCGATTGCCAAATCAGAAGCAGGGGAACAAATATTACAAAATATGCCTTGTCGATTAATCGGGCGAATTGTCCCAGGGGCAGCGAGAAGTTTTTCGGAATTGCTTGGTATGCCGAGAGAAATTATAGATGTAAATGAAACTTTCATGCCAAACATCCAACAGCTATATACGTTATGGCTGTTGGACTACAACAATAAATATATAAGATGCCGTTATTATCCTTCATCTCCCCTTTTGGGTTTGGTTGTGAATGGTAGGGAGGAGCAAGAATCACGAGACAAGTTTAAAAAAATTTACAATGATAAGTTCACTTGGGTGGCAGAATTTTCAAAGTATTATGTTGAGTGCATTAAGCAAGGGAAACCATTATGAAAATTCTTGCATTATTAATTCAAAACAAGATTTTATTGGCAATATTGGCAGGTGTAGTATCAATTGGAAGTTTTCAAGTATGGAAAGACAATCAAGTGAAATATGAGAAGTTTATTGCTAGTCAAGAAAATAATTGTAAAGTGTATATGAAAATGGGAGAGGATGCAGTTAAACGGAGTCCGAGTTTGAGAAACCTCAAATACAATAATATAGTGACTCCCGGACTAAAGCAGCCTGGAATAAATTCTCAATACGAAGTAGACAGTAGATATCTTTTACTTTACAACAAGCCTGTTTCTACTCTTCCACCAAATACTGTGGTTTATGAGAATGGCTTTTTTAAAAGTTTATTATCAAAGGCTAATTATCCTCCTGATTCATTGCTGGTTAAAGCTGTTTCTTTTGATGTGAAAAATCAACAAGCAACTGTTAGTTCGTATTGTGCAAAAACCCCTTTTGTAGTTCGTTTGGAGAATTTATATGAAGAATTTCAACCAGTTGATCGTGATCTCAGGGGTAGTAGTTCAAATTTATTTTTCTAGTATTCCAGCCAATGCAGCTAATGTCGAATCTAGCAATAATTCAAATCAATCTTTTTTGCTGCAATTTCAAGAAATTTACAATAGCTTACAAACTTACATAAATAGCTATCAAAAAGAATTTACTAAAGCTGTAGGAAAGCTGGAAGCGGAATTAAATCAAGCAATTCAATCTAGTGTAGGTGATTTAGGAATTCCCGATCCTTTAAAAGCTGGCAAGAATATTGAGGAAGTTTTACAACAGCAAGAAACTGAATTACTAGTATTAGACCCTCGGATTCAAGCCCAGGATGCTATTAAAGAATGGAACCAGCAATACACTCGCGGTCAATCTCAATCAGTATTAGGTGGAGAGGGTCAAAGAGTACAAGCTCAAGAAGCCCAAATAACCAATGATGCGATTTCGCAATCTTCAGATAACGCTGATGCTGCCCAGCAGGATGTTATCACCCAAGACATCTTAAAAAAGATGGCTGTCCAAAATTTACAAACGGCTGTGGTTAGCAAATCAATTCATGCAGAAGCTCAGAAACAATCCCGTTCATTAGCTGCTGCAAATATTAATCTTGCTGATATTTCTAGCCGTATGGATGAACAAGCAAGACTTGAGCAGCAAGAATCTAATGCAGCAGCTAGACAAATATTGCATTCTGCTGCTGTCAATGATGCTTTTTGGGAAAATCAATAAAGAGGGGGAAGGGGGAAATGGCACGCTTGTTAAGCGCAAAGCCGTGATTTAACTGGCTTTTGAGTGTGGGGAGAGGGGGGAGTGTGGGGAGTGTGGGGAGTGTGGGGGGTAAGACTTCTTCCTCATCCTCCCACACTCCCATACCTCCCTCAGACAAAGGTTTCAGGTTTTCTTAGTGCCATTCGCCCCTTCCCCTTTTTAATAAAATAGCTGATTAAATAAAATGCTTTTAACTATCCTTTTTGCTCAATCAACAGGTCAGCAACCTGGATAAAATACGGGTACTACTAATTCAGGTGAGATCGTTGATGGTGCTATTGATGGGGCAGATTTGATTGTCAAATCTTTTGCTAATGATTGGGCAGAGCTAGCATCTGGGACAAGTTCTATTTATATAGCTGTTGTGGCTGTATCAATGTTGGTTGCAGTAGTTTTAGTCAGCTTTGCCTCCTTGGGTTGGTATAGAAAGTTCGCTGAAGAAGGATTTTCTTACAATTTTGTAAGTGAGATGGTTTTTCCGTTGTTAGTAATTATAATGCTGACTAACAATGGTTTTTTATTGGCTAATACCACAATCGCTCTCAAGGATGTGTCGGCTAATCTAAACAGGAGTATCCTAAGTATTACTAGAAACGGTGTAAAGCTGAAAGATGCTATAAGGAATGTGAATGCAGATCAGAGTTTCATTTTAGCTACACAGACAGCTTTGAGTGAATGCGAAAAACTTGAAACTTCTCAAACGGATAGTAAGGGCAACACAACAAATCCTAGACAAACTTGCATCAAAGAGAGTATAGAAAAAGCTCAATCAGACGCGCGCGAAGCCAGAGAGAAAAGGGGAACTGGTTCAGGTACGGGAAGCTGGAACCCTTTGGATATTGGTGGTGAACTTGTTAATAGTGCAATTCAAGGTCTTGTTTATGTGATCCTGAGTGGTTTATCCGCAGGTTTCCAATATATAGTGCAATTATCCTTTTTGTTAGTTGCTTACGTTGCACCTATATTCTTGGCATTATCTTTACTGCCTTTTGAAAGCAAGCCTCTTTATGCCTGGTTGTCCGGTTGGCTAGGTTTGACACTAATACTAATTTCATACTCGATAATAGTAGGTATAGTTGCGAGTGCGATAGTTGACAAACCTTCAAGCAATCCATTGTTGATGCAACTAATACAAGCAATTTTTTCGCCATTACTTGCAGTAGCCATTGGCACAGGAGGGGGGATGTCAGTATTCACAGCTTTTACTAGTGGAATTAAATTCTCTGTGGGATTAAGAAAATGAGGCTATTAGAAAAAAAAGAATTAAATTTCACTCCAATATTTTTGATAGGGAATGCAGTATTACTGAGCCTACTACTGTTAATAGAAATCATAAATTTTGCGAGAGTCGGAACTATAGCTAACTCGAAAGCACCGACATTAGTAGAATTAAATGATGGAGAATCTATAAGAGTTAGCGCGATACATAGTGAGGAGAGATCGCCTCAAGCCATCAGGTATTTTGTCGGGCAGACAATGACAGGGTTACTGAGTTGGAATGCATTACCAAAAGTGACTGGTGACTACGATGCAGACTCTACGAAAAAATTAAAGCTTGATGTGGGTGTGCAAACAGGGAATAGCAAAATTACAACGAATGTATGGGCTACAGGGTTTGCGTTATCAGAAGATTTCCGTGCTGAGTTTTTAAAAGAAATAGGAAATCTCACACCACCAGATGTATTTAATGGTACGACTCAATCAATTTTAAAAATCAGTTTACTTAGCGAACCCAAAAAAGTAAAACCAGGAAAGTTTCAAGTAGATATGGTAGGGGAAGTAATAGTTTTTCAGGGTAATAACCTGGTTGGAGAACCAATAGGGTTTAACAAAAGTGTTTTTGTCAAAGTGATAGACACACCGACATTGCCGCAGATTTCATCTGAGTTTCAACAAACAGCTTATCGTGTCCGCAAAGCAGGTTTAGAAATATATAAAATTCAAGATTTGAATTTATGACACAAACGCAAGAATCTCCAGCAGTAAATGAAAGAAACGTTCACCCCCTAGAGGATGAAGCAGAATTTTTAGCAAAAGAACAGTCAGACAAGAGAGTAGAGAATGACCTAGCTAACCCAGGTTCTTTGGATAAGAAAGATAAAGATTTCGCTGCGATGAATGGGGTAAGTATTCAGCTTGAATCCTTAGCTGATACAGAAGCCCCTGAACCAGAAGAAATCACAACTACTCGTACAATCCCGCAAAACCCGCTTTTAAAGATGGGTGTTATCGGTGGGATAATATTGATTTTTATAATGATTGTTGGCGGACTAATTAATGGTTCTATGAATGCCCTGAACTTTTCTACTACAAAAATAGAATCACCAAAAATAAGTCTTGAAACAACAGAAGAACCAGTCAAAGATGAGACAGGACAAAATAAAACAGCTTTAGCTTTGACTAGCCAGAATGTGGAATTTAAGAAAATCCGCGATCAAAAGGCAGAAGCAACAGCAACACCTAGTCCCACATTCACACCTGTGACGGTAGCTCCACCACCGACAAGAACAATACCTCAGCGTACACAACCAGTAACAGTTTCTAGAAATCCCTCTCCACCGAGAATTAATACACCGACTAGACGCTCGTTGCCAGTTATTCAACCTCAACCTCAACCAAAACAAGTAGCACGAGTAATCCCCAATGCAAGTTCGGCTGTAAAAATTCAACCTCTAGACCCGATGCAACAATGGCTTTCTGTTGCAAACATTGGTAGTTTCAGTAGTTCAGTCAACTCTGATGATGAACAATTAAACCCCAGTGGGATAAAAGGGGGAATAGGGTCAAGTACAGAAGTTAAAAATCAAACTACTGCACAAACAACTGATTATAATACAAAGCGTATTTTAGTTGGTAGTACTACAGAAGGACGACTAGAGACACCAATATTTTGGGGGGCTAATGATGATATCGGTCAAAATTACCTGATTAAAATATCCCTTCCATTGAAAGCATCAGATGGTAGTGAAGTGTTGCCTACGGGTTCTTATCTAGTAGCTCAATTGACTAATTCAAATGGCTCAGGATTTGCCCAATTGCGCGGGGTTTCAGTTTTAATTAATTCCGAAGGGAACACGCAAGAAAAGAAACTGCCAGAAAACGCTGTTTTAATTATGTCGAAGAACGGCAGTTTTCTCAAAGCCGAATCTCGCAAAGGTAGTAATTTAGGAGGTGATTTGATGTCGGTCGTAATTGCCGGTGTTGCCAAGGCTGCTGAGATCCAGAATCGCCCAAGAAGTCAGACCAACATAGATTCTAATGGATTTTCTAGTACTACAACTACTAATGATGATAAAAATATAATCTCTGCTTTTGGTGAAGGTGCATTTAACAATGTTCTCGAAGGTATTAAAGCATCTAATCAAAGCCGCTCTGGGCAATTAAATAGCCAAGAAAAAGTGTTCGTGATTGATGCTGGTCAGACAGTACAGGTATTCGTTAATCAAACGATTTCGTTATGAAAAAGATTCTAGCCCTAGCTGCAACATTATTGTTAATTAACTCTCATCAGGTTTTAGCTGGAAGTGTTAGAACTGTTTACTCTCAAGATGTTGATTCTAATTTTCTGGAACTGAAAATTTGGAAAGGTTATGGACTGACTATTAATTTGATGTCTACAGGTGAAACAATCAAACAAGTTTGGATTGGCGACCCCTCTAGAATTACTTTTACTTCAAACGGTGGTTTATGCCCAAAGCAGTCCGACGATTCTGAATGTGTAGGAGGTAAAGCGACTGTAATCTTTCTTCGCCAGATTGACCCGATCAAGTTTCCTGTTACCTCTAGCAGCAATGGAAGCACTCAAATTACATTACTTACTAATGAAAAGCAATATCAATTCAAGATAGTTCCCGCTAGTGGCAACCCAGCTTACACGAGTTTGGTGATTAAATCTGACTCAGATCGCCCATTGCCAATTAGCCCGGAACTATCGCCACTTCCCCTAACAGTTGAAAAACCGCAATCAGTGCCGTCAGACTTCTCGCAGCCCTCGCCTCAACCTGTTGCCGTTTTACGCCCCAATCCTGGGACTACGCTAAACGGCGCAATTCAAAGGAACGATGCTAATGCCCTCGCTTTTGGGCTAGCAGAGGCTGGGCGGAAAGGTCAAGTTAAACCCGGATCTACCACCTGGAACAAGGTACAAGATGCAATTAAATTGTTACGGCGTGGCAAGACTAGAGATGAGGCGATTTCGCTTTCTCAAGTCGATAAACCCACTTTTAATCAATTACTTGAATGGGGACGATTGTGAACCATTTTTCTAAATGTTCATCTACGCGGCGTAAATCAAGAACAATGTCCCGATTACTTTAACAAAAATCATGAAATCTAAGCCTTTTTTACTGGCTGCTTTCGCTTCTCTGCTTCCCCTTTCCGCCTCAGTCGCGCAGACACCGACAATTGAGTATTCTCAAGGCTTGTACAAAACGGCTGCCCCCGACTGGTCGAAAATCACATGGGAAACCTTGCCGCCCGTTCAGCAGCCAGGATTTTTAACAATCCCTAAAAACCTGATTTCAGTTTTTGGATACGACCCCTCGCGCTCGTGGACAGCAGGGCAAAAAGTAGATTCTGTTGTGATGCTGGGTGATGCGGATGATGCCTTTAAGATGTCTGCCTTGAGCTTAAAGTCCATTGGCACGGTGGCTTTGCCGACTACAGTTACAACCACCAAACCCACCCTCAAAGACTTTGGGTTAATGCAATGGCAAACGCCAAAAACATTAGTTAAAGCGATGCCCGAACTGGGCAGGGTTAACCTATCTAAGGTTCCCCCACTAGCCGCTCTATTCTCTAAGAATCGCGGACTGGGTAGCAGCACTGTTTCTCAAGCCATAGCCTCAAATCCTCAAGCCGCAGATTTGACATTAGATAAGATTGATCTAAGTAAGTATTCTCTTGATTCAATTCCTGGGTTGGACAAAGCTCAATTAGGGAAATTTAAATCATGGCAGCAAGCTTATGTAAATCAAGTTCCTAATTTAAATCAAGTGCCCTTCGATAAGATGCCTCAACCAATTAATTCTGGTGTTGGTGTTGTGGGTATCGCATCCGTTGTACTTGGCACGGCAGAGAAGGGCAACGCTTGGGCAGGGAATGATTACTTTGTATCCGGCAGGGTTGTCAGAGGTGATCGCACTGAAGAGGTAGCCTGTCCTCCCAGCATTGAATGCTCATACTTAGAAATGGGGGATTTTGCTGGCAGTCAGGGTGGCTTGTATGGTAAGCGTTGGGCATCGGGTTCATCTCAGCAAGTTAAGGGCGGTTATGGAATTCTTGCCGCCGTTAATGGAGGCAAGGAACCCACGGGGCGGCTAGTGTATGGTAGTGGGTTCAAGGTGGCGCTAACTGGAGTTAATGAATCCAAGGGGACTGCCGACTTTGGCTTATTCTTTCGGATCTGTGCGCGACCGCCATTCCAGCAGAAAACTTGCACCCCTTACTTCATTGGGCCCGTGCCCTGGTTGCCCGTGAGCGAGAATGATTTGGTTATTGTGGGGAGCGGACAATGACAACAACGACCAACACGCAAGTCAATGCTAACCAATTCATTCCACCAGGACTTGAGTCTGCACTAATTTCACCTGCTGGACTTGGATTACTAGCCTGTGGTGCAGTAATTGTGGTGGCTAAATATATTGATGCTAAAGGAGGTATTGCCAAGCTAGCGACTGCAAGATGGGGCGGGGCAGCAGAGAAGACAGCAGCCCGTAAACTAGCGTGTAAACAAATAAATAAACGTAAACATAATCGTGTGTCGTTGTACGTCGGTACTCCCAAGAATACAACAAGCGTTGTTGTCAATGGTGTCAGAAAAACGCGCATTCCCGAAGATCCAGCAACACTTTACCTACCAGACGCGCAAAGGGGGATTTTCGTTTGTGGTGGACCAGGTTGTGGAAAGTCATTTTCAATGATTGTGCGATTCGTTGATTAGTGAATCACGGTGTAAGTCCGTACATAATTAATCCAACCCGACAGCAGATTACTGTCATTAAAGGTTGAACTCTCGGTTGGATGTAGGTGTAAGTCCTACCATTCAGACTCAGAATTGACTCCTTACCTGCCCACACTGAGTAGACTCGGTTTCTACAGGGTGAAGCTGGGAACAGGGCGTAATTAGACAGCCGTTGCGGGCTGACACTAGCGCTAATAGGGAGTTCCCATGATGAAACAGAGCCTATAAAAGCAACTTAGAGAAAAGCAGGGCGCAACATAAAACCCTTGACTTCACTGGAGATAACCCCGCCGTGGAAGATCATAACAACGGTAAGAGTCCTGGGGTTCTAGTAGTTGAATTGGCTACATCTAAAGGAACTATCAATCATACCGAGGGAACGAATAAAAACGATTTGTGAGTCTTGGGGAAGTCGAACCCCAGGTAAGCCAGACGAGCGGACGAACTCTCACAAGTCGGGTAGGACAGTCCGTAATTGGACTGAGGTGTTCAGAATACATTAACTAGAGAAGAGAAAATGATTAGGCACAGTGTCAAAACTAGTGAATCTTGGAAAGCTCTACCGTGGAAGAAATTCCGTAGGAACCTTTTCCGCCTTCAAAAGCGCGTGTACAAAGCTGTTCAAGTTGGAGACAAGCGGAAAGCTATATCACTCCAGAGGCTTATTCTAAAATCAACCTCGGCTCGATTTCTTGCAATAAGACAAGTATCTCAGTTAAACGCTGGTAAAAAGACGGCGGGTATTGATGGCAAAAAATCTCTAACTTTTAGCGAACGCTTCTATCTAGAAGAATGGTTAAGAGTTAATAGCGGAGATTGGAAGCATCAAGGCTTACGGGAAATCCCCATCCCCAAAAAGGACGGGACAACCAGAATGCTTAAGATACCAACTATCGCGGATAGAGCTTGGCAATGTCTAGCTAAATACGCTCTGGAAGCCGCACATGAAGCAACTTTCCACGCTAGGAGTTACGGGTTTAGACCTGGGCGCTCTGCCCACGATGCACAACAGAGCATCTTTAATAACCTAAACTCAAGCAGCAACGGAATAGAAAAACGAGTAATAGAACTCGATATCGAAAAATGCTTCGATAGGATTAATCACTCAACGATTATGGATGAACTCATTGCCCCTAAAGGCTTAAAACTCGGAATATACCGATGCCTCAAGGCTGGAGTTAACCCACAATTCCCCGAACAGGGTACGCCTCAAGGGGGAGTAGTTAGCCCATTACTAGCTAATATTGCTCTCAACGGGATTGAAAATATCCACAGATACCACTATGGATACAAAGAAGGAAAGATAATAACGGAAAAAACACCGGGAAAATCGATTAGTGAGCCATCAATCCGCTATGCGGATGACATGGTTATTATACTCCGCCCCGAAGATGATGCAGAAGAGATACTTGAAAGAATCGCCGAATTCCTCCGCATTCGCGGAATGAATGTAAGCCAAAAGAAAACCAAAGTCACCGCCGCGACAGACGGGTTTGATTTCCTCGGCTGGAACTTTAAAGTCCAGAAAAACGGAAAGTTCAGAAGTACTCCCTCAGTGGATAACTTTAAAGCATTCCGTAAGAAAGTAAAACACGTTGTCAACAACTCGAATTATGGTTCTATCGTCAAGGCTGAGAAATTAGCACCGATAGTTAGAGGTTGGAGAAACTACCACAAGTTCTGTAAGATGGATGGTTCAAAGCATTCGCTTTGGTTCTTGTCCAGCAGAGCATACACGGTATTTAACAAGGAAACAAAGCAAAACCGCTATTCGAGCGAAAAGCTCATAAAGAAAGCATTTCCAACGATTCCTTACTCCGAAAATAAACACGTCATGGTTCAGGGTACAAAATCCCCCTATGACGGAGATACAGCCTATTGGAGTAAACGTAACAGTAAACTCTACGACGGCGAAACTTCTATTGCTCTTAAAAAGCAAAACCATAGATGTGCTTCCTGCGGCTTAAAATTCATTGATGATGAGCGCATTAACTTGCACCACATCGACGGAAATCACGCCAACTGGAAAAAGAACAATCTAGAGGCAATCCACGAAAGTTGTCACGATTATAAGCACATGAGCAAAAGCGCAAGCTGAGAACATCGGGAGCCGTGTACACAGAAATGGGTACGCACGGATCTAACTGAGAGGTGCGGGGAATAATATCCCCCATCGACTCAACCAATCCGTTGATTCGTTCAGCAATAGATCAGGGGTTCCCTTTAGCACTTTATGATTTTAAGTATGCACAGCAAGAATCAGTCACAGATGCACCTAAAGGACAAGCACCAATACTAGCAGGATACGCCCTAAAACGTGGTTATCAAGTCACCATTTTAGCTCCAGGTTTTGCAGAGTCGGCAGTTGCTAACCCAATAGACTTTCTTCGTAGTAATGAAGATTCGGAAATGGCGCGGCAGTTGGCAATCACACTTAACCGCAATTTCCAACTCGGTGATAAAGATTCTGGAAATGGCTTCTTTACCAACGCTGGCGATCAGTTAGTCCAAGCCGTCTTTATGCTGGCAAAGGGCACAGAGTATCCAGATATCATGATGTGCCAAGCGATACTAGGGTTGCCAAAGTTAGTTAAGCGCATAGAGCAAGCAGAAAATCTGAATTTCATGGTTAGAGAGGCTTTCGCACAGTTTGTATCTGTAGCTGGTAGCCCAGAAACAGCAGCTAGCATAGTGGGAACAGCTAGCGGATTGTTCAGCCGATTTATGGTTCCGGCAGCATTGGCAGCTTTCTGCGGAAAAACCAATATTCCACTGGACTTGAAAGGACGGCAGATGGTGATATTTGGAATGAACAAAGAAAAGCGTGATGTAATTGCACCGTTGCTTGTCTCCATTCTGCATTTAATAATAAGTAGAAATGTCGCCTATAAACGCACTTGTCCTTTGGTGCTTGGGATTGATGAATTACCAACATTATATTTACCAGCCCTAGTAGATTGGTTGAACCAAAACCGCGAGGATGGACTAATTTCTATCTTAGGTTTACAAAATCTCTCAATGCTGATTGAATCCTATGGTGAAAACACAACTAATGCCATCTTTGGTGGTTGTGCTACCAAAGCATTCTTTAATCCTCAAGACGATGTGGCGGCAGAACGTTTTAGTAAGTTCTTAGGTGATGAAGAGATTAAATACAAGCAACGTTCTCGTTCATCAGGAGGCAAGGGTGGTGCAAGTATTTCTAATTCTGACCAAAACAGTACTCGCAAGTTATTTGATATCAACCAATTTAATACATTACCAGAAGGGAAAGCTGTAATTATTAGTCCAGGGTTTCGTTCTCGCGGACAGATAAGTATACCAATTTTGCAAAATATTCATATTCCTCAACATGAGATTAATTCGGAAGCGGCGAGTGTAAAAGCTTGGTATAAATTCCAAAAGTCATTAGCCAGGAAGTCTATTTTGAAACCTCCAGCAGATGAAGAAATGAGAATTCGTCGGGCAGAGGCATTAAAATTGTTGCCTTTGATAGAAACTCAAGAGCAGTTATCAGAATATGCTAGCTTGATTTAGGCAAGAAAAAGGGAACTCTTAACGGGGAACTCTTAAGAGGGGAAGAGGGAACTCTTAACTCTTAAGAGGGAACAGGAAAACTCATGTTTTTAAACATGACATTGAAATAATGACACTGTTTTTTTCGTGCTACGCATTTCAAAAAACATCTTTTTTTGACTGAGCTTTAAACTCTGAAATTTTAGTGTCTTGTCTATTCCCTATTCCCTATTCCCTGTTCCCTGTTCCCTGTTCCCTGTTCTCTGGAGAAAATTCATGTCGCCAAGTAAGTTTTACCCGTTCTCTGATTATGATAGAAAACAAATTGCAAAACTCCCTCCTGATATAGCAGCCCTAGCAGATAAATATCCAAGCGAAATTTTAAACACTGCTGAGAGTTGGGATAACTTGCCTTTTGATGCTAACTATCTTCCTGAGTGCCTTGAAGTCTATAGTAGCGATGCAGATGATGCCAATATTTTTGTGTTAAATGGTGTCCTGAAAGATTATGTCCCATCTCGCGCTGAAAAAAATACATCATCGATAACAGTGATGATTGATGGAGAATTTGCTTACATTGAAGTTGAAGGAAGACAGGTTCTTAATAAACTCGGTGGGATAGTTTTGCCAGAAGTAGCGATTAATCCTGAACTGTTAATTCAGTCAATTCTCAAAGGCGAAAATAATGATTGATGATGGTGAAGCGAAAGAAATTAAGCGAGATTATTTAGACATTTTAGAATCTCTCCTCCAACTCATCCATGCGAAAGCTAAAGAAAAAGGATTAGATCCCAGCAAGGATGTTCATATTTACTCTAGCTCTAGCAAAGTTTATCAAGGAACATTGGGAGAATCCCCCTCTAAAAACTTATTAACACCAACGATAGTAGAGAACTTAAAAAAAGCTCTGTCTGACCCGAAAAATTCTCAAGGTGCAATTTCTATTAAAATTGGCAATGAAAAAGTATTCCACATTAAAAATGGAGAGGTACTGACTGACAAATTAGGTTTAGCTCCCTCATCACTGAAAAATAAAGTTGTAAGTAATGAGCGAACCTACAGTGTAGAAGCTCTGGGGAAACAAGTGCAAGTATTGCAGAAAAAACTAAGCGAACAACAAAAACTTGTAGATAGTATCAAATCAGAAAAGCTTTCACCCGAATCTTTGTCAGAACTGGCTGCTCAAGTTGCCGAAATGGGTAAGTCTTTAGAAAAGCAACAACAGTTGATCGAAAACACCCAAAAAGCTTTGTCCCAGGTGAATCAGGGGTTTTTACCACAAGTTCAAAATACGGTTCTTCAAAACTGGGTTGGGTCAGTTGAACGTCAGGTAAAGAAAACGGCTTCAAACGCATTTGAGCGCCTTTTGGATGCGCTGACCCCTGAAGTCACGAAGTTAAGGAAAGAAATTGCACAGATGAAAGCTCAAATAGAGCAACAAGTTACTAACCGACTAGATGAAGCCAGGGATGAACTCAATCAACAAGTTGGTAACTTAACTCAAGAGTTACGTACACAAGTAGATGGTGTTAAAAACACGGTTGAGCAAAAGATTAAGGGTGTTCAGTCAGCCATTGACAATACTCGAACTGAACTACGGGCTGCTGTCGATGATGTCAAAGGTCAGGCAATTGAGCAAAGTGTCAAAGCCCTGTTGAATATCTTGGGCAAAGATAACCCTGATGGTTCTAAAAGTTTTAAGAGTACAAGTTTTGATTTTGAACGCCTTGGCGAGAATGTAATCGTTCGTGCCAAAAACGGCGATGCTGTTCTCACTGACGGAGTTTTATCACCTAACGTTAGTGACCAACAGTTACAGGCACTTGGTAAGGTTCAATCTGTTGTTGATATGCATCATCAAATTCAGCAGGATTCTCAACAAGAATCACAATCTAGAGGTATGCACAGATAAGCCCGCGTTTCTCACTCTTCTTGAGGGGCAGAGGGGAAAGAACAAGGCACATTGAACTCTCCTCTGCTCCCTATCTCCTCTGCCCCCGCCCCAGAAAGCTCCCCCAAGGTGGTGAAAATGCTTATTATTGCTTTATTGTTTGTACTGGGTGCGGTAATTTTTATTGCTTGGCTGTTTGGTTTTTTTCCGCCTCCTCTTCCTGAGCCAAAGTATCGCTCCCAAGATTTTAGACCTGACCAATTACCAGCCAAGAGTACAAAAGCGTCGTCAATTTCACCTCAAAATTTTGTACCACTAAGCCCAGCACCAACGCAAAAGGCTCTCTTAACTAAAAATTTTTTGAAGCCTGTACGACAAAGCCCAGCAACGACGCAAAAAGCTCTCTTAACTAAAAATTTCAAAAAGCAGTTACCACTAAGCAAAGCAACAACGCGAAGGGTTAGATTACCTAAAAATCTTAAGAAACACTTGAATAATATTGAGTACGCTTCTCAAGTGTTGCGACAGTTTCGTAGCATAACTCAATTAGCCAAATTGCCAATAGTAATCGCTACACTACGTAAGATATCACCTTACGTTTTTGAAGAGTTGGTACTTACTTGCTGCCTTGAACAGGGCTGGGAAATCCAACGCAACTTTCGGTACACTGGTGACGGCGGGATAGATGGTCGCGTGTTGATTTTGGGAAAGCTCTATGTAATCCAGGTTAAACGCTACGCTAATCACATTAATGCAGAACACATAAAAGATTTCCTGTACTGTATTGAACACGAAAGAGCTAGTGGTGGATTCTTCGTGCATAGTGGCATAACTGGACGGTTATCAAAAGAGTTGATTCGTCGCTCCAACAAAATAATCTTAGTGAGCGGTCAGAAACTAGTAAATTTTGTTTTAGGTAAGCAGTTGAAGATAATAGGGATAACAATACCAGTTAAATGAGTGAACAGTTATCAGTGAATAGTGAACAACTAACCCATCAATGAATTGATGGGAATACCTGATATCTCATACCTGATACCTGATACTTAATAATTGATAACTCTTCACTGATAACTGATAAGTTAGCGCCGGAACCGTAGATGCTCCTCTTTGTCATCTGGCGATGGCGAGTTGATTCCCAATCTTTTCATAATCGATGGTTTGTCATCTCTAATCAGTTGCCTAACGATGTTCATTTGTTGCTCAAAAGTCAAAGCGAAAGCATCAGTTGTAACACTCGTAAATAACTCGCTGATTTTTGCTCCTGTTACCTTTTCACCTTTGACATATTTTCCTACTTCCATAACTAAAGGAGCCAATTTTTCAATATTTAAACACTGAATTATCTGTTTGAGATGCAACTTTAATTCTGCTAGTAATGTTTTAGCTAAGGTTGATTCAGTAGCTGATTGCTCAACAGAATTAGAGGTGGATAAAATAGCTCTCTTCTCTGCATGAGATTGCAACTCAGCCGTCAATACTGTTTCAAAGTCATTGAATGTACTTTTAGCAGCAACAAGTTGTTGATGAGACTGAGAAAGTTGCTCTGTCAATCCTAATATTGTTTGGGCTAAAGCAGACTCGATAGCTGATTGCTCAATATAATCAGAGATTGACAGAATAGCTTTCTGAACTGCATGAGATTGCAACTCAGCCGTAAATACTGTTTCAAACTGATTGAATGTAGTCTTAGATGCAAGAAGTTGTTGATGAGACTGAGAAAGTTCTTCCGTCAATCCTAATACTGCTTGGGTTAAAGCAGACTCAATAGCTGATTGCTCAATATAATCGGAGATTGACAGAATAGCTTTGTTTTGTGCATGAGATTGCAACTCAGCCGTAACCGCTTCATCAAAGTCACTGAATGTACTTTTAGCAGTAACAAGTTGTTGATGAGACTGAAAAAGTTGCTTTGTTAATTCTAATATTGTTTGGGTTAAAGCAGACTCGATAGCTGATTGTTCAATATAATCAGAGATTGACAGAATAGCTCTTTTCTTTACATGAGATTGCAACTCAGCCGTCAATGCTGTTTCAAACTCATTGAATGTACTTTTAGCAGCAAGAAGTTGTTGATGAGATTGAGAAAGTTGTTCTGTCAATCCTAATACTGCTTGGGTTAAAGCAGACTCAATAGCTGATTGCTCAATATAATCAGAGATTGACAGAATAGCTTTCTGAACTGCATGAGATTGTAACTCTTGAGTCAAGGCTGTTTCAAAGTCACTGAATGTACTTTTAGCAGTAACAAGTTGTTGATGAGATTGAGAAAGTTGTTCTGTCAATCCTAATACTGCTTGGGTTAAAGCAGACTCAATAGCTGATTGTTCAATATAATCAGAGATTGACAGAATGGCTTTCTTTTCTGCATGAGATTTTAACTCTTGAGTCAAAGCTGTTTCAAAGTCATTAAATGTAGTCTTAGATGCAAGAAGTTGTTGATGAGACTGAGAAAGTTGTTCCGTCAATCCTAATACTGCTTGGGTTAAAGCAGACTCAATAGCTGATTGTTCAATATAATCAGAGATTGACAGAATGGCTTTCTTTTCTGCATGAGATTTTAACTCTTGAGTCAAAGCTGTTTCAAAGTCATTAAATGTAGTCTTAGATGCAAGAAGTTGTTGATGAGACTGAGAAAGTTGTTCCGTCAATCCTAATACTGCTTGGGTTAAAGCAGACTCAATAGCTGATTGTTCAATATAATCGGAGATTGACAGAATAGCTTTGTTTTGTGCATGAGGTTGCAACTCAGCCGTAACCGCTTCATCAAGGTCATTGAATGTAGTCTTAGATGCAAGAAGTTGTTGATGAGACTGAAAAAGTTGCTTTGTTAATTCTAATATTGTTTGGGTTAAAGCAGACTCGATAGCTGATTGTTCAATATAATCAGAGATTGACAGAATAGCTCTTTTCTTTACATGAGATTGCAACTCAGCCGTCAATGCTGTTTCAAACTCATTGAATGTACTTTTAGCAGCAAGAAGTTGTTGATGAGATTGAGAAAGTTGTTCTGTCAATCCTAATACTGCTTGGGTTAAAGCAGACTCAATAGCTGATTGCTCAATATAATCAGAGATTGACAGAATAGCTTTCTGAACTGCATGAGATTGCAACTCAGCCGTCAAGGCTGTTTCAAAGTCATTGAATACAGTTTTAGCTTCAACTAACTGCTGATTAGACTGAGAAAGTTGTTCTGTTAGCCCTAATATTGTTTGGGTTAGAGCAGACTCGATAGCTGATTGCTCAACATAATCAGAGATTGTATTTAAGAGTTGTCTGGTGGCTGGTTGTGAAGAATGGACATAATTTGCTTCTCTATTAAAAATTGTTGAATCTTGTCCGTTAATTTGTCTTGAGAGTTTCTCTGTTCGTTGACCTCGAAGCCCATCATCTGTAGAGCTTTGGTTAATTCCTGCAATATCGTCTCCATGCTCGAAGACTTTTTCGAGTTCAGCATCTCGGTTAATTGCTGCAAGAAGTTCGACTGATTCGCGCTCATTTCGATTAGGTTCTCGGCTTGGCTCGTTTCTAAGAACTCGATTTTCTGGGTCAATTGCTCTATCTTCTCGGTTAGGAACTGTATCTGGGTTAGGTTGTTGTCGTTGGTTAAAGTCATGGGTTTGTACCTCTGGTCTATTTTGTTGTATAGAACGTTGTTTTGGTATCGGCTTACGCAAAGATGGAAAAGCCGCAGTCTTTGAATGCTGATTCTGCTGTTGCCAGTCCCTTAACTTCATTGCTTCATGGCTCAATTTTTCGTAAGGGAGTGGCCCACTTGCGGCGATGAAATCATCAACACCTTTGTCTGGTCCTGGCAAATTGATGACTTTTACTACAGCACCCTGCTTTTGCAGCAACCACCCAGTCGTAGAAATATCTCGTCTTACATTAACAATCGTTTCGGGCTTGGTTTCATAGTCAAAGCAGAACTTGAAAACTCTATTAGGTGTGGCGAAAACCGCTAATTCTTCATGTAGATAAGACTTGCCGACTTTATTACCAAACTCGGATTTCGGAGTTCGGTATCCCGCCGAAATCCCAGGTAGCCCAATGGCAGCGTGACCCTGGCTCAACAGGCTGGCCGCTTTTTTGGCTCCCTCAGCGATCGCACACGGTATATTATATTTCCATACACAATACCAAAATCCTGATTGGCGATCGCACTCGGTGGGGTTGATTTTGTACTTCGAGTAAATCTGATCAGCTATTTCCTGGGGTACATCAAGCAAAAAGATACTTAGCTCTACCTTTGGGGGATGCTCATATTTGATAAATTTTCCTTCAATGATCTGATTATCCTTATCTTTCTTGGGTCTAGGTGTATTTGGCTTGTAGCATCCCCATCTTTTACTCAAAGGTTTATCGCCTGGGGTTAAATCAGCAAATGAGCGTGGGTCTACTCCAGCATCACACCACCACCCGCCAGCATCAAGATGAGAATATGCGTTTATAAATCCTTGTGTTAAGCTCCCGGTATTTGTACGATTAAGTTTTTCACTAACCATAAGCCTTTCCCAAGCCTCATGCTCACCACCTGCATATTTGAACTGAAGGCTTTCAAAGTTCAAAGCGGTAATATCAGGATGGATAGCGCTATCAAAAAACTCTTGCCAGTGGTCTGGTTCAATGAAATTGGGTACTTCTTCTGACTTTCGAGGTATCCAAAATGCTTCTGTTGGAGCAGCAGTCTTTAATACTGGTTTTGAAAAAGCAGGAGACTTTCTATCATCTCTACGTTTTTCTTTGAGAGTGGGTTTGGCTACAGTTTTTAAACTTGTTGTAACCAATGGGGCTGGCCGACTAACTGGTAGGGAAACTTGCTCTGTGGCTAGCGGTTGAACTTTCAGTGCAGGCTCTGCTATTGCAACTTCAAGTTTTACTACTGGCTCATTAGCTCTTGGACTGACCGAGGCAGTTTTCGCCTGAATTCGTTCTACTTTTAAGGAATTCATCAGCAATTCTAAAGCGTTATCTTTGGCTTTAGACTCTTGCGCCAGTTGCAGCAATTCTGATTTGTCTTTAGTATAAAGTTTGACGTTGTGCCTAGCTCGACTAATCGCCACATAAAAACTTTCTTGCCCAATGGTGTAATCTGCCGCAATCAAGGCTAAGTCAGTGGTTTTACCTTGGCTACTGTAGATTGTGTTGACGAGCGCATAGTCCAGGTTTTGCGGTTGTTTTAGGTTAATAGTTTCAGTAATTTTAGTGTCTAAGTACTCAATTTGGGCAGAGTCTCCCTCAATCGTTGTGACTATAAACTCCTGTCCATTTCGCCTTTGTAGTTGGCAGTCATTTTTCTTCCATTGCAAGCGATCGCCTACAGCAATCTCAATTTCATCACGTTGGTAAACAGCTTTGTCAAAATTGGGATCTACTTCTAACTGCTTTCCATCGTCTGCTTTCAAAATTAATCGGTCGATGTTCTTGCCCACGACTTCATACAGCAAAGCTTTCTCTAAACCCCGGCGTTTGTAGTTGCGCGTTGGCATTACGACATTACCTAGTTCAAAGTTATGGGTATAGCGCAGCTGCACTTTGGTCAAGTTTAGAGCTTGCAACTGGGTAATGTTTGCAGTTGCCCCTAAACTCCCCTCCTGCTTTAGCTTGTCTCGAATCGCCTGGGTAAGTGCTAACTTCTCTACATTTGTGCCAGCGAGTACCAATGTTCGCGCTCGTTGCTCTTGAGCTAATCCTATATAGTCAGCAGCAATTATATCTAGCTTCGTATCAGGCGATACTTCCTGAATACTACCAATTGTCTCTAGTTGCTTAAATCCCGCTTCTACTCTCCCGTCTGCAATTAAGTCTACTGCTATCTTGAGATCCGGGTTACGCTGCCTATTTGATTGGTTTAAGTGTGCGGTCTTGATGCCAGCTTGTTGCAAGGATTTGAATGGGTTTCCAGCTTCCACTGCCGATAATTGCTTGGTATCGCCAACTAGCAATAGTCTTGCTCCCTCAGTGGTCGCTCTTTCTAACAGGGCATGAGCATATGCAGCACTAAGTAAACCTGCCTCATCCACAATCCAAATCTGATTTGATTCAATTAGGGGTGCTGGCTCAGACACCAATAAACTAGCTACAGTCTCGCCTTGTATGCCTAGTTCCTCACTCAGTACCTTTGCTGCCATTGATGAAGGGGCAAAAGCTTTGATTGTATAGCCCTGGGCGAGTGCGATCGCGTTTAATTCCTTGAGGGCGAAAGTCTTACCAGCACCAGCTACCCCTTGCCACGCTACAAATTGGTCTGTTGTGCTTAGAGCCATGTTTACTGCGAGTCGTTGCCCCTGATTGAGCAAGGTTTTCTCTAAAAGGCTTTCTACTACAACTGTGTGCTGTATGGAATTAACTGCCCCAATTCCTGACTGCATTAACTCAATCGTCGCTAGTTCTCTTTTTACTGCCGTCCACGTTGTGTATTGTCTTTCCATTCCCGGCAGAACGATTAACTCTTGATGCTCCTTGATTAATGGCTCAAGTGCAGTCACATCAGTCAAAAGTCTTTCAGAAAGGATAAACTTTTCTAAATCTTCAAGCTTAAAAGCAACATTCCTCTCGCTACAATGAGCGATCGCGGGAGCCAACGCATCTTCAAGACTTTGCTTTGAAACTGAATTTTGTACTACTTGAGTATTTGGCTCAGAAGGCTTGACGAAACTGATGCCCAGTGCCTCCGCTTCTTCATACCATAGCGATTTGAGTTCTGCCTCTGTTAACTTTTGCTTGCGTTGACGAGTAGTATCCCAAACTTGGTTTCGCTGTGCCCATGAAGAAGATGCACCAGCAAGAGCTACGATCTGCTGCCGCCGTTTTGAGAACGCCTCTAAATCTTGTTCTGTAAAACCTTTAATCTCAAATTGTCCATGTTTTCTGAGTTCTACCTCATACCCTAGTTTCTGGACTTCTGCCGCTAGATAGCTCTGGTATGCCATCCCCAGGAATTTCTTGTTAGCAAATATCTCACTATTCACCAAACTCATCCACTGACCATCATTAGCTTGCGTCGTATTCATGACTAAACAGTGGGTGTGCAAATGTGGATCTAAATCCCGACTCTCAATATGGTCAAACTGCGCGACCACCAAGTTACCCGTGTTTACCCTGTGCCTACCGTTGTTTTGTGTCACCCTCGTTATGGCATAACGCCTTTCCATCAGCCCGATCACTTCCTTTAATGCCTGATGGTGCGCGGCAATTAATCTTGAATCCCCACCGACCAACGCCATCAAGCTCACACTCTTGGGCGCAGAGAATGTACAGTCTAGTGCTGCCCTGCGTTCTTTGGGTTTTAACACTCTGGCATTAAGTTGCTTACTCCCATCAGGCGATAGCCCTTCGATTACATTGGTAAATTCTTGCTCATTATCAATTGCACCTGACAACCCCAATTTTTCAGCACCTAGTCCACTCCAGCGCGACTTGCCTTGATGGTAGTAGTTTTTGACGAAGTACTTCACCGCCATCTCTGAGGAAACGTTAGCAGCTGTTAGCATTGCTCACCTCTGCTATGAAACTTCTTACGAAGTAGGGAAAAGGGAAAAGGTGAAAGGGAAATGGTAATACGCTTTTTCCTTTCCCCCTTACCCCTTCCCCTTCGGAAAACCAAAGCAGTCGCCAATAACTCTTGAAGTCATTGTTTATCACCGACATCAAACCAAAAAAAGTTTGATGCCGAGTTAAAAGTTTTTGGTGAGACAATGACAGCAACATTTTTTTATTCACCAACTCTCATGCACTTAAATATAGCTTATTACCGTCTAAAACTTTCCGCCAAATTTGGCGTACTGTGCGTCGTTTTTTGCTATTATTCGCTTGGAAAAAGAATAATATCATTGTAATAGCATATATTTCCAAAATGCTTTTCTTTTATGGCATTGCGCCAGATTAATGCCAGAGTTGTGCCATTTTTCTGAGGAAAAAAGACTTGATTGTCAATAAATTTAATTTGTTGATAAATACTATTTAAAATTCCAGAGTTGTGCTAGAGTTGTGCCAGAGTTACGCCGGATTTATATGGGTTTGAGCCTGTTTTTATCAAATTCCATAAATTTGCCATAATTGCGCTATTAACGACTTGTGATTTCATGAAATGGTTGAGTAATTTTTGTTGAAAGTAGATGGCAGATTTAATAATCTCATTCGATCCGGGAGCATCCTTGAGTAGAGTTTTTTTTACTCTAGATTCAAGTAAGCCGGAGTTGCTTTTGATGGAACCCTACACAGCATTAATCCCGAAACAAAGCCTTTTAAGTTATGAGGAGGATGCGATTGGTATATCTTCTCCAGAGAATTCAGCTTGGATTGAATACAATCAGCAATGCTGGGGTATAGGATTAATTTGTCAGAGGTTTTTTGCAGATTTGAAGTTAGAGCAGCCAAAATTTGAGCTAGCGATTTATAAAACCTTGGCTGTAGTGGGTGCTATAGCTCAAAAGAAGTCGTTAGCCAACGGTGCAAGTATTCGTCTGGGCATCTTGTTTCCTTACGGAGAATACTCGGATCGCAAATTATTTGAGATATCGATTACAGGCGCTCTGCTCAACTTTAAATGGAGAGGTGAAAAACGCTCTTTCAAGCTAGTGGAGTTTGTTTGCCGCCCTGAAGGATTTGGATTGCTCTCACGAGGACGTACAACTACTCATAATTTGCGTGAAAGGAAAGTAGCGGTGGTGATGATTGGCTTTCGCAATGCCTCTATTTTGATTATGGATAAGGGTGCGATGACAAGTGGAGTTACAGAAGACTTAGGCTTTCATAAGTTAGTATCATCAGTACAGCGTCGGGTAGCTGGACAAAAACCTCTGACTCTTGCGGCTGCTATTAGTGCTGCTGGTTCCAAAATAAATCTAAAAGCCTTATTACCTCTAGTTCGAGTCGAAGATGCTTTGCTACAAGAATTAGAAATTCAATCAATCAAATCAGCAATCAGTATTGGTCGTGAAGAATATTGGGCAGTGCTTTCAAGTTATTTGCATCGTTATATTCCATCAGATATTGATGAGATTATTTTTGCTGGTGGAACTGCCCACTATTTCAAGAATGAATTGAATCGATTATTTCCGCGTCCTGAAAAAATTTCTTGTGATGCCTTGGAATATTTAGTACAGCAAGAATTTTTATCTGACAAACCTAAATCAGATTTATCCTTTCGCTTAACTGATAACTACGGTTTTTTCTCTTATCTTTGTAAAAATTATCAACAGGTCGCAAATCATGCCTGAACAAGTTGATTTTCGTTTTCAGTTCAGTACTTCATCTCCTTACCTTCCCCTCTTAAAATATCTGAGTCCCAAAAATAAAACTCTTGAATTTCCAAGACAAAACATGATTATCTGGGCAATCGCTGCCTTTTGGCATCCGATAGCTTGTCGGTGGTTAGGAGGGTTCTCAGAATCAGATTTAAAATCAAAGGCAAGAATTTCAATTTACCAACTGCAACAACAAATTATTTATTTAGCTCAAACTTTTAACTTGGAGCAAGAACTGGAGAATCATCTAATGGTTGCAAACCCTACCGACGAGATTGATACACATTTGGGTTCTTCACCTACTCACGAAGATGATGATTGTTTACTAGAAAATGCCTTTAACTAGGAATAAATTTATGCCTTATACCAAAGAACTGCTACAACAAACATATTCACTCTCTGTAGAAGACGTTGATGCCACGTTGACAGCAAGTAATTTACCTATTGACCAAGCTGATTACAGTGATGAAGAAATTCAGTCCCGTTTTGATGTGATCCGAGCGTTGATTCAACAGGGTAAAACCTATAAGCAAGCGGCAGCACACTTCCAACGACAATCGAAAAAACGTGCCGATAAAACTGAATTTCCACCAATGAATATTCTGGAAATGTTAACTCACATTAAATCAGAGTACGGCATTGAGATAGAACTAACTGAAGCGATTGAGATTATCAGCGCTTGTGGACTATCTCCAAATCAGAAGGAGTATCGTCAGTTGGAGTGTGAGCGCTTTCTCGAAGCTTGCGACCTAATTAAGGAGCAAAATAAAACATATTTTGATGTAGCTGCTCACTTTGGCATAGTTCAACCCCAAGATGAGAGCCAGTTAATTGCTGAGTTTTTTGGTGAGGAAGCATCTGTTTCTGAAGAGGAATTGGTCAATTTAGTGGATAATATTACCCGAAAACGCGCTCAAAATATTCCAGGGCTAGTCAACCAAATGTATCTCAAGAATGTACTCCGCGCACTTTCGGAAAACAAACAGGATATTAAGAAATTTTATTCGGGACTAGAACAACGTATATTGGAGCGCATTGAGGGAAAGTCCCCATTGAAAACTCTAATGGCGAATCACTATCCGATGAAGGATTTTCCGCTTTCTTCGCCCACGCCGATGCTATCGCCCAACGTGTCCGAGAGTGGAACGAGTACCGATTAGAACAAGAAATTGCTGACCAAAAACGCACCATCGATCTGAAAATCGAGAAGGCATCTGATGTTAAAGCTGTTGAAAAGTTAAAGAAGTCCAAAGAATGGTTGAAACATCGCCAACAGCGGTTTGAAAAAGTTAAAGAATTTCTTTTCTGGATTGGTGCTTGGGTCGGCTCTGGTCGCTCTGGTACTTTATTTGTCCTGACTGCCATTGTCACCTTCGCTACTCTTGGACTAATCGCAGGACTCAACTGGCCTACCACCATCGCTTGTAAAAGTGACTCTGAGGGATGTTATTTACTGCGATTTGATAAGAAAACCGTGATTCTTCCCCAACAATTCAAAAATATCCTTGCTGAGTACGAACGTAATAAGGACAAATCCAAGCGTCGTAAATAATTAAGAAATGCTCATGTCTGAACTACAACAAACCAAGCTTTGGGATGATTGGGACGATATTAATTTATCTACTCCAGAACGTCGCATTGAACGCTTAGAAATTCTGCTGTGTCAAAAAGTCTACAAAGGCGAGGACATATCTGAATGTCTGCAAGTTTTAGAGTACTTGAAAAATTGCACGACTCACCAAAAGTTAGAATCTGTTTTCTTTAAGCGAGTTCATTCTAAAATGACTTTCAACTCGTGGAAAATAATTGGTCAGGCTACCTTAATCTCCCTAGTCGCTATTTCTTGCTATTTTGCCATGTATAAAATAGTTACTTCATCAATATCTAATAATTCTTCGTCGGAATTATCTCAGGGCAAACAATTATCAAAAAACACCCCACCACACAGTAAAAAACATCACAAATAAACATAATCGCAGTGCGGTATATTTCTTGAACGCACTGCAATTATTGACTATGATATTCCATCAGCAATCTCTAAAATCTTTCAAGTTAACGAAGTAAAAAGGCAGTTTATGAATATTTACTTTCATACCCAAGGTGAGGCGATCGCTTTCTTTCACATATTCAGGTAAAGTCACTGCATTTGATAGATAAAAACTTTCTTTACAGCGTAACTCACCTACTTTAATAAGAGGTGTCCTTGTCGAAAGGCAAGCTGTCAACATCCTCAAAATTACGCAAGTCTTGCTCCATCTGCTGCCGACGTTGGACGTATGTTCTGCTGTTTCCAATCCTCCCTTCCATCAACCATTCACCAAAGTTGATGCCTTGTTCTACGTGTGAGGCAGACATTTTATTATAATGATCAACCTCCATTTTCTTACGCCACTCAAGTTGTTCCAGGGCACTTTCACTGATGCCAATTTGACGAGCATATTCTACATATTCAGGTCTGAGAGAACCATCTGGGTTAAATTCCTTTTTTTCTTGTTCAGTAAAGAAATCGTAAGCTGTGTAGATTGGCCACGGTTCTGGATCAGTCTCGTCCAGGTGCTTCCATTCGTCATATCTTGCTTTTAGCCTAGAGGCATAATCATCAATTGCCTCGTTACTCATTCCCACAGATAACATTTCTTGTCGAGCTTCATTTTTCAAGCTGCCATCTGGATGGAACTCTTTCTTGTGCATATTTATCCAACGCTTAATCCTTGACATATAAATCTCCTCAGAAATTGATTAAACTTCATCAATTTACTTAGCATTTATGACTCTGGAATTGAAACATTTTGATCCTCGTTTAAATCAGTGGATCTATACAGACGATAACCAAACCAGATCTCAATCAATTTTAACTGAAAAGCTCAGTAATACCTTATTAGAATTTTACTTTCCTGGCAAAGAATTCTCGTTTGGACACTCAGATGAATACAGCACAGCCGAAGAATTAAAGAATCATCCAGATGGACAGATTTTATTGCTATCTTCTAAGACTCGCTTACTTTATGGAGATAAAGAATGTTTAGAAACGATTCAAAAAATTTGTCCAGATAGTAAAGACCGTGGGGCTTATGGTTCAATCTTCCTTGGGGCTTGTAAAAATGCAATTCACGAAAAGTTAAGCATTCTGGTAGTAAATGATTCTACTGAAAAGGCTGGTGAAAATGGAGGGATATTATCGAATGATTTGGCATATAAATTAGTTGGTGACTGTTATGGGCAGATTTCAACACAACTTTATGACAAAGTAACCTTAAGAGAATCCCTTGCAGATAAAAGCTATCGTGTAATTCAGCATCGATTTGGTTGGGTGGATGGAGTTGGAGAGGATACTACTAAATACCATTTTGGCAAAGGAACACTACGACCATACAGGTTAGACGAAATCAAATATGCAGATCCAAATAACAAACCAGAAATAGACATAATTCTCCCCGTAAGCAGTTTTAAGGGAACAGACAAGGATAGACCCGAAGGGCCCACTAAACCGCAGATTAAGCCAGGATTATATCAGCAAAATATTTGGTTAGCTGAAAAAGGGCAATCTCAACAAGGACAGATGTCTATCTCCCAACTGCTGGCATCTTTCCCCCAAGGAATTAAAGATTTTGCCGAAGAGCTAGAGGTACAAGCTCAAAGATTAGCTTCTATTGAAGATGACCCAAGAAGAGTTGCTACTTACTATTGTGAAAGATACGAAAAACGTAAAGAATCATTGAGCCAAAATAAATTAAAAACAGGAGAAGTCACAAATCTTGAAACAGATGTTAAAAACTTAGGGGCAAACGACGACTTAGATGCAGATCAGGAGTTGGATGATGATCCCGGCAAAGATGACTTGTTCATGTACAAACTCATTAAAGCTGATTTACTTGGTCATCAACAGCTTTTAGAAACAGAGAAGGTAAAGCAGGAGCTAAGTCGTTTTGTACAAAGTGAGTGGCGAGATATTGCTATTGGGAAAACGCTCACTTTTGACCGAGCAATGATTATTCCTTCCAAAGAACTCAAAAATGGTGAAATTTGTGTCCCTTGGCTTGATGAGCAAGAAAAAATTCTTAACTTCCGTTCTCCTTTCCTCAACTCTAATGGTTTGTGTGTTTCTAATAATAAACACGTTGAAGACTGTGTTGCTCCAGATGGTAAATCTTTGCAAGGCATAATTGTAGTTAATGACGAAGACCACAAGCGTATACAAGCCAGAATTACAGAGTTAGAAGCACTCTTGATCGATGTTGATTTTATCGACCCAGCAGAAACCGAATCAGAACGCCAAGCACGAGACTACGATGGTGATTGTATTGGTGTAGCACGAGCCGGCTTATATCCTAATTTAACAGCAGAGGCAGAGCGAAGAAATCTCCCCCAAAACGCCTATTCGCCCACGGTTAAGCTCAAAAAACAGTCATTTTATGATCCTAGCGATGGAAGCCAGCCCCCATTTGAAGAGATAGCTATCCACATGAGCGATAGCATTAGCGTGGGCATAATCAACAATCAAGTGACGGCACTGGAGGCATTAGAATCAGAAATTGAGGTACTAAAGACTTACGGTACTTTTGAGCAGAAATCAAATTATCTAGACCAAGTTTCTAACCATTACGAAACCCTGTTTGAACAAGAACGCCAGAAAGAGCCAAAGTTAATTCGAGAAGAATACAAGCTTTATATGCAAGGGGTTGTTGAAATTGCTCATTCTCAAAGAACTCCCGAAATTATCCAGCAAGCAATGGACATTAACCGTCAAATGTACCGGAGCATGATTGAAGAAGGATGTTATCAAAACCAAATAGCGGTTGATTTATTCAAAAGTGCTAAAAAACCTGAGATGGATAAAATCAGGGAAAACAACCGCTACTTGTATCGTGATGTTAACTATATTAAAGATAAAAAGTCGCGTTCAGTTTATTTAAACACAGGTATAACACCAAAGGGCTACTCACCAGTAGAATTATTAATTAGCCAAACTAATAAATATTTCCAAGAATCACAGTTAGAATCGCGTCCCATCGTCCAGTTTAAAGACTTATTCAAAGGAGTAGAATTTACACCACAACAAAAATTTGCAGCGATCGCCGCAAAGTACGAGTTCGATCTGAAGTTCAACGCTGCGGTACGTATGGAGCGACGGCGGGAAACCGAGAAGGGGCCATCAGCAATCATCCAAACTCCACAGTCTTGCCAACTCGAAATTACCAATCTAACTCGTTACGGGCATCCCCTAATCTGGAAAGCCCAGACACTTAACATTCGCCTAGAAGAAATTAAATTTACAAGTAGCGAACGCCCCTACAAATTACTAGCAGTCGCCCAGATTAATGGAGAAATCGATAAAGATGGAAAACCTGCATACCGTCAGTTGGGAACAGTTAGCCAACAATCTGTGACTGACCACAACCTCAAGGCAGGGATGGCCATGCAGGGAGCTAAACTATTAGAACTAAAACCAGAACTTACTAGAAGCCAAACTAAACTACTCTTTGCCTTGGCAAATGATGCAGCAGAAGCATTTTACGCGAAAATCCCAGAGTCAGAAAAACTTGCTCTATCCGCCGCTGCTTGGAGCATCTGTGCATCTCGCCAGGATGAACTCGAAGTTGCAAGAAAAGAAAACGCAAACCCCCAGGTGATCGCTAAAAAAGTCTCTAATTTTGCGTTCGCTGCTTTCCCCAATGAGATTATCTCTCGCTTAGATAAATTGCAATTTACTGAGCCGAAGTTAGTCACATTAAATAATGAAGCGAATCAATTTTTGGGTCGAGACTGGAATCCAACCGAAAAACATCCTATAGAAATCAGAGCTTCTCACCACCCAGTTGGGCATGAGCGCCATGTTTCCAGACTAATGTTTGTCCAGGATGCTGACGGCGAATATAAGGAATTCGCCATGCTCGAAACCAGGGCTGGAATGTTACCAATTGGCACAAAGGCGCAAGCTAATTTCATTGGGGTAGAACCTGCCACTGCCAAAGCAACTATTGGACTACCAGGAAACGAGCCAGTTGAAATTACTATCCGTGAACTCAAGAACTTCTCTTATGCAGGACTTGTTTTTAACGCCGAACCGGTCAACTTAGAATTTGGCACTGTGCCGGTGACTGACAAAACAGTAAAAATCAAAATTGATGCTTTGACTCTGGGCGAGTTAGACAGTGATTCTGTCCAACAGTTGAAACAAGTTGATTACCTAAAAAATGGTAATCCCCTCAAATTAAAACTTACCTCTATCTCCGAAGCTGGAGATCAAGCTTTTGTGCTAGGTGAGTCTCCCAATGGGAATCTCCTGAAAATTAATAAAATTAACTTTTATGATTTTTCTGGTCAGACATTCAATGATCAAGATTACCGAAAACTGACTATCGAAACCTCAGCTTCTAAAACTAGAGATGCAGTATTTTTCAATGGTGAACCCTTGGGGGTATTGCACTTCAAAAAAGATAAGGATGCGCTCAGACAGCTTGGACTACTCAAAACCGGGCAACTTACCCCAGCCCCCGCTATTATTGAAAGTAATTTTTCTGTTATTTGCGCTCAAATTGACCCTAAGACCGTTGAATATCCTACTATTTGGACGAAGGAATTTCAGGCTTTTGGGACTCAATCAGTTAATTCTGAACAACAAGAGATGATTGAGAGTAGTGCGAAAATTCTCCATCATATTAAAGAGCGCCCTACTTTCTTATTTTCTACAGAATCAAACAAAAAACTTGGAGTCATGGGCTTGGCTGTTGACAACCAGAAAGCTGAGACTGTAACTAAATGGTTAACTGCTCAAAAAGTTGAATGGGAGCAAGTACCAACAGAAGATGTTATCAGGGAAACTAAAAAAGGTCTAGCTGTATTTAACTTGGTTGATAGCTCCATCCCTGCCAAAACTTTAGAGAGCATGTCCAAGAAATTTGGGGCTGTGATTGAAACGGATAGTGAGTATCAACAAAGGGTTAATTCCCTCGCCACACGACCGCAGTTTTTGAAACCACTAGAACAAACAGCACAATCCCCACCTAACCAATCAACTCTATTACTCTCCACTACTCCTTCTACACCAGACATTAGTAATGGTGTGAAAACCGAACCTCTAAGTGTAGAGAAGTTCCCGACAGTCACTATTGATGACTTGAGAAATTGGTACAATGCCGCAGATAAGTTAGGGAAGCCGGAGAATTACAAAAAACGCATTGTAGAAGTGGCCAATCAGTTTAAAGCTGGTGAGCAATTGTCAGCCGAAGCGTTGACAGTAATGAATAAAGATAAATTTGAACTTGAAGCCATCAGTCGGCTGACTCAAATTGCTCAAAGGATTGGCATGGTTTGGGGTAAGCCTAATGAAAATGGCACTCAAGTCCAAGGAAAGATTTATGACTTGGCTTTCAATACCCAGCAGAGGGATTTAACTATTTCGCAGAAAAATGGAGAAGTAGTTTTAAACTTACAATCTGGCAAGGTGCAGACTAATAAAGTAACTCCACAGATATTGCAAACTTTTGAGGATGCTAATACTCAAATTGATAAAATACTAGCTAAATCTCAAACACAACAAATAGACATACAAAAATAGATTTATCCTAGAATAGCCTTTTTAAGTAATAGAAAAGGAGGACAGCACTATGGAGACGGCTAATTTAGAGCAAGCACAGGTTTCTTATAATCAAGGTCTGGCACATCTAAAGTCAGGTAATTTAGATGCAGTTATCGAGTGCTTTAGAGCAGGGTATACAGTCAGCCAACTGTAAGGATGTTCAAAACTGATTTTTCCGCAAGTAATAAAGAGAAAGCAGCAGTGTTGGCAGAAATATAACTATTGAAGAACGACTTACTCATCATCTTTTTCAAAAAGGCTTTGAATGTCTCTTGCCCCATGTATAGGGGCTTGAGTAACAGGCGAACCAAAAACCGGGATACAGCGCTTCCGGCTATTATGCAATACAGTTTTTTTCCTTGCCCTTTCCTATCAAAGCTTTCAGATTTGGGAATGTACCTCATAGCTGCCGTAAGTGCTGTAAGCTTGAAAGTCTCATTAGCGCTCTTTTATTACTCTCATAAGAGTATAATTAATTACTAAGAGTTGAACTTAGCAAGGGTATTTAATTGGGTTCAAGAACGGCTACCTCCACGATCACCGTGGTAGATCAGTACTGCGATGCCTATAGAGATTTGTTTCCAGAAGTGAGGACATTTGAAAATTTTAAACATCTTCATGCTGGAATGTTATCTGATATAAAGCGTAAATCTTTGCCAGAATAAGCTTTGGCAGTTGGTTTACACGATGCACAACCCCTGCAAAACTTTCTCACAAATTCACCTTGGTCAGTACTTGCTTTACGAGACAGGCGTTTAGAACTGACTCTCTTAATGTTAGAGGGACGTTCATTTAAGCTAGTAATTGATGAAACTGGAGATAAAAAGAAAGGGAAGCATACAGATTATGTTGCGAGACAATATATTGGGAACTTGAGGAAAGTTGATAATGGAATTGTCTCAGTTAATGCTTATAGCGTTTCCCAGTCAGGTGCGGTACAAAATTGTGTCGCAAGGTGTAGGGGCAATTCATGAATTGCCCCTATGGGTGTACCTCACATGAACGAGAACCGCTATATGGAGTATTAGGAGATTTAACTTTTCCTTTAATATTTTTAATATATAAGCCACGAAAAAGACTTGAAGTAGGAGGAGTCTATAAAACCAAACCACAATTGGCAGTCGAGATAATTGAGGCATTGCTCAAAATTGGATTTAATTTTGATTTGGTTTTAGCGGATAGTGTTTATGGAGAAAGTCCAACATTTATTTCTGTGTTGTCCAAGCATAAAAAGCATTATTTACTAGCGATAAGAAGTAATCATCGAGAGTTTAGCTTGCCAGGACAGGAGGCTAAGTATGGTGTGTGTCACTATAAGCATTGACTGACAAGCCTTTTCGCTGCTTTCTTTCCCACTATTTACTTCTCTCTGGGCTGATTTTTATTTTGTTACCCGATTACTGAATCGGTGTGATTTGAAACAAAAAATGAGATTTTAACTCATGATATGGTTCAAAAATGAGTATCCAGTTTATAGTTCACTTTTAGTATTCGAGTTTTTTTACTAATAATGATTATCGTGTAAGGGATAAAAAGACTGATACGAGAGGCGTTTGTATCAACGCTTCGGCTTGATCATCATTATTATTCAGCTACGATTTGAGTAGGCGATCGCCCAACAACAGAGCGATCGCTTGTTCAATGAAATATTTGATTTTTACTCAGATATCTACTACAACAAAAGTTTTGAATCATAACATGGGTATTTGAACCATATTTTGAATTGAAAGTTGAAGTTAGAAAAATTTTGTCAGGGATTTTTTGTGCAAGTTTTGTCCAATTATGTTTTTTCAACTCCCGTTCTAGTTATGATTCAGAATTTCAACTCTCACTCATAATATGATTCAAAGTTTTAATTTGTGATTAGCGCGAAAGCCTGAATTTTCGTTAACTCTTTTCTAATTTATGGATCAAAATTTTTCTCACATTATCATTCAAAGCATAATCGGTGTTCTAGTACTTTATTTTCCTGCTAGTCGCTAACGGGAAAAGTCAGAATCAAAAATCCGCATTATTCCATACCCGCCCAATCTTTCAAAATAGGTAGAACAAACTCAATAGGTGTTTTTTCGCACACCGTTATTCGCACTGTACTTGTGGTGCCAGGTGTAATTTTTTGCTTTGGTCCTTGAGAAGAAGACCATTTATATCCGCTTTCAGTAAATGAATCGCGTTCAAGTTCAGTAAAAATTGCTAGATGTGGACCTTGACCGATTACACTAGGTAAAATATCTGGATTGCCAACTAAACTAGCTGCACCTTGCTGTGTAACTGGAAATGCGGATACATTTATAACCTTAGCTTTGATGCCACCAAATTCTTCGCGTTTCACGGTTGAAGGTGTAATTTGCAACTCCATATCTGATTTAATTTTCTTCCCCTCACTTACGGGCAAAAATGTAACGTTAACTAACTTGGCATTTGATTCTTGTGCGGAAATAGTGGTAACTCCCACACCCGGTTCTAATTGTTGTCCAGGTTTGGCAGTAATTTCTAAAACTATACCAGTGTAATTACTGAGGATTTGACTAGTATTTTGTAACTGTAATTCTAATTGAGCAATCAGGCGTTGGGTCTCCTGAATTTCTTTGACCCGGTTGGTATTGGTAGTGAAATCCTGTTCTTTTTGTGTTGCTTGACGGCTATCCAAGGCTTTTAATTGAGCTTCTAACTCGTTGACTTGATTGATATTGCGGAGATATTCGCTTTGAGCTTGGGCTTCTTTAACTTCTAGCTGGTTTAACTGCGACTCTGCTTCGTCGATTTGCGCTTGGGCACTAATATATTCTTGCTGTGCCTGGAGTACAGTATCTTGAGGAACAGCCCCTTGCTTTAAAAGAGACTTGCGAACGCTCCAGCGTTTCTGTAACGTGGGTTGTAATTGGCGTAACGTTTGTAAGCGTTGACGAAGATTTTCCCGTTCTTTTTTCAGCACATCTAATCCTTTTTCTCGCAGCACGGGAGTCAGGGATTGCACCGTTTTCAGACTTTGTTGTAAAGTCTGCCGTTGTTGCTCTACAGCATCTTTTTCCAAGTTAAAACGTTGCATCTGCACTAAGCTTGCTGTTTGGTCTTGGATTCGTAGTTGCAGCAGTTTGTCACGGGAAAGCTGTAATTGCTTGCGTAATTCGGATTGGTCAATTGTGGCGATAACTTGACCTTTTTTCACACCATCACCGACTTGCACATTCAGTTCCAGGATGCGTCCGGGATTGGATGCTTGGACTGTGACAACCTTACTCGGATAAATTAGTACCCCTCGACCTGACACAATAATTGGGATGCGTCCGAGTACACTCCATGCAGTACCTAATGCCACCAAAGAACCAAGAGCAAATAATGAAAACCAGCGCTTAGGATTGGTTATTTTAATTAATTGGTCTAGTTGTTCTGGAGAAGCCACTTTGTTTAGGGCTTCTTTGCGAAATAGACTATTTTTCTCTGTATTTTGCTGCGTCACCATTTCATTTTCCCCCGATTTTTATTTATGAAAAAGGAGTAGGGAGTGGGAGGAGATGAGGGAGATGAGGAAGACGAGGGGATAAGGAAGACGAGGGGATAAGGAAGAATATCTCCCCAATGCCCAATACAACTCTTGGAGACGCTACGCGTAGCTTGCTTCCCCGCAGGGAAGGGCAGTACAAGTGCCCCATACCCCATGCCCAATACCTAATCAATTCCAATTTGCTTCAACATCCACTCAAACCGCGCACCGGCTAACGCCACTTGCGTGAGAAAATCCGAATTTAGCTCGTTGGCATAAGATTTGTGCAAAGATTGCCCGCTGCTGTAAGTCAATCTGCCATATCCCAGTCGTTGGACGATTGCTGCTTGCTTATCCGCTAACAAAATTGCCAAAACGCGATAAAACCGCACCGCAAACCCGACATCATGTAATAATTTTGCCGCCAAGCGCCAACGAGGAATCGATAACACCCGCGAATCTCGCACTGCTTTGACTGTAACCGCAGGGGGTTGTACCTCAAGAAACGGAGTCTCACCAAGAATATCGCCCCGCGATAACCGCGCAAATTCTTGCTCTAAAGGTTGTTGGCTGCCTTCTAAATTAGAAAAAGCTCGCGCTAATGGGTTAATCTCTGCTGCTGCTGCATTCAACCCCACGGCACCATCAAGTAAAATATGTAAAGCCTCAATTGGTCTACCACTGCGAATTAACACCGTATCAGCAGCAATTTGTTGGACTCGTCCCGCAGCAATTAGCCATTCGATATCGCTATCGTGCAACTCTGCAAAGATAATCAATGCTTCTCGAAGTTGCGGCTTAGTTAAAATTACCGTACTCCGTCCGAGTTGATTCATTATTTGCTCCAGCCGATTCGCCAACAAAACTGCACTTGCACGGTAAAGGTGCGCGGCAAAATCAAGGTCTTGGTGCAACTTTTGAATTAGTCGATTTCTGGGAATTGTCAAAACTAAGGATTTGGTTGTCGCACGAACTGTAGTAGACGGTAAGTAAGTTTCTATAAAGGGAATTTCTCCTACCATCTCCCCACTTGCTAGTCGAGCAATTTCCCGTCCGGGTAACGTTCCTCCTTCTAGCGCTGCAAAAGCGCGACCCAATGGATTTGTATCCGGTTGAGTTAGCGAAACCGTCAATCCACCATCTAAAAGAATATGCAGTGCCTCGAGGGGTTGACCTTGCTGAATCAGAATGGTTCCCGACTCAATTTCTACTTGATGTCCCGCTGCTAACATCCAATCTATATCTTGATTGCTCAGTTCCTTTAGTAGAACTTCTGTCATTTAAATAAACTCCAGATGAAATCAATGTCTGGGAAGACAAATGATTTTGAAATAGTTTGATGGTAAATTGATTATCTTCGCCCAAAAAGTGCAGCTAATCCGCTAAAAAAGCTCATAATATCGTTTGGAGAATTCAATCCAAAACCAATAGCTTGAAACGCAGAAGAAAATATATTGGAAGATTGGAACATAGAATTTCTTCTACTACATTTTCTTCTGGAGCTACTTCGCTGGGCTGAAAAAATATCACTTTTTTCAAACATCGAGCTAGATAAGAAAATGCTGATTCCACCAGAGATTCCGTCAAGTTCTTCTTCAGATAGTTCAACATTTGTATGATTTCTGTCTATCTCATTAGACATTTGTTTCTCCTTTGGCTTTTGCTGATACAAGCAGGTTAATCACTTGTCTTTGAAAGCGATTAACGATTTCTGAAATTAAACTATTTCTGGGAGGTAAGGACTTATGCAGGTGTGTGGGTGAATCGCCTAACTGGGAATGATTAAAAATTTTTAGGGTGAGTTACCAACACCGTAACGCACCCAAATTTTATTACCATCGACACTTTTGACTATTGAGGTATTACCAAGCCAACATTTGGAACATAACCAAAAATTTGCGAGCTATCACTCCAATAGAGTTCTCCTGATGAATTAGTACCCAGATCAATGTAACAGGCAACTGTATAATATGGATGAGAAATATCTTGGAATTGTGAACCATTAAAGTAAGACCACTTACCATTCGAAGTTATAAGATAAACTGTACCAGCTTCAGATTTACATAGATTTCCAACGAAATGGATATTAGAACTTTGTGGATGGGAATTTGTAGAATTAAAAATAGTACTCCTAGTCTGCTTAATTATATATCTTCCTGCCTTATTACCAAGAAAACGTAAAATCTTTTGACGAATTGAAGGTGGAATTTTAGGCAGTTTAGGCAGCTTAAATTTTGGAGCAGCTTCAGCAGATTGTCCAATCTCTAGACGAAAATTTTGAATGCTATCAAAGTTGTTAAAAGAAGGGGTAACTAATGCAAATGAGATGAAAAATAGACCAATTAATGACCGTTTCATGTTGTATTTCTCCGGAAATATGATTAAATATCAAGCATAAATAAGTAAAGTTTAACTAAATATAAGTAAGTAAAAAATAAGTCTGGAATGTTGGTTTTAATGATATTTGAAAAATTTTTGTTAAAATTTGCGTTGTCTAGATACCCGACTTGTTTGAGAAGTCGGGTATCTCATTTTTCACGAATGATTTAGGACTGCTATAGTATTTTAGTGGCGTTGCATATTTGTAAGATGAATTAAGATTTTTGACTAAAGCTCAAGGTAGATTCTTTACGTCTTGACGCGCCAGCTGCTTATAAAGGAAATCTTTAAGACCGCGCTGCCTTACCTTTGTGTGAGGCAAAAATTATTCTATCAATCAGCAACGCCTTATTTTAGTTATGCAATTTGCGACTTATATTAACAAATTTCACAACTTGCGCTGGATCATTGAGAGCTAAAGAAGTATCACGAAGGTCTACTCTTATAGCATCAATCACACCATCATGATTGGCGTCTATATTGTAAGCAACACCTGTGTGGTCAGTAATTCCATCGTGATCGCTATCAATTGCGAGTAATAATCCACCGAAGATATTATCTCCATCAGCATCGATCGCCCCAATAATTTGCACGTCTGGATCTACTGGAACTTCTAAAGAGCCATCAAAGAAGATAGCATCGAATAAACCTGTTAAAAATTCCCAAATTTCTTGCATAATGACACCTATTTTTTTTGATTTTATGAGGTGGGCAAAATGCCCACCTGAATCAGCTTTATTAACCAACAGCGATCGCCTGACCAGCAGAACTGAAGATTTCTTGAACGTTGGTTAAAGAAGCAGTACCGCTACCATTGGGTCCAGCGAAGGTTTGTTGACCAACTGTGAGATTTTTCTGTGAGAAGGTGTTGTTAGCATCGGATGCAAAGCCTTGAACATCACCAAAAGTAATTGCCAATCCACCAGCTAGGGTGTCGAGTTCGCCTTCAGATAATTCAACTGCAAGGATGTTTTTGATATCAGACATGATGTTTTCTCCGTTATTGTGTAAATAAATTGGGTGAAATATATCGGCTTTGGTGGGCATTTTGCCCACCTGAATCATCTTTATTAACCAACAGCGATCGCCTGACCAGCAGAACTGAAGATTTCTTGAACGTTGGTTAAAGAAGCAGTACCGCTACCATTGGGTCCAGCGAAGGTTTGTTGACCAACTGTGAGATTTTTCTGTGAGAAGGTGTTGTTAGCATCGGATGCAAAGCCTTGAACATCACCAAAAGTAATTGCCAATCCACCAGCTAGGGTGTCGAGTTCGCCTTCAGATAATTCAACTGCAAGGATGTTTTTGATATCAGACATGATGTTTTCTCCGTTGTTTTATTGTTGTATTTTTCTCTGGGATATTGCAGTTTATTTAACCGATTTGTTGTTGTCTTGGTTCTCTTCGCTGCGTTTC
Organism: Nostoc sp. NMS8; assembly: GCF_017115045.1. Lineage (GTDB taxonomy): Bacteria > Cyanobacteriota > Cyanobacteriia > Cyanobacteriales > Nostocaceae > Nostoc. Next base: position 32,336 of record NZ_JABXKK010000046.1, on the reverse strand, counting down.
CTTTCGATGTGCTTATAATAGGAAACTCGCCAGGAAGTGTACATCGTCAAAACGTTTGGTTTGCACCTTGGGTTATATCCACCAAAGCGACTCCTACTAAAGTTGGAGTTCCTAGAGAAAGCAATTTTGAACGAAAAATATTAGATATTTCCGAAAAATAATGTAGAGACGTAGCAGTGCTACGTCTCTACAAGGGTTATGGATAAGGCATATTTAATTTATGGAAATGTCTATTTGGCTTACTCCCCTTCCTTTGCAGGGAAGTAGGGATTAGGTTTGTATTGAACTCAACTCAGAAGCAGTATATATATAATCGGGTTTACGGTTTTCGTGGTTGGGAAAAATATGCTTGAGTTAATGGGGTTCAGATATATGAGTAAAAAAGAGCGTTGGTAGAAATTAGGAAAATGCTATGTCGTCTAAAACTTGCGTCTCAATTTACGCTGCTTCTCTCTTTAATCTTTATTAGTGGAATTGCATTAGGGGGATTTGCGTTGTCTCAAGCGCTTGAGCAAAAAGCCGAAGTGGAAATGAGTTATCGAGGGCAGATGGCGATGCAGATGGTCAATGCAGTTAAAAGTTATACAATTAACGACATAGCAACTCGATTTGCTCAAATAACCGATCCAGAAACTCAGTTTATTCCAGAAACTATACCCAGCTTGGCAGCAAGACAAGTATTTGACACGCTGAAGGAAATCTGGAAATACAAAGATTTTATTTACAAAGATGCAACTTTAAATCCGACTAATTTAAATGACCAAGCAGACCGATTTGAGGCAAAATTAATTGAGCAGTTTCAGGGCGATCGCACTCTCAAAACTCTCTCTGGTTTCCGTTTTCAGACTGGCGACAAACTATTTTATAGCGCTCAACCTCTAACTGTGACCAATTCAAGCTGTCTTAAATGTCACAGTTCACCAAAGCTTGCTCCCAAAAGCCATGTAGAAAAATATGGGATTCAAAACGGTTATGGCTGGCAATTAAATCAAGTTATCGGTACCCAAGTTATTTATATACCTGCTAGTGAAGTCACAAACAACGTTCGGCAAGCACTTGTTCTATTCATCAGCATATTTATTGGCATTTTTGCATTAGTACTAGCCTCTGTTAACTATCTACTTAAGTGGAGAGTAATTCAACCTTTAAAGCCAATGGCGCAACTTGCCCAAATAATTAGTCTCGATACCATTAACGCTCACGAAGTCAGAGTATTGGAACCAGAGGAGTTAAGCAAAATTGCTCAACGTCGAGATGAACTAGGACAACTTGGGCGGGTGTTTCAAAAAATGGTGCGCGAAGTTTGCGATCGCCAACAGCAACTATCTGAACAATTAAAGCAGCTACGAGTAGAAGTTGACCGGACTCAAGTAATACATCAAGTCGCGGAAATTGCTGAAACAGATTATTTCCAGAAGTTGCAACAAACTGCTAAAGATATTCGCAATGAATGGAATGAATAGGGGAATGGGGAATGGGGAATGGGGAATTGGTTATTAATTCTTCCCTTACATCTTGCACTCTTGCACTGGAAGTCGCGGCTACACAGGCAAAACCCGCCTGCGCGGGTTGAAAACATTGATTTTGCGTTAGTCCTCGCAGGTGGACTTTGTTTGTATAGCCACGATTTCTAATCGCTAGGACTAGGTGCAAGATGTGAGTTCCCCCCACTCCCCACTCCCCAATCCCCGTAAATTTAAAAAATAGAGGAATACATAAATAATGGCGAAAATTATCTCAATTCACTCTTTTCGCGGTGGAACTGGTAAATCTAATGTAACTGCGAATCTGGCAACGGCGATCGCTCGTGCAGGATACCGGGTTGGAATTGTAGATACCGATATTCAATCACCAGGAATTCATGTCCCTTTTGGTTTGGATGACACGAAGGTAAAATACACGCTAAATGATTATTTATGGGGACGTTGTGCAATTGACGCCGCTACCTATGATGTTAGTTCAGTATTCACAACACGACAAAAAACTAACTGGTTTGGAAATAATCGAAGCAAAATCTACCTAATTCCATCCAGCATCAAAACGGGTGAAATTTCGCGGATTCTGCGTGAGGGATATGACGCTCGTTTGCTCAATGATGGGTTTCGCCATTTGGTGCAGCGTCTTCAGTTAGATTACCTATTTATTGATACTCATCCTGGAATTAATGAAGAAACTCTTCTTTCTGCCATTATCTCTGATGTACTATTAGTAATTCTGCGCCCCGACAAACAAGATTATCAGGGAACGGCGGTGACAATCGATGTCGCCCGAAAATTAGAAGTGCCAAAAATGCTGTTGATTGTGAATAAAGCATTACCTAGCCTAAATTTTGAGGCATTAAAGCACCAGATTCAAGGAACTTATAATGTCCCAGTGGCCGGGATTTTACCTGTTTGTGAAGAGATGTTTCATTTGGGAAGCAGTGATATTTTTTGTTTGCGCTACCCCGAACATCCCTGGACAAAAACTGTGAGTGCGATCGCCAAACACATCAGCGAAAGCAGCAAACCAGTAAATCAGCCATTTCAACTAGGAAGAAGGTGCGATCGCTGAGGCAGAAGGCAGGAGGCAGAAGATTGCAATATAGCTTTCTTGCTAAGAGGTTGTTTGAAAAGTAGTTAGCTGTGATTTTAGGCACTTGTTGATCCCCCCTTTCAATGGTAGGGGTTTAAAAATCAGGCAGTAGAGAGAGTGATTTGAGACACATGAAGTTGTGGAGTCAAGGTTGGCCAAGGCTCAGGAAAAAAACTACCGATTGGTAATGGTAGACGTTTGAGAACAGCAGCCTTAATGACTAAAAATCCCCGGCGAAAACAACTCAAGCAACGATGGAGAAGACTATTTTTGAAATTGCGTCGTGCCACATGAGTTGGTGGTAAGTCATCTAAACTACTAATGGGTAGATTGGCATCAACTTCTCCACCAACGCTGACTTGCCAAAAGCTGGTTTACGAGTCGCAAAAGCTGGTTTACGAGTCGCAAAAGCTGGTTTACAAGTCGCAAAAGCTGGTTTACAAGTCATAAAAGCTGGTTTACAAGTCACAAAAGCTGGTTTACCGAAGTGAAAAAACCTGTCGATAATTTTGCATGAGTTCCCTAACGCCAGAAATAGAAGGATATAACCCAATACAGTTCCAGTTATCTGTTAAAGCATCAAGCAGGAGAAAAGAGTGTTTTAGGCTAGTTTACTCTTCTTCACATAAATAATTTGGTGGGAATAAACAAAACTATATTACAAAAAGTAAATACACCTGAAACCTTGCAAATGACGAATGACAAATGACAAATGACTAATGACTAAGTAAATTGCTTTTACTTCAAGGATGTGAAAAAATTATGGATAAATAGCTTTAAATAAAAAATATTGTGGCTTCAGCATCAAGATATTGGGAATTTGTCAAGTTAAATTCTACAAATAAACGTAGGGTTGAAATGATGGTAGTTGCTCGAACTTATTTTCACTCATTATTTCCAGAAAAAGTTGAAGTTGGTGATGCAACAATTCAGCGACAACTTTGGCAACAAATGCGTGTGAATAATCAAACCGATACAGATGCATCCAATTTGCCAGAAATTTGTCTTCGCTGCTATATTTCTCACAGAATATATCAAGTTTGCTTCGATTTAGGAACTAAATTTGGCAGTCGTAACGGTTTTAGTTGTGAAGATTTGTTGCCGTTCGTATTGGATGATGAGGTACTTTTAGCAGCGCAAACCCAACAAACAAGACCTGGATCTTCTTATCAATCTTTAGCGACTACTGTTTTGAAAACATTCGATCCAGCTAGAGGGTCGTTGAATACATGGGTAAGTCGCTATGTTAAACAACATCCCGAACTCAAACGATTTTTGCTCCAGCATGGTGTTTTTTTGGTGAGCGATTGGGCGCTTTTAAATGATACCAATTCTAAGGAGGTACAACGAATTTTTACTGAGATGTATCGTTCTGCAAAGATTGAAATTCAGCAAGCCTGTGATTTATTGATAAGTTACCACGCAGTTTATCGGCAAGACCGCATAGAACAACGACTTACGGGAGGAACTCTACCCTGTCAGCCACCAACACTTGAGCAGTTAACTCGCATTGCAAATCACCTGCAAACCCTGAGTGGTAAGAAACTTAGCACAGAGGTAGTGTTAAATCAACTTTCGGCGATCGCCTCTAAGCTCAGACGGTATAGAATTGCTGCACAAGGTGGTTCTGTTTCGTCGGTTTCTTTTGACCAAACTGATGTGCAAGCAATTGTCGAGCGATCGCAAATTCATCAAGATGACGAAGAACAAAATGAATTTCTAAATTTATATCAAAATCAATTCCGTGAAAGTTTAGACCAAGCTATTTCTCAAGCTGTTAATGATTTTATTAATAAGCTACAACGGAAACGGAATACTGTTGAAGAATCTTTTATTAAAGCCTTGCATCTTTTTCATTGTCAAGGCGAATCGATGAATCAAATTGCACCTCAAATTGGTTTAACAAAACAATACGAAGTCACCCGCTTATTAAAACTTAGCGAATTGCGTGCTGATATTCGCCAAAAGCTGTTATTGATTTTGCGCGATCACGTTATTGATCTTGCTACACACTTCGCTAACTCCGAACGCTTGCAAAGTTTGGATCAACAGGTAGAAGCGATTTTAAATGAGCAAATTTCTGACATGATTCAACAAGCCGAATCAGAAGTCAAAAATCCCATTCGTAATCAACCGCTACCTAGTCTCTTAGCTCGTCGCCTCTGTTATTATCTCAATTCTAGGAATACCAAATTATGATAAATCAACCATCACCTCAAGACTTCAGCGATTTGCTCGATTGGCGATCGCTCAAGTCAGCGCGAACGGAATTATTACCAGAGCATTTCCAACAAGCTGCACGTTTGAGTAAATTGATATATCTCCCGCAACAACGCTGGCAAGTTTATCTTAGCGCTTTGGCAGTTTTGGGATTTGAGCAATGGCTAAAAGAACGCGCTCCCGATTTACATATACAGACCGATTCTGCCTCCATTTGGCAACCTGCATACGCAAATTTACTAGCTGTGGCTTATAATATTCGGGTTGGTGATTTTAAAATCTGCTTGATCACTTCCAGTAATTTAACTGATCAACATAGCGTCCCTTTCGCAGCTTTCGATATCCCTGATTTTGCTGCTCATTTCTATGTGTTAATGCAAGTTGAAGAGGAGGAGCAGCAGGTTGCTGTATCCAGCTTCATGAACTACGAGCAGTACGATCGCTATCAAACAGCAGCAGGGTTAGAGATAGATGCAGATTGGACATATACCTTACCCTCAACTTGGTTTAACCCAGACTCAGATGCTTTACTGCTAAATCTCCGCTGTCTGCAAGCAGATGCAATTAAATTGCCGACACTTAGTCAAACTACACAAAATAATACAGTTTTTGCACTGCGACAAAAGCTGATAAATCTAATATCTCAACTCAAAAATAAGTATATTTGGCAAGTTTTAACAGTAAAAGAAGGTACTATTCTGCTAAGTAATCCCGACTTAGTTAACTTAGCGTACAAAGGTGTATCTGCTGCTTCCGTGCAACCTTTAATTAACGTTGGTTTGTGGTTACGCGATCGCATTGATGGATTAGCTCAGGAATTGGGTTGGATGTTAATGCCATTGCCTGTATTGTCAGGAATGCGATCACTACAAGATGAGTTTGACCAGATTCGAGCTGGATTGGAACAGCAAGGAGTTCACATTCCCCCAACTGCGCGGGGTGCTTACCGCGACTTGGAATCAGAGCAAGGTAGCGTGCGGATGTACGTAATTATGTGGGTGCTATCAGAAACTACAGAAAAACCTGAATGGATGCTGTTGGTTGCCTTGGGTTCCCAACCACAGGCGCAAATGCCAAAAACATTGAAGTTGGAGGTGCGTGATGAAGCACAGATATTATTTGGAGAATCGCTGCAAGGAACAAGCCAAGGTATACTCTATGCTCAAGTTATTGGTGATTTAGACGAGAAGTTTTGGGTAACTGTAACTGCGGATGATGCTGTATTTGAGATTCCGCCTTTTGGTTTGGAACTGGAAAAATAATTCGTAATTCGTAATGGGCTACGCCCCGCTACGCTAACGTAATTCGTAATTCGTAATTCGTAATTCGTAATTCTGAATTATATAAACCAATTGATTTCGCTAATAATAATCTAAATTGCTATTAAACCAAACTCCTAATATCATGTCCTTTGGAATCACCATAATATCCGCACTACCCCAAAGAGCCAAAGCTAAAGGCTCCCCTCCCCTTAGCAAGGCTACCGTGTATACACAAGTTATCAAATCATTACCAGTCCTTGAATTACCCCACCCTAACCCTCCCCTTTGCAAGGGGAGGGAACTAGATTTACGGTTGTTAGAGGGAACTAGATTTTCCGATATCCCCCCTTGGAAAGGGGGGATTAAGGGGGGTAATTCAACTTGTGTGTACACCGTAGCCTTACCAAAGAGAGGGGTTGTAGGGTACTTTTCTTATCGGTAATTGAGCAGACTTGATATAACTCCTAACTCCTAACTCTTGTTATGAAACTTCCTTCCCATATTTTTAATTTAAAAGTTCACAAAATCGAGCAAACCTGTTTGTTTGAATTGTCTTGGGGACAAGGGCAAAGATTGAACGCACAGGTTAGTTATCCAAACACCTTAACGCAACTGTATCAAGAGTGGCGACGGGCATATCTCAACTTTTATCAGTCGGAACATCTGCGGGGACGGACGGTTGGCGGTGGGGTTGCAACTATTACTGTAGACTTGCACGCGGAACTTGTGAAGGCAGAAAGCAAGTTGATGTATGAGTTTCATCGCTGGTTGCGTAGTGGAGAATTATATGAAATTCGGGGAGCCATTGCCCAAGCGAGTCAGGAACTTGTAAAAGCGAATCTCGAACCAACCACAATCCAAGTTTTTCTCACCTGTGCGCCTATTGAGTTAGATCGTTTCCCGTGGGAAGCGTGGGAAATTGGTACGGAATTTGCGACTACTGGGGCAATTCAACTGATTCGTGCCCCGTTAAATATTGGAGACAATACAGTAAATTACGGCAAACTCAAACAGCGCCGCGCCCGGATTCTGGCAATTTTGGGCGATGATACTGGGTTGAATTTTCAGAAAGAAAAAGAGGCACTAGAATCGTTACTGCGAATTGCAGATGTGACATTTACTGGTTGGCAACCAGAACAAACACCTAGTCAAGTTATCCAGCAAATTACCGACGCGATCGCTGATGAACAAGGATGGGATGTATTGTTTTTTGCCGGACACAGCAATGAAACGGAAATGACGGGGGGTGAATTGAGTATTGCTCCCGGTGTGTCGATTTCCATTAACGAAATTGCCAGCCAACTCAGCGCCGCCAAAAAACGCGGTCTTCAGGTAGCAATTTTCAATTCATGCAGTGGGTTGAATATTGCTGATTCTTTGATTGACTTGGGTTTTAGTCAAGTCGTCGTCATGCGCGAACCAATTCACAACCGTATAGCCCAAGAATTCTTGGTGCTATTTTTACAAGGATTGGGGAAACACCTGGATATTTACGAGTCCATGATGGCGGCACGGCAATCTTTACGCAGTCATACCTATCCTTCTGCTTACTTAGTGCCTTCGCTATTTTGCCATCCGGGGGGTAAATTATTTTGCATTCCTCCTTTTGAGTGGAAGCAACGACTACGGCAGTTTTTACCAAGTTCTTTAGAAGCGATCGCCTTAACAGCAAGTTTAGTTTTAAGCCTAATTCCTGGTGTCCAAGAAATACTCCTAGATGGGCGAATACTTACCCAGTCAGTTTATCGTCAGATCACCACCCAAATTCCCTCAGATGAGGCTCCGCCTGTGGCATTGGTCGAAATTGACACCGAATCGATTTCTCGCGCCAACTTGCCGAATTCTCAACTGCACCCAATGAACCGCAGCTACATCGCCAAGTTGATTGACAGGGCGAAAAATTTGAACGCTGCTGTTGTCGGGGTGGATTTTGTCTTTGATTCGCCGCAAACAAACCCGCGATTTGGAGATAGAGATTTAGGTAAAGCAGTGCGTCAGGCGGTAGATGGGAATATGTGGCTAATTTTTGGCGCAATTCTCACATCTAATCAAGAATTGGGAGTTAGTAACTTAACAGCGATCGCTCACCGCAATTGGACATTACAAGGATATACCGATGCAGACCCTTATCGTGTCGAATTACCTGGCGATTGCAATCAGACTTGTCCCATTGCATATTTAATGTCACTCGTGCAAACAGCGAACCAAGAAATTAGCGGATTACCACAGCCGCAGACTACACGAGTCACAAATTTACGCACACAACTACTAGATACAATCCAAAAGAAACAACCCGAAAAGGGTAATTTACCATTCTTGTTGCAGATACATTCTTTTTTAGGATTGCAACCCTTAATTGATTTCTCCATTCCCAACGACCAGATTTATACCAAGATTCCAGCTTGGAAATTACTCGAAAATTCAGCTACCAATAAGTTTCCCTTGATTTCCAAACAGGTAGTTTTAATTGCCTCAGGAAACGATGAACGTTTAGGAATCGCACCTGGACAACCCGACTACTCGCCAGCACCCTCCGCAATGAACTATTGGACACAGCAATCTTCACTGACAGGTGGTGAATCCTTAGCCTATATGACTCACCATTTTCTGACACGGCGGTTGGTGATTCCCATACCCGATATTTTGATGATTGGGGTGGCAATTATTATCGGTAAGATTGCGATATTGGCACTGAGAAAACAGTCGAATTTGAGTCCCCAACTGCGGCTAAAAATCATCATAGCTTCTTTGAGTGTAGTCATCGCCTACGGTATTGCAGCCTTACAAATTTACATATCTGCGGCGATTTTACTCCCTTGGTTTTTACCTTCATCAGTTTTCTTAACTTACGTTTTATCTACTACAAAGAAAAAACATCATGCGCAACCTCCAACAGTCTTTATTTAGCTTGGCACTTCTTCCTGTTGTTGTCACTTCCGGTGGTAACAGGGATTGGGGATTGGAGGGGATGAGGGAGATTTCCCAGTTCCCAGTCCCCAGACAAATCATTGCTCAAAATACATTCATTGGTTCAATCGCCTCATTTTGGGGACGCACACCGAAAAGACGATTAGTGTCCCGTAGTGGCGTATGTGCAATATCGCCTGGTTTAGTTGAAACATATTATGTTTGGAGCGATCGCCCCTTATTTTTGTGGTACAGTTCTGGAGAAAACAAAACCGCCCAATTAATTGTTCGCGATCCAGCAACAGAAGAAGTAGTGTGGATGCAAACCGTCAATCTCACAGACCAAAAAGTTTTTTATAGCGGTGAAAAAGCTCTGGAAGCTGGGAAGCCTTACCAATGGGAACTATTGGCAAGCGGTAACTCGATTGTGACTCCACGCTCTACATTTCAAATTATGGCAGATGGCGATCGCAACAAAATCCAAACTGACTTGCAAACATTAGAGCAAAAACTCAAAGTAAATAAAGCTTCCCCAGAAGAAATTGCCTTGCAAAAAGCCGATTACTTCGTCAATTACAAAATCACCCATAAAACCGAAGAAGGAATTTTCCACCTTTGGTCTGATGCCTTAGAGATTCTTTACAAAGTTGATAAACCATCTCCATCCTTCATTACAAAACGCCAAGAAAAAGTTGAAGATTTATGTAAACAACCAAACCCAACCCCCTAATATCAAGTCCGGTTAACCACTTATCTTAATTCCCTGTCTTTAGAGAATGTTTGAAAAGTCATTATTGATGTATCAAATATTCTTTTACCCCACCCTAACCCTCCCCTTATAAAGGTAACGGTGTACACACAAGTCCGAAAAACTTCTCCACCAAAGATTTGCGGTGCGTTACCTTGGCGTGACAAAGCTAAATTGTTACAATCACGGCGATGCCTACGGTTGGCTACGCCTACGCATTTGTTGATTCGGCGAGTTTACTTGGACTTGTGTGTACACCGTAGCCTTATAAAGGGGAGGGAATCGGATTTTCTTGTTTCCCCCTTTATAAGGGGGGTAATCATTCGATTAGTATCACAACGTAAAACTTGCGTATCTACCATCTTTCAAGGAAATTAATGATGCCTCAACAAAATTTATTTCCCAAGTTTTTTATATTCACCCTTTTTATACTTGGCAGCATACCAGCCCAGGCACAAATTACTCCTGATAACACCCTTGGCGCAGAACGTTCTAATATCACACCAAACGTTCTAATTAATGGTGCTTCTTCAGATTTAATTAATGGTGGTGCAATTCGGGGTAGCAATCTTTTTCATAGTTTTACTGAGTTTAATATCGGTGATGGGCAAAGAGTGTATTTTGGCAATCCATCAGGCATAGAAAATATATTGACACGGGTTACAGGTGTAAATAGGTCGAATATTTTAGGGACATTGGGAGTTAATGGCGCGGCGAATTTGTTTTTGATTAATCCCAATGGGATTTTATTTGGACAGAATGCGCGGTTAGATGTGCGTGGTTCCTTTGTGGGGACAACTGCGAACGGCGTGCAGTTTGGAAATCAGGGAAATTTCAGTGCGACAAATCCACAAGCGCCGCCATTGTTGACGATTCAGCCTTCGGCGTTGTTGTTTAATGTGATTAATCAAAATGCAGCGATTCAAAATAATTCCGTTGAACCTACAGGTATATTAGACCCAGCTGGCTTTAATGTATTTGGTTTGCGTGTTCCCGATGGTAAAAGTTTGTTGCTTGTTGGCGGTAATGTCAGCATGAATGGCGGGGAATTAAATGCTTACGGTGGGAGAGTTGAGTTAGGAGGATTAACGGAATCTGGAAATGTAAACCTTCTTTTTGATGGAGATAATTTGAAGTTGGGATTTCCTGAGAACGTGACTCGTGCAGATGTATCACTGACCAATCAAGCGCGTGTGTATGTAGAAGCTGCTGGTGGAGGAGATATTGCAATCAATGCCCGGAATTTAGAGATATTGCAAGGAAGTGAGCTTTCTGCTGGTATTGGGCAAGGTCTAGGAACTCCTGAAACTGTTGCTGGGGATATTACCTTCAATGCTACGGGGGAAATCAAAGTTGCTGGCTCCGGGAGTAGGATTAGCAATCTTGTGCGTGGAGATTCAAAAGGCAATGGCGGTAACATTTTTATCGATTCTGGCTCATTGTCATTAGGCGATGGTACTCAAATTTCTGCCTCAACTTTTGGAAAAGGGAACGCGGGGAATGTGACAGTGCGTGCAAAAGATGCTGTTTCCCTTGTGGGTGGTGACATCTTCAATACTGTGGAATCTGGAGGTGTAGGTAATGCTGAAAATATCGACATTAATACTGGTTCGCTTTCCTTAACTAATGGCGCTCAAATTAATTCCTTTACTCGTGGACGAGGCAATGCAGGAAATATCACGATTCAAGCCAGAGCTGCAGTTACTTTTGATAAGGTCGATAGCGATGGATTTTCCAGTGGTTCATTTAGTAGTGTACTAGCTGGTGGAGTTGGTAATAGTGGAAAGATTAAGATCACTGCTGGTTCATTATTCTTGACTAACAATGGACAATTAGATGTTAGTGTGCGCGGAGCTTCTGATACCATTGCTGCTGGTGAAGGTATTGGTGGCACAGTAGATATTAATGTGCGCGATACGTTCACAATATCTGGAACAAATAGCGGCATATTTGCTAACCTCGGTGCTGGTGCTGTAGGTCGTGGTGGAGATATCACTATTAAAGCTGGAGAGATTACTGTCGAAAATAGTGGGACTATAACTTCGGAAACCTACGGCAAAGGAGACACAGGAGATATAACCATTAATACCAGAAATCTAATTGTCAGAGATTCCCAATTAGGCTCTGTTGTACATGATGAGGGCAATGCAGGTAATGTTAAAATTATTGCTTCCGATTCTGTAGAATTAAGTGGAGAAATCCCTGGTAATGAAAATGGATTTCCTGGAGGCATACTTGCCCAATTAGATGTAACTGGTAAAGGAAAAGGAGGCAATCTTTATATTGAAACTAAACGCTTAAGCGTAAGTGATGGTAGTAAGGTACAAGCTGCAACTTTTGGTCAAGGCGATGCAGGTAATTTATTTATCCGTGCTGATGATATAGATGTTTTTGAGACTGAAAAACCAAACTTCTATTCCACAGGTATTTTTGCTGGTGTTCAATTTGATCCTCGCACAGTCAAGTTACCTCAAGGGAACGGTGGAGATTTGAGAATTGAAACCAGAAATTTAAGCCTCCAAAATGGTGGAGAAATAGGTTCTAGCACTTCTGGTAAAGGTGATTCAGGTAATATTTTTATCACAGCCAGTGATGCAATTTCTCTAGATACTGCATCATATATTTACAACAATGTTGAGAGCCGTGCTGAAGGTGATGCTGGAAAAATCGACATCACAACTGGCTCACTTTCCGTAACAAATGGCGCTCAAATTAATTCCTTGACTCGTGGACGAGGAAACGCAGGAAATATCACGATTCAAGCTAGGGATGCAGTCACTTTTGATGGGAAAGATAATAACGGTAATAGAAGTGGTTTATTTAGTGTTGTTGGTGCTGATGCAATTGGTAATGGAGGAACTATTAATATCACAACTGGCTCTTTATTCTTAAATAATGGCGGAACATTAGGAACTTACGTTAGCAATACATCAGATGAGCTTCAAGGTAAAAAAAGTTTTGGTGGTACAGCAAATATCAACGTGCGTGATGCATTTACAATTTCAGGAAAAGGCAGTGGTATATTCGCAAGTATAGGGTCTGGTGTTGTAGGGCGTGGTGGTGATGTCAATATCGAAGCTGGAAATCTTTTTATTCAAGATACTGGAGAAATCAGTTCCTTTTTAGCTTTGGGCGCTGAAGGACGCGGTGGTGATATCAATATTCAAGCTGGAAACTTGTTTATTAAAGATGATAGTGAAATTAATTCTAGTATTTATGGCAGAGGTAATGCAGGTAATATTTCGATTACAGCCCGTGACGCAATTTTTATAGATTCTGCATCATATATTTACAACAATGTTGGGACTCGTGATGCTTTAGGTAACGCTGGAAAAATCGACATTACAACTGGCTCACTTACTGCAACTAATGGCGCTCAAATTAATTCTTTTACTCGCGGACGAGGTAATGCAGGAAATATAACGATTCAAGCAAGAGATGCAGTCACTTTTGATGGGTTAGATAGTGATGAATACACGGGTTCGTTTAGTAGTGTAGAAACTGGTGCTATTGGGAATGGTGGAAGTATAAATATTACATCTGGCTCATTGTCTTTAATTAATAGTGGAATATTAGGAGTTAGTGTTGATAGAGCTTCTGAAGCACTTCCAGGTGGGCAAGGTATTGGCGGTAATATAAATATAAACGTGCGTGATGCATTCACAATTTCTGGCACAGATAGTGGTATTGATGCATTTTTAGGTGCTGGTGCAGTAGGAAAAAGTGGAGATGTCAATATTCAAGCTGGAAACTTATTTATTAAAGATGGTGGTGCAATCAATTCCAGCACTTATGGCAAAGGAAACGCAGGAAATATTACAGTTGAGGCTAAAGATTTAGTAGAAATATTGAATGATAGTAATTTAGATTCTGATGTTCAACAAGGTGCTAGAGGTAATGCTGGAGATATAACAATTAAAACAGGAAGGTTAATCGTTAGAAATTCACAAATCGGCCCTAGTGTCTTTGGTGAAGGAAATGCAGGGAATTTTACAATTCTTGCTTCCGACTCTGTGGAATTGAGTGGGCAAATTAATAGACGTGAAGGTGATACGAGTCAAGAAGGTTCAGTTGGTTTTCCAGGTGGTCTCTTCGCTCAAGTAGATGCACTTGGTAAAGGCCGAGCAGGTAACTTAACTATCGAAACTAGGCGCTTAAGTGTAAGTGATGGGAGCAAAATCCAAGCTGCTACATTTGGTGATGGTGACGCTGGTAATGTTTTTATTCGTGCCGATGAAATTGATTTATTTGAAACAGAGAAACCTAACTTTTACAATGCAGGTATTTTTGCAGGTGTTCAAACAGATGGAAGAGTCGATGCAGGTATTATAGACCCTCGAAACGGCAGACCACCTAAAGGACAAGGTGGAAATTTGACAATTGAAACTAGAAAATTAAGTGTAAGAGATGGTGCTGAAGTTTTTGTTCAAACAACAGGAGAGGGTGATGCAGGAAAAATCTCCATCCGTGCTAGCGAATCTGTAAATGTTACAGGTGTATCTAAAGGCTCCCTGGAAAGACAAAGAACCAGCGAAATCACTGCTGGTGCATCTCAAAGAAGTACAGGTAATGGTGGAAGTTTAACAATTGAAACGCCACTGTTGAACGTCGCAGATGGTGGAATTATTAGCAGTAGCAGTCAGGGAAAAGGTACAGCAGGTGATATTAATATTACTGCTGATGTTGCCCGTCTCAACAACGGTCAAATCACTGCTCAAACAGCCTCTACTGATGGTGGCAATATAGATTTCAATCTTTCCCAATACTTACTCTTACGCAATGGTAGCCAAATTTCCACCACCGCAGGTACAGCCCAAGCGGGAGGCGATGGTGGTAACATCACAATTAATACACCCTTCATCGTCGCCGTCCCCAACGAAAACAGCGACATCACAGCTAATGCTTTCTCTGGTAAAGGTGGCAATATCAACATCAGCACTCAGAGTCTTTTCGGCATCGAACCCCGTCCCAAATTATCAGACCAAACAAATGATATTACTGCCAGTTCCGAATTAGGGGTACAGGGACAAATCGCCATTACCCAACCAGAAGTCCAACCGACGCAAGGACTAATTCAACTACCAGATGAAAGAATCGATGCAAGTAATCAAATTGGCCAAATCTGCCCTAAAGGGAGTTATGCAAAGAAACCCTTGGGCGAATTTATCGTTAGCGGACGCGGTAGTTTACCACCTAATCCTCTGCAATCAATTACGGGTACACCAAACTTAATTCCCCTAGCGACTTTGGCAGGGGAGACAGCGACGCCAGTACGTGGGGATGCAAAAACGCAAAGAGATGCACAGATAACTCCGGTGATTAATAATGGGAGTTCTACAATTATTGAAGCCCAAGGTTTTGCTAGAACTCCAGAGGGCAAAATTATCATTGTTGCCTATGCACCAAAAGCTACGCCATCATCTCGCCCAACGGCTGCTGCATGTCCTGCAAATAGATAATCAATATCCAATGTATCTACCATCACTTAAGGTAATCAATGATGCCTCAAATCAAAAATTTCCTGCCAAATCTTTTAATACCAACCCTTTTAATACTTGCCAGTACTCCCCTACAGGCACAAATCACTCCAGATAATACCCTTGGTATAGAAGCTTCCAGACTCACTCCCAATGTCTTAATTAACGGCGCTTCTTCAGACAGAATTGATGGTGGTGCTACGCGGGGTAGTAATCTTTTTCATAGTTTCACTGAGTTTAATATTGATAATGGTCAAAGAGTGTATTTTGGCAATCCATCAGGCATAGAAAATATATTAACGCGGGTAACGGGTGGGAATGCGTCAAATATTTTTGGTACGTTGGGAGTTAATGGTGCGGCTAATTTGTTTTTAATAAATCCCAATGGGATTGTATTTGGACAAAATGCAAGTTTAGATGTGCGCGGTTCATTTGTAGGTACAACTGCAAACGGCATACAGATTGGGAATCAGGGGGTTTTTAGTGCGACAAATCCCCAAGCACCGCCCTTGTTAACCATCAATCCTTCAGGGTTGCTATTTAACCAACTAAATCAGGGGGGAATCACTAATCAGTCTCAAGCACCAGCAGGTATTAATTCTATTGGTGAAAATGTTACAGGTTTAAGAGTAGCAGATGGTCAGAACTTATTGCTTGTCGGTGGAAATATCAACATCAATGGCGGAGGACTCCGGGCTTACGGTGGCAATATTGAATTAGCAGCTTTAGCTGCACCAGGAACAGTCGAACTGAATATTGAAAATAATAATTTGCCTAGTTTAGCCATACCCGATGGTGTAGAACGTGCAGATATCTCATTGAGCAATGGTGCAGAAGTCAATGTTCGGGGTGCAAATGGCGGTAATATCAAGATTAATGCGCGAAATGTAAACTTAACAGGGGAAAGCAAACTGCGAACAGGGATAGAAACAGGTTTAGGAACACCGAATAGTAAAAGCGGAGATATTGTAATTAATGCCACAGGGACAACGACTCTAACTGATAAAAGCATTATCAGCAACTCAGTACGCGAACGAGCATTTGGCAAATCTGGTGACGTTAATATCACCACAGGTTCTTTAAACTTAAACAAAGATGCATTAATTAACCTCAGCACTCTTGGAGAGGGTGATGCAGGCAATATATTCATACAAGCATCTGATACTGTCTCTCTAGATAGCAATACAGGCATTTACAGCAGCGTGGGAAGTGGAGCCGTAGGTAATGCTGGTAGCATTAATATTAATGCTAGCTCACTGACTCTCAGTGATGATGCTGCATTAGCAACGGATTTAGTCGGAGTTTTTGAAGCATTTTCTGTTGGGCGTGGAAATGGAGGCAATATCAATATTAAGGTTGGGTCACTTTCCCTCAATAACAGTGAATTCAGTGCTAGCACTTCTGGACAAGGTAATGCTGGTAATGTTTTGATTCAAGCAAAGGATGCTGTTTCACTTACAGGTGGTTCTGGTATTTACAGTTCTGTGGAAAAAGATGCAGTGGGTAACGGTGGTATCATCGAAATTCAAGCTGGTTCACTGTCGCTAATCGAGGGTTCGGAAGTCAATACCAAAATTTTGGGACAAGGTAACGGAGGTAAAATCGCTATCAACGCCCGCGATACGATTTCTCTAGATGGGTTTGGTAAAGATAGTAATATATTTAGCCGCATAATTGGTTCTGTCAACCCTTCAGGTGTAGGTAATGCAGGAGATATTCAGCTAACAACCAGTAATCTTTCTGTTACTAGTGGTGCTTTGATTAGTAGCAGCACCTTAGGGAAAGGAAATGCTGGTAGTATTTTGATCCAAGCAAAGGATACTATTTCACTTACAGGCGATGCTAATATTTACGGTTCTGTCGGATATTCAGGTGTAGGTAATGGGGGAGATATTCAGCTAACAACCAGTAATCTTTCTGTTACTAATGGCGCTTTGATTAGTAGCACCTTTGGGAAAGGAAATGCAGGCAATATCAATATTAATGTTGGGTCACTGTATCTCAATAACGGCGAACTCAATGCTAGCACTTTTGGACAAGGTAATGCTGGCAGTATTTTGATTCAAGCTAAGGATACTATTTCACTTACAGGGGGTGCTAAGATTTTCAGTTATGTGGAAAAAGATGCAGTAGGTAACGGCGGTAGCATCAAAATTCAAACTGGTTCTGTTTCTTTAACCGAGGGTTCAGAAATCAACACCAGAAACCTCGGACAAGGTAACGGAGGTAAAATCGCTATCAACGCCCGCGATACGATTTCTCTAGACGGGTTCGGTAACAATAGCAATATATTTAGCCGCATAATTAGTGCTGTTAATCCTTCAGGTGTAGGTAATGCCGGAGATATCCAGCTAACAACTGGTAATTTTTCAGCTACAAATGGCGCTTTTATTAGCAGTAGCACTCTGGGAAATGGTGATGCAGGAAATATCATAATTGATGCCAGCGGCACCATCAGCTTTGACACAGATGCTTTTGCTGGGAGTTCTGTTAGTACTGGCGTAGTTGGCAAGGGTGGAAACATTCAAATCACAACTGGGTCACTTGCAGTCACTAAAGGTGGAAGACTGTCTAGCGGTACAAGTGGCAAAGGAAACGCTGGTAATATCTCAATCCTAGCTACAGACAAAGTTTCTCTTGCCAATGGCAGCAGTATAAATAGTAGCATCTCAGAAACAGGTGTAGGTAATGCCGGAAATATTGATATCTTTGCCAAGTCTTTTTCTGTAAGCGGAGAATCCTTAATTTTTAACAGCAATCTTGGCGGTAAAGGTAATGCTGGTAATATTTCCATAAATACACAAGATAATGTTTCCTTCACAGGTGGTTCTTCGCTAAGTAATGGTACATTGGGTGTAGGTGATGCCGGGAATATCAAAATTCAAGCTGGTGGTGCTGTGACAATTTCTGGAGGCAGTGAAACACTTGGTAGTGGAATAGCTAGCGGAGTGTTGGAAACTGGCATAGGTAACAGTGGTGATATTGAGATTGTAGCCCGTAATTTAGAGCTATCTAATGGCGCTAAATTGTTTACATTTTCTAATGGTAAAGGCAATGCGGGTAGCGTCTTGATAACCACATTAGGTACGACAACAATCAAAGATAGTGCTATAGCAACATTTGCCACGGACGGAAATGCTGGTAAAATTACAATTCGAGCAGGTGGCGATGTCTTGATTTCAGAAAAAAGCGTTTTGTTCTCCATTCTTTCCCCAAATGCAGTAGGTAAAGGTGGAGATATTGAAATTCAGGGGCGTAATTTTTATTTATCTGATGGCGCTGCTTTAGCGTCCGCGACTATTGGTAAAGGCGATGCTGGTAATGTGCTAATTAATATCAATAATGATATTTCTTTCACAAATGGTTCTCAAGTTAGGGCTGATACTTTGGGACAAGGAAATGCAGGTAATGTGACATTAAATGCTGGGGGTACGGTATTGTTTGATGGCATGGGTTCTGATGGTAGTAGAAGTGGAATTGCAACTCAAGTAACAACAGAAGGAGGTTTTACTGGCAAAGGCGAGGGTGGTGATATTAATATAAATGCTCCGACTTTATTGATTACCAATCATGGAGTATTAACTTCCAGTAGCACGGGGCAGGGAAATGCTGGAAATATTAATATTAATACTGGTACTGTCAGTTTAGATAATGAAGGAATTATTGCTGCTCAAACAAACTCTGGTAATGGTGGAAATATTAGCTTAACTGCTACAGATTTATTACTATTGCGACGTAACAGCAATATCAGCACAACTGCGGGGTTAGTCAAATCAGGTGGCGATGGGGGTAACATCAACATTAATACACCCTTCATCGTCGCCGTACCCAACGAAAACAGCGATATTACAGGCAACGCCTTCACAGGAGCGGGGGGCAATATCAACATTCGCACTCAAAGTATTTTCGGCATCGAAGCACGTCAAAAACCATCAGATACAACAAATGATATTACTGCCAGTTCCGAATTAGGGGTACAGGGACAAATCGCCATTACCCAACCAGAAGTCCAACCGACGCAAGGACTAATTCAACTACCAGATGAAAGAATCGATGCAAGTAATCAAATTGGCCAAATCTGCCCTAAAGGGAGTTATGCAAAGAAACCTTTGGGCGAATTTATCGTTAGCGGACGCGGTAGTTTACCACCTAGCCCTCTGCAATCAATTACGGGTACACCAAACTTAATTCCCCTAGCGACTTTGGAGGGGGATGCAGGGACAGGGGGACGCTCTGACGCGGGGACGCAAAGAGATGCACAGATAACTCTAGTAAGTAACAATGGGAGTTCTGCAATTATTGAAGCCCAAGGTTTTGCCAGAACTCCAGAAGGCAAAATTATCATTGTTGCTTATGCACCACAAGCTACGCCATCATCTCGCCCAACGGCTGCTGCGTGTCCTACGTCTAACTAGAAGTGGTTAGCGGTGGAGGCACTGTTAAACAATCAGATGGTGCGGGTGTTGGAAGTGTTGCAGTTGGGATTAAGTTCACCCGAGCATGGGGAGTTTGTGGAGCAATTGGGAAAGAAATAAAAAGGCGATCGCCTTGAAAAAGTATAATTCAATCCTTATTGTTGCTGATTCCAAATATGAATTTAGTTCACGCAGACGCGCAGAGTCGCTACAGAGTAAGAGTTAAGAAGAGTTGATTTTTGAATTTCATATTCAAATTCAGCAACGCCTTATTATACATTGTCATCGCTTACTCCACTCGCAATGACAATGTATATTTAATTTTGCACTACTACTTATATCGACCCGATCTCTTCATACTCTTTTTTTATCGAAAGTATTTGAGCTTAAATGCATGAGTTATTAACTACCAGAAATATATACTTTCAGAGCGATGAATTCAAACTCAATACATATAAACAAGTTTCGGATTCAGATATCTGACAGAGAAGAAAAGAATCGCATGATTCCTATTTGGGTTCAGCAACGCTCAGATAAACAGTTACTACTACCTAATGAAGTAAATAAGGAGGATTCAGATATGCAATTAACTACTCATGCAATATCAAAATTAGCTCTTTCGGCTTTAACAACGGGATGTGTCTTGATATTGTCAGGATACACTAATAACACTGCAACTGCTCGTACTACACCGACACCTATAACGCCAACATCAGTGGTCTCTGGAAATACTAAGGGACAACCTACTATACAAGCTAATCGGCCATCAACACCACAACCAACTAATATACCAGATGGAACTATAAAACTACGTTACAGTTCTGGTGGAGTTGTACACGAAGGTAGGCTAATTATCAATGGAGATTCAGGTAAATTATTCACCAGATTCTTTGATATTAAGAGGAACAAAACTGCTACTGTCGAACAAACAATCGAGATAGAGAATACTGCTAAAGGTTTAGTTTTATGGGGTTATTACCCTGTATATCCCGGTACTAAGACACCATATCCTGATTATTCTGCCGACAATTTTGTACTCAGAATTAACGTTGATGGTTCCTATTTTTTAAGAACTTGCGATGATGCAGAGAATTGTTCTGATGTCGAAGTGATTGATAACTAACTCATAGTTTCAAGAAAGAGTGATGCAAAAGCCGACGCTAGGCAATCGCACCTACAAAATTGCGCTTCGTGTTTTGCAGAATGCATCGCTTTTACTTAATTATGATATAACTCATCCAACAAAAATGCATGAGTTATTAACCACCAGAAATATATACTTTTAGAGCGAAAAAGCAATCGCACTGTAATTGTAAACAAATTTTCTGCGATCGCTTTACTCCCTACATAACCATATATAGCGTTTCCTAAGCAATTGACTAAGCTTAGTAGCTTTGATAACTTACCTCACCAGATCGGAATCGCTATATTTTGCCCTAGATGAAAATATGTTCAACAAAAAACAAGGAAAGGAGTTTTGAGATGTCTGCTTCTGAATATGTAATGCACAATATATTTAACAAAATTGTTGCAGAGTACCATCCCTTTGCAGAGTATCAAGGTTATGCAGAGGGTGAAAATGGGTTCATAGTCTACTATCAAGGTGCAAATGGTCAGCAACATATGGTAGTAGATACAGAGGGAAATATCGTCACTGACACGACGATGGGAACCACACGTTCTCTAGGCATACTAGCTGTGGCTGCATCTTTTCTCTCAGCGTTTATGGGTGGTCAGTCAGATTATTAATCACCTGCTTTTTAGAGCTTTTCAGCATTCGTCTATTTTTTCTCTGCTATTAGGCAGTTAATTACATAGAGTGTCTGATACTTAACGATTGTTTCTTATCTATTTAAAAGCGATCGCAGCTGCAAAATTGTGCTTTGTGTTTTGCAGAATGCATCGCTTTTACTTAGTTATTCAAGCGTTATTGGGGGTAAGTTATTTTATTTGTACTTTTTCCTTTATATGACGATATTTATGGTATGAAACTGAGTGTATGTGAAATATGGCAACTTTAGGAGATTTTGGCGGAAAAATATCCAAATGATTTTGCGTGTTGGCTATCAGCTGAAGAACCGCTTACTAAGAAGAGGGGGGCTATCAGCTGAAGAACCGCTTACTAAGAAAAGGGGTGTTAAAGACAGGGTGAAATTCATGCAGACTTGATATTATTCATATTTTCATTCAACAACACTATCAAAACAATTAAAAAATGAGAAATACTAAAATCAAACGTCTCCAAAAATATTACCAGCACTTGCTTCGGTTTGTCATGTTAATGAGCATGACAGCTTTGTTGTGTATTACATCACCTGGCTTTGCTCAAATTTCCAAAATGCCCGAAACTACATCTATTGCCCAAACCCAATCAGGGTTATCGCTAGAACAGCAAGCACGAAGGTTATATCAAGAAGGTAAGTTTTCTGAGGCTGCAAAGCTCTTTGAACAAGCAGCCCAAGCTTATAAAGCCTCTTCAGATCCGATTCGTCAAGGGCTGAGTCTGAGCAATCTGTCGCTTTGCTATCAACAATTGGGGCAATGGAATCAGGCAAGTAGTGTAATTACTAATAGTCTGGAAATATTAAATACTAACAAAAGTAAAAATTTAGAGGGATTATTGGCACTTGCACAAGCGCTTGATATTCAAGGGGGGTTACAATTAGCACGGGGACAAGCAGATGCAGCGCTGAAATCTTGGGAAGGGGCTACGGTGATTTATACTCAGCAAAATCAGAGCCTACGCCTCCTCGCTAACCAAACCAATCAAGCCCAAGCTTTACAAAATTTAGGTCTTTATGGACGATCTGTTTCTCTACTGGCATCTGCATTAAAGTTGCCGGCAGATTCTATTACTGACGCCAAAAAACTCAAAACTTCTCTCGAAGGAGTTTCTGCTTCCCCAGAAACAACGATCGCTCTGCGTAATTTAGGCGATGCATTACGGGTTGTCGGCACGTTTACCCCAGCACAGTTGGTTTTAGAGCGCAGTTTGACGATCGCTAATCAGTTACAATTACCTGATATAGTTGCATTGGCACAACTCAGTCTCGGCAGTGTTTCCCGCGCTCAAGCCGATGCCAAAACTGCACTAAATTTCTACCAAAAAGCTGCCGCACCATCTGCAAATAATCATATCCGCATCCAAGCACAACTAAATCAACTAAATTTACTTGTTGATACCCAGCAACAAGATGCAGCTAAAATTCTGCTACCCCAGCTAAAGCAGCAAGTTGAGGCATTACCCCCTAGCCAAATGGCCATTGAAGCACGGGTAAATCTCGCCTATACGATGATGCAGATGGCGGAAAAATCGGCTGATGAGACATTTTTAGGTGACATAGCGCAACTGCTGACGGTAGCAGTTCAACAAGCCAAAGAATTAGGAAACCCTCGCCTCCAAGCTGATGCCTTGGGAAGTCTGGGCAGCGTTTACGAGCGATCGCAAAAGTGGGTAGAATCAGAAAAACTGACTCAGCAAGCAGTTCAATTAGCCCAACAAATCAATGCTGGTGATATTGCCTATCGCTGGCAGTGGCAATTGGGACGAGTAACCAAAGCACAAGGCAAAATTGAAACGGCGATCGCAGCTTATCAAGAAGCGATCAATAATATTAAATCGTTACGCGCAGATTTAGCAGCCGCCAGTCCCGATGTGCAGTTCTCTTTCCGCAATGCAGTTGAGCCAATTCACCGCGAACTCGTTGGCTTGCTTGTGGAATCAAGCCAAAAAGATAATCTGAAGACAGCGCGAGATGTAATTGAAGGATTGCAATTAGTTGAACTAGATAACTTTTTTCGAGAAGCTTGTCTAACTGCTAAACCAGAACTTATAGACCAAGTTGATCAAAAAGCAGCAGTAATTTATCCGATTATTTTAGAAGACCAACTAGCAATCATTGCCAGTCTACCAAAATCCCCCCAAGCCAAAGCAAATAAACCAAAAGAAGCAGATACCCGCGATTTTCGTTACTACAAAACCGCAATTAAGAAAGATGAAGTCGAGCGTTTAGCATTAAAATTACGAAACAATCTCAACCAATCAAATGCCTCTGACTTTGTATTGCCCCTATTCCAACAAATGTACGATTTGGTCATCGCGCCAGAAGCCGCAGACTTAGCCGCAAGTAAAGTTGAAACATTAGTATTTGTTTTAGATGGTGTGCTGCGGAATATTCCAATGGCAGCACTATACGATGAACAACAAAAAAAGTTTCTTGTAGAGAAATATAGTATTGTTCTCACACCCGGACTACAATTATTAGCACCGCGATCGCTCCGACAAGAGCGACTAGGAGCCTTGGTAGCCGGAGTTAGTGAAGCTCGTCCGGGGTTTTCAGCATTACCTAATGTCAAAAATGAAGTGCAAAAAATTGAATCTGATGTTCCCACCCAAGTCCTTTTAAACGAGAAATTTACAAATTCCGCATTTCAAGATCGAGTCTCTGTGGTTTCTTACCCGATTGTACATTTAGCCACCCACGGGCAATTTGGCCCTACAGCCGATGAAACATTTATTCTCACTTGGGATGGCACAATCAAGGTTAATCAACTTAGTAGCCTGATTAAAACAGTCGAACTATCGCGCAATAACTCCCTGGAACTCCTGATTCTCAGCGCTTGTGAAACAGCCTCAGGTGATGCTAAATCTGCATTGGGATTAGCAGGTATTGCAGTCCGTTCTGGTGCCCGTAGTACCGTCGCTACCCTCTGGCGTGTCAATGATGAAGCTTCAACAGCGCTCATCAGTCAATTCTACGACCAATTAATCCAAGCTAGCAAAACAGGTGTCTCAAAAGCTGAAGCTCTGCGACGGGCCCAAATTTCTATTTTGCAAAACTCAGAATATAAATCCCCGTACTATTGGGCGGCATACGTGTTGCTGGGAAATTGGATTTAGGGGACTGGGGACTGGGGAAGAAATTCTTTCAAGGTTTGGTTAAAGTCTAAATGCTTATTCAAATATTCCCAATCCCCAGTCCCCAATCCCCAATCCCCTGCATAAGCTTTATTCTCTCAGAAATATAAAAGAATTAGCTGGACGTTACGAAGAGAGTACCTGTCGTGGTTGAAGAACTTTACACACCAGAACAACTCGATCAAATGCATCAGCAGTTGTGGCAATGTGTGCTGCAATTTGCTAACTTTTCGGCTACACAAGAACGCAATCGGATTGCGCGAGACTTGCATGATTCTCTGGGACATGCGCTGACTGCACTTAACTTTCAATTACAAACTGCGATTAAACTTTGCAAACCTGATCCCAATCAAGCACAGGAATTTCTCACAGAGGCACATCGCTTGGTGGGGATCGCCACTCAAGAAGTCCGCCAATCTGTAAAATCATTACGTAGTGATGCAATTGAAACCCAATCCCTAGAAAAACTGCTCGAATTGCTAGTTGATAATTTTCAGAAAACCACGGGAATTTTGCCGGAAGTTGAGGTTAGCCTACCCATCGCTTTATCACCACAGCTTGTCACACCTATTTATCGAATCATCCAAGAAGCGCTAAACAATATCTGCAAGTATGCTCAAGCAACATCTGTGCAAATTCAGATCCACACAAATGCCAAAGAGGTGTATTTCATTATTCAAGATAACGGTCGTGGGTTCAACCCGGAAAATGTTTCAGGTGGTTATGGATTACAGGGAATGAGAGAACGGGTTGCAGTTTTACAAGGTCATCTTCAGTTGACATCTCAACCGGGATATGGTTGCTGTATTACAGTTAAAATTCCCATGCACGTATCTAAAATATCTGATAAATCTGAAATCAAGGTTTCTCAGGAATCTTTTCTCCGGGAAATGCCAATCCAGATGTCTGAAATATCTATTTATCAAGAATATTCGCCTGTTAACCAACAGAAAATCACAATTGGTGAATGGCAGCCGCTAAATCTAAATGAATGGTAAAACTTCGCAATCATTAACAATTTTTCAACTGCAATGTTTGGGTTAGAACTTTTTACCAATACCAAAACCCCATTCCAACTAAAGTTTGAAAATCATCGTCATATCTAGTCAAATACTGCAATTGGAGTTATTAATAAAATAGGTGGAATGGAAAATTTAAAAAATTATCTATTTGCCAATTTATTGTCATGGAAACCAAAAATATATGACGACTATTCTGTTTTTGACAATATTGCTTTTAACACTCCTTTGCCAATTTTTGAAGATGGTTTATCACAATCAACAAAAACATCAGCAATTGATCCTAGCTCAAAAACAATTACAAACCTATGCTTTACAGATTGATAATTTTAGCGAAATGCAACAAACCAATGATAATTTACTAAATTTATATAATGCATTAGGACAGTCGATCGCTGCTTTGCATATCCAGCTACAAGTTTCCCAAAAACTTTGGCAAATTAACCCCACACAAGCCCAACAATCACTGTCAGAAGCCTATCAAATGAGTGGGACTCTGATGCGGGAAGTCCGTCAAGTTGTTAAGATGTTAGGTCAAGATTATTCTCAATAAATATTGCTGTAATGTTCAAAAATTCACGTTACATGCCTATATTAGAAAAACTGAAAAAAATTGGAATTGCTTATGATTCGCCTATTAATTGTAGATGACCAAAGTTTAGTTCGCCAAGGTCTCAAAGCAATGTTGAGCTTAGAATCTGACCTCCAGATTGTGGGAATGGCGGAAAATGGAGAAGAGGCGATCGCTCAAGTCGAAATATTACAACCAGATGTTGTATTAATGGACGTGCGAATGCCTGTAATGAACGGTAGTACCGCCACTCGCATCATTAGCGAACGATTTCCCGATATCAAAGTTTTGGTCTTAAGCACTTACGATGAAGACCGCGATGTGAGTGAAGCAATTCGAGCCGGAGCTAAAGGTTATCTCCTCAAAGATATGCCTTCGGAAGAACTTGTTAATGCCATTTGTTGCATCAATTCTGGATATTCTCAGCTTGCACCTGGTCTTTTAGAACGGGTTGTTAACCAAAAACAAATTCAGCCAAGTCTAAGCGAGTCGATTCATCCCGGACTCGCAGAATTAACACCAAGGGAGTTGGATGTAGCGCGTTTAGTCGCTGTTGGCGCCACAAATCAAGAAATTGCCCAGAAATTATTTATCTCGGAAAGTACAGTTAAAACTCACATTAACAGTATTTTTAATCGCCTTAATCTCAAAAATAGATCGCAACTAGCGATTCATGCAAATTCTGTTTTCGGTTGTAGTACAGCTGCTTAAATCATTGAATAGTTACCCTGTTTATAGTGGTGGGTTAAATTCTCCAAAAACACCTTCCGTCAATGGGTGATAACGTGTAAAAGCTTATCCATATTGGCTTTACTCTTGTAGCATCATCCTAAATTTTCGGTGCATTAACTTGCCTCTCGCCTTAGGGAGTAGGTCGTTTTTTCATCTACCTTTTTTAGTGTCATGTTAAATATGTATTTATTCAATAAGATTTTATCGATTATTGCTCAACAATTATTTCTACTATTATTGAGCTTGTCCGCGATCGCTGTTCAATCTCAACTGGCTTTAGCAGATAACAGCATATCTGCATTACCGTCTGGTCAAATTACGAATAACTCACCAGAAGTAATCGCTGTTCAATCTCAGGCGTTGCTGAATCAGGGGATGAATGTCTCACGCAAAGGCG
The DNA here is from genome assembly GCF_017115045.1 of Nostoc sp. NMS8. Lineage (GTDB taxonomy): Bacteria > Cyanobacteriota > Cyanobacteriia > Cyanobacteriales > Nostocaceae > Nostoc. The sequence continues at coordinate 5,096 of NZ_JABXKK010000046.1, read as the reverse complement.
CATACTCCTACGGAGAAGCAAGCTACGCGCAGCGTCTCGTAGAGAAGACGCAAAGAAAAATCCCTAAAATCATCCCGCATTTATACAAGGTTCAATCTCAAATAGCTTTGGCAGATAACAGCATATCTGCATTCTCATTTGAGCAAATTGCGAATAACTCACCACAACTAAGGACTAGGGATTGGGAAGATGAGTATGTGTATTCAGTGGAAAGTCAGAACGTCGGTTTCCACCGATCTGAATTTTCCAAGACATACCCTAACCAAATCTTAAAAGAATTTCTTCCCGAATCCCCAGTCTATGAAATTACTCAGCGGATTATCCCCACAATTCCTTCTCAAGATATACCGCGATCGCTTCCTCCGCAACCAAAACCTCAGCAAACGCCAGAAAAAGTTCCACTTCCTGAAGATTTATTACCAACACCGACGACACCCCAGCCATCGCCAGAATCGCCTGATACAACCTTTGATAATCTTTTCGTCAGTAGATTTGAAGTTGTTGGTAGCACTGTTTTTAGTTCCAAAGAACTCACCGACTTACTAAAAGACTACACCGGACGGAATATCACCTTTACAGAATTGCTCCAAGCTCGTTCAGCTATTACTAACCTTTATATCAAAAATGGCTACATCAGTTCTGCTGCCGTTATTCCGCCACAGAACCCCGAAAATGGGGTTGTCAAAATTCAGGTGATTGAAGGTTCCTTAGAAGATATTAAAGTTAATGGTATCAAGCATTTGTATCCTAGCTATATTAGCGATCGCATTGGACTTGCAACCACTGCTCCCTTGAATATCAATCGCTTACTCGAAGGATTGCGACTTCTGCAACTCGATCCACTAATTGAAAACATCTCTGCTGATTTACAAGCCGGAACCAGTCCCGGAAAAAATGTGTTGGAGGTAACTATAATCGAAGCCAAAACCTTGAGTGTTTCCGCATTAATTGATAATAATCGTTCTCCTAGCGTCGGTAGTGTCCGCCGTCAAATCGAATTAAGGGAAGCCAACTTACTGGGTTTTGGGGATGCTTTACAAGTCGGTTACACCAACACCGATGCTAGTAATAGGTTCGATTTCAACTATACAATTCCTCTCAATCCTCGTAACGGTACACTCAGCCTAGCTTATGGGACTTCAAATAGTAGTGTGATAGAGCCTCCCTTCGATCAACTGGATATCCAAGCAAATTCAAGTTATTACGAACTCACCTACCGTCAGCCTATATTTCAACAATCGAGAGAAGAGTTTGCTTTAGGACTCACCCTATCACATCAACAAACTCAAACCAAACTAGGAATTGATAATATCGGTGGATTTCCCCTTTCTCCGGGAGCAGACGATCAAGGTAAAACTCGCGTTTCAGCTATCCGATTTTTTCAAGACTGGGTTGAGCGTGATGAACGACAAGTTTTAGCGGCGCGATCGCAGTTTAGTTTAGGAGTAGGTGTATTAGATGCAACCATCAATGATAGTTCTCCTGATAGTAACTTTTTCAGTTGGCGCGGACAAGGACAATGGACGCGACTTTTAGCTCCTGATACATTATTAATCATGCGCGGAGATATTCAGTTAAGCGAGCGGCCTCTTCTTCCTCTCGAACAAATTGGCATTGGTGGACAACAAACAGTCCGGGGATATCGTCAAGACGCATTGCTCACAGATAACGGCGTCTTGTTCTCCACAGAATTGCGCTTACCAATTCTCAAAACTCAACAGTCTGGTGGAGTGCTACAACTGACACCATTTATTGACATGGGTGTAGCTTGGAATAATGGCAACAATAATAATTCTGATTCCAATACTTTAATTGGTACAGGACTAGGATTGTTATGGCAAGAAGGAGACTTTTCAGCGCGAATAGATTACGGCATTCCTTTAATTTCAATTGATACTGAAAAACGAACCTTACAAGATAATGGAATTTATTTTTCAATCAGATATAATCCATCATTTTAATTTTTGATTTTAGATTTTTAATTTTGGATTGAAGGGAAAATCGCCATAATTCAGGAGAGAACTTGATGAATATAAAACTTACACACACTCTAAGAATTCTCGGCGCTCTTGGCGTCTTCTCTACGAGACGCTGCGCGTTGGCGTCAGCCTCTCGAAGAGAAGGCGGTTCGATAAATTAGGCATTTTAGCAGTTTTTGCGTAAGTCCTGGAATAAATATAGCAATGATATTAGATTATGATATTACTTCTGAGTTTGGGGCGCTGAATCATTACGAAAAATCTAAAATCTAAAATCCAAAATCACCACCCCTATCCTATGTTTAAACAAATTCGCCAAAAACTCTTTAAAAATCCGACGAAACTTCAACCTATTCGCCGCACACCGACATTACTGCAAATGGAAGCAGTAGAATGTGGTGCAGCATCCCTGGCGATGATTTTAGGCTACTACGGTCGCATTGTTCCCCTCGCAGAACTACGCCAAGCTTGCGGTATTTCACGCGATGGAAGTAAAGCGTCAAACATCCTAAATGCGGCGCGAAGTTATGCTTTACAAGCAAAAGGTTTCAAAATCGATTTAGAAAATTTAAAAGAACTTGTATGTCCTTATATTGTTTTTTGGAATTTTAATCACTTTTTAGTTGTTGAAGGCTTTACGAAAAAGCAAGTTTTTCTCAATGACCCGGCAACCGGACGGCGTGCAGTTTCTCTAGAAGAATTTAGCGAAGCATTTACTGGAGTTGTTTTAGTATTTGAAACCAGCCCAGAATTTCAGAAGGGAGGACGCAAACCAAATTTATTTGTCGCCTTATGGTCACGATTACAAGGAAGTATTTATCCACTAATTTACTGTATATTAGCCGGATTTTTTCTCGTACTTCCTGGTTTAGCAATGCCAGCATTTTCTCAAATTTTTGTAGATCAAATATTAATTCAAGGTCGAGAAGATTGGTTGCGTCCGTTGATATATGCCATGTTATTTACCGCACTTGTCAGCGGATTATTAACACGTCTGCAATTACAATTATTGCGGCGGATGAAAATTAAATTAGCAATGGGAATGTCGAGCAAATTTATCTGGCATCTTCTCCATCTTCCTGTTAGCTTTTATGACCAACGTTTTGCCGGGGAAATTAGCAGTCGGATTCAACTAAACGATCGCCTCGCCAATCTCCTCTCTGGTAAACTAGCAACAACGGTGATTTCTGCCGTGATGGTAATTTTCTACGCACTTGTAATGCTGCAATACGATAAAGTATTAACACTGATTGGTATTGCCTTTGTCATCGTCAACTTAGTGGCGTTGCAGTGGGTAGCACGACTGCGGGTAGATACAAATATCCGCTTGATGCAAGAAGAGGGTAAAGTTAGTGGAATAGCGATCGCTGGATTGCAAAGTATAGAAACCCTCAAAGCTTCAGGATTAGAGTCAGATTTTTTTACCCGTTGGGCAGGATATTACGCCAAAGCAATCAATGTCCGGCAAGATATGGATAGCCTGAATCAAGGATTGGGAACATTACCCGCGTTTTTGTCAGGTATTACCTCCATGCTATTGATAGCTGTTGGTGGTTTGCGCGTCATGGATGGCGCCTTGACCATTGGGATGCTCATAGCATTTCAATCTTTGATGCAACAGTTTATGCAACCTGTGAACCAACTTATAAGTTTAGGCGGTGATTTACAAGAACTTGAAGGCAGCTTAAATCGATTAGATGATGTATTGCAAAATCCCACAGAAATTGATAACTCACAAAGTTCTCTCAGCGCCTCTGCGTCTCTGCGTGAGCCAAAATTACAAGGATACCTAGAACTACACAACATCACCTTTGGCTACAATCGAACTGCACCGCCCTTAATTGAAAATTTTAGTCTTTCGCTCCAACCAGGACAGAGAGTGGCATTAGTGGGCGGCAGCGGCTCCGGAAAATCTACAGTTGCCAAACTTGTAGCAGGGCTATACGAACCTTGGACAGGTGAAATTTACTTTGATGGACAACCAAGACAACAAATCCCGCATCAGGTGTTGGTAAATTCCATTGCCACAATTGAGCAAGAGATTATGCTGATAGCTGGTAGCGTGCGCGATAATTTGACGCTTTGGGATACAACTATCCCAGATAGTAACTTAACACAAGCTTGCCGCGATGCTGCCGTTGATCAAATAGTGCGATCGCTTCCTGGTGGTTATGGTGCAGACTTGTTAGAAGGTGCAACAAATTTGAGTGGCGGACAAAGACAAAGATTAGAAATTGCCCGGGCTTTAGTAAATAATCCGTCAATTTTGCTGATGGATGAAGCGACAAGCGCATTGGATGCAGAGACAGAAAAAATTATTGATCAAAATTTACGTTTGCGGGGCTGTACCTGCTTAATTGTGGCACACCGTTTGAGTACAATTCGTGATTGCGATGAAATTATCGTTTTGAATCGCGGTAAAGTCGTGCAACGCGGTACCCATGACGAATTATGCTCTCGTGAAGGTTTCTATTTAGAGTTAATTAAAAGCGAAGGCGGAACATTGGAGTCAACTTAAGTTAAAAGGGCAATTAAAAACCGCATTTACACAGGTAAAACCCGTCTACGCGGAAATTATCTTAGCCCAGGTCGCTATAAGCTGTTGCGCCTTTAATTTGCACTAATATTTTTTCAACATGGTTGTGGGGTGGGCAACATGAGCGCCCGTGCAAGTTGTATACCTAACAGTTTAGCTCTTGTTTTGTAGCCGCGAATTCTATTCGTCGGGGCTGAAATTCACTTAACTAAGTTTGGGGGTTTAAGTCCCCTGGCTCTACAGGCAGAATGAATTGAACGCCTAAATCTAAATCCCCGTCACAAAACGTAATTACGAATTATGTTAGCGTAGCGGGGCGTAGCCCATTACGAATTACAAATTATTTAATAATCGCACTACAAAAGTTGTCTCAATTCCTCAACAGAGTTTACAGTTTTGATCGCTTGTTGAATTACTTTCAATCGTTGTAAATCTGTAATTTCATAGATAATTGGCATTAATTCCAAGCCAAGATTGCCAAATTTTATCTCTAATAATACCTCAAGACCCGTCTGAATTCCCCGGACTTCTCCACGGGCTTCTCCACGGGCTTCTCCACGGGCTTCTCCACGGGCTTCTCC
>NZ_JABXKK010000012.1 GCF_017115045.1 Nostoc sp. NMS8 | reverse complement strand
TATTACACGGTAAATCTACCGTTTTTATGTTAAGTAATATTTCGCCAACAGTATCCGCTGGGCGGTTACGCCATCGCCCTTGTATGTGATTACGCCGCGACTAACTCCAAGTGCGGCTCATACTCCCGTAACCGTTCCCAGTCCTTAGAGGTCAGTTCGTCAACTGGGTGGTCTAACAATTGCTCACATTCGGTTGCTTCAGCAGAGAGCATCTGCTGTAGTTCCTCAGTGGTTAGTTGTTCCAGTGGGCGATATTGCAAGTATTCGTCAGATGCTTCAGTAGACAACGATGTATCTAGCATCGACAGCGAACGCACAGCATTCAACACAGAGTTAGAATACTGCTGCTGACCTGAACAACCCAGGATTACCCACCAATTCCCATTAGTGCAGCCGACTTCGCCCAGCTTTACGCCGTTGTTGTAAATGCCATCATCGAGAATTTCAAAGCCGTAATTCTGGCACTCGTTGAAAATATGCGCCATGATTCGGTTTTCGGAGATGCAGGGTGTTTCTGGTTGAGTGGGGGCTGTTTCGTGAAGTGTGCTGTCTTGGTGATGCCATTGGATGAAGCGATGGCATCTTGCCCAAGTGTTAGCGCGGAATTTCTCTACACCCTTCAACATGACTACCCAAGGCTGGGTTAGATTATCGTCATGGCTGATGTTGGCTATCAGTTGATCACCAGCGTAATATTCGTGATGGTCAAATGAGATTTCGACTATTCTGAGGGGTTCGGGAGCTATGGCTTGGGCTTGGTCAGCGATGTAGTTGTCGAGTTCGGCTTGGGCGAGGGCTTGGTTGTCAACTTTCTGAAGCTGGGTTGATTGGTGGGTGATGATTGCGTTTACCCAGGTGTCAGCCGCTCTTTTGTCCCCGGTGGGTGTCACGCCGCGTTCAGCAGCGATTCTTTTGAGACGGGGGAGATTATAGCGGGAAAGGGCTTGCTGTGTATACCTTACATGGGTCATAATGAAGTTTCCTTATTATTAGGGACAGAGAAAGCGCTCTTGATTACCAGTCCGGGCGCTTTCTCTATATTTAATTATTGCTAATTAACTGGTACTTGTCAAGTGCTTAGTACCAGTTACCTGTGCTATGTTAATGGTGTAATCTATTGGTATGAATATGAAAGATTTAAGGCTAAGGGTAGGAAAAAGAGCAGAAGAAATAGCTGTGGAGCTTGGTGTAGCCGTCTCTACGGTTCGGAACTGGGATCAATTGAAAACAGCTCCCCGGATGACCCCTGTGGGACTTCAAAAACTTATGCAAGTCTACAACTGTACTTTTGATGAGCTAGTACAGGCGGAACTGGAGTCTGAAAATGCTTGACCTCCAGCCTATTAATCCTCTGACCCTAACTTTAGTTCTTCCAGTGATCGCTGCAAGTTAGCACACCGAAAATCTATCTGTGATCGATTTTGAGCCAATGCCACTGAACCAAAAAAGGTGGATGCATGAACAACCCACCCCTCAAGCGTAAAAAATCCACCTCTGCCGCTTCTGATGATTCAAAAACACCCCCTGACTCTGTAAATGAAGATATCTCCCCTCAAGAAAACCCAGCCTTAGCAACAATTGACGTTACTGCTGTTGAAATTCCTGAATTAACCGAGCAGGAACAGAGCGATCGCCTGCATCTAGAGCGCAAAGTAGAACGTGCATTTTTTGAAGCTGGCAAGGCACTGTCCCAATTACGCGATCGCAGACTTTACCGTTCTACGCACAAAACTTTTGAAGATTATTGCCGCGATCGCTTTGGGCATAGTCGCCAAAAGTCAAATTATTTGATTGCAGCATCTGATGTCTACGAGAATTTGACAACAATTTGTTGTCAAAACTCTGGGATTGATGATTTGACAACAAATAGTTCCCAAATCCTGCCGACTAGCGAAGGACAAGTTCGCCCCATGACTAAGTTAGAACCGCAGGAACAGTGGGAAGTGTGGCAAACTGCGGTTGAGGTTGCTGGCGGGAAAGTACCATCAGGTCGTGTTGTCAAAGACGTGATAGAACGGATAATGGAACGCACCCAAGTACCCAACACCTACCAGCTAGGCGAAGTATGCCAAATTTTAGCCAAAGACAATCCAGAACTCAGAGGCAAGGGTGGGTGCTGGGGCATCATAAACTATGTGGGCGAATTCAGTTGCACTGTCAGAACCTGGGATGGCAAGTACACAGTTGGCTTGCAGTACCTGAAGTCATACAACTACTTGCCTGCCGAGTGTGAGCAGATGCGGGTGATTTGCGATCGCATCAGTCGAGTGTATTCCGATTCGCTGGAAGAGACAGTCAAAAGTCTGTTGCAGTTATTGGGTAAGTTGAGCCGTCCTTATCTTACTGTTGTGGAAGAGAAGTTGTTGAATGTACTAGAGTCTGAATATGGGAGAGAGATAGCACCCTAAACAATTTTGGCAATTTGGCATTCAATGTTTTCGGGTTGCAGTTTCAATAGAGTTAGCAACACAACGGGACAGTGAAGAAGTTGTACGAGGGAAAAGATAAAACTTCCCGCTTCTTGACATCCAGCTATGCCAGTTGTTCAGTTGAGTGCTGTAAAACCCCTCTACATGATTTATGCAGCGCTCAACAGAGTTCAGTTCCCACTCTACAACTGGCTAGAAATGAATAAAACTCAATAGAATTTCAGAAGATGTAGATAATTGGCATTTCTCTAAGAGCGATGCCTGCGGCGGGCTACGCCTACGCATCAGTAGGCTACGAGAAAATGAGAGCTTAGAAGAAGCTGCCCGTGCTGTGCTGAAGCATCTGGGGGAACTGAAGCGGCCGTATGGGGAGCGATGCGATTTTGTTAGATCGGACTTTAATTCTCAGTTATAAAGGTAGATTCTCAATAAAAACAGTTATTTAGCTGCGATCGCACTCCTAAAAAGGTGATTTAGCACCCGAATTTTAAGCACCTCACAAAATCGCATCGCTCCCCTTATGCCATTAATTACTGCGCTCTCTGGCATTAAAAGCTGTAACCCTTATTCCGCATACCTTAGAGCTTTTCTTAGTGCCATTCGGACAAGCAGTAATTTTTTTGTAGACCCACTCACATTCATCGTTATGCTCCCATTTGATTACGTGTTCAGGGCATAGGTTGGGGTCGTGGCAATGGCGTAGGAACCATCTTTGCTGAAAGCTTCCTTGTTGGCGTTCACGTAGTCCTCAACCGTCATCGGAGTCTTGTTGCCGATGACCTCTACGAAGTTGTTGGTTCCGGCAAAAATCCCGTTCTGATAGTCAATAGCAACATTACTAAGGTGCTGGACGAGGTGAGATGGAAAGCCCTTCGCGTTCAACCCTGCTACGAACGTGGCAACATCGATTGGTTCATACCGCACAGGAATGGCGAGTGTTTGTGCGATCGTCGATGCAATCTCGTTGTAGTTCATCTCGACTGGACCGTGGAGCGGATAGATCTGACGATCGTGCGGTTCCGGGTTTTCCAGAATGGCAGCGATGACGTAAGACTGGTCTTTGCCAGCGATCGGCGCATGGCGACCGTTGCCGAGCGGCAAGCGCAGAACACCTTCATCACCACGGTAATTCCAGTACCAGGTCAACCATTCAGTGAAGAACGTTGGTCGTAGGTGCGCTGTCTGCATGGTGGTTCGATCCAGCAGGCGTTCACCAAGCCAGTGCTGGCGTGCCGCATCACTTTTCGCCTCGCGGCGTGCAGAGATCTGGGACATGTTCACCACTGCCTTGACACCCGCTTCGCTGGCTGCCTGGGCAAAGATGACGGTGGCATCAAGCAAACCGGGAGCGATCGGGTAGCAGAAATATGCTCCCGTGGCCCCTTGCATGGCATTGCTGACGGCGTGGAAGTCGAGCAGATCGCCCACAACAATCTCGGCTCCGGCGGCGGCTAGGCTCTCGGAACGCGCATCGCTGCGGTGGACGAAGGCGCGGACATGGTGTCCTCGTTGAAGCAGCAGGCGCACTGTGGTGTCACCTGTGTTACCAGTTGCTCCGGTAATCAGGAACAGGCTGTCATTTTTCGTAGCCATGAAGAAACTCCTTAGCGTCAGTTCGAGTGTTGAGTGAGGCACTTAGCTGAATTTCAGTCAGGGTGAATTAGCGCTGTCCTCCGGTCGCAAGCAGCTGCTCACCCGTCAGCCAGCCAGAGTCGTCCGATGCCAGGAACACCGCGATCGAGGCAATGTCTCCAGGTCGTCCCGCCCGACCGAGCGGGGTTTGCGCGATGAATCCCTTCTCAAAGTCAGAGCCGATGTAGCCCGCGCCGATGGTGCCCTCGGTTTCGACGATGCCAGGGTTAATTGAATTGACGCGAATCTGTCGTGAGCCGAGTTCTTTTGCGAGTACACCTGTAATGGAATCTACAGCCCCCTTGGTGCCACTATAAATTGTGCTGTTTGGTGGAGTAATACGGCTGACACCAGAGCTAATGTTGATGATGCTGCTACCTTCGCCGAGATGCTTGACAGCTGCCTGAGTCGTGAGCAAAACACCGAGGACGTTGACATTGAAGATCTTGTGGAACAAATCTTCGGTGATGTCTTCGATTGGAGCGAACTCGTAGACACCAGAGTTGTTGACGAGGATATCAAGGTGACCAAAGTTCGCGATCGCCGCATCAATAATTCCCTGTGCCTCAACCGCTTTAGAAACATCACCCCCGACAGCGACAGCCTTGCCACCCGCAGCGGTGATTTCTCTGACCACCTTCTCAGCCCCCTCTTTGCTGGAGGCATAGTTGACAACGACTCCTGCGCCTTCGGCGGCAAGTGATTTAGCGATAGCGGCTCCAATGCCCTTGGATGCGCCTGTAACAACAGCGACTTTACCTGTGAGCTTGCCCATGTGTGGTTCCTCCTAAAAGTGCTTGGGTTCAAAGTAAAAATGTGATGGTAGGATCTTGTAACTGTATGACTGCCATGCCCGTGATCTCACATCAACGACTGCTACCACGCGGTAAAAGTGAGTAGCAAATGAAAGCCTTGGACTGAAAGCGTAGAGCTTTGTACAAGCGTGTTGGCACAGTAAAGCGCGGGACTTCCCGGGTTCAGATTTGAGCTAACCCCCCGTCTACAAACAGCTCAACACCAGTGATATAGCTGCTGTCATCTGAGGCGAGAAACACCACCGCCTTAGCAACCTCGTCGGGCGTACCAGCACGTCCGAGCGGCGCAGTGCCAGCAGTTTGCGCCGTAAGCTCCTTAATTTGCTCGTCGCTCATGCCAAGTTCGTTGACGTAAGCAGGTGTCACGATGGTACCTGGACTAACGGCATTGACACGGATTCGACGTTCTTTGAGGTCAACCGACCACGTCCGGGCGAACGACCGCAACGCGGCTTTGCTGGCTGCATAAACACCGAAAGCTGGGAGGCCTTTGCTTGCGGCGATCGAACTGTTAATGATGATCACCGCCCCATCGGGCATCAACGGTAACGCCTTTTGCACGGTAAAGAGTGTACCCTTGACGTTGATATCGAAGATGCGATCGAAGTGCTCTTCAGTAATCTGCCCCAGTGGCGCAAAAGAGCCGAGTCCAGCATTGGCGAACAGGATGTCTAGATGTCCTTTCTGTTCTTTGATGATTGCAAAGAGACGATCTAGGTCAGATGGGTGAGAAATATCACCCTGGATTGCGAAAGCGTTGGAGCCAAGTTCTTTCACGGCAGCGTCAAGTTCGTTTTGCCGACGACCGGTGATGAAAACGTCCGCGCCTTCAGCAATGAACCGGAGCGCAGTAGTAAAGCCAAGTCCACTGCTCCCACCTGTGACGACAGCTACTTTGTTTGCGAGCTTCCCCATAGTCTTAATTCCTCAAATTGGTAAATTGCTTCTGCTTGGGTTGGTAACTTTGATTCAGCAACATTGGTTATGCTTCATTCTTCAGCGATCGCCTTATTCACACCACTCAAGTTTTCTGAGTTAAACCACAATTTGATCAGTAAAATGTGAACTGGGGACGGTTAAGCCTGTACTTATCCGCGATTAAGATTCAAGTCATCCCAACTTTGGCAGCTATTCAGTCAACCTTGAAATGGGACCCAAAAGGTCTTGATCTCGACCTTGAGCATACCGGATTGAACTGTGGGATCGTCTGTTCCGAGCTTAGCGGCTTCTTCAAGATCGGCTGCTCTCAGAATTGCCATCCCGCCATCGGACAGTTCGCCGGTAAGACCACCGGGCTTTTTCATAAAGGGTCCACTCAGAACGATCTTGCCCTTGTCTTGCAACCCGCTTATGTATTCGACGTGGCGGAAGAATTCGGGCTGTTCATTGTATGGTGTGCCCTCCAACCACTTCGGTCCGGGGCTGTGGAATACTACAAAGTAGTGGGGTCCGTCTTGGTCAACCATTGTTCACATTCCTCTAAAGACGTGGTTTAGGCGCAATGTTAAAGCGCTAGCGATATTTCTATTCACATGCCAAAGAAGCATTGCTCTGAATTAGGAGTCAAGCCCATCAGCATTGCCATTTGCCCCAAGTTTTCGGTCTGTTCTGCCAGGGTAGTTTCATCCGTGAACGCAGAATTCATCACTTGTCGCTCTCCCCTACAACGCGTTATGTTTCAATTCTTCAGCGATCGCCCCATTTACACCACTCAAGTTTTCTCAGTTAAGACGCAATTTAACCTTTGCACTGGCAGCAAGCAGGAAGTGTTGCGGAGCCAGTTGACCGAAACTCTGAGTTAAGGATGAGCTAATTTGCCACTGCATTTGTATCAGTGAGGCCTTCGCGTCAGAGCAATGCACGGTACTATTGAAAAGAAGTCTAAAGCTGCCCTTTTGGATCATCCGCTTACTTATGGATGTCAACGCGTCAAAACCTGGACGGAGTAGAGCTGCTGGACGAGTGCGAGGAGTCATCCTCTCGCCTGAAGGGTGGCAGAAATTTCAGGCGGCAAAACAGCAGGCAGAAGCAAACGAAAGCTGGGGCAAACACTTTAGCCAGGAAGATCTCAGCGATCGCACCGGGCTTTCTCTCAATACCCTGATCCGGATTTTTAAGCGCGAACAGGGGGTCGATCGCCAGTCGTTAGAGCATCTGTTCCAGGCGTTTGGGTTAAAGTTAAGCAAAGCGGATTCTACCGCTCCTATTTCAGCCAGTGAAGCGTTGACACCCCGACGGGCAAATCCCCAACAAGATTGGGATACGGCCGTGGACACCTCCGTGTTTTATGGACGTGAGACAGAGCTAGCACAACTGTGGCAATGGATCGTCTCTGAACGCTGTCGCGTGGTGGGGCTATTGGGCATTGGCGGCATTGGCAAAAGTACAATCGCCGTCAAAGCAGCGCTGCAAATGCAAGCAGAATTTGAAATCATTGTGTGGCGATCGCTCGCCAACGCGCCACCGCTAGAGGAACTTCTGTCAAGTCTGTTAAAGTTTCTTATGCCGCTGTTTGGGGAAGATCCGATCATTCCCACCACGCTTGATCAGCAACTTTCCAAACTGATGCAATATTTGCGATCGCGTCGGTGTTTATTGATTCTGGATAATGCTGAGATTATTTTGCACAGCGAACAGGTAGGACAATGGCGATCAGGCTATGAAGGCTACGGGCAGTTGCTCAGAACGATTGGCGAAACGTCCCATCTCAGTTGTTTGTTGCTGACCAGTCGCGAAAAGCCCCGCGAAATGGCACTGATGGAAAGCGTACAGGGGTTGGTGCGACCGCTGCCCTTAAGTGGACTGACACCTGTTGATGGACGCGCCATCTTTCGACAAAAAGGGGCATTTACAGGTTCAGAAGCCGAATGGAACATGTTGATCCATCACTATGGCGGCAATCCACTGGCGTTAAAACTGGTGGCAGCCGCCACCCAGGATTTGTTTAACGGCAGTATTTCGGAAGTATTAAACTATCTCAATCAGGGAATACCTGTTTTTGCCGACATCCGCGATCTGCTGGAGCGTCAATTTAATCGCTTATCCCCAAACGAACAACAGGTGATGGTCTGGCTAGCCATTCTTCGAGAGCCAGTTTCGATCGCAGACATTCGGGAAAATGTGATTGAGCTGATGGCTCAGCAAAGTGTCCCTAATCTGATCAACTCGTTGTTGCGGCGATCGCTGATTGAAAAAACGGATGGATTATTCTTCTTGCAACCTGTAGTGATGGAATACATCACAGAACGCTTTGTGCAGCAAGTTTGTACTGAGTTTGAGACACAGCAGATTCGCTTTTTGCAAACACACACCTTAATGCGTGTGCAAGCGAAGGAGTATATCCGAGAGATTCAAATTCGCTTAATGATGCAACCTGTGATCGAACGATTGCTGTCTCGCTTTAGCAGTGTAGCAGCGATCGAGGCACAGGCAAGACAACTATTGGCGCAGCAGAAACAACGACCAGGATATGTGGCGGGCAATCTAATTAACCTGCTGGTGCAGCTTCAGGTGGATTTGTGCGGCTCCGATTTTTCTGATCTGGTGGTGCAGCAGGCCGACTTGCGACAGGTTAATTTAGCCGGAGTCAATTTTCAAAATGTCAATCTAACCAAATCCATTTTTTCAGAAGCGCTTACGGTTGGGATGTCGATCGATTTTAGTCCAGACGGTCAAACGATCGCCGTTGGGGATTCCAGCGGCAACATCTACCTCTGGAATATTATTACCGCTCAACTCTTAGCCACTTTTGAAGGTCACACAGGTTGGCTCTGGTTCATTACCTTTAGTCCGGATGGCACAACGTTAGCCAGCGGCAGTACTGACAGTTCGGTGCGCTTGTGGGATGTTCAGACTGGGCAATGCTTGCACGTGCTAACCGAGCACACAGGCTGTGTGTGGTCGGTCAGTTTTAGTCCCGATGGACAAACGATCGCCAGCGCTGGTGAAGACAAAACGGTGCGCCTGTGGAATTTGCAAGGGCACTGTCTCCACGTCTTGCAAGGGCACACCCAGAGTGTTTATTCGGTTCATTTCTCGCCCGATCAGCAAATTCTGGTCAGCGCCAGTCATGATACCAACTTGCGGCTCTGGAATGTGTATGATGGAACCTGCTTGAGTGTATTGCAGGGGCATACTAGCGAGGTTCAGTGTGTGCGCTACAGCCCAGATGGTCAACAGATCGCGAGTGGTAGCCGCGATGGGTCGATTCGGCTGTGGAGCGGCTATCTTTCTGGTAATCGACCGTTAAAACCCAACTTTAAGGTGCTGCATGGACATACCGATTGGGTGTGGGACATCAGATTTAGCCCAGATGGTCGTTGGTTAGTCAGTGCCAGCCGTGATACCACTCTGCGCCTATGGAATGTTCCAGACGGGCAAACGCTCCATGTGCTCGAAGGTCATACCCACGATGTTTACGGGCTTGCCATTAGTGCCGATCATCAATGGTTGGTCAGCACAGGTAAAGACCATACGGTGCGGCTGTGGTGTTTGCAGACTGGACAACGCCTCAAAACGTTGCGCGGTTACACCAGCGGCATTCACTCCCTGAGCCTCAGTCCGGATGGTCAAATGCTTGCCATCAGTAAGCAGGATGAAACCATCCATCTCTGGCATTTACGGCTAGATCGCAAGCTGCCCACACTTCATCTCTATAAAACCTTGCCGAGCCAGACCCGTTGGCTTTCATCATTAAGTCATGTCAGCTTTAGCCCAGATGGTCAAACGCTGGCAAGCAATCGCCATGATGGTTCCATTGCCCTGTGGCATACCCAAACCGGGCATCTCGATCAGTGGTTAGCGCATGATGTATCCATCTGGACTGTACTGTTTAGCCCAGATGGAAAATTTTTGGCAAGCAGTAGTGACGATCGCACCATCAAACTCTGGGATGTGCAGACGCATCAATGCTTACAGGTGTTACGCGGACATGAGAGCGCCATTCGGGCGATCGCTTTTGATCCAAGCGGTCAATGGTTGGCAAGCGGCAGCTACGATAGCACCCTGCGACTGTGGCATGTGCAAACTGGAGCGTGTTTACGGATCTTTCAAGGACATACAAACTCCGTGTTCACAGTAGCGTTTGATTCCAGTGGTCAACAGTTGGCAAGTGGCAGTCATGACCAAACGATTCGTGTTTGGGATGTACAAACCGGGGCATGTTTGCAGACGTTGCAGGGGCACACAGGATCGGTATGGACGCTTGCGATCAGTCCCGACGGTCAAACTCTGGCAAGCGGCAGTAGTGACCAAACTATACGCCTATGGAATCTGCAAACAGGGCATTGCCTCCACAACTTGGGCGACCACACCCGTTGGGTCAAATCAGTCGTATTTAACTCTGATAGTCAAATCTTATTTAGTGGCAGTGATGATCGCACGATCAAACTCTGGGACGTGCAAACAGGACGCTGTATTAATACACAGACAGTCGATCGTCTTTACGAAGGGATGAACATTCAAGGCGCGATTGGGTTGACAATGGCTCAAAAATCTACCCTTAAAGCATTAGGGGCAATTGAGCATTGAGGAATTTCAGCGAATGCCCCTGTGTTCGATCGCGTCTAACAACTGATAAAAAGCGTTGAGCGATCGCGTTATTTCCTCATTCACAAATTGCTCAACCAACTGATTCAAAGAAATTTCCATTTGCGACTCCCTCATCAAACTCTGTTCACCACTTCCAGCATCAATCAAACTGGTAGGCAGCAGAGAAACCTCACGATACATTTCCAGCGTCGATGGCGATAGCATCATTACTGTTTCAGGAACCGCTAGAGTCTGAAGATATTGCCATGCTGCTTGTGGCGGAATGCCAGTGCAATCCCACACCAGGCGAAGTGAATTTGCCCCGTCAGGGAGCGATCGCCAGCGGTCACTTTGATAGAGGTTTCGATAGTGCTGGTACAGTAGTTTAGCTTGCATCAGGCTGAAAGATGATTCTAAGTTGGCAATGAGCGGATCAATCATTGCATCCAATCGACCAATGGGAAAAGTGGTAAAGCAAACAACATCGCTCACCAATTCTCCTTGCTGCATCAATCTCTCCAGTCCCCTCAGATAACCATCAAATATCTGTTCATACACATTTGGAGAAAACACGAGCGTTGCATTCACGGAAATGCGCTCTCTAATCAGTTGTTCAATCACCGGCAACATGATTTGAGTCGCTGGAATTCTCAGCATCAAATTACTCCAGCCGACAGATTGCCAGATTTTTTGAGCGGCTGCGATCGCTGTTTCAACCTCAAACAGTGCATCAGGTGGAAGATCAACCTGAATATAACCATCGCGTCCTTGAGTTTGTACATGCGTCTGTTTCAACAAGTCAGCCGCTAATTGCAGATCTCGCACAATTAAGTAGTCGTAATCCGATCGAGCAGTCCGGCTCATCCCTTGCTGCGCCAGTGTAGTGAAATCGCGATCGTACTCCTGTCCTTGAATTGCCGTTTGTAAGCTCTGGAAGTTCGATTGGACACCTCTTAAACCATCCTCGTCAATGGAGTGCTGCAACTGACCACTGATCACCCAGCTTCGCTCATACTCATCGAGCCAAACCGATTGTCCATACCGACGGAGTGATTGCAACAGGTTCATCGTTAACGAGCTTCACAATCGAAGTTTGAACATCCAATGAACCAGTCTGCGAAACTTCTTCAAATTTCACCACTCAAGATCCGCCAGTTAAGTCTCAATTTCGAGAGCGATTTTTTTCGGGGGAGATGGGACTGGCAATGCGGTAAGATGACCCAATGTCCGATTCTGAGCCAATACTGCTCGATTTTCCCTTAACCGAGCAGTATTGGGGTTAAATGCCATTTTTAGAAAACTCAAGTTATGAAGTACAAAATTTGGTTCTTCAGTACGTATTATGCTGAACCTTTAATTAAAGTCCGTCACTTGCCTTGAAAATCAAGCCTTACAGGGAGTTATAGCTTCAATTTCAAAAATCTTGCCTCAAGCGCTAAGACTGATGGCTGTTATTATTACCCAGTAAGGGTTATAGCTAATTTACAGACGTATTTAGCATAACAAGTACTGAAGAGCCCAAAATTTTAGCTACACTTGTAGTACTAGCGACTACTAGCTTTGTTACTCCTGCTAAATTTCAAGAACCTGTAACTGAAGCTCCAGCAACATCAAATCAAGTTGTGAATGCTTGCGTTCAAAATATTGCCCAAACTTTACCAAATCCTTTTACTGATGTTCCATCAGACCATTGGGCTTTCAAAGCAGTTATGACCATGCAGTAACGAGAACGACTTTTTTGTTAGTCATCTGTTTTCTTTTTTAGAATATAAATACGATTTTATATAACTTTTTATAGATAAAAAAAGATTTGATTTTTGTATCAATTTTGCTATTGGGCACTAGCTTAAATGCAGAATCTGAGGGGGCGACATGAAAGCTAAAACGTAGGCAAAATAAGCTCCATAGCCCTCATGCCTCGTAAATAATACTCGATCTTATTGCTATTTAATCTCATTAATTTTTGAACAATACACCAACAGTTATCTATAAAACTTACCCAGGTTTGGCTATATAAACCGACATAAAAACTGCTATGCCTCCTGGTCACTCGTGCATATTCTTTGACTCTAGCAACATATTTTTGTACACCAATACGCTTAATTTTTTGCCCTTGAAAAGTGGACATACTATAAGCAATAGATATGATTAATATCAGAGATATCAAGCGATTACCCGAAACATTCGTATCTTCTAAGTTGTAACCACCACTTTTAAAATCTCGAAACATTTCTTCAATGTCAAAACGTTTTTTATAAGCATTAATAGCCGAGGTAAGATCGGTTAAATTCGTTAAGATAAACCACCCTTCTTCTGTTGACCATCCTTTGAGCTTTCGCTTCCATTTAGCAGCTAGGTTTAAACCTTGAACCTTTTGACTTTTTGTGACCTTAATGTTTTGTAAAAATAGAGAAACCCCCGGTTCTAAACCTAAGCTATCAAGGGAGTGCCAAATTTCATCTTCCCCAAGAATAAATTCATTCTTTTTTAATCTCAAACAAAACTGTACTTCTTGTTCCCTGAGCCAGTTGGCTAATTTTACAGAGCAAAATTCTCTGTCCCCTAATACAACTGTTTGATATTTGTTGAATAATCCTAGTACTTGAGAAAATATTTTTGATTGCTCCTCAAAATTACTATTTCCCATTCTGGGTAAAAATTACCAATAGATTGGGATAGCCCTTTGGTCATAAACTAAACTAATCATCATCAAATTTTTGCGCTGCCATTTCGTCCGATCAATTACCAAATAAATTCTTTGATTCTCCGAGAAATTTTGAGTTAACCAGTTTTCTATTATCGGAAACCAAATTCTCTGGATATTGAGTATTGGCAGTGATAAGAATCTTTGAATTTTCATAGTATTGGTTAAACCACTCATCGCGTTGCTCTGCTGATTGCAGAAAGTTGTTTAGTCCAATGTGGTAATCAAGGTTTAACTGTTTGTAGAAATCAACTATAGTTTTATCACGACTGATACCATACTCTACCTGCACATCACGGTTAAAGAAAAGTTTGGGGCTATATCCCTGCTCGATTAACTGCTTAGTCAACTCTTGCACAATGTCTGTAGAATTACCTTCAAATAAGTACAGCCGACTACCTAACTTTCGCAGGTTTGAGTCCAGGTTTTCTAGTGATTCAAACAAAAACCTGACTCTCGCCTTTCCCACATCGACCCACTGATAAAACCAAGGATCAACAATGAACAATGGTTTTACGGCTGCATCATTGGCAGTCGCTAACGTGACAATTTCATTATCAGTTAGCCGCAAATCTCGACGAAACCACAGAAGGTGCATAGTTCAACTTTCTCAGTTTACAATACATTTGTACCACTAATTTCCTTGAGAAAGTTTTTGTAACTTGAGCGTTACACTTGATTGAGCAGCATTTTTTCGTCACATTGCCAATGCATGGCAACAGAGGGAGCAAGAGCATGACCATTGGTGTTTGGGTTCTCGGAGATCAACTTTGGTTACAGCAGTCAGCGCTACAAAGCTGCTTGCAACAAAAGCAACAGACCTCCGTAATCTTTATTGAATCCCTAACTCACGCAGGGCAACTGACTTACCATCTGCAAAAATTGGTACTGGTCTGGTCAGCTATGCGTCACTTCGCCGCAGAACTACTCAGTGAAGGTTGGGTAGTGACATACACTCAAAGCCAAGACTTCAAAACACCCTTACTTGAATGGATTGAACAGCACCAAATTAGCGAATTGCGGGTGATGACTCCAACAGATCGCCCTTTTGCTGAATTGATTCAAAAACTAAAACTGACAATTCCAGTCACTTTTACACCCAATAATCGCTTCATCTGGAGTGACCAAGAGTTTCAACAATGGGCCAGTGGTCGCAAACGTTTAATCATGGAAGACTTTTATCGTCAGGGACGGCGGCACTTCAACATTCTTATGGAGGGCAACCAACCTGTTGGTGGTCGATGGAACTTTGATAAAGACAATCGTAAACTACCCAAGGGCAAGCTGACCTTACCTGAAGCCTTGTGGTTTGAACCAGACTTGATTACCCAAGATGTGATTAACTTCCTTAAGCAATCTAAGGCATTCGAGGACAATCATGCTTACTGGCAAATAGAGCCATTTCGTTGGGGAGTGACGCGACAGCAAGCATTACTTGTACTTGAGTTTTTTGTGGAAACTTGTTTATCTGGTTTTGGCCCTTATCAAGATGCAATGGTGATAGGAGAACAGACAATGTGGCACTCAATGCTTTCTCCTTACCTAAACATTGGATTGCTTCATCCATTGGAAGTTATTCAAAAAGCAGAACTTGCATATTTAGACAACCAACAGCAATGGGAACTAAACAGTATTGAGGGCTTTATCCGTCAGGTGTTGGGTTGGCGAGAGTATATGCACGGGGTTTATGTTTACCTAGAACAAAACTATTCATCAAGTAATTGGTTTAATCACACTCATCCACTACCTGCTTTTTATTGGAGTGGTGATACAAAGATGAATTGTCTGCACCAGATTTTAAATCAGGTTAAACAAATAGGTTATGCTCACCATATTCAGCGCTTAATGGTACTGAACAACTTTGCTTTGATTGCCGGAATTTCGCCTCAAGAACTTGAGAAATGGTTTCATACCGCCTTTATTGATGGCTACGATTGGGTGATGCAAACCAATGTAATTGGTATGGGGCAGTTTGCTGATGGTGGAATGATTGCATCTAAACCTTATGCTGCTTCTGCTAACTACATCAACAATATGAGCGACTATTGCAAGAGTTGTACTTATAACCATCGTGAGCGCAGTGCTGATAATGCTTGTCCTTTCAATTTCTTTTACTGGGACTTCCTGGCTCGTCATTACGATTTGCTTAAAAAACAGCCACGTATGTCTCAAATTTTGCGTAACCTGGAACGTATTTCACCATCAGAACTTCAGACAATTCGCACTTTAGCTGATAATTGGCATACCACGCAAGCAACAACTGTTTAGCCATTCGTCGTCTAAGGAAGTTCCAGAAAAAAATGTCCCGACAAGAGCGTTTTCTCTGTGGGTGCAACACCTACCAGTCCTTGGGTAAACCCAAAATATATTTGCTCGGGCGGGACATTTTTTTTACGAGGATTGCCGACAACAGAATAACTGCGTGCCAATAGATCCTCGTTATAAATCAAAATCAAGGCTGAATGTTTCGCCTGAAGAATCCTCTTCTTCTTCCTCTGTAATTGGGATTGAAGTCTTTGAGGGTAGTTGATTTGACTCAGTATTAATCGGTGTATTTGCTACAGATTGTGCAGGTAATCCAGCCTTAATAAAAACAAAGTAGCAATCAACTATAAAGTAAAGTGTGTCCAGGTAACTTTTATCTAGTTTTTGCGATTCTGCAAATATGCGCTCTCGGTAATTATCTTTGAGGCGAACTTTTTCTGGTGCAAAGTCTTGTTTATCTGCCATTGCTATAGTTTCCCAGAGGTGCTTGTTGGATTCTTGCTAGTGATACTTTTTGCCATCTCTAAAAGCCCAAAGACATTGGCTTCTACCGGATTGTCCAGAATTTTGAACCCGTTCTTCTCCAAGAGCTTCTTAAATCCTGGTAACAGACATCCCCCGCCAATCGCCCAGATTTCATCCCCCTGGTGCTTGGCATCAAGTGTTAGATTCACCACTTTCTTCAAGTATTTTTCATACCAATCTTTTAAAGAAGCACTGTATATATCTTTAATATCGATGTCACGGCTGTATCGGGTATGCCCCATTTCCAGACAAAATCGGATAATGGAAGGATCTCCGATTTTTCCGCCATTTAAATGTTTCATCTTTTGGGAAATATCATCGATGAGAACTTCTACACCAATGGGGTAAGCAGGGTGAACGAAAAAAGGTGTGGCAGAGGAGTTAGCGGATGATCTACGCTAACATA
>NZ_JABXKK010000044.1 GCF_017115045.1 Nostoc sp. NMS8 | reverse complement strand
TATCGCTGAACTAATCGGTTCAGTTTAGCTGTTTAGGGAATTCGCCAACGGTATCCGATGGATAGCTGAATATCAGTTACAAGGTCTGGTGACTCTTCCCGAACCCCCGGCGCAACAATCACCCTCACCGACTGGTATTCCCAATCCCAATATTGCTGACATTGATGAAGAATCGGTGCAGTCCGTGATTAATCCTGGCGCTATGCAGATTTTGAGAGCGATCGCTGCTAATTATCCCTCATACATCAGAATTGATGGTGGCTGGATTGATGAACTGTGTGATGCTGCATCTAATCAAAATATGACCCTTCGCAGTAATCACCATTTCTACATTTCTGGTGGCACACAATCCGGCAAGTCAACTCTGGCTGGAGTGATTATTAATAAAATTGCTGCAAAATCTCAAAGTCCGGCAATTGTCATTGGCAGCGATCCAAAAGATGATGTCACCAGATGGCTGTGCAGATTCACACGTAAGTTTGACGGCATGAAAGCCTTAAGAGATTGGATTACTTTCGCCACTAACATGATTGACCAACAAAAAGCTAGGGTTGCAAAAGTTGGTGGTGAATGTCAGGGTGTTCCCGAATTATTTCTTGCTCAAGATGAGGTGGACTCTGTATTTGGTGGTGGCAAGGGACTTCCGGGAATGGTTGATGCTGATACTGCCAAAGACTTGCAAGGTTTTTGGAACTATATCATCAAATTCACGGCAGGGTTAAAGGGTCATGGTTTATTTATGGGCCAGTCCCCACTCTCTGGGGAAACTGGATTTAGCCGCCCATCTCTGAAAAACGTTTGCTTTATTGCGATGGGGCAGACATCCAGTTATATACTTGACCATCCCCAGGACTTTGTAAACGTCAAAAAGGAGATTTTGGAAGTCTTGCGACAGGCTTGTGAAATGTTAGATAAAGCCGGAGTTCGATATGCCCTAGTGATTCCCACTCGGTCTAATCCCTTTGTTGCCCTAATCCCGGAATTTGATATCAAAGGTCTGGAACAAAAACAGGATTCCAAACCGAATGGTGACACTGTTAATAGTTCTAAAAATAATCAGCAATCCTCACAGCAGCAGGTTGACTGGTATCAAGAAATTAAAAAATGGGCAACCGAATTAGGAAGAAGACCGCATTTTCAGGAAATCAAACAGAAGTGGCACGAATTAACGGGGCAAGAGTTAAACGAAAAGGGGGTAACTCTATTACTAGAAAATCTCGGATACCCAGACAATTAAACTGGAATGCTCGATATGGTAATCCCAAACAGTACAAGAAACAAGTAGCGATCGCACACAGAAAAACTCACAATTATTGTGTAGTCTGCCTGACTAAGAAAAGTGAAGAGATCCATCACGCTTACTACGGCAACGACATCATTGGAGTATCAACATTTCCTACGTGTATCTCTTGTCATAATGAGATTTGTCATAGCCCAGTTAACTGGATTAAGAATCCTAGTAATCCCGTTTGGGGCAATCGTAATACTGACGAATTTATTATCAGATTGCGATTAGGTTATCAATTACTTTACGGAGGGATTCAACGTTATGTATAACCAATACGATGATTTAAGTTTTTCAGAACAGTTACACCTAACTGAAGAGGAGATTAGACGGCGGCATAATCAGCAGATGTTCTTGCGTCGAAATGCCCAGATGTTGCAACAAGAGTTAGAGTTGGAAGATGAACTTTTGACAGAAAATCCAGAGTTAGCTCAGGCGGTTCATGCTTTTAATATGCAGGAGATTCAGAGTAATCAGCGAGGGGTACAGAATGTTTTAGGCTCACAAGAATCAGCGTCAAAAGAGCAAAGTGTTTGGAGTAAGTTTTTTCTGGGATTGGGTGGGAGATAAATATGTCTTGGTCGAAATCTATTTCTCTTGATGTTGGTAATAAGCTTTTTGACGTAATTGGGGTTTCTTTTGAGCAGAACGAATTAGAGGGCGGTTACATCGCTAAACATGAAAGTAAGACCTTGAGAAGGCCAACGTTAACCGCTTGCTGTATGGCTGTTTTAACTGACTGGATAACAATTAAGGAGAATTGAATTTATGTCTGATTTATCAACTTTTGTATTCGAGTCTCAACAAGTCCGGTTTGTTGGTACAGCAATGGAACCAGAATGGATTGCTGCGGATGTGTGTACGATTCTTGAAATCCAAAATGTCTCACAAGCTTTAACTTCTTTCGATGAAGATGAGAGGGGTATATAAACGCGATCGTACAATTTCTATTCTAGACAGCCAGTGAAGAAAAAAAATACATGATTTACCGCATTAGTTTTTATGAAAAGTTCAATTTGTAGCCTCAGTTCATTAGTTAAACAAACTGCTCAAGTCGGCATTGGTTTTTTAGTGATGCTATTAGTAACTGGTGGTCGTCCGCCTGCATTCTTAGTCAATTTAACCGCTTCTTCAAGTATTGTATTTGTTGCCTATAGTGAGGCACGTAGGTTAGCGAAGGGAAAGAATTAATCTTCAAAACATATCCGTTTACCCTGCCGACTATGTTTGACAAATGAAAAATTACAATTTATTTATATGGATACTGAACAGGATTTCTTATTTTTCAACCCTCGAATTGCTACCAAATACAATCCCTTTTATGAAGGAGAGTATTTGGTAATCCAGACCTATCCCCGTGAGCATAAGTTGATAGTTGAGCATCGCAATTTTGATTACAAAAATGCCAAAAATCATTGCGAACTAGAAAATCTAGCTCATGACTATACATCATTTTCTCTTAGGATTTTTCACGATGATCATCTGTGGGAGGTAAACTATGAAGGCGAGCCGCAAAGTATTTCTAAGGAACAGAACTGGAGAGTTGCCCAAGAATATCTAGAAGCTCATTACGCGATGCATACTGATGCTAAGGTGGTCGTATGCCAATGCAGTTAACCCTATTTTTCGTCACTCACTAGTCATATTAGCAACAGTAGTCAGCCCATTACTTCGTGGCAATCGCTCACTTGCCTACTTGAAAGTAAAGGGCAAGATATTCAAACCTGCCCCAACTGTAATGCATCCTTAGTTCGAGTTGATGAATCGGAGGATGATGATTTTGATTTTGATGACCAAGTTAGCCGACCAATAGCTTGTATCGGTTGCGCTAACTATCATGGAGTTGAGTATGACGGGAATATGTTAGTCTGTGGAATTCACGCGCATGGATGGGATAATGAGAATTGCCCAGATTATTATCCATGAGATTGCTCCTGATCTAGGACTCATGTGATACAAAAGATTGTAAAAAATTGACCCGCTCTTTAGTATGCTCTTCTCAAAAAGCCACTACTCAGATAAGCATTAGGCATTGTCATTGTCGCTATTAACTGCTATGTCGAAATGCAATACGTCTTCGCTAACGCCCAACTTTGTATAAAGTTTAATGGCTGGATCGTCACCAATATCCGCCTGGACGAAAATAAGATAAGCTCCACATGCTGCTGCTACTTCTTTCAGCCTCTGAATTAATGCTGTTGCGATTCCCTGCCGTCGGTGTGCGGCAGCAACAGCTAGATCATAGATATAAATCTCGCTGCGCTCCTGCTCGAACTTTTTAAGCTCGTAGGCAGTAAGACCGCCAACGACCTCACCTTCTTTCAATGCGGCGATCGCAATGAAGTAGTCACTATCAAGTAGTTGCCGCAGATAGTCTGCACTAGGTGGATTTCTATATGTCTCCATCTCATCGAATGCTTCACCAAAGGTTGCTAATAGAGCTTCCATTAATGCAATGTCCTCCGGCACAATCTGTTGAATGCTTAAGTTCATTGGTATTTCCTAAGCTACATTCCTGTTGAGCGGCTAAATAATCCCAATAGGAAATAAAGACAGTTTAAGCGTAAGCTAAAAATAAAAGACTTGAGTGTTATGTCAATTCCAGGGATTTCTGAAGCAATAATACGCCATAACTCCAACGCTTCATCCTACAGTCGTGGTGAAGAATATTATCGCAGGGGAGCAATCACCGATCTAAAAAAACGAGGTAATCTGATTCAGGCGGAGGTAGAGGGTAGCGAAATTACACCATATCAGGTCAGTATTCGTTTTGATGCAGGTGGAATTACCTCGGCAAGTTGTACTTGTGCTTATGATTATGATGGATGGTGCAAACATATCGTTGCCACCTTATTAAGTTGTTCGCGTCAATCAGAGAGGATTGAAGAACGTCCAACACTAGAACAATTATTAAATCGCCTCGATATTCTTCAAACTCAGCGATTATTACAAGAACTGGTGGAAAATAGACCAGAAATAATTGATGATATTGATCAGTTTGTAAGTTTGATAGATTTGCCGAAACCGAAAACCAAACAGCCTTCTACTCGTCAAAGCAAAATTGATACATCACCTTTTCGCTCTCATGTCTTGCGGATTTTGCGGGATGGATTGAAAGAATTAGAGTATGGTTCAGAAGAAGACCCATTCACAGATGATTTGCTGGCTGTAATTCAGAAAGCGCGGGAGTTAGCAGAAAATGGAGATGGGAATAATGCAATTACAATTCTCGAAACTATTACCGAAACTTATGCCCAAGAGTGGGATGAGTTACTAGATTATGGTGGTGATAATTATTCCATAGCAGAACCTCTTGACAGTGCTTGGACAGAAGCAATTTTGTGTGCAGAGATGTCTCAAGGAGAAAGGGTGGATTTGCAAGTGATGTTGGAATCATGGCAAGACGAAATCAGCGCAGACTTTAGTATGAGCTTAGAAGCATTGCATCAAGGTTGGGATTACGAACCACTCCAACAGATTATGCAAGGGGATGATAGCGCAGAACTTTGGGAAAATGGACGACCAAGCTTTGCTGATGATTTAGCATTAATTCGCTTGCAAATTCTTGAACGTCAAAATCGTTACACAGAGTATTTAAATCTAGCTTTAGCAGAAGAAATGACTCTGCAATACCTGACGCAATTAGCAGCTTTAGGAAGAGTAGAAGAGGCCATGTCTGCGGCTAAAATCCTCATGGAAAGAGCAGAAGAGGGTTTTGCTCTAGCAAAAATATTGCGGGAAGATGGATACTTGGTTGAAGCGTTAGAAATATGTATTGCTGGTATAAATTTAACGGGTAACTGTTTATATGAATTTGCTACTTGGACAAGTGACTTAGCCCAAGGATTAGAGGATAATGCTACTGCCTTAACTGCTAGCATTATTGCTTTTAAAATCAGACCATCGTTTCGATACTATGGTAAAATTCAAGACTATGCAGGAGAAGCTTGGCTGACAATCAAACAAGATTTACTGCAAACCCTGCGAGAACAGCCAAATTGGGGAATACAAGAAGCTCAGGTTGATATTTTCCTCCATGAAGGATTAATTGATGATGCAATTAAAACAGTAGAAAGAGATACTTACTATGGTTCAGAATTGGTTCATCGAGTCATGGATGCGGCAGTTTTCCATCATCCTGATTGGGTAATTGATAACGCTCGCAGACGGGCAGAACCAATTATGGAACAAGGAAAAGCTGACCGTTATGATGCGGCTGTTAATTGGCTCAAAAAAGTAAAAACAGCTTATTTTCAACTTGGACAACAAGCTCAATGGTCTGCTTATCGTTCACAATTAGAAGCCGCTCATGGACGGAAACGTAAATTAATGGAATTATTTAAACAACTAAATAAATAATATGATTAATTTGACAACTGACACCACAAAACTGCAAACAAAACTTCTTGAGAAGAAATACTTCGAGCTACACCCTTCCTTACAAAAGATTATCCAGTTATTTTCGGTAATTTATGCACCGATAGACAAAAATTCATTCATAAGTTGTCTTAGCAAAACAGGCGCTTTAGATGAAAACAATAAACCTTGGAGTACTAAAACCCTCAGTCCTCAAATTGATAAATTGTTAAAAACAGGCTTGTTAGTGCAAGAAGGCAGACAAGGCGCTGAATGTCACCCATTACTTACAGAAATTGCTACTCGTCATGCTATAAAAACTGAACAGTTTGAAATCCTTGTTACAGCAGTTGAAGAAAAGCTACCTATACGTACTCATTGGAACGATGATTCTCGTAGAATATTCCATAGTTTACGCCAGTGTATCAGAGAAATTCGTATAGGTTTTTATCGCCAAGATCCTAATTTTATTAATCAGCAAATTGAAGATTACGAGAAGTATGGTGATAGCGAAGAAAAAATAGTAATACAAAATATCTTTGAGCAGATATGCAATAACCCATTTGATGCAGATTGGTTGAGTACCTTACCACAAGGATTATATGAAAGTAGCATATCTAGCATCCTCCTAAATTCAGCATTAAAATTGTCTGCGTCTGAAGATGCTTTTACACTGTTAGAAGAAGAATGTTCTTCAACTGGAAAACATTGCTCAGATTATCTGCACTTAATTTTGACAGAAGAAATGTTGCTTCGAGGTTGTACCGAAGAAGCACAAGAAAGTCTAGAACGGATATCGGATGAATATCAAAATAACGCCGCCGTCTTTTGGGGCTGGTTAAGTTTTCTACGGGGTGAGAATGAGCAAGCGATTACTTATTATACAGATGCCCTGAAAAAGCTGAAAAAAGCGACAGGCAAACGCCAAATATATTTCAATACAATGGGGGGCTTATTTTTTATCCTCGCACTGTTAAAAGACGGTTCAGTGCAACGCCTCAAAGAAGCAGAAGAGTACACCAGTTTGATGTCTCGTCAATCAGATCATTGGCTTAGGTTTATTTATGGCAGACTGAAAATGGTGCTGCAAGTACACCAGGGTGATATTACTCAAAAACAATTTGTACTTAGCGCCCATATCTCTTCAGTGGAAGAAGAAAATAGCTTACAAACATTGTTTTGTTCCCTATGCCTTTACTGGATGGATGCTGAGGGTGCGAAAAAACGCTTACCTAATTTATTAGAGCCATTATATCGGCGATCGCTTACCTCCGGTTATCACTGGTTGGCAATGGAAACCGCAGAACTCCTATCCCGGCTCAAACCTAGTAGTAAGTATCAAAAAGAAGCAGAAGCACTACGAGAAGATAGCGGTATTCATTCCATCGTAGACCTCATTCGACCCCAAGAGGCTTGGGAAATGTGCCTCAATGCCCTAGCAAATCTCCAAAAACAACCACAAACATCCCTAAAACCAGAATCCGAACTGCGTTTAGCATGGTTCATTACCTTCTATCCCAGCAGATGTGTCTTGCAACCAAAGGAACAGAAAGTTAATGCCAAAGGCGAGTGGAGTAAAGGTCGCCCCATAGCCCTCAAACGTTTGAGCAGTGGATTAGCTGAGTTTGATTACATCACGCCTCAAGATATGCGGGTATGTAGTTGTATCGAAGTATATAATGAGGGCTATTATGGCAAAGTTGATTATACCTTTGGTGAAAAAGCCATCTCTGCTTTAATTGGACACCCATTGGTTTTTTGGGAAGATACACCTAATATTCGTGTAGAAATCGTCAAGGGAGAACCGGAATTACTAGTTAAAAAAGGGAAACAAGACCTTCTCACCTTGGAATTTTCTCCAAAATTACTAGAATCACAGAATATTCTGCATATAAAAGAAACCCCAACCCGCATCAAAGTTATTGAAATTACAACAGAACACAGACGCATTGCGGAGATTATAGGTAAGGATAATAAATTAAATGTACCTGCGATCGCTAAAAAACAAGTTTTGGCAGCTATTAATGCTGTTTCTGGCATCGTCACCGTACATTCTGACATTGGTGGCGGTTCAGAAGGAGCAGAAGAAGTACCTGCCCAAACTATACCCCATATTCACCTTTTACCTGCCAATGCCGGCTTGAAAATCACCCTGTTGTCGCGCCCCTTTGCCCAAGGTGGCCCTTACTTCCATCCTGGTACAGGTGGTGAAACTGTCATTGCTGAGATTGAGGGTAAACGTCTCCAAACCAGACGAAATCTATCCCAAGAGAAGCAACTTGCCGCCGACGCTGTAGCCGCCTGTCCCACCTTGGCTCAAAGTGAAGAACAAGATGGTGAATGGGTAATAGTTGAACCAGAGTCATGTTTAGAACTACTGCTAGAATTGCAAGCGCTGGGAA
Organism: Nostoc sp. NMS8; assembly: GCF_017115045.1. GTDB lineage: Bacteria > Cyanobacteriota > Cyanobacteriia > Cyanobacteriales > Nostocaceae > Nostoc. The sequence continues at coordinate 8,470 of NZ_JABXKK010000044.1, read as the reverse complement.
ATAAAGTAGTCATGGCATGGCCAGAAGGAGAAAAGCTGCGTATTAGCCACAATGCCGACCTGAAAGACTTTAATTTATCAATTCAACGTCAGCAAGACTGGTTTGCAGCCACTGGGGAGTTGAAATTGAATAACGACCTTGTGTTGGATATGCAGCAACTCCTGGAACTATTGGATAAAACCCCTAGCCGTTTTATCCCCCTTGGTGATGGTCAATTCTTGGCTTTAACTCAAGCTTTTCGGAAACGCCTCGACGAATTGCGGATGTTTTCGGAAAAGCATAATAAAGGTATTCGTTTTCACCCCTTAGCAACATTAGGGTTAGAGGATTTTGTCGATGAGGTAGGTAAGGTAAAAGCAGATAAACACTGGAAAACACATAGAGAGCGTCTTCTTGAGGTGCAAAACCTCCAGCCAGAACTGCCATCTACGCTTCAAGCAGAACTACGTGACTACCAGATGGAAGGTTTTTGTTGGCTGGCGCGTCTGGCACATTGGGGTGTAGGAGCTTGTTTGGCAGACCAAATGGGACTCGGTAAGACCTTGCAGGCATTGGCGGTCATTCTCAGAAATGCTCATGAAGGGCCAACCCTAATTATTGCGCCCACTTCTGTGTGCATGAATTGGGTGAGTGAAGCGCAGAAGTTTGCCCCAACCCTCAATATTATTCAATTTTCTGGTGCTAACCGCCAAAAATTATTGGATGGTTTACAACCATTGGATATGTTGGTATGCAGTTACGGTTTATTACAGCAGGAAGAAGTAGCGCAAATGCTTTCTGTTGTACAGTGGCAAACTATTGTCCTGGATGAAGCCCAGGCAATCAAAAACATGACCACTAAACGTTCTCAGGCAGCCATGAGCCTAAAATCTAATTTTAAGTTACTGACTACTGGGACTCCCATTGAGAATCACCTGGGTGAGTTGTGGAATTTGTTCCGCTTTATCAATCCTGGGTTATTGGGTTCATTTGAAAGCTTCAATCAACGCTTTGCTATCCCCATTGAAAAATATCAGGATAAACTTGCACGTAATAAACTCAAAAAACTGATACAACCATTTCTATTGCGGCGGACAAAAAATCAGGTGTTAGAAGAGTTGCCATCTCGTACCGAAATTCTCCTTCATGTAGAGTTAAGTCGAGAGGAAAAGGCATTTTATGAGGCATTGCGTCGTCAAGCAATATCTAAACTTACCGAAAGTGATGCCGAAGCAGGAAAGAAACATTTGCAGGTTTTGGCTGAGATTATGAAACTGCGTCGCGCTTGCTGTAATCCTAGCTTGGTGATGCCTTCAGCTGAGTTAGCCAGTTCCAAATTGCAACTTTTTGGTGAGGTGCTGGGTGAACTGCTGGAAAATCGTCATAAAGCGTTAGTGTTTAGTCAGTTTGTTGACCATTTGCACATTATCCGCGATTACCTCGAACAGCAAGGTATTAATTATCAATATCTAGATGGCAGTACTTCAGTTGCAGAGCGCAAAAAACGGGTCGATGCCTTCCAAGCTGGTTCAGGGGATGTTTTTCTCATTAGTCTCAAAGCCGGGGGTACAGGACTCAATCTAACTGCGGCTGATTATGTCATCCATACAGACCCTTGGTGGAATCCCGCAGTGGAAGACCAAGCTTCAGACCGCGCCCATCGGATTGGGCAACAACGCCCTGTTACCATTTATCGTCTAGTTGCAAAAGATACTATTGAAGAAAAGATTGTGCAATTGCATCACCAAAAGCGAGATTTAGCAGATAGTCTCTTAGAAGGTACTGATATGAGTGGCAAGATATCAACGTCAGCCTTGTTACAGTTAATTAGTGAAGGATAAGCTGTCCCTCTGACATAATTTTAGATTTTTTATTTCCTGATTGCACAAGTTCAAGACCAATTCAACTCTAATCAACTATGCCCAAGACTTGGAACTTAAAAATAGATAACTATTTTCAAGCGAACCCCAATTGCATCATCGCCACCGCCCATGTAGATACATTCCCCACAGACCTACCCCTAGAACCAAATATCAGGGAACCAAACCGCAAAAGTGCGACATACCGACAAATCTTTGACTCTGTGACGACTCAACCAGAAAAATTCTTCTCTCGTCACAGTGGAATAGTTCTGTCAGCGAATAAAGTTAAACCCAACAAAAGCAAGACTGAACTTGAACTCGAAGTCTTAGAAGCTAGTGAGGGGGGAAGCGATGGCATTATCAACGGTGGTCATACAGTTTTAGCGTTTGAGCAAGCGAAAACTTACAAATATGACCTAACCCAAGCCAGAGTCAAAGTCACTATCCACATTGGATTGGTGGAAGATGAAGCTAAAGATATCGCCTTAGCATCAAATACGACAACACCAGTAGATTCGCGTTCCAAAGTCAATGCCAGAGGAGATTACAAATTCATCAAGCAGTATTTAGCTCAGTTAGAAATCGAAGAAGACAGAAAATTCCGCATAGCCTATTACCAGAATCAAAGCGGCGCTCCCAGAAATGCCCAATGCAATGTAACCCATTTACTAAAACTGCTTTACTGCCTGGACAGAAATAAATACAATCCTGACAGCAATAAACGAACCAAGCACCCAGCAGGTATGAGTATCCCCTCTCAAATCAGCGATACTGAAAGGGAAAGATTAACTGCCCTGCTACCTCTCTTGACTCATGCCTTGTGGATAGAGCAAAGACTCTACGAACTAATTCAAGAACATATAAGTAACCCTAAAAGAAAGGGTGTAAACGACCTGGCATCAATAGACACACGTAAAAATACATTATTGCCTGATAGTAAGTACTCATTTGGTTTCGGTGCGCCAACGGATTTGGCACTACCGATAATTGCATCCTATCGGGTGTTTTTGGATCCAGATTATAAATGGATTCTGCCGTTTAACGAATTTGCTGAAGACTTTTTGCAACACTTGTGGACGAACTATTTCCGCAAATACTTAATATCGGAGAAAACAGCAGGGAATACAGTCGGTACGAAAATCAGCCGCAACCAAGAAATTTGGGAAAGCTTGTACATTTCGGCGCAAAGCTATTTGAATCAATACTTAGTGAAAATGGTTAACTCCGGTAAAAAGCAGGAAAAATTAACGCTGACTTCTGGTTAAAAGTAAAAGGGAGGAAGCTTGCGAAAATAACAAAGTCTGGAGAAGCCTCTATTTGAGATAAATCCATATACTGTAAAGAATCAATGAGATGTACAACTTGTTTCGAGGCAGGTAGAAGAGTTCAGTTGCTGCCTCCTGATTCCGATTTCAGTAGCAAGCTAGTACAGCTTGGCGGAAATAAGCAAACCATTACAGCGCTTCCCGCTATTATGCAATACAGTTTTTCTCCTTGCCCCCCTCCTAGCATAGCTTTCAGCTTTGAGGATGGATGTACCTCATAGCTGCCGGAAGTGCTGTAAAAGCTACGAAAATTTGACTGCACCTAAGCTTAAAAATGGTATGTGTATTTACGCCGCACGGTACTAGGGTGTTGACTACGGGTTTTGTCGCAGCCCTAACAAGTTTCCGTCAACATCCTTGAAGATGGATAATTGCACTCCGTGACCAACATCTGTAATTGGCTCAACTTCTACTCCTTTTTCAATCAAGCTTTGACGAGCAGAAACTATATCGTTTACAACAAAGGTACTAACGGTATTACCTATTTCAACTGAGTTACTTAAGTTCAATCCAATTGCAAAGCCTGGAATATCAGGGAAACTAAACTGTCTCCAGTTAGGCGTGTCATATTTTGATTGGGGAACCAAACCAAGTTTGTCTTTGTACCACTCAACACTAGCTTCTAGATTAGTAACGTCTACTTTAATAACAAAACTATATTCACCAAAAGTGTTTTTCAATGTCATAATCTACCACGCTACTCACAAATTTTTGCAATATGGATATTATCAACCTTTTTGGCAATCAAACAACTATTTGGTGATTGATTTACAGTAGTTTAATTTTCTACTTAGATTTCAGTTGTGATCAAAATTCATCCCAACTCTTGTGCTTCTGTCCTAGTGTCACCAAACGTCCCAGAAAACTAAAATACTCATTAATACAAAAATACTATTGGGAGAATAATATGACGGGACAAGGAAGCATTTATAATCATAATGGAAAAGCATCAACAGCCAGCACTGAATCACACCAATAAGCTGAAAAGTTCGCCACTGCGATTGGTGAATTCAACTCTCAAGTTGATTAGTTCAAATTTTGTCAGCTTTTAGAGTTGGAGCCAGGTGAGTATGCAGACGAGCAATACCGATATTCTCAGCAGTTAGCAGAATCGCTCACTCTTATTCAACGTCGAGTCTAAAGTCTTCATGATTGATGCTGGAAAGGAATTGTAAAAATCTAACGATCACTTTAATGATTCGGTTAAACACATTCCCCCTACAGCGATCGCCTTTACCTTAAAACAAAAAATTATCCGCCTATATCTTTCCCACTCTTATAGTTCATCGCTCTAGGTTTCCTCTTGCCTATCGGGACTACTTTCGATTGCTTGGGAGGTTGAGGCGGACGGCATTTCTCGCAATAGAGCGGTCTAACTCCAAAAGTTTCTCGTTGTGTGGGTTGTTCACATTGCTTGCATACGAAGTTAAAAACGCGAGTGTGAATTTCCCGTTTGTGCGCTCTGACCGTGTACTCTCGGACTTCAATAATTTTGCTGGGCATCGGCTCTGTAATCGGTGTTCTATTTTTAAAGATAATTTCTAAGCATCAATATATTCGTGTATCTCATTACAAAAACAGTGACAATTAGTTCACAGAGGGTAGCGACCGATCTTTAATTTTGTTTTAGTACTTTTTCAATTTCTACTAATTTGTGACGTAAGACTTCTTGTAATTCTATTAATTCAGCAGGGTTAGCTTGCTTGAGCAACTCTAAAGAGAGTTGTTGCAAACGACTAGATGCTTGGGATACTGCTTTTTTCTTCGTATTTTTGGTTACTGCTAGCTCGGACTCAGATGCTATTACTTCAGCTACTAATTTTCGAGTAGCAATAACAGACAACTTTTCTACTATTACTTTGTGCGTCGTCTCTTCCCTAATAGATTTGGCTTTTTGTTCAGTCAATCCCAAATTTTTTGCGGAAAGTTTTTGTAGAGCCATTGCATGAACACCTTTAAGTCCTGCTCTTATGGCAAGTTTTAGGTCTTCTGCTAAAGATAGCATTGGAAAAATATTGGCATCTATAGAAGCAGGATTTAACTGTAAATCTAATAGTAGACTTAAGATTGCTCGTTCTGAGTCGCTTAAATCTAAAGACTCTAGTTCTTTTTCTTGTTTTTTTGCATCTGCTGTTATTAAATCCACCAGTGATGTTATACGCTTTTGACTATTCAAACGTCGTATTACTGTTGAAAGAATACGCGGAATATCTTGAAGTTCTAATCCAATAATTGTAGACAATTCACGCGCGATCGCCTCGGCTTTATCCAAAGGATTAAGGTCTTCTCGATGTAGAGAAGTTAGTAGTGCTTTACGATGTAAACCAGTCGGTTCTGGAATAATAACTGCTTCTAAGGTTTGCCAACCTAGAGCTTTAGCACTGCGCCAGCATCGCTCTCCGTCAAATATTAATAGATGATTCTCTCTTTGAATCAGAATAACTGGTTGTAACTGCCCATCACTAGCTAAAGAGCGAGACATAGATTCAAGACTTTCAGTTAAAAATGTTTGTCTAGGTTGTTCTATATTTGGCTCTATTTGCTCGATAGGAATTGACAAAATACCTATTTGGGACTGAAGTTGTGTTCGCAACTCTTCCAATTGTCTTTCCAATTCGCCAGAATTTTTGTCACGAAGTTCTTCAATCTCTGCTCTTAATTGCTGTATTTCTTCCTCTGCTTGAGATAATTGCTGAGATTGCTTCGCACCTGAAAAATAATTTGTAAGATTAGGAGTGTTACGAGCGCACATAATTATTTTGTCTTTTTAGTTGTCTTAGGTTTTCCAATTAAAGTCACAAGATGAGAAGTAGTTTCTTTAAAATCATCTTTAGCAGGATGACTAGGACGGTAAATATGCAATGGTAAACCTTGACCACTGGCATTGACAAATTCTGCGCTATCCCGGATTGCTGGAAATGCTCGAATCTTCATGTGTTGCAACTGTTCAGGTAATCCTGCAAGCATCTGTCTATGAGTACTTCTGCGAACATCATATTGATTGGGAACAAATCCTAAAATTTCTGGAGTTGGGTTTAAACGCAAGTATTTGCAATGATAGTAGTACCATTCCAATAAATGTGCTGCTCCTTGAATTGATTTTGGTTCTAGCTGTACGGGGATAATAATATGTGTACAAGCGGCTAGAGCCATTAAAGGTAAAGGGCCAAGGGTAGCTGGGCAATCAAAAATAACTACGTCCTGTGCTAGTGGATAATCTGTTAAACAGTCGGCTAAAAGGTAGGCTCCTCTTTTGTGTAGGACAAGTTCATCTGCTGTTTGGGTTAATACCATTCCCCCTTGACATACGACAACATTATTGGTGTACTGCCTCCAGCAAGGAGTTAATGGCCAAACACCGTCAAATTGATCTTTGAGAACTCCTGCTAAAGTCTGTTCTGGTTCTGGTGGATTCAAACCACAGAATAACGTTAATGAGCCTTGTGGATCTAGGTCTAGTAGGGCTACATTGTACTTGCGTTTTGCTAAGTCGTAAGCTAAATGAACTGAAAGTGTAGTCTTACCACTGCCTCCAGCATTGCTAATTACAGCTAATCGAATTTGCATGGCTTCACTTTAAGTGCTATTTCTGAATCATATATTGTGACGCTGAGATCATATATCAATATATGATCCAACTAATTACTTGTCTTTTTTATTGTGTCTTCCATTCAAGAAAATTTATTAAAGAAGGTTTTACGGCAGACATCATGAAATCTAGCAAACTCCACCCAAACAACAATCAAAGCTCAAACACCCAAGTTCAAAACTAAAACAGACCCCTGATGCTAATCAGTTAGAGGCAGAGTTTCTAAATGTAACTGATGGTCAATAGAGTTGACCCGAAATGTACAGGAGGCGATTAACATTATTCTTCGCAGCGATCGCAGTAGTGCTGATAACTCGTCGCAGCCATCCCAAGGACAGCGAACTTCTAAACACCATGTTGAAAACTCAGAATATTCAGAGCGGTTTCAGCATGTAAGATTTATAGACTGCGACAAAGCAGTGAGGCAGATTATATTTGAGTGCAGAAACTGCCAACAGGGCATACTTTGTAAATTTACGGGTGAGCCTGTAGTTGGAGAATATAACGGGCGACCTTCAATCATCCAAATTAAGGTTAAGTGCCCCAACTGTGAGCAAACGGCGATTAGATTGAGTACAGGAGAAGTGGTTTCTACAACAGCGATTCCTTCACCTTGGCAGCAATGATGGCACACGCCCTCTTCAAGAGTGATTGGTAAGAGATATTAACGATTGATAATGCAAAAGCTGAGATTTTTACCCTCAATAATAACTGCACTAACGGCACTGACACTAAATAGTTGCAGCACTACTACTGCTGAACAGTATGAAGCTACAGCACTCACCAGTTACACCTGGCTCGTTTTGTATGCTAATAACCTAACTAGTCAACCACAGCCACGCACTGAAACCTTTGCTAACACTTCAATGTTGAATCGGAATGGATTGAAACCGGCAGGAGCAGTTGTTGGCCCAGATGACAGAGGGTTATGGTGGCCTACTTTACCGGCGCGACGAAGTGTTGATGAAGTTGAACAACGTAAAAGACCCCAAGAAGAGATAGGTAAACCTGAATTGGTGAAGAATGTAAAGTACAAATTGACCTATGGAGTGAGTAATTTACAGAAGACACTACCTACTAATTATGATGTTTATTGGCAAGTAGTAAAAGCTTACCACCAAAGAACCCCTTTGAAATTAACTTTGGGTGTGAATGATAATTCAGTAGAAAAAGCTGAACCTGTCAGCAAGTAGTAACCCACTCGTTACGTAGTCAGCAAGAAGTTAGAGTGAAAGACTGAATTGCTTTTCAACTGCCAGTGTTGAACTTACAAGTCCTCCCGACAATCTCAAGTCTTGCAATCTCTTGAAAAGTGACCAATTTATTGTAAGTAAATTCCAAGTGGATCAGGGTAGAGCTACATCTTGCGGGAAAGTAAATTGGTAATAAAAAGAATAAATCAAAGAGTCAACGATGATCTAATTTAATTTCTGCTGCATGATAAAAAGATTTCAAAAAATTCTCTTGGGGGCTATATGGGGGCTATATATACCCCAACAATAACTCAAGACTTTGGTGAGATTTTGACCCCTATATAGGGTGCATATAGGTGTTAAATGGGGTATATTTGACTGATTAACATTTTGTGCCCCATTTAGCCCCCAAGGGGTTATGATAAGCTCTTGAGATTAGGCAAAAAAGGGAAGTTATTTTATTCTTCTAGGACTTACGCATTGACAGAATAACAAAATAGTGAATTCATAAATAAGGGTCGT
>NZ_JABXKK010000109.1 GCF_017115045.1 Nostoc sp. NMS8 | reverse complement strand
TGGGTATGGAAGTAATGCACGAGCGTAACGCTCACAACTTCCCTCTAGATTTGGCTGCTGGTGATGTTGCTCCTGTTGCTCTTACCGCTCCTGCTATCAACGGTTAATTCTGAAGCTTAGCTAAATTAGAAAGCGCCCTCTGGTAACGGAGGGCGCTTTCTTGTTTGTACGGGTAAAAAATAGCTTATACGTCATACAGTCCAAGTGCAAAATCACAAAAATTAACTTTTGCACAAACTCTAGGTAGAATACATAAGCCTAATCCTTTTTCTTTCAGATCATGGGCAACACTTTTGGTCATCTATTTCGCATCACTACTTTTGGTGAATCTCACGGCGGCGGTGTGGGGGTTGTGATTGATGGTTGTCCTCCACAACTAGAAATTTCGGCAGCAGAAATTCAAGTAGAACTAGATAGAAGGCGTCCGGGACAAAGTAAAATTACGACCCCTCGCAAAGAAGCCGATACTTGTGAGATATTATCAGGTGTATTTGAAGGCAAAACACTAGGAACGCCCATAGCAATTTTGGTACGGAACAAAGACACTCGTCCCCAAGACTACGATGAGATGGCATATAAGTATCGACCTTCTCATGCGGATGCAACTTATGATGCAAAATATGGCATTCGCAATTGGCAAGGTGGGGGAAGATCGTCAGCGCGTGAGACAATTGGCAGAGTAGCAGCAGGTGCGATCGCTAAAAAAATTCTCCGTCAAGTTGCCAATGTCGAAGTTATCGCTTACGTTAAGCGCATCAAAGACTTGGAAGGTGTAGTTGATCCCAACACTGTTACCTTAGAACAGGTTGAAAGCAACATCGTCCGTTGTCCCGATGCTGAATGTAGCGATCGCATGATTGAATTAATTGAGCAAGTTGGTAGACTTGGTGATTCTATCGGCGGTGTCGTAGAATGTGTGGCGCGTAATGTACCGAAAGCTTTAGGCGAACCAGTATTTGATAAATTAGAAGCTGATATCGCTAAGGGTGTGATGTCTCTCCCTGCTAGCAAAGGCTTTGAAATTGGTTCCGGTTTTGGGGGGACGCTGTTAACCGGAATTGAGCATAACGACGAATATTATATTGATGAAAATGGTGAAATTCGCACTGTAACTAACCGTTCTGGTGGTATTCAAGGGGGAATTTCCAACGGAGAAAATATCATTTTACGAGTTGCATTTAAGCCAACGGCGACAATTAGAAAAGAGCAAAAGACAGTAACTCGTGAAGGTGAAGAAACCCTACTAGCGGCAAAAGGACGGCACGATCCTTGTGTGTTACCGCGTGCAGTTCCAATGGTTGAGGCGATGGTAGCCCTGGTATTATGTGACCATTTGTTACGTCACAATGCACAGTGTAATACCATTTCACGAAATTATTGATACAAAGAAATCACTATTCTTGCCTCCCCTGCCTCCCTTGCTCCCCCTGCAAGAATCTGTATCAATCTTAAAGTGAAACGGTATAAGGTATTGTGATAATTACACTAATTTATGCTTCGGGGTGGGTGTTTGACTCGCCCTTTTTTATGTTCAAGTCAAATAAAAATCATCACATGCAGCAGTGCAACGCCAATATCCAACATCCAAAATCCGAAGCTGACTATGGTGTTGGGGAGTTTTTTTTTGCGGTTTTGGCTCCTTTAATATCCAGCAATTGAGCTAATTCGTTTGTATTCAATGACTTGACAAGGCTCAAGCCAAGCGACTTACTAGAAATGCTTTGAGCGTAGCCTGCATTTAGGTAGGGGGTGTATTGTGGCTTTCCGACAATGTATGTTTGGAAGAAAGGTAAACTCAAAACATTCATATAACGACGCGCTTGGGAAGCATCACCAATCATATCAGCAGGTAATGCTACTTGTTGATTTGCAGGATTACCATTACCAATGGTAGAAAAGTGAGTGCCACCTACAAGCATGACAAGATACTTTTGTGAATTTGTCAACCAGGAGAAAGGTAAAATTTGCTCAGATAAAGCTGGTGCAACTGTATCATCACTACTGCTGACAATCATTACTGGAGTTTTGATTTGACTTAAGCCAGCTTTACCTAAAATCGAACTAGTAACGGGATTAACTGCGATCGCAGCTTTCACTCTCTCATCCCGCAAGTTATAATCCTTGTCAGACTTGCTGCTCAATTCCAAAGCGCGACACTGGAGCAGTAAAGACATATTCCAGGTATTTTGTAGTGCTGCTGGTTGACAGTCTTGTTTTAGCTGCTCAAAGTTGATTTTAGCGCCTGCTAAGGCTAAGGCTGTATAGCCACCCAAAGATTGACCAAATACTCCGACTTGTTGCAGATTTAAGCGACCTTTAAACCGTGAATCAGATTGATTACCTTTTTCCAATTGATTCAAGATATATGTTATGTCCATTGGTCGGTCTTTAAATTCTCCTGGTTCTGCTACTTCAATGGCGTGTCCATTTAACAGAGAACGTAATTGTTTAGCATCACTACCAGGATGATTGGGAACGACAACGGCAAATCCGTAGGAAGCTAGATGAGTGGCTAAATATTGAAAGTTGCTACTGTCTAAACCCAAGCCGTGAGAAATGACAATTACTGGTGCAGCTTTCTGGACATTGGGAATGTAAACATCAGTCAATAAGAGCCGGTTGCGCCTTGAGTCGAAAAACTTCAGGATGTATTTTTGCGACTTCAACTTTCCCGGAACCTGTAAATCTGGTAATTGCGAGAAATTTGGTTGAGAAATAGTAGCAGCTTCTATTTTAGACTTTTGGGAAACTGCTGCGATCGCCTGATGGGTTTGGTTAACAAGTTTCTCCAATTCCGTAGATATTTCCAAAGTCTCGGCGACATCAAGGCGAATGCTGCTGCTGGGATATTTCCGCAACACATTCAAAAGTGTCAACCCTCCCGATTCACCAGAAGCTAAAATTAGCGCCGAACGCAAGGCACTAAATTCTGTTTTTGGCTGAGAAGATTTATTTATAATCACTTGCGCCAACCGATGCAGCAAAAATTCTCCTTGTGGAGTGTAGAGAAGTTGCGAAACTACTATCGGACTAACTTTCACACGATTAAGCAAAATCCGCCGCAATTCTTGAAGCTGTTCTAGAGGCAGATATTGCTGATAAGCTGCCAAATCTTCGTTAATTACACCTGTTTTGGCGTAATTCTCTAAAGTGGAGACTGAAATGGAAAGCTCTAAAGCTGAATAAGATGCATAAATCCGCTCTGCTGCCAAGACAGAATTACTAATTCCAAATGTTGGCAGCACCATTGAAAGAACCAGCAATAGGGAATTTTTTCTGAGGGTGCTGGCCCAATTACCAAACAAACTATTCATCGCTCAACTGTTTCAGTGGTCTGGTTTTATCGGGTGTTGGCTTTGGTAGTTATTCGGGCGCCCTGCTTAGTTTACTTAAAGTTATTAGCCTCAATTTTATCAAAACAGAATTTAGGAGTCAGGAGTTATAATTCAGGATGAATTATGTATGACTTGCGAATGTAGCTTGCTGAAAATAATAGGTATAAATGGGTTTAAAATCTCCACTAAATCTAAGATTTAGTAGTCAAAAAAAGTAGTGATTCCCAATTTACCTAGTAATTTATGCTGACTCCTGAATTCTGATTTTTGAATTCTTTTTCAAGGATTTTTCGGCTATCAAGTCAACAATTAACAACTACAGAGTCACGCAGATCGGTAAAGTATCTGTCTGACTTCAGTAGCTTGCCTTCACTATTAAATCATAACAAATAAAAAATACTCTGCCTCAGTATTTATGTTGTAGCTTTGAATAAAGCACTAATTCATTAGCTAAAAAACCCAGTAAAAATCCCGAAAATCATGGCAATTCACCCGATTTTCCCAAGGCGATCGCTACTGAACCTGTGACTACTAAACCTGCACCTAATATTGCGATAAAAGTGAAATATTCTGGTGCTATTAAAGAAGGTGCAATAACTGATACAACTACAACTGATATTAATGTCACAATGGGAGCTAGAGCGATTACTGCACTTACCCGTGATGCTTCCCAATGTTCTAATGATTCGGCAAAAGCACCATAAGCGATTAAAGTATTCAAAGCACAGAAAACTAACATTCCTAAATGGAAACCATCAAGTATAAAAAGTGATTTTACTCGGGCTAAAGGAGTGAATAATAAAGCACATCCCCCGTAAATAATCAGCATAATACTAGGGGAAGATAAAGATTGTAATAATTGCTTTTGTGCCAAAGCATAAATAGCCCATGCTGCCGATCCTAGTGCAATCAAGAAACTACCGAGTATGTAAGTGCCATGCGCTGTAATTAAATTTGTGAGTTGTTCCCGAAAAAATAAAAGATAACCGCAAATCATTACACTTACACCAATCCATTGAGACAGTCGGTAACGTTCTTTAAAAATAACTAATCCTCCAAAACCTAATAAAAGGCTAGATAATTGAATGAGAACTTCAGCATTAGCAGGCGATGTCAGCGCTAAACCATGCATGAACAAAAAGTAATTAATCCCTAAGAAAAGTGTTGCGATCGCTAATAATTTTCCAGAAGCAGAACGCAATTGTTCTAACTTTGGTAATTTACCGCGTATTCCTAAATACATGGCAAGCAGAAAAAATGATATCAAAAAGCGAAACCAAATAACGGTATAGACATCAAGTACTTGTAGAGTTACCGTCAGGGCAATAGGTAAAATTCCCCACAATAAGACCGTCAATAGCGATAATGCTAGCCCTAAGCGCCACCGACCAGAATTTTGATGTAGTGACATTTAAGTATCCTACTCAAAGTAGGGCTAATTGTAAGCTGAAATATATCTAAGATTTTAAGTTCTTATTGATAAAGTATCTTAATATAGCGGTTCCCATTCAGATGAGGTACAACATTACATCGTAAGGTGTAGGGGCACGGCATGCCGTGCCCCTACACCTTACTAGGTCGGAAAACGCTATAAGTTAAACCACATCTACTAGTTTGCATCATCTGAAATTTTACATTTCTTGTAAGGTGAGCATCTCGCTTGCCCAATATATGCAAATTCAAGAATATAGAGCTTACCTACCTACTCAATTTACTTGTATCTCGAAGTAAGTATTTTTTGTTTACATAAAATTTGTAAATTACGTAATTATTTTACATGAATATTAAATTTCAACCTCAATCGTAAATGTATACTCTATCTCAATGTTATTTTTTTACAAAAAACTATGGGGATTATACCCATAATTAGCTTAGTGATTTTTATTGCTAGCTTATCAATTTACTTGCTGTTGACTTCAAGAGGTAGATTTTTGCTCAAATCTTTAATTACAAAAATAAAGCGGCAAGAGTCGAGATTCAGATATCGCAAGCTTAAGTACTTGAGATCAAGATTTTTAAAGACTATGACAATTGCTGCCCTGATTATGGCAGCAGTAATAGCTGGAAATACTGTATCAGCCCAAGTCACACCGCCGCCTCTAGCCTCGCTAAGAAGCATATCGGTTCCACAGCCTGACAATCTTGGAGACTTCGTAAAAGACAAAGTAGCCGCCATCAAGTTAGGAAAAGCTCTTTTCTGGGATATGCACGTTGGAAGCGATGGACAAACTTCCTGTGCTAGTTGCCACTTCCATGCTGGGGCTGACAATAGATCCAAAAATCAGATCAATCCTGGGCTTTTACGAATTAACGCCGATGGGACAGCTAATCCAGATACAATTTTTAATGTAGGCGGACTACCAAACTACCAGCTAAAGCCGGAAGATTTCCCATTCCACAAACTGTCAAACCCAGATGATCCTACGACTCTTGTATCTGACAAAAACGATGTCAGTTCCTCTCAGGGGGCCTTCAATACAAAGTTTGTTGATGTCATACCTGGTAATGCACAAGACAAAGTAACAAACGAGCCAGATCTGGTGTTTAATGTGGGTGGTATAAATGTGCGCCAAGTCCAGGGGCGTAACACACCAACTGTAATTAATGCAGCGTTCAACTTCCGTAACTTCTGGGACGGAAGGGCACAAAACATTTTTAATGGGGTGAATCCCTTCGGTTTAAGAGATCCTAATGCCTCTGTTGTCAAAGCCGAGAACCCAAATCAGCCTAAATTTGTCAAAATCAGCCTGAATAATTCGTCTTTGGCTTCTCAGGCGCTCGGCCCACCACTCAGTTCTACCGAGTTGTCCGCCAATGGTCGTACTTTTCAAGAAGTTGGTGATAAGTTCGGACGAATTAGTAATGGTAAAAAGCTCCCCCGAAAACTTGGGAAAAAGTTATTTGCTCTCAGACCTTTAGGTGAGCAAATAGTGCATCCACAAGACAGCGTTTTAGGTCGAGATAGTAGGTGGCCCAAACCCGGACTCAAAGATAGAACTTATGAGCAGATGATTCAAGATGCCTTCAAGCCAGAGTGGTGGAAGTCTAATCGACTTATCCAAGTTGATGCTCAAGGTCAACGAAATATTGTCAAGAGGCCCGATCGCTCCTTGAAGACTAATGAGTACACATTGACGGAGTACAATTTCTCGCTATTCTTTGGGCTGGCAATTCAGTTATATGAGTCTACACTCATTGCCAATGATACGCCCTTCGATCGTTTCTTGGAAGGAAACACTACTGCCCTAACCCCGCAGCAGCAAAAAGGGAAACAAATATTTGAGGGGAAAGGTCTGTGTATTGGTTGTCATATCGGATCGGAATTAACAGCTGCTTCAGTCAGCAGCGTGGCTAAAGACGGACGAATCAAACGTGCGCCGTTCGGAGCAAGATCCCCTGAAGACAATGGCTTCTTCAATATCGGCGTTAGACCTGCCACAGACGACCCCGCTTTGGGTGGTAATGACGGTTTGTTTGGTAACGGTCAAGGTAATCCGCTTTCAGAGGCACGATTGGCTCAGTTGGGCAAATTTCAGCTTCTCCTCGGCGAAAACCCTCCCATTCTCACTCCACCATTGAATTCTAGTGAAACTGTGTTTGCAAACGGAGCCTTTAAAGCACCTGGACTTCGCAATGTGGAACTCACAGCTCCCTACTTCCACAATGGAGGTCAGGCAACCTTAGAACAAGTGGTTGATTTTTATAATCGGGGTGGCGATTTTGGCGTTCTTCCTCCACTGAATCTTTCACCGGAAGAAAAACAGCAATTGGTCGCCTTTTTAAAAGGACTGACTGATGAGCGAGTTAGGTATGATAAAGCGCCTTTTGACCACCCGCAATTGTTTGTCCCCAATGGACATCCAGGTGATTCTACATCTGTTACCAATGACGGCACTGGCAAAGCTACAGATAGTCTACTGGAAATTCCTGCTGTTGGTAGGAATGGTGGTAGTGCTAGTCCAAATTTCTTGAACTAAGTAGCAAGTTAGCTAGTTAGGGAACTCCAAGAAATAGATTATCCAATATTGTGGGGCGGGCAAGATGCCCGCCCCACAATAGTTAATTGAACCTGAGTTCGACAGAATCATATAGTGTCCATCTAATTAGCCGTAAAAAAGACCTCTCCCTGGTTTTACTATGCAAAACCGTCCCTCTGCGACTCGGAGAGGGACAGACTTGAACTTTAGTTCAACGCAGAGAGAGGTTTATCGAACTCACGTTAATTGAATATTTTTTTATTTGGAAGTCCATTAACAAACTTCGGCGGGTTTAAGTCCCCGACTACAAGAGAAACCGCAAGTTTTGTGGCGGGGTCTGTCTTGCAAAATTGCTCTAAACCGTTAGATATAAAAAATATTAAGCCGATTGCTTTCCGCAGTCGGCTTAACAAATTCCTGATAATTGAGTTGCAACTTAGCTGTGAATTGCACCTTGAGGAGGACGCGATACAACTTTTTTGGCTAAACCCAAAGTCTGCAAAGCTAAGATGCTCCACCAAGTAACATCAATTTCCCACCAAGATAACCCAGATTTCGCCATGTGGGGATAGGTATGATGGTTGTTGTGCCATCCTTCTCCATAAGTGACGAGGGATACCCACCAAAGATTACGAGCGCCATCATTAGCATCAAAGGTGCGATAACCCCACAGGTGTGATGCTGAGTTCACAAACCAGGTTGAGTGCCAAAGCAAGACACATCTGAGAAATACTCCATAAAACACAAAAGACCATCCTCCCAAGGCATAAAGCAGCAGCCCGAAGGGTATTTGCAACAGTAAGAAGTAACGATCTAACCAGCAATAATAGGGTTGTCTTGCTAGATCGGGCGCATATTTTTTATAGGTGTCATAGTCAAAAAATTCTGGACGTGGGTAGAAAATCCATAGTATGTGACTCCACCAAAATCCTCTTTGGGCAGAATAGGGATCTAAATTTATGTCTTCTGTGTGGGCGTGATGCTGGCGGTGTCCACCTACCCAAAAAATTGGCCCGCCTTGTAAAGCCAGCGCTCCAATGAGGGCGATCGCATACTCTAACCACTTAGGAACCTGAAAACTTTTATGGCTCAGTAGTCGGTGATATCCCAGGCAAATACCAATACTCCCGAATAACCAGTGCAGAAACACTAGCAAAGCTAATGCTGACCAGGAAAAAAACCAAGGAGCCAAAAGTGCTAAAGCATGAAATGTAGCAAAAAATACCACATTTGTCCAACTGAGCCGAGGTGAGTTGCCTCTCTCAGGGGCGATCGCCCCAAAATTTGCGGTCATAAAAATTCCTGTTAATGGATGATGAAGTGATTTACTTTTTATTGGGCATCCCACTAAGGATTTACCCACACTGTCACCAGTTAGTTACAGTGAGCCAGCGCGGTCTTCTCCCAAAGGGAGACGCCAAGGGCGATAGCGCAGCGTTAGCGAGGTACAAGCGTCTGGGGGGTTTCCCCCATTAGCGACTGGCGTTAGCGACGCAGGAGCGTCAGCCGTAGGGTAAAGTAAAGCAAGTATCACTTACATTTGTTATGCTAGCAGAACTCTAATTTCCGTGCAAGTGCCACTTGCATTTCTTTATGTCTTCTCAACTCATTTCCACTCGTCAACGCTTGATTCAAGCTGCACTTGAGTTGTTTTCTGCTCATGGAGTCAGCGCCACTACAACCCGTCAAATTGCTGAAAAAGCCGAAGTCAATGAAGTGACTCTATTTCGGAATTTTGGCAATAAGCACGGGCTACTTTTGGCTGTGCTGGAAGAGTCCGCAGCCTTCAAGGATTTAGGCGAGTCGCTGGTAAGGCGGGCAACGCCTCCCGGCAATGTCTACCAAGCTCTTAAAGATTATGCAAGTGACACTTTACATGCCTTAGAACGAGTACCAGAGTTCGTCCGGTCTGTGGTAGGTGAAGCCGACCAATTCCCGGCAGAAAATCGTCGCGCACTAGGCAGGGGAGTAACAGAAGCAAACCGCTATGTAGCTCAGTATTTAGCTACTGTAATCCAGCAAGGACACCTAAACACCTACTTACCGGCAGAAAAATTAGCCAGTTTACTAAATGGGATGATCTTGGGATATGCCGTAATTGAGTTCACCAGCGAATTTCACGAACTTTGGGAGGATCGGGATGATTTTCTGGAAAATTTGGTGGAATTGTTTTTACATGGAGCTATGTCATCCTCAGCAGAACTAGCAACAAACTCTTTACAAGGAGGGTTCATCACCACAGAAGTAGCTGATTTGCCTGCTACTTTAGTTCACGAAATTCTGCAACAAGCCAGGAAATTTGGCATCCGAGATTATGCCTTGGCTTACGTGTTATTTGGCGCTGGATTATCCACTATAGAAATAACTAGCTTGGAGCGATCGCACCAAATTTGCGATACTCAAGGGCACTTCTTGCAAATTACAATCCCCGGATTTGTCCGTCAAGTATCTGTAAATCAGTGGATTTTGGGCAAACGCTACGGTGCTTTTACCAATAATCCCTTAATCAAATGGCTGAAAAGTCGTAAAGATGCTCAAACAGCCATGTTTCTGAATGAAACAGGCACACCCATCTCAGAATCAGAGATTGAGACACGTTGGCAAGTATGGAGTGAAGGATTATTAACTCCCCAAGGACAAGCGCCAGTCATAGCACAAGCACAACAAACCTGGCGTGTAGAAATGTTGATGCGGGGAATCACCTTGGAAAATTTAATTATTTTAACAGGTTGCGATCGCGCCCAATTACAACCATACGTCCGCCGAGCCAAAGAAAAAGCTGCCCTAGAGCAAGCCACCCGTTTGGATCATAAACCAGGATAGGTTTTTCAGGAGCAGGGGAAGCAAAGATAAAGGAGCGATTGTCAGCATGATGCAGTTAAACGATTAGGGTAAAACAACAGAGGTTTCTTTACCATAGTTGTTTGCACCATTCAAGATTGTAGCTGTACTTTCAGATGGGGATTGGGTGTTGCTCGAACGGCGTGATAATTTCTTGCGTGACTTGCCTCCCGCCTGGACATATTGCAAACTGTCTTTGCCATAATGGGTTGCTACACTCATTAACATCTTTTCAGAGTAGCCGCGCAATTCTTCTTCAATTAGAGAGAGGCGACCCGTCATTTCATCTAGGGTAGAGAGTAAAGTGTTATATGTAGATAGCTGGGTTTGTAAGTTTTGGATGCGGCTGTCGTAGTCTGTCAAATTTAATCCGTTACCAAATTCTAGCGTCGGGCTAATCGATCGCATTCCTGCAATTCGACGGAGAGCGTTTTCGAGAGTCAGTGAACTGCGTTTTAGTCGTGCCATAAAATGCGCTCCTGAAGGAAGTTATAGGATTACTGCATGTACTCTAGCCAATGCAACAATAAACTTCTCTGAGAGATAATTCGGAAAAATTAAAGCAAATTAAGATCGACCTAATTATTTTTAGTGGATTGTACTGAGGTATTTATTAAACTTGTCAAAAAAGTAACATTAAATAAGCAACAGATACCTCAAAGTCGTTTTGAGGTACTCCAAAGTCGTTTTGAGGTACTCCAAAGTCGTTTTGAGGTACTTCAAAGTCGTTTTGAGGTACTCCAAAGTCGTTTTGAGGTACTTCAAAGTCGTGTTGAGGTACTTCAAAGTCGTTTTGAGGTATTAGATGATGAGTTTTGTTTCCTTAACCCGATTGACGGCGAAGGCGATCGCGCCCAAAAGTATCATAAATATAATTTAACTATTTAATCCAGTCAGAACTCAAATCCCAACTTATGATCCTAAGTTGGGAAAATACTCAAGATTAGTGACGCTGCTCACAACCACGAGAAAATAATACTTTTCGCCCCCCATTACACGTAATGGCTCAAAAGTGTAATGCTGCATGAATTACGAGCCAAAACGATAAGCCAACTATAAAATTTACACTGCGTAGCTTGCCGCCGCAGGCATCGCCACGGATGAAACTGTACCAATTGAAGTCTCTGAAATTTAGGAGCTTCAAACCCAAGATGAGCCGTATTAAATTGTTGCACCAAATAATCCATAGGTTAATTGGTACATTGAGAATTGCCAAATATATCGATTGACAGAATGCTTAACCAGGAAGCGTTACAGGCAAGCCCGTAACTATCTGTACGATTGCTCATTTGACCCCGCGATCGCGCCAGCGATTTAGTTTCCCATTGCTGAAGCTACTTGCTGTGAAACGCGACCTGCTGCTTTAATTAAATCGGCTCCTTTTTCGCCGATCATAATGGTGGGCGCGTTTGTATTGCCCCCGATCAGAGTTGGCATGATCGATGCATCAACAACCCGCAACCCCTCAACCCCATGTACCCGGAGTTCCGGCGAGACAACCGCCATTGGGTCAGTTCCCATTTTGCAGGTGCCGACAGGATGATACCCCGTAATGCAAACTGAGCGGATGTAACTTGAGAGTGCTTCATCGCTAGTCACGTCAGCACCGGGACCGATTTCTCTACCTCGAAACTGATCAAAGGCACTTGTATGAAACAATTGGCGCATAATTTTAACTCCTTCAATCACATGCAGCACATCGGATTGACTTTGCAGAAAGTTCATCCGAATAATTGGTGGGTCTTTAGGGTCAGACGATCGCAAACTGACACTCCCAATGTTTTGGGGATGAGTCAAACTGACTGTAACAGTGAATCCCAAACCGGAGAGGGTAGTGCCAGGAGATATCCATAGAATGTTACCGAAGAAAAACTGTAAATCTGGCGCGGCATCCAGATTCCCTTCGGTATGTAAAAACAATCCGGCTTCAGCGTTACCATTACTGGTAATTGCTGGGTTTAATCCGGCAATTACTTGGTGTGCCGCAGGAGTAGTAATTGTTGGCTGTAACTCGGCAATTATCTGGTGTGCTACAGGAACGAGAAAGTGGTCTTGGAGGTTTTGACCGACACCTGGCAAATCAACGACGACAGGAATCCCCAATTTTTGCAGGTGTTCTGCATCACCAATGCCGCTTTGCATGAGCAGCTTGGGCGAATCGAATGCACCAGCACTTAAAATGACTTCTTTATTAACCCTAGCTTGGTGCAGCTGACTATGGTGCATATATTCCACCCCAACGGTGCGGGTTCCCTCAAACAATAACCGCGTTACCAACGCTCCTGTGATCGTTGTTAAATTGGGACGCTGGAGAATTGGCACTAAGAATGCAGCAGCAGCACTGTGACGAAAACCATCCTTCACCGTCAACTGATAAATTCCCGCACCTGATTGCTGTATCCCATTGAAATCAGGATTGTGGTTATATCCGATTGCCACGGCTGCTTCTACAAATCGTTGGGATGCTACAGTAGGGGCTTGAATATCGGTCACGCTCAACTCACCATCAACCCCGTGGTATGCATCGACACCGCGTTGCTGGTTCTCAGACTTCTTGAAATAGGGCAATACATCTTGGTAACTCCAACCAGGATTCCCCAATGACTGCCAGTGGTCATAATCGTGATGATTGCCCCGGATATAAATCATGGAATTAATCGAACTGCTGCCACCCAAGACTTTGCCACGGGGACAAAAGATTTTGCGGTTATTGAGGTACGGTTCTGGTTCGGAGAAATATCCCCAGTCCACCTCCGATCCGGGTAGGTTGGGGGATGACAACGGGATTTGAATCTCTGGTTTAGTATCCTCTTCGCCAGCTTCGAGTAATAACACGGTTGTTTCACCGTCTTCTGTCAAGCGGTTGGCGACGACGCAGCCTGCCGAACCCGCACCAATCACAATATAGTCATATTGAGTCATCACATCCTCGCTTGTAAATTCAACTACTTCAAGAACTGCAAATTGAAGATTGGTTAAAGCTTGAAGTTTAGGAATCTGACTATTGCATTACGACCAACATAAAGATTTCTACTAAATCTCAAAGGCTAATTTTTCTACTGATTGTGCAAAATTCGGGTCAGATTTCATTACCTCTTGTAAGTAACCAACTACTTATCTAAATCAGCCCTTGACCCTTTTTCTACCTCTACAAAAGCTGTTGCTGCCTCAAATTACCTCAAAGCTTGTTCTAAATCTTGTCACGTAGCGCTTTTATATGAGCTAGAGTTGCTTGTGTCAGCTTCTCAATTGTCTTTCCAAAAGCTACTTTCAAAGACTTTGTTGCGATTGCATTCTGACACTGCGCCTAGCGCAATCACACCAGCAGTTAGTGGCTGCATGTACTACCTCATGAGTGCAGTATATTTTACTAAATATACATGGTTTTCAAGGGCATTCCACAACTGCAAAGAAATTTTTGATTACACAATTGGGCTATAAGGTGGAACACATTCCTAGAATGGTTTACATTTCGTCGGTTCGCACAGCAAGCTTGTCGAAAATAACCCGCCATCATAGATTAATGGGGATAAAGGGCAAGTCTAATAGGGCAATCACTTTCTCAGTAATTAGTAAAACGGAAAAAACTGAGCCTGCTGTATCCAGACGCAAGTCGCCAAATCAGCGCAGATATAAGGGTGTGCGATCGCGGGAATATCCGCGTTGCTGAATAAAGGCAAGTCCCAAAATTCACATTGAGTCAAGCTGTTAAATTAAAAAAATCCCGTTACTGACATTCCAGTAACGGGTTCTATGTTAACTAGCTTGATTAATACGCCGTTTTAACTCAGCCTCTAATTGTTCTAGAGTGCTGAGTAAAAAAGTGAGATTCCCTACTCAGCACTTGCAACTCGAAACTCGGAACTGTTTTGCCCAATACCGAATTAATTCAACGGCTCCATAATGGCTCTTAAACCGTTGCTAGAGAGTGTTTTGAGCATTTCTTTGGCGTTATATTCACTGCTAAATACTCCTGCCTGCATAACTTTTTGACCTTCCCAAACTGTGGGAAATGCACCAGGAACAAGCGATCGCACTAAATCTTTATCTCTATCAGTTGCTAGTGGCACTACTACGCGATAACGTACACCAAATTGTGTTGCAGAGTTACCACGATATGAAATACTTGCAGAACTTGTTCGCAGATTGCGAATATTAGCAATGGGGATATTGTTGTTAGAAAGTGGTAAAAGTGCAGAAGCCTCTGGGACAGCAGTTTTCAGTATTGGTGATGGCTGCTGTATTTGATTCCTCATAATTGGAACTGGTGGCTGTGCAACTGAATTAGATGGATACTCAGGGGCACTAAACTCAATCGTATTAGGATCAATCCGCACATAATTTAACTGTGGTGTATTAGGCGGCTGTGCAACTTGAGTGTCAGTTGATATTTGTCTACCTGACAAGCTGCTAGGAGTAGGAAATCCGGCGACTTTTGAGGTGGGTGGTTGTTGATTGGATCTAGCGGTGGAAAGTGATATATTAGCTGGCACCAATGGCAGCAGTTGACTATTTAATTGTGTAGAAACAGGATTATTTGCTGAAATGTTGTTGCTGCTTTGCCTATTAGTAGTTTCAGAGATTTCGGAAGCCGAAAAGCTTATTTCACCGTGTGCTGGTATTTCTCGTAAAACATTATTGGCAGCAGGTTGAGAATTTTGGGTTGCTAGTGCTGTTGTCCCGTTAATATCTACCTTGCCAGTGATGCGATCGCTCACAAGATTGTTACCAGCAGCAGAAATTACCTGTTTAGCAGTGCTGGCGTTAATGTCGTAGCGGCCGTTATTTTGAAATGTATTACCCCCAGGTTCCGATGCACTACCCAAATCTGGCATTGCTTGAGCGATCGCAACTAAACCATCTTCTTTATTATCTTGAATAATATTATTCCGTAAAATCGGGCGGGCTTTTGCTTGCACGACAATTCCCGATCTATTGTTCTGAATTTGATTCCCTATGACTATTGGAGCGGAATTTTGGGCAATATTAATCCCAAAACCCGTTTCGTGAAAGATATTTTCCTTCACTTGGGGGCTGGAGTTACCGGCAATTGTGATGCCATTAGCTCCATTGCGATCAAAGTAATTCTTACTAATAGTAGGTGCTGCATTACCACTGACAGAAATCCCATCTTGAGTACTGCCAGTGAATGTATTTTCTGCAACTACCGGATTGCTAGATTCAATCCATAAACCGTAACCACGGGGGTTAGAGTTCGTCACTGTCACCCCAGTCAGCAAGACTTGGTTTGCCCCAACAATTGTGACATTTTGACCGGCAAAGCTCCGACTCAGGTAATCACCGCCTCCCTGAATAATAATGTCTTTACCTTGATTGCTAGGGTTGCCTTGAATTGAAACACCCGGTTTCAGAATTAAGGGAAATTCCTCTCCTGTCTCGGCGCTATAAGTACCCGTGGAAAGCATAATTACAGTATTGGCATTAGCTAATCGCAACGCTTGGGTAATAGTTTTTACAGGAGCGGATTCGCTGCCATTGCCTGCTTTGTCATCTCCGATGCTAGGGTTGACAGACAGCACATTAGTCTGAGAAGGTGTTTTCTCACTTAGAGGTGCTGAATCTGGTGTTGATGGAATCTGAGCTATGCCTTCTCTACGAGAGGCTCCGCCAACGGCGAGCTGCGCTAACGCACTACCCAGAAACGCCAAACTTGCCGCTCCCAGACTGACGGTAAATAATAATACTGAAAAACTGAAGAATAAAAGCCTTGCTGATTTGAGAAACCTCAGCTTTGCAAGCAAAACATCTACTTTACGGTACTTGTCAAACACATAAGGGAGAATCATATTTAACACGACTCCTTAGAAGTAATCATAAATTCTTATACTCTTACAGAGTATTATGTCGATAATATTACTCACATATTGACCAATTGGCGATATTTCATACAGAGTAATAAATGATATTAGACTTCTCCAGAAATTAATTATGTGTTGCCTAAAATTCTTGCTAGGTACAATTGATGAATTGTGCCTACGTCATTTATCTATTAGATATAGGAGTGAAATTAAATATACGTTATCCAGAACCCTTGTAGAGACGTAGCAGTGCTACGTCTCTACATTCATTTTTCACTGATATCTCTTTTCACTGATATCTCTATTGTGGATTCCTTGATGTATTCCCTCTTGTCAGTCCTTTGTAAGTTTGTCGTTCACCGTAAAATACTTGACTAAACTTAGTGCAAAACTGTAGCCTCAAACTACCCTTATCACTGTCTATAGGAACATGGGATAATTTACCATAACCCTCACTACTACGTTGTTTTGCGTAGATTCAGCAAAAATCTAGTAAAAAAAAGCAAATTAATTAACTATGGTTACTAGGGCTTATGATAATTCACACTTTGATGAAAGCACTAATGGGGTTGTTGTAATGGTCGAGCCATACAGCCAAAAAGAGCAAATACAGCAAGTTGTTTACCGCATTTTAGATGCCAATTTAGACCGCGCTCGTGAGGGCTTGCGAATTATTGAGGAATGGTGTCGGTTTGGGTTGAATAATGCCCAGTTGGCTCTTGAATGCAAGCGCTTGCGACAAGAGGTAGCCAAGTGGCATACCTCCGAACTGCGGGCAGCGCGAGATACACCAGGCGATCCGGGGACTGAGTTAACCCATCCTCAGGAAGAACAACGAGCTAGTATCAAATCGGTATTGCAAGCTAACTTTTGCCGGATAGAAGAAGCATTGCGGGTGTTGGAAGAATACAGCAAGCTTTATCAGCCAAATATGGCTAAAGCTTGTAAGCAGATGCGCTATCAAGTTTATACCCTAGAAAGTAGTTTAATGGGTCATCAGCGCCATCAATTATTATGGCGATCGCATTTGTATCTTGTTACTTCTCCTAATGAAAGTTTGTTGAACAATGTCGAAGCTGCACTCAAAGGCGGATTAACGCTTCTACAGTACCGCGACAAAACCGCCGATGATTCTTTGCGCCTGGAACAAGCGAGAAAATTACGGCAGTTATGCCACATCTACGGCGCTTTGTTCATTGTTAACGATCGCGTTGATCTAGCTTTAGCTGTCGATGCCGATGGAGTGCATCTGGGACAACAAGATATGCCTATTACCATTGCTCGGCAATTACTAGGTTCCCAACGTTTGATAGGTCGCTCTACCACAAACAAAGAAGAAATGCAAGCAGCAATTGCTGAAGGTGTAGATTATATTGGCGTGGGGCCAGTTTATGAAACTCCCACAAAAGTAGGTAAAGCAGCAACAGGGCTAGAATATGTCAGTTATGCCGCCAAAAATTGCTCAATTCCCTGGTTTGCGATTGGGGGAATAGATGCCAATAATATCAATGATGTGATCGATGCTGGAGCCGAACGTGTAGCGGTAGTGCGATCGCTTATGCAGGCCGAACAGCCTACCCTCGTGACACAATATTTACTCTCCCAACTCAATCGCATTAAACCAGAACTTTAAAAGAGTCATTTGTCATTTGTCATTTGCCCAAAGTGAGTAACCAATACCCAATTTCCAATACCCAATTTCCAATGCCCAATGCCCCATACACACATTATGTCTAATGAGATTACGATTCAGATAAATGGGGAAACCCATAGCTGTTCGTTTCAAACTTCTTTACCCGACTTACTCCAACAGTTGGGTTTTAATCCCCGTTTGGTGGCTGTGGAGTATAACGGCGAAATTTTACACCGCCAGTTTTGGCCACAAACAAAAGTGCAACCAGGCGATCGCTTAGAAGTGGTAACTATTGTTGGGGGTGGTTAATTGATTTGAGCCAGTAAACCCAAATCCTTAAGGCTACGTCGTGTAATCTCGATCCGGGCGGGTGCATCTTCCGGTTTTTGCATATCAAGGGTTGTGGCAAAAAAGTAGACGTTTTTATTTTGCTCTAAATAACCCACAAACCAACCAACCTTTGGTTTAGTACTTGTTAACCATCCTGTCTTTCCTCGCAATATGTAGTCTGGAGTTTGTTCGCGCACCATAATGTCTTTAACAAGATTTATTGTTCGTTGCGAGAAAGGCAAATCGCCTTGATACAACCGTTGCAAAAACTTAATTTGCTCTTTGGGTGTAATTTGTAATAACTGGGGTTGTAGCCAAAAACGATCAATGTCTGCGGCAGTGCCAATCTGACGGTTCCCATAGCCTACTTTGTTAATAAATTGCTGCATCCTTTCATATCCAGCCCTACGCGCCAGTACTTGGTAGAACCAAACAGTTGAATCCTTAAAGGCTTGACGCAAATTTGTATCATGATTCCAGGCATCAATTTCTCGGTGAATTCCATCCCAAGTGAGAACCGCCACATCATCAGGAACTACACCTGTTTCTAATGCCACCAGCGCGTTAAAAATTTTGAATGTCGAAGCTGGAGCGATCCCATTTGCATTACGTTGAGGATTGTGTTCATAGATGCGGTTGTTTTTTGAGTCGTAAATCAAGATTGAGCCTTCACGCCCGATTTCTTGAAAGTGTCGCCCCAAATTTGGCGCTTTAACAACGGGACGTTCAGATGAGGTTGGAGTCGGTTGGGCCAGAACATACATTGCCCCAAAGGTAATCACACTCAATACAGCAACACATCCAATGACCATAAACACAAGAGATTGCATTCGACACCTTGCATAATGCCGAAAGAATTGCTTTATGTTGAACCAGATATTTTTCATTGCACATTTAATCACATCACAAGCGAGATTATACAACTTAGACATCAATCAAGTTTTTAAATACATCCCGCATCGAGTCTGTTAATCGCAAACTCATCTTGTTATTTTCCAGACATTAATTGTAGAGACATTGCGATGCAACATATCTATAAATACATCCATCAAATCTACACCAATACCCCTTATACCAATTCTTTATGAAGCTGCATACTGCATAGAATTCGATCCCCCCTAGCCCACGCCAGTCGCTCATGGGGGAAACCCCCAAGACCGCGCTGGCTCCCCTTAAAAAGGGGGAACCGGAAAAACATCTATCAAAGTCCCCCTTTTTAAGGGGGATTTAGGGGGATCAATATATCTGCAACTTCACATTAAATTGGCATTACCTGAATAGTATTACTTTATACGGCAGCTTTTGGAACTAAGACATATTGCTGTCGTCTATTAGATCAATATAACAATATTGATTGCTCTAAAAAAATCTGGAGCATAAATTAAAATGAAAACCCTTAGACTACTTGCAATTATTACTACAGCTTTGGCGATGAGTTTGGTTTTCACTGAGGCTAACTTGGCGCAAACACCAACAATCCAAATTAATCGGAATCTCCAACCCGATCCACTGGTTTTGAACGGAAAGTCTGGGGGAACTGTCAAAAGTAATTGTGGCAATATTACCACTGAAGCTAATCAAGTTATCCAAGTTACAGAGTCACTACCTTATTTGCGATTAACAGCGGAAAGTCAAGGAAAGGCAACGCTACTGATCGATGGGCCAGGAGGACGCTTTTGTGTGCTACCAGATAGTTACTCTGGAGGTAAGTCAGAACTTTCTGGTTACTGGCAGGTAGGAAAATACTTGCTATATGTAGGTGAACTATCGCAACGAGAGTATAACTACACTCTCTCAATCTCGCAAACAAGAAATAGTCATTAGTCATTGGTCATTAGCAAGGGATAGGAAACACAATTTTTGGTGAGGCGATGCCTACGCCTAGTTACTACAAAAGTTAGTTTAATACTCTATTTTTATTTTTTTCAGCATAAATACTAATTGACAAAAATAATCTTATCTTCAAATACAAACAATTAGTCATTAGTAATTTGACTAATGACTAATAACTAATGACCAATGACTAATCTTCGAGTGATTTGGCTGGAACTTCAACAGCAGTGACATCAATCGTGCCTTCTGGTGTGAAGCGTTGAAAATGACTATCTCGTACTAACAGTGACTCCCCACAGTTAGGACATTGCAACTGACTGTTATTTAAACCTGTAAATTCATATTCACAGACGGGACACTGATCGGCAACCAAGTTGCGTTGTAGCCACCAACGAAAACCAAAAAAAGCCACAATAGGTGCCAACAATAGCAACCCAAAAATAATTAGCAATGAATTGACCAACCAACCCAAGCCCACTGATGCTAGCAACCAAACAACTGCCAGCAGGGTGAGCCAAGGGCGGAGATTTAAAAGATTCAATTGAAATGACTTAAAGCTCATTTTTTAAATTTCGTCCTGCTCTCCTTCTAGGATAGCGATTTTAGTCGTTTGTCATTAGTCATTACTGATAATAGAAGTATTTTTTGCAAGTGTTGTTGGAAGGCATCTATGCCAAATAGAGCGATCGCCTGTTCTCTTAGCCAATCTCCATCACATCGCTGGTCATTACCTTGCAGCATTTCTATACAAGCCGCTGCTACGGCATCAGGACTGCGGTGTGGTACTCGCCATCCTAGTTTACCATCCTGTAAAGGATCGGCGGAACCATCATCGTCACCGGATAATACAGGTACTCCACAAGCCATTGCTTCCAGATAAACAATGCCAAAGCCTTCTTGTGAAGGCATAATATAGGCATCAGCAAGGCGGTAATGTTCCATTAATTCTTCTGTGGCAACGAAACCAGCAAATATAACGCGATCGCTCACACCTAAGTCTTTTGCTAGCTGTGCTAGTCGTGGTTGATCATCACCGCGACCAATTACTAAATATTTCACTTCTGGGAAAACTTGAGCGATTTGTGGTAATGCCCGAATCGTGACATCTACACCCTTGTAAATATCCCCTGACCATAACCGCGCTACTGTCATTAACACTTTAGCACCAGTTAAACTATACTTCTGGATTAATTCTGGCTGCTTAGAACCAGGAGTAAATTTGTCCCCATCAATTGCACAAGGCATCATTTGTACTGTTTTCGGGTTTAGACTATTAGCAACACAAGCGCGATCGCGGCTGTAGCGACTAATCGTCCAAATTCCAACTGCTGATGTCAAGGCGCGACGTTCTTGATTTTTCAGTGGTTCCCAGACTTCTTTACCGTAAGTTAGTACGGTATAAGGAATCCCCAACGGCTGGCAAAGAGTTTGGATTAATACTGCTAAGTTAATATGACCGCAGAAAACTTGCTGCGGACGGCTTTGCAAAAGGCACTTCAGTAAAGCTGCTGCCATTTGCAATCTCCCTAAATAAGGAGACTGGTTTTTAAAGTAATGAAATTTTAAGTTCTCATCTTCAAACGGATTTAAGCTATTAGGACTATCTCGTAGCAAAAATACTTCTGCCTTGTAGGTTTGGCTCAATCCCGAATAGGCGCGAAAAATATCTTTTATATATGATTGGATACCACCTTCGTGGGCAAAAATTTCTAAAAACACGAAGACATGGTTAGTTTTTTTGTTAACTTTATTACCTAACTTGAGGTTTTCTGTCACTGTAGTGATCTGCATGTTAGGTTATTTACACTCGCGGTAAGGGCGCGATTGCACCACTTTGTAACCTTTCTAAATCTGTTTTGACCATTTTTTCTAAAAGTTCCTCAAAACTGACTTGGGGTTCCCAGCCGAGGTTTCTTTTAGCTTTACTGGGGTTAGCTACTAGTTGAAAATGCTCATCTTGTCGCAAAAAACTAGTATTTAATACTATATGCTGTGTCCAATCCAATCCGACAGACTCAAAGGCTGTGGTAACTAAATCTCTAACGCTGTGTAGTTTACCAGTGCCAATTACATATTCTTCTGGTTCATCAACTTGCAACATTAGCCACATTGCTTCTGCATAATCTCCCGCAAATCCCCAATCGCGTTTGGCATCCAGATTACCCATTTCTAAGGTGTCAGTTAAACCCAATTTAATTGATGCAGCCGCTAGAGAAACTTTGCGTGTAACAAACTGAGGTGGGCGTAAAGGAGACTCGTGATTATATAAAATTCCACTACAGGCAAAGAGTCCATAGCGCTGTCTATGATGCACCATCGTCCAGTGGGCGTGCATCTTAGCCGCAGCATAAGGATTTTTGGGACGAAAAGGGGTTTCTTCATCTTGAGGCGAGAGGAATACATCGCCAAACATTTCTGAACTGCTAGCTTGATAAAATCTAGTAGACAAACCAACCTTTCGTACTGCTTCCAAGAGTCTGGTAGCCGTACCAGTGATCAAATCCAAGGTTCCCAATGGATCGTTCCAGGAGTCGGGTACAAAACTGGGAGCCGCCAAATTGTAAATTTCTTGGGGACGTAGTTGTTCAACTGCGGTCAACAGTGCCGCACTATTTTGCAAATCAACTGTAAAAATTTCTACCTGATTTGCCAGTGTTCCCAGTTTTGTCAAATTAGGTTGTCTATGCGGGGGTACTAATCCGACAACTCGATAACCACGATTGAGGAGCAAATGGCTGAGATAGTAGCCATCTTGACCAGTAATTCCTGTAACTAGGGCTGTCTTAGTCACGTCGCTTCGCTCCGAATTCAAAATTCAAAATTAATGATCCCCATAAATAAATTTAGGGGCTTGTATCATAAGTCGTTTTCGGTCATTTGTCCCCTATTCTCTCTATCTCTTTAAGCACTAAATGGCATTTGTTGGAGAACAAAATTAAGACTCTCAACACGTTAGCAAATCCTAACAAAGAAGCTAATGTAACTCGAATGCTGTCTTTACTGTCTTCACTAATTCTTTTTATACAAATATATTCCTTAGAATTTTACAAAAAATATAGCAACTAAGCGATTTTACGTAAAAAATATATTATTCAAATTAAAAAAGCAGTATGATTTTGTCAATCAAATAACCATATATTTGATCGGATACTAAAAACCCACACTAAAGTTTTCTGCAAAATGGTGCAGCGTAAGTAGTTTACTTTTGTGCTTCTACAGAGTATTTGACGATGAGCAGGCAATTTCTACCATCTAGACCACGTTCATATACAACACGGTCAGCCAACCGCCTCAGGAGAAACCATCCATACCCACCTACTTGTAGAGTACCTGGGGCTGGTTCTGCGATCGCATCAGGATTGAAAGGTTTTCCATAATCCCAAATTCTAATCTCTAATCGGTCAATCCACAGATAAACTTTAATTTCAATGGTTGTTTCCGGAGGTAAAGCATGATGAGCGTGACGAACAGCGTTGGTAAAGCCTTCTGCTAATGCTAAATTGAGGCGATCAAGTTGGGTTTTTGACCAGCCAAGTTGAGATAAGTGTTGCAGACAAAATTTCTCAAACCATTCTTGCACCTGGTTTAAGAGCCTGAGTTCGCTCTTAACCATCAGATGCTCTTGCTGCACTATGCTAAACATTAACTGTGACTTGAATGTAAGTAAACCCAAGCTGCTAGTTATTAAATTTTGCGCTATCCGCAAAATTTCTCTGAAATAAAAAAATCTGAATTTATATATTATATTTACCAAAATACAAAACATGAAAGATTTTGGCATTCTAAGGGTTGTAACTAGCAACTTATGTTAAGTAAATTCTTATTGAAAAAGGACTGGGGATAAGGGACTGGGGACTGGGAAAATTGTTTGGGGATTCAGACCCCAACCAAGTTTTCTTCGCGCGTGTTCGCACGAGAATAAAACTCTTTAAGTTCACAGTCCTCAGTCCCCGTCCCGGTGCGCCATTCCTAAAAGACTTACTGCGCCGAAGTCAAGGAATCTTGGCGCGACTTGTTAAAATTGACGCCTGTTGATTGTTTTCAAAAGCACATCTGCATCTGCTATTGAAACTCACAGGCGTCAAAGCACTTTGAGGTGACTAATTTAGAATAGTCCCAAAGTCAAAGATTTATCCAATGGCAAAGCAGCACCAATACCCAGCCAGAGGGTGACAAGGGTACCAACGAGGAATACTGTGGTTGCAACTGGACGGCGGAAGGGATTTTGGAACTTATTCACGTTCTCAATAAAGGGAATGAGAATTAGCCCTAGTGGTACGGAACCCATTGCTAACACTCCTAAAAGCTTGTTAGGAAGCGATCGCAAAATTTGGAAGACTGGATACAAGTACCACTCTGGCAAAATTTCCAATGGTGTAGCGAAAGGATTTGCTGGTTCACCTGTCATTGCAGGATCTAGCACAGCTAGAGCCACAATTGCAGCAAAGGAACCCATGATCACAATTGGAAAGACGTAAAGTAGGTCATTAGGCCAAGCGGGTTCACCATAGTAGTTGTGACCCATGCCTTTAGCGAGTTTGGCTCTTAACTGAGGATCGCTCAGGTCAGGTTTTTTTTGTGTTGCCATTTTGAAATTTGCTCTCCTGCTTAAGTTAAATTAAAGCATTTGTGAAAGCTATCAGCTACTAGGCAACCAGCAGGCAGCAAACAGCGTTTGTCTCTCTACAGTCCGCCATCTGGAGGTTTTCTACGGTTTTCGGCTCCAGATACAGGTATTTGTTTTTTAGAACTTATGTGCCATTAATTTCTTGTGTTTCATAAGTTTAAAACAAACAACGTCATCTGAAAACTGACAAATGTTGCCTTTCGCTAATAACTGAGATTACAAAGGCCCGGAAATGCCTTGCTTGCGGATCATCAAGAAGTGAAACAGCATGAAGACTGCAATCAACCAAGGCAGTACAAAGGTGTGTGCGCTGTAGTAACGGGTTAGTGTTGCTTGACCAACACTAGAACCGCCGCGCAGCAAGTCGGAGATCAGAACACCAACTACGGGAATTGCTTCTGGTACACCGCTAACGATTTTCACAGCCCAGTAGCCGACTTGATCCCAAGGTAGAGAATAGCCAGTGACTCCGAAGGAAACGGTAATCACAGCCAGGATGACACCACTGATCCAGGTCAGTTCGCGGGGCTTTTTGAAACCACCTGTGAGATAAACCCGGAAGGTGTGCAAAATCATCATCAATACCATCATGCTGGCAGACCAGCGATGGATGGAGCGAATTAGCCAACCGAAGTTTACTTCATTCATGATGTACTCCACTGAGGAGAAAGCTTCGGTGACTGTTGGTCTGTAGTAGAATGTCATGGCAAATCCAGTGGCAAACTGGATGAGAAAGCAAACTAGGGTAATTCCACCCAGACAGTAAAAGATATTGACGTGGGGAGGGACGTACTTGCTAGTGACATCTTCGGCGAGTGCCTGAATCTCCAGGCGTTCCTCAAACCAGTCGTAAACGTTGGCCATACAATCTCAAGTTCCTAAAAGTCGGTTGCGTTTGATAAATCCCGAAGTTCTGAATCGGCAGAAGCCTTTGTTCAGACTTCTCTCCCAATTAGCAATTTTGGGATTTTCGTAAAGGGGAGTTTTTTGTTTGCTTTTCAGCTTTTGGCGTGCTAAGAGACTTCAGAAACTTTACATTCTGTAAAGATGGAATATATTGCGATCTCTTTACGCCCCTACACACAAAATGGTGGACACAAAGTAGATTTTATCCTTTGGTGAGTGGATACGATGCATCAGTTGACTGAACAACTTGATGAGAAAAATGCACCACTTCTATAAAAAAAGTAACATAATCGAGAGATAGATTTCATCAACAACAGGGGAAGTGGGCATTATCTAGGCAATTTGGGTTGAGGTGGAATTGATAATAGGGTTCATGAATAAACAAGTCTTTCGGGTTGGATTTTCATTGTTAATGGCGTTTTGCTTGGCGTTGGGTACGCTTACTCAGCCGGCGATGGCTTTGACGACGGAACAAAAGCTGGTTTCGGAAGTTTGGCGAATTGTTAATCGCACTTATCTAGATGAGACATTTAATCATCAAAACTGGGCGGCTGTGCGGCAAAAGGTTCTGGAGAAGCCACTGGCAGACTCAAATGCCAGTTATGAGGCGATTGGGAAGATGCTCAAGAGCCTCGACGATCCTTTTACTCGCTTTTTAGATCCAGAACAATACCGCAGCTTGCAGGTCAATACTTCTGGGGAACTGACTGGGGTGGGATTACAAATTGCCTTGAATCCTGAGACTGGGAAGTTAGAAGTAGTGGCTCCCATCGCCGGTTCACCGGCAGATAAAGCGGGGATTCGACCACGCGATCGCATTCTCAAAATTGAGGGCGTTTCTACAAAAAATCTTACCCTTGATGAAGCTGCAACTAAAATGCGCGGGCCGAGTGGTAGCCTTGTTACTCTCCTGATCGAACGGGATGGAGAGGCAGAAACAGAAATTAGACTAACGCGCGATCGCATTGCTCTTAACCCTGTGGTTTCAGATTTGCGTGTTTCCACTGAGGGTACACCCATTGGCTACTTACGTCTTACACAATTTAATGCCAACGCTTCAACGGAATTGGCACACGCTATTTCTAGTCTAGAAAAAAAAGGCGCTGCTGCCTACATTCTAGATTTACGAAATAATCCTGGGGGGTTATTGCAATCAGGAATTGAAATTGCCCGTCTGTGGTTAGACTCCGGCACTATCGTTTACACTGTTAACCGACAAGGCATTCAGGGTAGTTTTGAAGCCCTTGGGCCAGCCCTGACGAAAGATCCTCTGGTGATTTTGGTGAATCAAGGAACTGCTAGTGCCAGTGAGATTCTCGCCGGCGCACTCCAAGATAATGCTCGCGCCCAGTTGGTAGGCGAAACCACTTTTGGCAAAGGTTTAATTCAATCTTTATTTGAATTATCAGATGGTTCGGGCTTGGCAGTCACAATTGCTAAGTATGAAACTCCTCAACATCGGGATATTAACAAACTAGGTATTAAGCCAGATCAGGTTATTTCCCAACCAGCCATTAACCGCGAACAGATTGGTACCGAGGCGGATCTGCAATATCAAGCAGCAGTGGAACTTTTGGTTAAAAACTCGGTGGTGGCCAGAAAGGCTTAAAGGAGAGACGAAGAGTTAGGAGTTTGTTTTGTTCCAAATCTCTGACTAGGAACGACCGACTAAATATTGTTATCCGATAGTATTTGAACGTGCAGATGCCTATAAGCGCCAGCAAACTTAGTAGGTGCTTTTAGGCAAGCTGTATTTTAATGCGATACCTACGGGAGAAGGGGTTTCCTCCATGAGCAACTGGCGCGCAAATTTCATTGCCAGCGCAGTTAAGCTGCAACTCAGTCTGATAAATCACCTCAGAACCAGAATATTCCAGCAAATACAACAGCTTTTTGTGCTGATCTTGCTTTTTGTTAGTAACTATGAGATATTCTATCTAAGATTTAAAATACTGTATTTCTATCATAATACTGTAAATTGTTGATAGTTAACAGAGGTGAGCAACTTTTTGACATGAATTTAAATTTTTTCAGAAAGCATCCACTGTTGTTTGTCATCATAGTTTTCTTTGGGCTTTTTTTCAGTAGTACAGTAGTTGCAGCGAACTTAAAATTATATTTTACTACTCAGAACTCTCAGTCAGTAAAATCAGCAAATTATCAAGATATTGCGATCGCAGATCAGCAGCTACCTGTAGATAAATTACTAAAATTGATCCAGCAACGATTACTAATTGCACATGATGTAGCGCGGTGGAAATGGAATCACAAACGTCCTATTGAGGATCTCAAGCGCGAACAAGAGTTACTATTAAAGGCTAGACAACAAGCAAAAACTCATAACCTAGAACCCGATAGAGTTGCAGAATTTTTTCAAGCACAAATAGATGCAGGAAAACTCATCCAAACAGCTGATTTTAAAAACTGGCAAAAGCAAGGTATTAAATCTTTTCCTAACGTCCCAGACTTAAACCAAACATTACGACCATCGTTAGACAAATTAAACACAGAATTTTTCTTTGCTTTAACAGAACTGACTCCTGTTCTAGGTTGTCCGCAGATAGGGGAATTAATTCAGTCACGTTCTCAGGTGATTATTCAGGGAGATGGTATTGATCGGCAAGTGCAAAGCCTAGCAATTTCACCTCTGCTGAAATTTAAAAGCGCTTCTTGCAAAGTAGTTTCTTTCCCTTGATTGTCGTTCTTCAATGAGTCACTCTCTCGATACCCTCGATAAACTAGGGTTCTCGAACCATTGTAGAGTTCTCACTGATACGATATCTGAAGTTGTTTACCAAAAATTATACCGGAATTTCAACGAAAAATTCTGTTCCCTCTCCTAGTTTGGAAATGCAGCTTAACTGACCTCCATGTTTTTCTACTACAATCGAATAGCTAGTTGACAATCCCAAACCTGTAGCACTACCAATTGGCTTTGTAGTAAAAAATGGATTAAACATCTTATTTTGCACGGACTCGCTCATCCCTACACCGTTGTCTGCAATACGGATTAGTACTTTTTTTGATTCTGAAAATTCCGTCCGAATTCTAATAGTAAGTGTGCGATTTACCTTTAATTCTTGTAAAGCATCAATGGCATTGTTTATCAGATGTATAAATACCTGATTTAAAGCCGAAGCGTAACAATTGACTAAAGGCATATTTGCATATTCTCGAATCACTGTAATCTCGGAAGATTTACTATTGTTTTTGAGTCGATGCTGCAAAATTAACAGTGTGCTATCAATACCAGAGTGAATATCTACTGATTTTATTTCTGATTCATCCAAACGGGAAAAGTTTCGCAGCGACAGCACAATTTGACGGATACGATCTGCTCCTGTTCTCATCGACGAGAGTAGCTTTTGTAAATCATTCACCAGAAACTCTAGTTCTATCTCGGTGATTTTTGCGGCAATCTCTGGCAATGGTTGGGGATAGTATTTCTGATATAAGTTATTTAATTCAATTAAGGAAGCAACATATTCACTGGCTGGTTCTAAGTTGCCATAGATGAAATTAATCGGATTATTAATTTCATGAGCAATTCCGGCAACTAGCTGTCCCAAACCGGACATTTTTTCAGCTTGAATGAGCTTGGCTTGAGTCGAGTATAATTTTTCTAAGGTTGATTCTAGCTGAGTGTAAGAACGTGTTATTTCCTGGGTGCGTTCTTCGA
The DNA here is from genome assembly GCF_017115045.1 of Nostoc sp. NMS8. Lineage (GTDB taxonomy): Bacteria > Cyanobacteriota > Cyanobacteriia > Cyanobacteriales > Nostocaceae > Nostoc. The sequence continues at coordinate 70,215 of NZ_JABXKK010000109.1, read as the reverse complement.
CTTTTTGCTCCAAAGTATGGGAATATTCCTCTAATTGGCGATAAAGTTGGGCATTTTCTAGAGAGATCGCTGCTTGAGTCGTGAGGAGTTTGAGAACTTGTAAGCGATCGCTCGTAAATGCTCCCACCGTCAGATTATTTTCTAGGTACAAAATGCCAATCAATTTGCCTTGGTTGAGAATTGGCGCACAGAGAATACTCTTAGGTGAATGGCGAATAATATAAGGGTCAGCCGCTAGGGTTGGCTCAACTACTGCATTCTCAATTACAGTCAAGGTGAGGGTATTTTTGACCCGATTGATTAGGGTAACGGGTACTGTTTGACCATCGTCAAAGGGCAGCCTTCGCAAGATAATGCTAGGCTGTTCCAATTGGGATAATGCCTCAATTACCCAGCGTTCGCCTGAAGGCATCAGCAACGCACATTTATCCGCTCCCGCACTTTCCAGTACCACCTCAAGTAGGGTTGAGAGTAATTTATCCAACTCAATTTCACTCGATAGAGATTGAGAAGCTTTGAGAATGGTCGCCAGATCCAGGGCTTCGGAAAGGCTAACATTATTGAAGTTGGAAGTCTGAATCGTGTGAGAAGAGATCGCAATCATCGTTTCCGTAGATGTGAAAGATGGTTGCTGTTTTTGCCAAATTGTGGCGAGTAGTTGGGGATAGCGGGTTTCTAAATCAACAACTTTAGCTTTTGCTCCCCAACGGGTGTAACAATAATAAGCTTCAGTCATATAGGTTTGAGCGATTTTTTCTTTGCCCCAATCCAGATAGAATTTAGCGGCTAGTTCATTGGCTAAACCTTCTTCGTTGGGGTATTGATTTTCTTTGGCGAGGGCGATGGCGCGATCGTACTGCTCCATTGCTTCCAACTTGTTACCAAAAACTCGACACTTTTCGGCCTCCACGAGATGCCATTTATGCTTATGATTCATCGGGGCATTGTGCGCCCACTGATGCAGAATACTTTCATAGGTTTTAAACTCGGCAAGAATTACAGAAAGCTCAATTTCTGACTTTGTGGGAACAAGTGCCAAGTACGTCAGCGCTGCATAGAAATGGAAAATGGGAATATGCACCATTCCCGATGCTGCTATCAAATAGGGCTTGCCTTGGGTGATATAGTCGAGGGCAGCCTGATAATTGCCAAAGTAGTAGGCAAGCAGCAGTTTGTAAGTAGAAACAAAGGCGATCATTGTGAGATTCTTATCCTCTTGGTGCTTAGGAATCATCACCGTTTCATCGTAGGCAGTGCCTATTAAGCAATCGGGCTGGCTCACCGTTTCTTGGAACTGCTGCACTGTTTGCCGCACCATGCCCAAAATAATCCGCGCTGAATCTTGTTTCAATTGAGCCAGGGCAGCACTGTAACCAGTCAATTCCGGTGCTAACGTGTCCAGGTCTATACCTGCAAAAAGCGCAACATAGGCGTAATTTGCTATGCCGTAACCAGCAAAGAGAAAATCACCTGTTTCCATACCAATGGTGTAACTATCTTTGATGGTTGGTAGAGTTGCCAAGAATGATTGCTGGTGATGCTGAATGAAATTCCCAAACATGTTGAGAGTGCTGCATTTCATAGACTGAGCATTCAACCTCTCCAGTAAGGAGAGTGCTAATTTACCAAACTCGTAGCCTGTTTCGACTTCGCAAAGAATTGAACATAGCACCATGCCATGAATCACATAGCCGACTGTCGAGGCTTTGTCATTGCCAAACTGGAGCGATAACCGCACCATCGTCGCGCTCAACAGGGGCAGTAAACCTGGCATTCCCTGGAACACAGGTGCAACCAACATTCTTAACAATTGCATCGCGGCGATCGCGGTGCGATCGCTTATCACGGGCAGCTCGATCAACCCAGCAATCTCTCTGCCATTTAGTTGCTGGTTAAGTTCTTGTAAGGCTTTGTCAATCAAAGCTTCGTCTACTTTTGTCGGGAAATCCACCCCAAATTGCGCTAGAGCCTCTGTTCCCACTGCCAGCGCCGTTAATATTTGGATCTGAGCCGTCTGTGCCACGATTTGAATTTCATAGATTTTCACTTTGTCGAAAATGGTTTGTGCTTGTCGCAATACCACTGCGGCTAGCTGTTCCATACCCTCAAAGTCACCATTCAAATAAGCAACTTCCGCAGCCGTCACATACAGATTCAGAGTTAGTTCATACTGATGTTTCCAACAATCGACCTCTAGTAAATCAATTCCAGTTTGTAGATACACTTTGGCGGCAGTGTATGCAGTTGAACTTCTGGCTTTACTGCCAGCTTTGAAGTTAAGTTGCGCTAAGGCTTCTCGTTCCTGTTGTTGATTAATTAATTCAATTCCTAAATTCAAATGTCCAACAATATCAAACAGTTTTTCTTCTCGTTCTATTTCGGAAAAGTTTTGCTGAAGTAACTGTCCAATTTTGACATGAGTTGCTTTTTTTTGGTCATCAGGAATTAGGGAATAAGCTGCTTGTTGAACTCGGTCATGCAAAAATCGATAAATCGGATTAGCTGCGGCATTAGAAACCGAGGTACTGTCAGATTGAATAAAGAACTTATAGATTTCCGTATTCGGAATAATCAGCCCTTCTTGCAACGCTTTCCATAAATCAGCCGCCGTTGTTTCTAGGGATTGTTCTGAAACGATCGCCAGCGTATTCAAATCAAACTGCGCTCCAATACAAGCTGCCAGTTTGAGAACATTCTGAGTTTGGTTCGGCAATTTCTGCAATTGCAGTGCCATAAACTCCACCACATCATTAGTAATTGCTAAGGCTCTAACTTGGGCAATATTACACTGCCAATGACAGTATTCTAAGTCAAACGTAATTAGACAATCGTCATTTAATGCCTTGAGAAATTGGGTAGCAAAGAAAGGATTACCATGAGTTTTTTGATAGACTAATTTTGTCAAAGGTTGGGCTAGCAATAATTCGCAATTTAGGGTATCTGCCACCAACTGATTCATATCTGTTTCGCTTAACGGTTGCAGAACAATCGTATTGACTACTGCCCCACTTTTGACGATTTCATCTACAGTCAGGATGAATGGATGAACCGGCGAGACTTCATTATCTCGATATGCACCCAAGATTAATAAATGTCCTGTTTCTGACATCAATAATTCCAGCAATTTCAGCGATGCGCAATCTGCCCATTGCAAATCATCTAAAAACATCACTAAAGGATGTTCAATGCTTGTGAAGATTTGCACAAATTTCTGCATCAGCAGATTAAAGCGGGTTTCGGCAGCACTCCCTGATAGTTCTATAGCTGGAGGTTGAGTACCAACAATGCGTTCTAGTTCTGGAATTACGTCAATCAAGACTTGTCCATTGTCGCCAACGGCTTCGAGAATTTGGGTTTTCCAGGCTTGTAGTTGTGCATCTGATTCTGAAAGCAATTGCCTCATTAAATCTCGGAATGCTTGCACAAATGCCGAAAAGGGAATATTGCGCTGGAATTGGTCATATTTGCCTTTAATAAAATAACCACGTTGCCGGACAATGGGTTTATGAACTTCATTGACAACGGCAGTTTTCCCAATCCCAGAAAAGCCTGCTACCAACATCATTTCTGTTGTCCCAAACCTGACTTTTTCAAATGCTTTGAGAAGGGTTAATACTTCGGTTTCTCTGCCGTAGAGTTTTTCGGGAATGAGGAAGCGATCGCTAATATCTCGCTCTGCTAATGTAAAATATTCAATATTTCCGGTGGCTTGTAATTGACTTAGACAAATTTCTAAATCATGCTTGATTCCCAAGGTACTCTGATAGCGTTCTTCGGCATTCTTAGCCATTAACTTAGTGACGATTTCAGATAAAACTAAGGGAATATTGGGATTGTGATGATGTACAGCAATGGGATTTTTGGCAAGATGACAATGCACCAACTCCATCGGATCGTTTGAGACAAATGGTAAAACTCCAGTGAGTAATTCATAAAATGTGACACCTAATGAGTAGAAGTCACTGCGATAGTCAATTCCCCGGTTCATCCTTCCAGTTTGCTCTGGCGAAAGATAAGCAAGTGTGCCTTCTAGAGCGTTGGCATTTTGAATTTCTTGGGTTTCTCTTGGTAGCAAAGATGCAATACTGAAGTCAATTAATTTAACTTGTTTGGTTTCGGGATTAATTAAAATATTACTGGGTTTAATATCTTTATGAATAATGCGATGACGAATGACAATATCTAATGTGTTACACAGAGATATAGCGGGGAGAAAAAATTCCTTTAGAGATGTTATATGTAACCTCTCTACCTTGACAAAATCCTTAAGGGATATGCCCCCAAAGTCTTCCATCACCAACGCATAGCCATTTTGGTATGCTTCTAGGCTATAAGTTTGAATAATTCCCGGATGGTTAAGATTTTTGGCGATGCTGTATTGATTGCGAAACGACAAGAGTTCGCCCAAACTCGGATAAGGATTTTTCAGTAGTTTAATCACTACAGGTAATGAGTCAGTTTCTCGATGCCCTCGATACACCAGGGTTCTGGAACCATTGTAGAGTTCTTCACTGATGCGATATCCGGGAATACTGACTAAGGTGCTAACCATACTGCTAAATCCTGAAGATTTCCAGATTTAGTATTCCCAGATATCTGAAGCTGTTTACCAAAAGAGCAAAAATTATACCGGAATTTCAATAACAAATTCTGTACCCTGGCCCAGAACAGAGTTAAAATTCAATTTTCCGCCGTGGGTTTGTTCAACAATTTGACGAGCGATCGCTAACCCTAATCCTGTGCCTTTACCGACAGCTTTTGTAGTAAATAAATGGTCAAATATTTTTGATTTTGTTTGTTCGCTCATCCCATTGCCATTATCAAGAATTGCAACTTTAACGAGATTTTCTAATGTCGAAGTAGTAATTTTAATTTGGTTGTGTTTTGCTTGATTATCTGCTAAACTCTGCCCAAGACTCGACTCATCTAAAGCATCAATTGAATTGGCAATAATATTCATAAATACCTGATTCAATTGTCCAGGGAAACACTCAATTTGAGGTAAATTGCCATACTCAGTTATTACTTCAATTGCTAGACGTTGTTCATTAGCTTTGAGACGATGTTTCAAAATTAAAATCGTGCTGTCGATGCCTTGGTGGATATTAAATGGCACTTTATAATCTCTATCAGCACGGGAGAAAGTGCGGAGACTAGTGCTAATATTTTTCAGGCGATCGCACGCCATAGTCATGGAATCAATTATCTTGGGCAAGTCTTCTAAACTATAATCCAAGTCGATTTCTTCGGCATGGTTAAGGATTTTGTCATTTTTGTGAGGTAAACTTTCTTGATATAGTGCCAGATGTTCAACAATATCAGCGATGCTAGGTTTAACTTGTTTGAGACTAGCAGCAATAAAACCAAGAGGATTATTCATTTCATGAGCCACACCAGCAACTAAATTGCCCAGTGCAGACATTTTCTCACTCTGCACCATTTGTAATTGGGCGTTTTGCAAATCATTCAATGCTTGTTGTAAATCTTGTGACTTTTGCTGTAAGGCAAGTTCTGCTTTTTTGCGTAAGCGCAGGTCGTCATAGACCTCGCTAATATCTCGCATCACAACTACCGCACCGAGTTTGTTACCCGAAGAATCGACGATCGCCTGTCCACTGGCTAACAAAATTCTCTTAGAACCATGCTTTGGCGCAATTACCATTTCGGCATTTTCGACTATTTCCCCTTGCAAGGCGCGAAACAGAGGGATTTCTGTAGTTGATAGAGGTGTTTTTCCATCAAGTTGATAGAGATCGAAATGTTCCGTCCATTGTTCTGGTGGTAATGATTCCACTGGTAAGCCATGAAATTCACGAGTTGCTGTATTGAATAAAGTCAACGTGCCATGAGAATCACAGACAACAATCCCATCTGTAATAGTTTGAATAATTACATTCAAAAACTCTCGTTCTTTGGCTAGAGATGCTTCGGCTTGTTTGCGTAAGCGAAGCTCGTCGTAGACATCGCTAATATCAATCATCACCCCATCCCAGATGATTGCACCATCGGCTTGTCGCTCTGGTCGAGCAGTAGATCTAACCCATTTCACGGTTCCTGAAGGCACGATAATGCGACATTCTAGCTCAAACGGTGCGAGGTTTTGGGCAGAGTAAGCGATCGCTTGGGCAACAGCTGCGCGATCGTCAGGATGATTCATCGCATAAAGGCTATGCGTGCCTACCATCACCAACTCTGGCTCTAACTCATACAAGTCGAGACAGCCAGAGCTAACGTAGGGTGTTGAAGTTGAACCGTCAGCCGCCAGACGGAATTGGTACACCATCCCAGGAATATTATTCGCCAAATTTTGGAAACTGGTTTCACTAACCTGCAATTTGGCTAGAGATTGTTCTAATTGTTGAGCATGGTTTTGGGAATTTTGATAAAGTCGAGCATTTTCCAGAGAAATTGCTGCTTGGGCGCAAAGTAAGTTGAGCAGTTCGACGCGATCGCTGGTAAAGACTCCGGTTGCCAAATTGTTTTCTAAATACAATATGCCCAACAACTTACCCTGATGCAAAATCGGGCTGCACAAGAGACTCTTGGGCTGTTGTTGCTGAATATACGAGTCATTAATTAATTGCGGATGCACCGTAGCATTCATAATTACAGCAGGTTGTAACCTGCGTTTCACGGTATTAATTAAGCTAATTGGCACCTCAACCGAGTCTTCAATAGACTGTGGGTTGAGCAACATTGGGTAAAAATCAACTTTGGCAGTCTGGTTCGGTATATTGCTCAAGGAAAGCTGTGCTAACGCTTGAATTAGCAACCGATCTGACTCTAAAAGCATGAACACACACTTATCGGCTCCTGCATTTTCAATGACGATATGCAGCAAAGTTGAAAGCAGTTTTTCGAGTTCAATTTCCCCAGACAGGGTTTGGGAAGCTTTAAGAATGCTGGCTAAATCTAAAGCAACAGAGACGCTGCTACTATTGGAAGTGGCAGAACTGGTGGAGGTGACACTCCCCAATGTGAAGATAGTTTCGTTAGTTGAGAGGGGAGAACGGGTTTTCTCTAAGATGGGGGCAAGGAGTTGGGGATAGCGTCGTTCCAAGTCGGCGATTTTGGCTTTAGCACCCCAACGAGCATAGCCATAGTAGGCTTGGGTTATGTATGACTGAGCAATCGTTTCTTTGCCCCAGTCGAGATAAAATTTAGCTGCTAGTTCATTGGCTAGTGCTTCTTCTTGGATGTAGCCGTGTTCTTTAGCAAGAGCAATGGCGCGATCGTAGAAATCTATTGCCTCTGATTTCTGCCGTAAAACTCGGTATCGATCGGCTTCAACTAAATAAAATTTGTGCAGGTGATTTTCTGGAGCATGGCCAGCCCACTTTTTCATCTTTTCCTGGTTTTTAGCCACCCGTTGCAGAATGTGTTGCTGTTGTGCTTGGGAAACCTGAGAATAGATTGTCAGATGGGCTAGAGAATCATAGGTGTAGCAGAGCGGAACGATGAATAAGCCTGTAGCGCCACCTATATAGTTTTCAGCTGCGATCGCAGCTGACACCGCCAATTCGAACTTGCCAAACATGTAACATAGACCCAGTTGGCTGGCATAGAAATAGTACAGCGCAGTCTGATCGCCCGATCGCTGGAGGGCTGGCACAATTTCCTCTCGATTAAAGGCATTTCCACTCAGTTGCCAAGGTTCAGCAGAATCGCCGATCATATTCAAAATTGCTTGCTGAAAAACTGTCAGATGACTGGTAAGACCTTCTTGCTTAAGGTGCGCCAGCTGATCTCGGAAGGCAGTGCTTTGTCGGCTGAGTTCGCTTAGTTCTTTGCCCATAAACCAACAGTACGAGATGTAAATAAATCCGCAAATAGCAGCTGATTCTAAATCTCCCGTTTCCAATCCAACTTCGTAGCCTTCCCGAAGAAACGGTAAGGTGTTCTTGAGCGGCTCTTTCCAATGCCACACACTACAATGAATTCCGACATAGACTCTGGATTTCAGTTCTTTGGCATTGAAATGTTCGAGCAATAAAAGTGCAAGTTTTGCACACTCATAGCCAAAGTCAATCTCTCCTACCATTCCACAAAGTATTAGTCCGTAGTAGGCATAGCCAATTGCCGAAAATGAGGTGTTGCCATATTGAACGGATAAATTTACCTGCTCAAGGGTAATAAACGGTAAGAGTGCTGGAGTGACGACAAAGGCAGCAGAAGAGACAGCCGCAAGAATCCGTATAACTGCTAATTTGTTAGGGTTTGCAATCTGGGGCAGAGTGATTAAGTCCAACGGTTGCCTGCCTGCCAGGATCGATTTAGTCGCCTCGAATGCCTGTGCAATATCTAATTGACTTGGTTGCTCAGGAAAACTCGTTCCTAGACGTTCTACAATCTTCAGGGCAATCTGCACTGCCTCTATAAATTGATGTTGAGCTTGAGCAGCTTGAATTTGAACTTCATAAACCTTGACTGTATCCAACAAGTTTCTAGAGTGTTCGATGATGACTGCCGCTAATTGTGTCATCTGCTGAAAGTTGCCGCTCAGGTAAGCAGCTTCAGTAGCAGCTTCATAGAGAGCTAAGGTTAACTCATACTGGCTTTGCCACATATCTTCAGCTAACAAGGAAATACCTATAGTGCAATATTCAAATGCGGCTATATAGGCAGTTGCGGCTCTGGCTTTTTGTCCAGCTTTTAGATTGAGTTGGGCGAGTTCTATTTGCTCAGATAGATGGACTATTAGGGATTTACCGATATTAAGTTGGTTAACAATTTCAAACAATTTTTCGTCTTGTTTGGGAACTGGCGTATGAGTCAGTAATAGTTGCCCAATTTTTAGGTGAGCGATTTGTTTTTGTGCGTCTGGAATTAGGGAATAAGCAGCTTGTTGGACGCGATCGTGCAAGAATTTGTAAACCGTCATTTGTGCTTGGTGATTGGTCATTTGCAAATGACCAATCACCAACGAGGAATCCTGATAAAACTTGTAAATTTCATTGATGGGAATGATAAATCCTTCTTGTAATGCTTTCCACAAGTCTGAAGCGGTTTCCGTCTCTGACTTTTCAGAAACGATCGCCAATGTCGCCAAATCAAACTGATTGCCGATACAGGCTGCCAGTTTCAAAACATTTTGAGTGATATCGGGCAATTTCTGAAGCTGTTGGGCCATAAATTCCACCACATCATCGGTGATAGCGATCGCTCTTACTTGCGTCACATCACACTGCCAAAAACCTACCTCCCAATCAAAGGTAATCAGCCTATCCTCATGTAGCACTTTCAAAAACTGAGTCGTGAAAAAGGGATTACCTTTAGCTTTTTGATAAACCAACTCCGTTAACGGCAATGCTTGTTCTGTTGCACAACTGAGGGAATCGGCGATTAAATGATTCACATCTGCTTTACTCAAGGGAAATAGAGTCAGAGTATTGATGTGGGAGGATGCCTTTTCAATCTCATCTAGGGTCAATATGAGTGGATGAACTGGAAATACTTCGTTATCGCGGTATGCACCAATAATCAATAGATAGCCGCAATCCCCCTGGAACATCAACAGCTTCAGCAAATTAAGTGATGCCGAATCTGCCCACTGTAAATCATCGAGAAACATCACCAACGGATGCTCTGGTGTGGTAAAAACTTGAATAAACTTTTGAAACAGCAGATTGAAACGGTTCTGTGCCGCACTACCCGATAATTCTGCGCTCGCAGGCTGTTTACCTATAATCTGCTCCAGTTCTGGAATCACCTCGATCAGGAGTTGCCCATTATCTCCAACTGCCGCTAAAATCTTATTCTGCCATTGCTCTAGTTGGCGATCGCTTTCACTAAGCAACTGTCCCATCAAGTCACGAAAGGCTTGGACAAAAGCAGACAGAGGAATGTTGCGGTTGAACTGGTCGTATTTGCCCTTGATGAAGTAGCCGTTCCAGCGCATAATCGGCTTATGCACTTCATTGACGACTGCGGTTTTGCCAATGCCAGAGAAACCTGCCACCAGCATCAGTTGGGAGCCACCATTGGCAACATGGCCAAATGCTTCCAGTAACGTCTGTACTTCCGATTCGCGTCCGTAAAGTTTTTCGGGAATAAGAAAGCGATCGCTAATATCTCGCTGTCCCAACTCAAACCAAGTGTGCTTACCTGTTTCTCGCCACTGTTCTAAGCAGGTAACAAGGTCATGTTTAAGTCCCATAGTACTCTGATAGCGGTCTTCGACATTCTTCGCCATCAGTTTGCGGATAATCTCGCCCAGCATCAAGGGCAAATCGGGGTTGAAATCGCACACAATGGGTGGAAGTTTCGCAATGTGGCAATGCACCAACTCCATCGGTTCATGGGATTCAAAGGGCAATTTTCCGCTTAGTAGTTCAAAGAAAGTCACGCCTAATGAATAAAAGTCGCTGCGGTAGTCAATGCCCCGGTTCATCCGTCCAGTTTGTTCTGGCGACAGATACGCTAGCGTTCCCTCCAACCCGTTAGGACTTTGGATCTCCTGGGTTTCTCGTGGTAATAGTGAGGCAATACTGAAGTCAATCAGCTTGATTTGTTTCGTAGGAGGGTGAATCAAGATGTTGGCTGGTTTAATATCTTTGTGAATAACGCGCTGTTGATGTAACTGGTGTAAAATGTCTAGCAGTTGCAGAGCAATGGGTAAAAATTGCTCTAATGTCAGTGTTTTTCCTTGAGTAAACTGCCGCAAGCTAATGCCACCAAAGTCCTCCATCACTAGGGCATAGCCATTGTAATAGGTTTCCAGGCTGTAGGGTTTGATAATGTTGGCAATATCTAGATTTTTAGCGATCGCATATTGGTTGCGAAACTGTACTAATTCGCTAAAACTTGGGTATTCTCGTTTTAAGAGCTTGATGACAACTGGTAGGCGATCGCATTCCCGAATTGCCCGATACACTTGGGTACGAGAACCTGAATAAAGTTCTTCTATAGTTTGATACCCAGCGATCTTTAAAGTTCCATCAACTTTTGCGCTCATAAACTTTTACGAAAATTTCTGTGTGCTAACGTTATAATTCCCATGACAATCTCTTGGTTAACAAATGTTAGGGGATTGGGGATTAGGGATTGGGCATGAGGAAGAGAACAAAGTGACCGAACAAGGCAAAAGTAAAAAGTTAAAAGGCTAAAGAGAGAATAAGAAAAAATGGTTACAAGCCCCTAAATTTATTTATGTAACGAAATAAAAACATTTATTTCGAGATGCATAGCACGTTCGCCTTTGGCGTCTCGTAGAGAGAAATAATATGTCCTTATTAAATCCACTAAATTTATTTATGGGGATTATCTTTTTACTTATTACTTATTACTTATTAATCCTGAGTTTAAAGAGTCTGTCGCAGCAAAGTTGATAAATCCAAAGAGGCCAGGCGTTGATAAGCTTGATCGATGACTCGCTTGCCTCTGAGAAAGCCTGTATTAGCTCCAGGACAAATGTACCGCAGAGTTTCTGGTGTAAAACTTTTTAACAATAATTGAAGACTTTGAATTTGTCTTGGCCAGTGAAAGGTCTTAGCTGTCCGTAATGGTACTGCTCCACCCTGATGATTAGGAACTAAGTGTCGACCAGAAAACAATATGCCTCCAAGTTCACTATAGTAGAGACAAGATGAGCCGGGAGAGTGACCTGGTGTCCAAATCACTTGTGTTGCTGCATCAAGAGTAAATTCTTGCCTAAAGGTAGTTACTGTTAAGCCTGGTAATAAATAAGCTTCTTGCTCTTGAACCAGCACCTCGCAGCCAAAGGTTTGCTGAAATTCAGCAGTCTTGCCAATTGCGCCTCGATGGGTGAGAAATAACCAACGCACGCCTCCATGAGTTTGCAAAAAATCTTGATTTGTTTGCTCTAGGGCAGGGCAATCTATGAGGATATTGCCTTCATTTCTTACAATAAGATAAGAGGTTCCCCCTAATGTGTCCCGATTGGGTGGAAAAGCAAAAATGCTCTCTTGTGTGAAGTCCGATTGCAGAGAACTTCCGCTAGGAACTTCGTCAAGGAAGACAGCCCGTGGTGGCTTAGTTGTATGACTTGGTTGTTGAGGTAAAGGGCACATAATCAAAGAACCGAAACTGGGAGTTGTGGACAATCTGGTTACAGTGTGGAAATTCTCAAGAATTGAACTGGAGATTGGGTATTGGAGACTGGGGACTGGGGACTGGGTAAGACTTGAATGGAGATTGGTATACCAACCAAATCTTAAAAGAATTTCTTTCCCAATACCCAATACCCAGTCCCAAATACCCAGTTCCCAATACCCAATACCCAGTCCCCAATCCCCTGTTAACCTTTATGAAAAAAATTGGGATTTGAGGTCTGCCTTGTAGTTAATGCTATGGTGCTGAAGCTACTGGTGGGGCGTTTTGTCAAAATTACTGAAGATAATATGGCATTTTGGTTTCTGTTTATCCTCCTGCTGGGGCTAGCTACTTATCTAATGGTGCAGCACAGCGTCGCTCACATCACCCGAACACCAGTATGGTTGTTGTGGCTGGTTTTAATGACACCAGCATTTCTGTTGAGTGGATGGACACTGTTCTACGGTGCGAAACAACCGCCACCGCCAGGGCTGATCATCTGGTCAATATTTGTTTGCACAGTGTTGTACTGGATGTTGTTTCAATGGGGGCGTCAAGTACCAAGAGATACACAGACCGAAGCCCAACCCCAAGCCTCAGAATTGCAGCCGACTATCCAGCCTACCCCAGAACCAATAGTGCGTCCCATTGAACCAATAGAAGAAACCCTACTACGAAATTGTTTTCCTTGGTCTGTATACTACGTTCAAAATATTGAGTATCGACCCCAATCTGTCATTTGCCGTGGTCAGTTGCGAACTAAAGCCAGCAATGCTTACCAGCAGATTAAGACTAATATTGAAGCACAATTTGGCGATCGCTTCTTGCTAATCTTTCAAGAAGGTCTAAATGATAAACCTTTCTTTGTGCTGGTTCCTAACGTTCAAGCTGCTAAAGAAAGAAATACACCACGACGCGACCAAGAACGCTTAACTCGACCAGGATTAGCACTTTTACTACTCGTAGCTACTTTACTAACTACTACCTTGGTCGGTGTGGAAATTGCTGGTGTTACTCTGCCGCCTATATGGAATATTAGCTCTCTGTTCACAGTTCTATCTAACCCAAATGTCCTATTCAAAGGATTACCTTATGCTTTAGGATTGATGACTATTTTGGGCATTCACGAACTTGGGCATTATTTGACAGCGAGATTTTACAAGATTCGCTCGACCTTGCCTTACTTTATTCCCGTGCCTTTCTTTTTGGGAACTTTTGGTGCATTTATTCAGATGCGTAGTCCCATTCCCAACCGTAAAGCTTTATTTGATATTAGTATTGCTGGGCCATTTGCAGGTTTTATTGTTACCTTGCCATTACTAATATGGGGCTTGGCTCATTCTGATATAGTTTCCCTGAATGAAAAAACCCGACTTTTGAATCCTGATGCCCTGAATCCTAAGTATTCAATTTTACTGGCGATACTCTCGAAGTTAGCTTTGGGAAGTCAGTTAACAGCAAAATCAGCCCTTGACTTGCATCCAGTTGCAGTCGCAGGTTTTCTGGGACTAATTGTCACAGCGTTAAATTTAATGCCTGTAGGACAACTGGATGGCGGTCATATTGTCCATGCGATGTTTGGACAAAGAACTGCTCTCGTAATTGGTCAAATTGCTCGGATGTTGTTGCTATTACTGGCTTTAGTACGAGAAGAATTTTTGGTGTGGGCGATTATCTTATTATTTATGCCGTTGATTGATGAACCGGCACTGAATGATGTCACTGAATTGGATAACCAACGTGACGTTTTGGGATTACTGGCAATGGCTTTATTGATTGTAATCATTCTGCCATTACCACAAGCGATCGCTAACTTTTTGCAAATTTAAAAAGTATTAAAACACAGCCAAAAAAGGTAAGTTTGTACTACTTTGCTGCTCATGTTAAAAGGTAAAAGTAGTACGAAGTACACCTACAGTTGTTGTTTCGTTTCTGCTGTCACCTTCTGGGTTAAATAGAATAAAAGCACCAGGGGTGATGCTGATATTATCGCTGAGTTTCACGCGATAATACCCTTCCAAATGGTAAGGAGTAGCTCGATTTTCACCAAGTTGAGCCGAACCACTAGCATCAGTACGGAAAAGGGGTTGACCAAAAAGAATTCCAGCAGTGTTCCCTGACTTGAATAAATCTTTGAAGTGAATTCCCGCCATCCAACTTGTAAAGGTGGTGGAAGCATCCACGGTATTAGAAGCAGCATCAGCAAATATTGCTGCACCGTAGCCAGATAAGGCTATCTTGGGAGATAATCGCCATGTTACCGTACCACCAACAGAGTTGAGTGTGAGCGGTGTTCCAGTTGCAACCCCTGCTAAAGCACCGATATCACTACTAACTAATCCTGTAGCCAAAATATTGATTTCGTGATAACTGTGGGCATAGTTTAAACCAATATCCAGAGCGGCACTTGGCTTGAAGGTTAACTGTGTGGCAATAATACTACTACCACTAAATAAACCTGCTCCCAAAGGTGTAGTAGAAACTCCTGGTACTGCCTCAGTCGCAGATTTTTCGGGTAAATTGGCATTTACACTGCCGTATAAAGCTCTTAAATCCAAATTTGGCGAAATATTAAAAATAAATCCTGCCGCCGATGCTAAACCAGTACCCGAAGTTCCACCAGAAACCCGTAGTACAGGATTCAAGTTGCCAAAACGAGAAATTGATTCTTGTCCTTCACCATAAAAAGGCGTAATTGCTGGGAAAGCATCTGATGTTTCCGCCGCAGTTCCCGCAAACAAGGTTAATTTATTAGCGACGGGAAAAATATACAGCAATTTGTAAAGCTGAACGCTGTTTGCGCCAACACCCGACAAAGTATTGACATTTATCCCCGGAAATTGCGGCTCAAAACTGGTACGAGCGCTACTTGCACTTAAAAGCGGTGAAGCTAATCCTAAACTTTGTTGTAAGCTACCCTGTCCATCGGTTCCACCCAAAAAGTTATAGGCTTGCAATCCAGTAATTAATGAATCTTTACCAGTAAAGCTAGTGGTGAGATTTAACCGCACTCTATTTACTAGCATGAAGTTCGGATCGCTCTGATTGGGAGCGCCGCCAGTAGCACCAATACCAGCAATAATTGCCTCACCATTAAGTTTGGTAGTAGTAGAAAACTGATTTGCTTCTAGTTTTGCTGCACGTTCTTCTACAGCATCTACTCGACCCCGTAATGTTACCAATTCCGCAGCAAATTGTTCTTGTAGTTTCTGTAACTTGGCTAAATCCTCTTTTTTGACCAAATCAGCAGTTGATGTCGTAATTAGTTCATTGATTCGAGATAAACAAGCATTTAAGCCAGCCGCAAATTCATAGCGAGTCATCGCTCGATTACCGCGATAGGTTTCATTGGGATAACCTGCGATACAACCATAGCGCTCAACTAAAGATTGTAGTGCTTGAAAAGCCCAATCTGTCGGCTGTACATCAGACAATTGGGATACGGATGTTACTTGTGCAAGTTTGTCTGATGCTTGAGATGAATTTGTCGATTGTGGTGTGATTACCTGTAAAGAATTATTAGCAGAATCTACCTCTAAATTTTTTTGGCTTTCATTAGATATCGGTAATTCATCAGAAATAGCATTGGCTAAATTGCTTTTGTTAAAATAAACTTTTTCATGGCTTTCAATATCTTGAGAAATTGCTGCATTTTTATTTTCAATCTCTAAACTAGGCAGGGCTTGTACTGGTGATAAGCCAGTAATTAACCATAAAAAGCACACTCCCCCAGCAGAAGCTAGTAGATATTTTGCCATGATAACTCCCAATCTATATATGAAATGGTGACAAATTTGATTGCGATATTTAAATGACATTGATAAGTAAATTTAAAGTTAGCAAGATGGTCTTGTTAACTTTAAAATTTGCAAATCAGAAAGTCTCTTCCTAATTTGACTTATCAAAGCATCAGGTTATGTCGCAAGTATTAAATTATAGTAAATACTATTTCTGCAAAGAATTAACAATTAGTACTATTGATAATTCTAATAATTACTATTGGCAAAAGAATAATTAGATTGGTGTACTTTTATGGTATTGGATATAAGATAAACGGTTATGAAATATAGCAATCCTAAATCAGTGGTGAATAAGCAGATACCCAACTTATTAGAGAAGTCGGGTATCTAAGTGTTTTGATTTAGACGAAAGCAAATTTGAATTCCCCAAAGGAGTTTATCGTTTTGCTAATTCTGGAGTCCGTCCCTTCAAGCCAATCATCAATTTGAGCATAAATACTTTTAATACAGGTACTCGCTGTAAAAACCATAAACCCAGACGACGAACTACTACCACAGGGAAGAAATTATTAGAAAACATCCGATCTAATAAATCGGTGAAACCTAAAATTGTCAGATTCTCTAGCTTGCGCCAGCGTTCATAACCTTTGAGAATCTGAATATCGCCAATATCTTTACCCGCCTTGTGCGCTGCTTGAATTACTTGCGCCAAAGCCGCTGCATCCCGAATACCTAAATTTAAACCTTGTCCGCCGACGGGATGGCAATTGTGCGCCGCATCACCAATTAATGCTAGTCGGGGGAGAACGTAGCGATCGCTTTGCATGAGTTGTACTTGAAAAACAAAGCGATCGCCTAGTAATTCCAGTTTCCCCATCTGATCGCCATAGCGGTGGCTTAGTTCTGCCAAAAATTGCTCATCATTTAAAGCACACAAAGCTTTTGCTTCTTCATGGGGCGCTGTCCAGACAATGCGGCAACGGTTCCCCGGTAAAGGTAAAATCGCAAAGGGCCCGCTAGACCAAAATCTCTCGTAAGCGGTGTTATTGTGGGGTTTTTCTGGTTTGACAAATGCCACAATGCAAGATTGCCAATATTTCCAGCCGGAAGTTTTAATGCCAGCAGCTTGCCGAATTGGCGATCGCGATCCATCTGCTGCGACAACTAATTTGCTGCGAACTGTCCTTAGCTGATCGGCAACTTTTATATCGATGGCGACTATATTCTGCTGGTATTGCGTATTTACCACTTCCGCCGGACAGAAATAAGTCACATTTGGGCAATCTTGGACGAAATCTTGCAACGGCTGCAATAGCGCTTGGTGTTCTGCCACATAACCCAATTCTGCTGTATTTATATCATCTGTGGTAAATTCCACCACATTGGGATAATCGGCATCAGAAAGACGGACTCGGCAATATTTAGCGATTTGAGGCAACATTTTCTCCCAAACGCCAATACCTTCATAAATTAGCGACGAAAGTTTGTGAACTGCATAAGCTTGTCCCTTGGCTACCGCCGCTGATGCCACTTTCGCTTCAATTAGCAAGACACTCAAGCCAGAATCTTTTAAAGCAGAGGCTAGAGTTAATCCAATAATCCCACCTCCGACAATTACCAAATCATATTCATATTCCTGCTCATTTGGCGGTGTTGGTTGAGGGGAAATTTGCCCAAGCTGCGTTATGGTCATTGTTAAGTTAGATTACAGCGTCTTAACTCTTATTTTGACGCGATCGCGCCTTCTTGAGCAACTTCACAAGCTAAACTAAGTACAGTTTTGCCCAAGTTAGTAGCAAATTATTAAACCAATAACATAGTATTCCGCGATCGCTTCACAGCTGTTTGTAATTCCCCCGACAACCAGCTATCAAATTGCGGATAAACTGGCGATCGCGGCACTAATTCCCACCCCGCAGGCTGTAAAATTTCTCTTAATGCCTGTTCCTGAACATGAGGATAATCGGGATTAACTTCATCTTTTGGCCCAATTCCACCCAAATCTCTTGCACCAGCTTCGATACAAGCGAGTAACCATCGGTCATCTGGAATTAAATTTGGCGGAATTTGAATCGTAATATCTGGCGGTAAAATCTGACGCGCCCTACAAATTACTTCTGGTAACTGATGAGGGTCAAAAGGTGGTGCATCAAAGGTTTGTTGATATCCTGGACTATGAGGTTGCAGGATAACTTCTTGAATGTGATGGTAACGTTGGTGCATATCAGATATAGCTTCCAAGGTTTCCCACCAATCATCTACAGTTTCCCCAATTCCCAACAGTAATCCAGTTGTAAAAGGAATCTGTAACTCTCCCGCCCATTGCAATTGCTGTAAACGAACTTCTGGTAATTTACTCGGTGCGTGGCGATGTACACTCTTTAACAATGCTGGCGTTAACTGTTCCAACATCAGCCCCATCGAAACATTTACACGCTTGAGCTTTTGCATTTCCTCAAAACTCAGTGGCCCCGCATTTGTGTGTGGTAAAAACCCCATTGAAAGCGCTAATTCACACAAATCATAAATCCGCTGAAACCACATCTGACGCTTTGGTGAATGGGGATGTACTTCACCACTAAGTATGAGAATTTCACAGACTTTTTCACTTTGAAGTGGTTTTAAAATACTGTCTGCATCTGAAAGACTCATCCAGGGACTTTTACCCGGTTCGCTGCGAAAGTTACAGTAGCTACAGCGATTAAAGCACTCGTAAGTGGGAACGATTGTATAAGCAGGGCTATAGGTGACAAGACGAGAATCATTAATTGGCATAAGCAGAATAAATTTGCTTTTAGTAAGCAGCCCCAGACTTATTTTAAAGGCTGAAACCTTTAATTATTCACGCCCACTTATTTATTAGATAAACAAGAGCTATTTTGCTTTATAAATTTCTGGTAACTGCCACCAAGGAAAATGGGGATATTCGTGATGTTCCTCGTGATAGCCGAAATGATAGCATGTGATAAATGACCACCAAATTGGACGGCTAATCGTTTGGGCAGAATGAGGCTGAATATAGCCTCCTTTTGGTTCGCTATGTGGAAGGAAAGTACCAAAATAAAATAATTGGAATGAACTTAAAAGTGAAGGAAACACCCAAAAGTAATTTAGATTATCACTGGGGATATGGAGTATATTTTTAACAAAATTATAAATAATCATGAGGGCAATTATTTGTCCCCAACTCCAGTAACCTTTCATAAAATGTAGATACCAAGCAAGGAAATTTTTGTGTTTACCATTATGAAAATCGGGATCTCTTTGAGTTGCTGGATTGTTGTGGTGTAACCAATGCTTTTTTAATAATTTTTGATAGGGTAAAAGACCATAAAGAGATAGGGTCAATGTTCCAATAAAATGATTAATTTTGCTGTTTTGGGGAAACACTACCCCATGCATAGCATCATGAGATGTAATAAATAATCCCGTATATAAAAATGTTTGCCAAGCTATGCTAGGCAATAGCACCCAAAGTTTTGATTTGGAGATGTCAAGGGGAAGTAATAAACTCAAGCTAATAACCCATGCAGTAACAATGATAATAGCAATGAAAAGTCCCTTAAACTGAGATTTAGTTCTCACTATTGGAGTCAGTTTTGTTTGATGACTGGGTGGTTGTTCTAACTGGATCACGCTTTTAGTCCGCCTAGCATTCAGATAAAAATTCCAAAAATATAGTTATTACAAAAACAACTAACCGATAAAATCTGTTAGTGGTCAATGTTTTACACTGGACAATGCCAATACTCAAAAGTATGTAGAAATATTAAGATACTTTAACTAGTATTACACAAGCAACTGCTATTCTAAAAACTGTTTTCGGTTGGAAGGTTAGGTGATATAAGTAAAGGCACTGGAAAAGTTAGTATTTACTATAACCAGTGTCTTATCTTCGATACTTGGGATAC
Source organism: Nostoc sp. NMS8 (assembly GCF_017115045.1). Lineage (GTDB taxonomy): Bacteria > Cyanobacteriota > Cyanobacteriia > Cyanobacteriales > Nostocaceae > Nostoc. Next base: position 50,513 of record NZ_JABXKK010000109.1, on the reverse strand, counting down.
AATCTCAGCCTCCAACAAAGATGGTCAATAATTAGCGGGGAGTTTAGGAAATGAGATGAAGTACGTCCCGCACTACGCTATAACCATTGAGATCCCACAGTAAGTAAGCTAGAAAACCGATCATAGCCAAGCGACCGTTCCAAAGTTCAGACTGAGGAGTTAGCCCAAGATCACCAGCATTGCGGTCTTTGCCATTGTATGCAGTCTCAGTTTTATCACTAGGATAAAGTGCCATTGTTAAGTTACCTTAAGAAGCTAATTACTTAGTTCATATTACTTAACTTACCTATTGAGCGCTATCTATCTCTAGTTTCAAAGTAGAAGCAACTCTAAAGAATGAGATTTTAAAGAGTTTAAGAAATATTTATCTAACAAAAGTTCAATAATAGCTTTTATTAGCCTATAGACCAGAGGTATTTTTACGAAACACTTGCTAGTCAGAACTTGTAATCTCACTAAAAAACTATTTTGGATGTAATCAAAAATCTAACGAAAGTTAGAAGGTTTCTGGAGCTTTATTATCCAAACTAATAAACAGTAAATAGGTTTTTAAAACTTAAATTATGGCTCCTACGGTACTGATTACAGGTGCTTCTGAAGGCATTGGCAAAGCAACGGCTCTTTTATTTGCGCGGCAAGGATATGACCTGGTACTTGCAGCTCGTAGTGCTGATGGCTTGGAAACCTTAGCGCAGGAGGTGCAAAGCATTGGCTGTGCAGCACCATTAACGGTTACTTGCGATGTCACTGACTCATCTCAGGTAAATACATTAATGCAAAAGGCATTAGAAAATTATGATTATATTGACGTGCTGATAAACAATGCGGGCATCTTTGCATCGGGGCCAGTAGAGCAGTTTTCTTTGAGTGATTGGCATCAAATTATAGATACTAATTTATGGGGATATATCCACACTATTAATGCCCTTTTGCCTCATTTTCTCCAGCGTCGAAGTGGAACTATAGTTAATTTAAGTTCCATCGGTGGTAAAGTGCCAAGTGCTTACTTAGTTCCCTACTGTACTAGTAAGTTTGGCGTGACTGGGTTAACGGAAGCCCTACAAGTAGAACTACAGCCAAAAGGTATTCATGTTTGTGGGATTTATCCGAATTTAATTAAGAGTACTTTAATGGAACGAGCAGTTTTTCGGGGCAAGGATGAGCAAGATACTCAAACTCGCCGTCTACAGCTTGAAAATGTGCTGAAAACTCCGGTAGTGGAAAAGCCTGAAGATGTGGCAAATGCTATCTGGGATGCTGTCAAGAATAAAAAGTCAAAAGTGATGGTTGGTTCGGCGAATTTCTCACAAGCTTTGTATCGCTTGTTTCCTGGTTTGATAAAGTGGATTTCGCGGCAAGGTTTGAAGAATCAGGATAATTAATTTTGCTATTAACCCAAGTTGCTATTGTGACTCACATTCTCGTTTGGTCACATAATGGCGATAGCGAAACATTGCTTCTAATTGCACTTGCACCAACCAACCACTAACAAATTCAACTGTTCCTCCACCAGGCATACAGAAGGAAATGGCATCAGTCATCCTAGTTTTGCCAGCTTCCGGTTCAAATTCATGTCGATGTACCCAAGATTCAAAGGGACCAGATATCTGTTCGTCGGTAAACAGACGATATTTTTCGCATTCAGTATGACGCGCTAACCAAGTTAAGGGTAGTGGGCCGAGAAACAGGCGAAATTCTGTGATAGCACCCACGTTTAACCCTCCTTCACGACGAACTACTTGAACTGGCTGCCAAGGTGGATTTAACAGTTGTAAAATATCTGGCCTTTCATGAAATTTCCAAACTACTTCTGGTAAGGCATTAATTACTGAGGAATGTTTAAAGTGCAGCATGGAAAGAAAAACCTAAAATTCAACTTTCGGATTCGGTATCAATTTCGATATCTAGGGTATCTTCGTCAACCCGAACGTACAAAATATTTGGGTTACAACAAACTTGACAATCTTCAACGTAAGATTGCTGTCCTCCAGCACTCAAATCAATAAAAGTTAAGTTCGGTTCGCCGCAATAGGCGCAGTAATACTCAGCTGTGTTTTGCATCAATTCATGGGTACTGGGTATTGGGTACTGGGTATTGGGTATTGGGTACTGGGTATTAACTTTTAATTCCTAGTTTCTATTCCCCAGTCCCTAGTCCCTAGTCCCCAATACTGGCTGTAATTCTTTTGGGGATGGATTGATATAACTTTTAGCATCAGCCAAATGCTTTAGTAGTGTAGACTGTGGCAGAGGCCCTTGCAAGTGGCTCCAGGGTAATACTTGTTCTGTTGACCATTCGGCGTGGACATAGAAATCTAAATCGGGGATTTGTCCTTTGAGTTGTTTGAAAGCACGTTTGTAGCTACCTAAGGAATCGCCAAAGTCACGAGTAAGTTCGAGAAGTTGGGACACTCTGCGATCGCCTCTCGATAACAAAGCCTGTATAATCGACCAATTATAGCTTTCTGGGCGAAACTCTATTCCCTGGGGTTTTAGCTGTTTTTGCAAAAACAGCAACCGCTTTTCGGCTTGACGATTCACCCCAAACCATTGAAATGGTGTGTGTGCTTTGGGTACAAAGGTGCTACATCCGTATGTTAAGCGCAATCCCGGCGCAGCTTTTTTGATATTACGCATCATCGCCACGGTTTGCTCTAAATCTTCTGCTTCTTCACCAGGAATTCCTGCCATTCCGTAGAGTTTCAAGCTTTTTAATCCGCCAGCTTTGGCATTTATCGCTGCTTGGATAATTTCATCGTTATGCAGCTTTTTGTTGACGATTTGCCGGATTTTCTCAGAACCACTCTCTACTGCAATGGTAAGCGATCGCGTGTCTCGTTTCGTCAAAGTTTCGGCTAACTGGACTGTTACAGTATTAGTTCGCACTGAGGCAATACTGAGACGGACATCATCATATTTTGGCTGACTAATATAATCTAGCAACGCCTCAAACTCTGGATGCTGTGTAACTGAAGCTCCTAATAATCCTAACCTGTTTGTGACTTCTAAACCTTTGGCGATCGCTGGAATTAATGAATCTTCCAGACTCGCTGTTCTAAAAGGCAGTGTGAGATAACTCGCCAAACAAAAGCGGCACATTTCTGGACAACTTCTCACCACTTCCACCATGTAAATATTTTCCCATGCTGCTTTTTCGGTGACTACAGTTGACGCTGATAACGTATTTCCCCGATAAGTTTGCTTTTGCACCACTGCGGGAATTTCGGGAGAAATTGGTTTAATAGACTTTACTTCACCATCTCTGGTGTGATATTCCACCTCATATAAACTGGGTACATAAATTCCTGGTATTTGTGCAAGTCTTTTTAGTTGAGTTTGTCTTGAGGCATTTCTGACTTCTTTGTAAGCCTCAATAAAATTCCCTAACAGGGTTTCGCCATCCCCCAGTAAAACGACATCAAAAAAATCTGCAAAAGGTTCGGGGTTCGCAGTGAGAACGGGGCCACCACCAAAGATTATCGGATGAGAATCATCACGAGAGGTTCCTCGAATGGGAATTTCTAAAGATTCCAGCAAATTTAAAATATTCACATAATCCAGTTCCCAAGAAATCGAAAATCCCATAATTTCCGGTGTTCTAGGGAGTTGTTCGTGAATATCGGTAAACAGGCGACTCACCTGCACATCATCACGCATTGCAAAAGTTGCCCACACTACCTGATAGCCGAGACTAGTTATACCTACGCTGTACTCGTTGGGAAAGGCGAAGATTATGGGAATAGCGTTGTTATCTTGGGTAGTGGGGTTAAATAGAAGACGTTCAGAGTCAAATACAGACATAATAATTCATAATTTGTAATTCGTAATTAATACACTTAGACAAAGAGTATACAAAGGCAGTTGGCAATTATTTTTACTGTTACTAACAGAATATATACTTTTTATGGTGTCAGAGGTCTTAGTTATGAGCCGGATTATCTATATTTAATTTTAAGCCATAGAATTATTAAGTTAAAAACCAATGTTACGCTGTTGGCAAGAATAATTGGTAAAGATTGTAGATAAATTCCATAAATTAACCACAAAAAGATACCAGTTATGAATGTAATTAGTGTCACTAAAGAAACATCTTTTGCTGATTTTGTTTGCCAAGTTTTAAGCATCTGTGGCAAAAAAGAGATTGTGGTTATTGTGGCGGCAGCTAATCCTAGAATTGTCAGAAAATCCATGTTTTCATTTATATTAAGTTGCCATATCATACATCAGCGATCGTCCTTGTCTGCTTAATACAACACTAGATGAAACATTTTACACTGTTGTAGCGATCGCTACAACAGCTTAACAATAAGATTACCAACTTATTCAATAAGTCGGTAATCTAAAAATGTATCACAGTCTTAGCAAGAATAATCGGTAAAAATTTTAATTTATGTATATTAACCACCAAAAAAGACCGATTATAAATGCAATTAGCATGACAAAATAAAACTCATTCAAGGATATGTGATAAACACTAGCAAAACCGATGAATTAATTCTTCACGAGACAACTGCAACAGTAAAGGCGTAAACTCTTCTGGTGGTAACAATAATAAAGGTTCAATAATTGCTTGAAGCTCATTATCTATTTCACCAAAGCGAACTTCGAGCAAGTTTTCCACTACTATAGCGTTTCCCGACCTAGTAAGGTACAGCCGTAGGGGCACGGCATGCCGTGCCCCTACACCTTGCGATGTAATGTTGTACCTCATCTGAATGGGAACCGCTATAAGCGTTCTCCCTGCTGAATTCCTGTTTGGAGTCCCCGTTGTTCTCCTTCTTGTATCGCCTGTCCGCGGTCTTGTTGGTAAAGTGGTGCCAATCGCATAAGTAATTCCCTATCTTCCTCGTCTTTATTTTGAGTGACTTGTAAGTTTGGTTGCAAATTGTACAGCAATTCTAACGCTGCTTTTCGGAAAGGATTATCAGGAGTAAGTGCTTCTAGTTCGTCAGTAGCTTTGTACTTAGATTTCAGTTGAATAAATCGGTTTACCTCTTGAGCAATTTGATTCGTCTCATCTAAACCATTTGCTCTCAGCCATTTAACATCTAAATCAGTGAGGAAATTTCCTGACTCAAGTTTCAAAAGTATGAAATACAGATGACTGGATTGCCAAGAAACGTTATGCTTTGTAGCTTTATACTTAGATTTTAATTTGGAGAATTCAAATTCTAGATTTCCAAATTCTTGGAATCTATGTCGCTGCTCTTGTTTGATAGCTTTTAAAGTCTCAACAAGCTCATACTCTTTCAACCAATTAAATTCTAAGTGACTGAGTTCAATTCCTAAGTCAACTTTTCGCAATATGAAATACAACAGACTAGCGGGTGATGAATTTTGATATTGAGTTGCTTGGTATCTGGATTTTAAAGCAGCAAAATGTTTTAACTGATTTTGAGACTCTTTACCCATACTGATAGTAGATGCGATCGCACTTAGTTAAATGTGTTATCCGCTACTATAGCAATACCAGTAAAAAAGGGCGAGTAAGACACTCACCCTCGAAGCATAAATATTTTCTGAAGTTAATATCCTGTTAACTTAGTTTCATCAATGAACTTAGAAATCTTCATTGAGTATTAGTTTTCCACTTGTTTGAGTTTTTGAAAAATTTCATCAAGTGGTGACTCAGATTCATCAGAACAAAATTCTAAAGCAAGTCTAACTTTTCCTTTTTTCCATCCCTGAGTGCTAAATTGCAAAACTTCACAATTTAATCCTTGGGTATATAAATTTACTTCATCTGTCTCTTCTGCTCCAATATATTCCTTAATTGCTGTAATCAAATCACGGACTTTAAAAGTTTTAGCAATATTTAACTTATTAAAAGTGTCTGGTTCTATAGACACAACTTCATCATGATTTAGTCTCTCAAATCCATCTTCCATAAAAATCTCCTGTCACTAAATCTATATTTTCCATAGATATAACAGTTCATCCGAAATAAAATAATGATTTTAAGGTTATGGCGGTTTTCAGTTGAGTCCAATACAGACCTAATCCCCAACCCCTTCCTTACAAAGGAAGGGGTAAGATTTAAAACTCTCCTCAAAGGGAAGTAAGGTCAGAGTGTATGGAATCACTGTATTAGAAAAACCAACCGTAAGAATGCAGACCTTTACCCAAAAGATTCACACCGAGATAGCAAACCCAAACGACAAGCAAGCCGGCGGAGGCTAAAATTGCAGGACTGCGCCCTTGCCAACCGCGAGTAATTCTGGCGTGAAGGTAGGCTGCGAACACTAACCAGGTGATTAATGCCCAAGTTTCTTTCGGGTCCCAACTCCAGTAAGAACCCCAGGCTTCGTTAGCCCAAACACCACCGGCAATGATGCCAATTGTCAGCAGGGGAAATCCTAGTCCAATGATGCGATAGCTGATGTTGTCGAGGGTTTCAGCAAGGCTAAGGCGTTGGGGTGAAAGGGGTTCAGAATTTTGAATTTCGGATTTTGGATTTTGGATTGGGGTTGTTGTGACTAAACCCAAAACAGCGGTGTTCGCGTTGCCGTTGCTACTACTTTCAAAACGAGCAAAGCCATTATTTTCGACAGTGGGGGCTGATGGTTGAGAAATTAGTTCAGTGGCTTTGTGCAAACGGTAGCCATTGCTGCGATAGCCGCCAGTACCAACAGAACTGCCTTGTAATTGGATGTTTTGACCGCGAGTAACAATTAAAAAAGCGATCGCTAATAACGAACCCACCATCAAAGCAGAATAACTCAACATCATCACGCTGACATGCATCATCAGCCAATTTGACTTTAAGGCAGGTACTAAAGGTTCTGACGCCTGCATCTGGGATGGTAGTGTCATGGTAGCAAAAGCTGCGATCGCCATTGCCACCGGAGCTGTAGCAACTCCTACTAAGCGGCTACGGCTACTATTTTCAGCAATCAGATGGACTGCGGTAATTCCCCAAGTTAAGAAAAACAGAGATTCATAGAGATTACTTAAGGGAAAGTAACCAGCTTCGATCCATCTTGCACCCAATAGAGTAGCTATACACAAATTTGCGATCGCCATCCCCGCTGTCCCCAAAGCGGCTAGATAAGGCAGATTCGGAAAAGCCGCTCCTCCCCAATACACCAGCATTGTCAGGAATAATATGGCAAAGGAGGCATTGTCCAGCCAATTCTGGAGTATAACCAGATTCATAAAGTCTTCTCTCCGTGGATAATTTAAAATATCGATTCTGACTGTTTTGATCCTATATGGTTAAAGGGAAATAGAGAATGGGGCATTGGAAAAGAGGCAGAGGGGCGGGGTGCGGAGGGGAAAACTTTTCTCCCTTGCTCCCTGCTCCCTGCCCCCTGCCTACTCCCCAATCCCCTATCTACTCTCTGGAGTAGGCAAAGCAGTCGCATTAGTAACTTTTTTGAGTGCGATAAAAGTGTCGTAGGTGTTACTGCGACTGTCGCTGACAGCAGATGTCATCCCAATTGAGCGCGTTGCATCTAGCAAAGTTTGTTGATTGGGAATTAGAGTTGGTAATGGAAAATTTTTCACAGTTTTTTCCACATCCAGGAAAAATTGACCATTTGTCGGATTTGGTTCTGTAGGAACTGTTTGTTGGAAGGGAAGAGTGTTAGCTAGTGTGTTGTTGGGTTTAGGAACAATTTTATCCGTAATCGGAGCGCCCACTACCAAGAAGGCGACATCTCCATCTAACCAACCGTGGGTAGCAGTTAAAGTACCATAAGGTGAAATCCAGTTAACAACGGGTTGTCCAGCGACTTTCCCCGGTTGAACTTGGAACTGGTATTGATTTCTCATCACATCATCAAGCTGTTTTAAGGATGCTTCAGCTGAGTTGCGATTACTTCCCTCTACCATAAACACTAAGCCAGAACGAAAATCATCAGGTGAACCTGCTTTTGGGGTAGTCGGAATCACTGATAGTGAAAATTCACCTTTCATCCAACTGAGTAAATCCTTATCTAAATCAAGATTGGTAAGAGATTTTACACCACCTCGTAGCTGTTCTGGTGCGATCGGCGAGAGAGGATTTCCCTGGGATGTTAAAACATAGTCTCCCCACAACCGCTGTAAGTTTCCCCCCGAAAGCATCATTAAGGTTTCGGCTGGTAGGCGGCTTTGCATTTTGCCAGCTTTATTTTCCACCGCCAGCACTCTTTGACTATTTGGGTTTAACCAAGAAACGCCCTTGAAGCGGATTCCTTCTGACTCTAAGGTAATTGTCCCCGCTAAACCTTGGTTATTTTGCAGTTGAGCCAAAACTTGAGCAGGTAAAGGGCGATTTGGAGAGGCTGCGGCTATTTTGGCTGCTGTTGGCACATTTACATAAAACTGGGCAAAGGGTTGGTAATCGGCAATTTTTGGGAAATTATCGGTAAAGCCTCCTGTTGTCGCCAAGGATGTTTTATTTTTGTAGGCATCGATCGCTCTTTCTGTAGCTTTAGGATTATCAGTTATAACTAAAAAACGCCCATCTAGTAATGCGGCTGAGAAGTTTTCCCCTACTTGTCCCTCACTTTGTTTGATGGCGAACCCTTGATAAGTACGGTCAATCCATTTGCCTTGTTTAAGGGTTTTGGGTTGTGCCAAAATACTTTTGGCGATTTCTGGGTTTTTTACTGGCAATACCATTACCATCGACTGCTGATCGCTACCAGCATCTTGGTTGGTAGTAACTGGTTTGGGTGCAGGTTTACTCCCGATTGCTGGAGCAAGGATTGCGATGGTAACGTCATTGCCCACCCAAGGAGCGATATCTTTTTGGAAGTCATAACCATTATTAGTCAGAAAGCGATCGCGTAACTGGACTAAATTTTTGTCCAGTTCTGCTTGGGTTTCTCTTGTCCCAAACTGCCGCAACTTCTGCCACTGCTGGGGATCTGTTGTTAAAGAAACCGCAAACAGGGCATCACCAGGAATAATATTTGCACCTACTAGCAAATCGCTAGAAGATAGCCCTCTCTGAGCTAACAACCAGTATGTTGCACTCCCCGCACCAATCAATAACCCAGCAGCCGAGAGCGTCAGCACCAGAGATGGTTTCTTACTTTTTTTCATCCGAACAGACACAAGAGGTAGTGCCATTGAAACCTATACCTCATACTTGCAAACTCATTACTTGCTTGATTGGTTAAATTAACCAATAAATTTCTCGTTATCTAGGGTAGTTAACTGCATAAATTTTTCCATCCTAAAAATTGATGATATTTCCGTAATCAACCTTCCCGAATGTTTCAAAAGCAGTTCTTTCGTGGTTAGTTACCTTTTTTAACACGCTTTCTTAAATTTCGCAGGATACTTCCTTTAAACGGTTGCCTCTATCGGTAAGTCTCCAAAAGTTCACATCCGTCATTTCAAGCACTTCGAGGATATAACTAACTTGGGCATTGCTGCAAGTTATCAGCAATCCACACCACCACGTTCTATTTACAGAGTTTCCACCCGTTGTATTAACTTTATCTAACCACGATCAATTCAGTGTTCGACATTTCGCATCGATTACCAATCTTCCAAGTTAGATATGTCGTTAAACCATCGTTTTTGGGAATTTGCATCAAAATGATACAAAGTGGATGTTATTTTTGCTGAGAATAAATTGGTAATTTATTGAGAAATAAAAAAAATCTAAAATTAATTAAATACTGTAGATAGTGCCTACTTTACAACAATAGTTTTATTGAAATTGGTGCAAAGTTCTCATGCTCTGGGGCACACTGTCAAGGATGAAAAAGTTTTAAATGATACTACGCCTCAACATTAACAGCACTCAACTGCATAGGCCCCAGATATTTGGTTAAATAAGGCGAAAAAACTTCATAAATTAAAGTCAATGGCTGTCCATGATGCCAAAACAAGTAGTGGCGGCCCCAAAAAGGCCCAGTTACGTCAAAACCAGACTGTAGTGCTGATGAGTCACCGTAGTAAATCCCTCGAACATCGCGATACAACTCTGTGCGAAGACGAGCTAAACTTGCCCAAATTGGTAATGAACGGTTTTGCAAATACTCATCAATATGACTGGCTTCCCACCATGAAGTAGCATAGGCTAATCTCTGACCAGAAACAGTACGTAGCCATACTTGTCGTCGCAATCGAGGCCCTGGGACAGCTTGGATTAACTCAGGAGCAGCATCCAAGTCCATACCAATCAATGACATATCAATAACATCTACTTCTACAGGCTCACCCGTGAGCAATTCTAAGTGACGTGTTGGGGAGCCGTCACCCAAAAGCATTAGTTGCCAAGCAGGTGCTAGCTGAGTGTGAGCCAAACTTTGTTGAATTATTTCCTCCCCTCCTTGCCAAATCGGAGCCAGGCGATGCCAAGCTGGTGGCACTGTTAGGTTGTTTGTGGGCGTAAAAGTAATAGTCAATGCTTTTTACAAAACTTCACGTATCTCTATAAAAGCATAAATCAGGAGTTAGAATACAGAATTCAAAATTCAGAAAACTCCACCCATAAAGGGATTGAGTTTTAATGCGAGAATATTTAATAGTAGTTTCGCCCACTACTCCACTCGCTTTTAACCAATATTCATTATCCAGTCGTACAGAATTCAACCCTGTTAGCGGATAGCTAAGGTTTAGCCCATTCTGACTCCTGAATACTTCTTACAAAAAACTAGTACAACACGACGTAAATAAACCACCCATTCAAAATCAATGAAACGCTTACGCTGTATTCATTTTTAATTTTTAATTTTTAATTCCGCCTTGCGGTACTAGTACTTTGACAATGCAAACTTGACTAGTATCTAGTAACACTTCATTACTTCAGACAATCACTAGAATACTAACTAAAACTTATATTTAAGGGTCAATAGTCTGAGATTTTTTGATCCTTGACTATTGACCCTATGGTTAGACAAGCTAAAATGCGGATGGCGAGACTCGAACTCGCAAGGCAAAGCCACACGCACCTCAAGCGTGCGCGTATACCAATTCCGCCACATCCGCATGGTTTGTCTAAAGATAGACTATAGCATAAGAAAATAATTATAGTAAGGTGATATCTAAATTCAGTTGCTCAAAAATATAAATTTTTTCAAGGCGGTATCAGACTGACAGAAATCTAGCAGCTGCACAAGTGATATTAAAAAGGGTAGAGCGACTGTGTTCGGCGCGGTGCGATGCCTGCGGCGGGCGTAGCCATCGCGTACCCGCCCGCCGTAAGCAATTGCAAAAGCCCAGCTTGGTAGTCTAGCCAAGACTTACAGCAGCAATGTTGTTAGTGTAGTAAGACCCTTAAAGGCAACAAGCCTGCAATCTTACGTTTGCTTAAAATCAGGGTGGCGAATCTCCTGCAATAATTTGAAATAATGCGGAAGCGTTGTTTCAAGTTGGATCAGAGAAAATGTCAATCTACTGGTAATGATATCGAAACTAAAAAATGAAGTTTGACAAAATATTAATTGCCAATCGGGGAGAAATCGCCCTTCGCATTCTCCGCGCCTGTGAAGAAATGGGGATTGCCACAGTTGCGGTTCACTCCACCGTTGACCGTAATGCTCTCCACGTCCAACTTGCTGATGAAGCGGTTTGCATTGGCGAACCTGCTAGCAGTAAAAGTTATTTGAATATTCCCAATATCATTGCCGCTGCACTGACACGCAATGCCACTGCCATTCATCCAGGCTATGGCTTTTTGGCAGAAAATGCCCGGTTTGCGGAAATCTGTGCCGACCATCATATTGCTTTTATCGGCCCAACTCCAGAAGCTATGAGACGGATGGGCGATAAATCCACTGCCAAAGAAACCATGCAAAAAGCTGGAGTCCCGACAGTACCAGGTAGTGAGGGATTGGTAGAATCCGAGCAAGAAGGATTAGGATTCGCCAAGGATATGGGCTATCCAGTAATGATTAAAGCTACAGCCGGTGGCGGTGGACGGGGTATGCGCCTAGTGCGTTCTGAAGATGAGTTTGTGAAACTTTTTCTCGCAGCCCAAGGGGAAGCAGGAGCAGCTTTTGGTAATTCTGGCGTTTACATCGAAAAATTTATTGAACGTCCCCGCCACATCGAATTTCAAATTTTGGCGGATAACTATGGTAATGTCATTCACTTGGGTGAACGCGATTGCTCAATTCAGCGCCGGAATCAAAAGCTACTAGAAGAAGCTCCTAGTCCGGCTCTCGACCAAGACCTACGTGAGAAGATGGGACAAGCTGCTGTTAAAGCTGCCCAATTCATTAATTACAGTGGTGCAGGTACTATCGAGTTTCTCTTGGATAGATCCGGTAAATTCTACTTTATGGAAATGAACACCCGGATTCAAGTAGAACACCCTGTGACAGAGATGATTACGGGGATAGATTTAGTTGCTGAACAAATCCGCATTGCCCAAGGGGAAAGACTCAATCTCACCCAAGACCAAGTAGTATTACGAGGCCATTCGATCGAATGCCGAATCAACGCTGAAGACCCCGATCATGACTTTCGCCCTTCTCCTGGACGGATCAGCGGCTATCTTCCCCCTGGCGGCCCTGGTGTTCGGATTGATTCTCACGTTTACACAGATTACCAAATCCCGCCTTACTACGATTCCTTGATTGGCAAGTTAATTGTTTGGGCCCCAGACCGACCCACTGCTATTAACCGGATGAAACGCGCACTGCGGGAATGTGCCATCACTGGACTACCCACTACCATCGGGTTTCATCAAAAAATTATGGAAACTCCACAGTTTTTGCAGGGTAAAGTCTATACAAATTTTGTGCAGGAAATGAACGGTTAGGGGACTGGGGGGAGCAGAGGAGAAGAATTTTCCCCTCCGCCCCCCGCACCCTGTTCCTCTGCCTCTTTTCAATACCCCATCCCTAATTCACACGAGATAGCATAGTCAGCAATCCTTGTTGACCTAGTAGGATTTCTCGCAGCAGGCTGAAGATACCAACCCAAATAATCGGTGTAATGTCTACTCCCCCTATAGGTTGCACTAGCTTTCGCAGCGGGATTAAAAATGGCTCAGTGGGCCAAGATATTAAATTAAAAGGCAAACGATTCAGATCCACTTGCGGATACCAAGTGAGAATGATACGAAATATAAATAAAAATGTCATCACCCCTAATACAGGGCCAAGAATCCAAGCAGTCAGGTTAACACCAGTCATCGGTTTCAGCTACTATCTATCTGTACAGAAAGAAAAAACTTGGGCAAGGGCAAGCCTGGCTTTGTGTAGGCGTAGCCCGTCGTAGACATCGCTACAACAATAGTTTGAAGCTTTGTAAAGCACTCTCATCATTATTTTAACCAAATGCTGCCATTTCCTTCTGGAATAGAAAAGCAAACTCCCTCACAGCAGTTACCAAGTTTGGCAGTTCGGAGTTAGAGGCTTCTCAAGAAAGTAATACACTATTAAAATTAGGATGAAGTGTGTAAAAAAAGGTTTAGAAGTATGACGCCTTCTTTAGCAAATTTTCTTTGGAGTCTGGCTTGGGGTGCTGCAATTGTGGTAGTACCTGTTACAGTTGGTCTAATTTTCATTAGCCAAAAGGATAAAATTCAGCGTTCATAATGCTTATGAGAGTTAATTTAACTCTCGTAATCAAATGTCTGTCAGCTATCTACTTAATTGCACTAAAAGCAGCAATTTCTGCGGCTGGTGGCGGTTGTAGATGACAGAAGTATGTGTTTTTACTTTTCGGTGAATAGCTTCAGAGCTTCTTTGCCAGAGGCTTTGAAGCTTCAATATTTCGTGACTAATTACAGTAGTGATTTTAATTGTGACTCGCTAACATAGATTTGATATTGGGAAAACAGCAATGATAAATTTTGGGCTGAACTCAGCCAGTTTTCTGGCTCAGGTAAATTTTGGAGCAAACTCAGCCAGTATTCTAGGAATTTTCCTGGCTGTGGCTGGGGCAGCACTGTATTTTCTCCGCACTGTGCGTCCAGAATTGTCACGGGATCAAGATATCTTTTTTGCGGCAGTCGGCTTGCTTTGCGGCTTTATTCTCGTGTTTCAAGGATGGCGGCTAGACCCAATTCTACAATTTGGTCAATTACTTTTAGTTGGCACAACTGTATTTTTTGCAGTTGAAAGTATTCGCCTGCGGAGTATAGCTACCCAGCAAGCAAAGCGCAACACTCCGATTGTGGACGAAGATCGACCAGTTAGCGATCGCTATTCGTACAATGATCGCAGAAAGTATCAAGCTGAGATGGATGCAGACTTAGATCCACTACCTTATGAAGAAGAGGATCGCCCCGTGCGTCCCCGAATTCGGGGTAGTAGGGATGAGATTTCAACACGTGATGACTATTACGAGGAGCAACCCCCCCGTCGTACAGAACGCCGTAACAGCAGTAGCAGTAGTGAAAGACAGGCTCCAACTGACAAAACGCGTCGGCGGACTTCTGGTCGTCCTGTAAATCGCCCTTCTGAAAGCTCTGAAGAAGAAAATTGGGGTTCTTCATCTAGGCAAGTTGATGATTGGGAAAGTTCGAGTGGGGAAGTCAGAAAACCCTCTCGCCGCAGTAATAATGGCCCGCAGCGTCCCGAAAGTAGTGAAGATGATGTTGCTCCCAGACCGAGAAGGCGTCGTCCATCCACTGACTCAACTCCTCGAAGACCACGCGAAGATGATGATGCAATCCCAACTGATTATGTGCCATACAATCCAATTGAAAAACCAAATGAGCGGCCAGATAATTTGACCGATTTTGATGACGATGTTTAAAACATTTGGTGTGGAAGTAGATTTAGAGGCGACGGAAAACAGTTGAGGTGGAAAAATTTACGCCGACATTTTGGCTCCAAAGACCAATTCATTGGAGCCTGGTTTTTGGTTTAACAAGTTTACTTGTATCTTGTGGTTCTAATGATATCCCTATAGGGCCTACTTCCCTCAACAGTCGCTACACCGAGGAGCAACCTGCTTTGAGTGGAAATGGGCGCTTTTTAGCGTTTGTATCTAATCGAAACGGTAATCAGCAACTCTTGGTATACGATTTGGAGAGGCAACTGTTTATTAACACACCGGGAATAAACCGACAGGAGACAATTGCCGAAAGTCCAAGTTTGAGCTACACCGGGCGTTATATTTCTTATCTTACTAGTGATCAAGGTAGACCAGTGGTAGCGCTTTATGATCGCGCTACACAACAGTCGCAAATTGTCACACCAATTTATCGCGGCTGGGTTAGAAAACCAAATATCAGCCCAGATGGACGTTATGTTGTCTTTGAAACCGCCACCCGTGGACAGTGGGATATTGAAGTCTTAGACCGGGGGCCAAATATTGAGTTAGATATTCCCAACGGTGCAACCGTAGGTTCACCTCCGTAGGAATTAGGAGTTAGGAGTTAGGAGTTGTGAGACTATTGACTAATGACTAATGACTAATGACTAAATTATATGAAACGTGTTTTTTTTATACCTGTATTTTTCTGCTTAAGTTTATTGACTGGGTGTTTTGGCTACCCTCGAATTTTGAGTTATCCCTTTGATCCAGGGGGTCGGAGTCTTAATAGTTTAGCGTCGGAATTAAACCCCCAAATTTCTGGGAGATACATTGTTTTTATTACTGACCGACGGGGTAGCCAAGATGTTTATATGTTTGATACGGTGACTCGTGATTTGGTTGATTTACCAGGTTTAAACTCCTTTGATGCGATCGCAAATCATCCCAGTGTTTCTCAAGATGGTCGTTATATTGTCTTTGGTGCTAGCCGTCAGGGGCGATCGGCGATTTTTCTCTACGACCGGGAAACACGCCAATCGCGGAATTTGACTAATAACTTGCAAGCGGAAGTCCGCAACCCTACAATTAGCGCTGATGGTAGCAGGATTGCCTTTGAATCTAGTAATAACGGGCAGTGGGATGTTTTAGTATATGACCGTTATGGACAGCCGTTGAATATACCTCAAGAACCGCGTTGAGATTGGGGACTGGGAACTAGGGACTGGGGACTGGGAAAGAATTCTTTTAATCCCTATTCCCTATTCCCTATTCCCTATTCCTTATTCCCTACTTCTTGTTGCACAGATTCAATGAGCGATCGCACTTGTTCTGTCCCCTCTGAAGGTTCAAATGATAGGGGAAATTTACCCCGGAGGATCATTCGCAAACCGAGGGGTGCAAGACTGAGTAATCCTTTTAAATCCTGAAAATAATTACCGACAACTTGTAAACCAAATTGACGTTCATCAATCCAACCACCTTCTTTAACTAAATCTACCAATACTTTTCGGTGACGAATTGAGCGACTATCGTCGGCTTGTTTCTGGGTGAGAATTTCTTGTTTAACTTTGGTGATTTGTTCTAATGGTGCAACTTCCATTGGACAAACTGAATCGCAGTACAAACAACGGGTGCAACCCCACACGCCTTTAGTACCTTCGTTGTAGCTTTCTAAACGATTTTCGGTATCGCTATCGCGGGAATCTGCTACCATTCGGTAAGCTTTGGCAAGGGCATGAGGCCCTACAAAGTCGGGATTAACTTCACGGGCGTTGCATTCAGAATAACAAGCACCGCACATAATACAGTTACCAGTTTGATCGAGGCGCGATCGCTCTTGTGGTGTTTGCAAAAACTCTCTTTCAGGTACTTGTCGTGCTGCTGTACTCACATAAGGGGCAACTGCCTCAAGATTATTCCAGAAACTACTCATATCTACAACCAAATCTTTAATCACGGGCATATTGCCAAGAGGCGCGATCGTGATTTCAGGAATCGCATTTACTTTACTTGGGGATGATGGTATTTGTTGTAATCTGGCAAGTTCACTGCCAACATTTTCTTTACAAGCTAAAGCTGAACGCCCATTAATTCGGATAGCACAGCTACCACAAATGGTATTACGGCAATTTTTGCGAAATGCCAAAGTTCCATCTTGCTCCCACTTAATCTGATTGAGGCAATCCAAGATTGTATTACCTGGTTCTGCCTCTAGCAGGTAGGTTTGTACAACAGGGGAGGCATTTTGTTGCTGTCGAATGACCTTAAAAATAACTTCCATAACCATTAACCAAAATTTTAAAATTGCTCTGCCAGCCTCAAAAATCATGGGTCAAGCAGGTAGTTCCGAAAAGTGAGCTATACTTTTTTGCCCTTAATTCAAACTCTGATGTTAATAGACTGACGATTAAAAGGCAACTGATTCTAGTTTAAGGATAACCATTAAAATTTTACTTGTAGCAGCCCTTTAAACAAGAATTTTGTCAAATTCTGAGTTAAAACGCCAAAAATGTAATTGCCGCTTTGCATTGAATTTACCTATTTGGGAATATAAAGGAAAGAGGGTTTGCTTAAAAAGGAACTTAGGTTAATTTTTGACCTAGCGAGCATATCCAAATGAAATGCATGTCAGGTTAGCAACACATCTTGATGTCAACTAGAGTCAAGCAGTCCTGACTCTAAAATTCTGTCAGGCCGTAGCGAAGGCAGAATTTTTTGATTATATAGAAGTGTGAAAGCCCATGTTTAATATATAGTAGTAGCAATCAATCACTAGGCAGATGTTAAGAGATTTGTTCTTCCCATAGACAGACGTGCAAAATCCTCTTACCACTTTTGACCTGAAGATAATAAACCGAGGAAAAATCCTCACCACTTTCAAATAAAAGTTAGAGAACCGCGAAACCCTGATAGGCGAGACTTTTTGGTTTTTGGCTTGCTCTCAATCTAGAAAATATTGGATTGAACTCATTGGTCAAAACTGCTCGTCTCAATTATATAAATTTTTATAAAATCTAGATGGCAATGCTCAGGCTTGCAATAAAGGGTTAAGAAAATCGTCACTGCTTTTTTCAACTTTCAAGTCCAGGAATTTAAATAAAAATTTACCAGCAACTTTAATTCAAAATTAAACAACTATTTTGCTATTATTAGTCCATGCTAGTATTTAATATAAAATTACGAAGTGACAAAACCAGAATCAATAGCCGTATCAGCGCGGTTACTACTGCTTTGTTGATTCGTAATGTAGAGACAAGAGAATTCGCGTCTCTACTGGCAGGACAAAGGGGTGTATGCCCGTAGGACTCTATTAAAATACTATGCTGTCCTAAGCTTGGGAGGACGAGTAGAGAAAACTCTACTTGTTCATTGGCAAGAAAGGCAAGCACTGAAAGTGAAAAACCTGCAATTTTTTGCGTCTACGACTTATTTGCAGTAGAACCTACCCCATTTGTAAAGGTGATTGAAAGTTACACCGCTACAATAGCGCCAAAGGAAAAAATAGTTTTCTTTCTGATGGCGAATAATGGTTAAAAGTGCCGTAACATCACCAAAATTAATGTCTATGGTAACTATAGCCTCTAGTTGGTTGTAGACAACCATATATAGAAGTGCTTTTGGCTCCTATCGGCAGGAATTCACCCGTTACATTAGGGTCTTCAGTAGCTCTATGCAAATGCTAAAAAGTCAAATGCTGGCATAAGACTACATTGTTTATCAGCTTGGAGAGAGTAAGGAAAATTTGAGCATAATGACTGAAACTGCAACCGCGCCATTAACCGGAAAAGCACTACTTGCTAAAGTAAAAGAACTTTCCACATTACCACGCCGAGAAAGAGCTAAACAGTGCGGCTATTACACTGTTACTAAGAATAACCAGGTGCGTGTCAATCTCACCGATTTTTATGACGCTTTGCTATCTGCTAGGGGAATTCCTCTAAGTCCAGAAGCACCGAAAGATGGTCGTGGCCGCGAACCGACATATCGGGTTAGTGTCCATCAAAATGGTCAGATTGTAATTGGTGCTACATATACCAAAGCAATGGGCTTAAAGGCTGGAGATGAGTTTGAAATTAGACTGGGATACAAACATATTCACCTGATTCAACTAGGTGAAAGTGATAAAAAACTAACCTCACAAGATATAGATTCTGACGAATCAGACGAAGATTTGGAAGACGAAGAGTAAATTTGCTGATGGTAGGGATAAGTTTCAGGTGATGATAACTTGTCCCTAGCCCAACAGCAAACTGATAACCAGGTAAAAAATACGATTAGACTCCTTGCAGAAGTCACCAAATTTAGTAGAGTCTTGATTAATCGGCAAGAAATCTATAATGCAAGAAGTCTATCGTGTTTTTTTATTTATTTTGATAACTTTCTTTGAGCCTTCGGTCAATGCATTACTGGCATTTATAGAAAATGCACCAGCACTAGTGATAGTGGTGGCATTTTTTGTTTGCTGGATAGTTTGCTGGTTGCCAGTAGCGACAGTATCAGCAATTTTGCTCAATTGGCAACCCCCTAAACCTTTGCAACCAGAGCAGAAAATGCCATTATTGGTGTCACTTTACCTATTAGCTCCTCTGATTCTTTGGGGAGTTGTTTGGCTGACTAATAAATCTTTTTCAGATTACGGCTTTGTTGCTAATCTTTCAACTCTTGGCTATTTAGCGCTAGGTTTTGCTTTGGGAGTCGGGAGTCTAGCTATTGTATTTGGTGGACAATTCGGGTTAGGTTTATGTTCTTTTGAAAAGACGAATTTCAAGTTACTACTACCCATATTACTACCGATTTTCTTAATAGCGTTATTAGTCGGTGGCATAGAAGAATTAATTTTTCGCGGTTTCCTGTTCACAGAATTAGCGCAAGATTACCCAGTTTGGGTAGCAGCAGTAATTTCTAGCTTAATTTTTGCCTTGTTACATCTGGTTTGGGAACAACGCGAAACTTTACCCCAACTGCCTGGATTATGGCTGATGGGAATGGTGCTGGTGTTGGCACGCTTTGCCGCCAGTGATAATTTGGGTTTAGCTTGGGGACTGCACGCGGGATGGGTATGGGCGATCGCTACCATAGATACAGCAGAACTAATTACTTACACTGGTAAAGTCTCTGACTGGTTCACTGGTAAAAATAACAAACCCCTAGCTGGCTTGGCGGGAATTATTTGTGTACTGGGAACTGGAGTAATTATCTGGTTAAACTCTTAAGGATTTTAATTTCCTGTAAAAAGTTGCTACCCAAATCCCCGACTTCGTAAAAGTTGTCGGGGATCTAAATCCACCTTTAGTGCTAAAAACTACTGATTCCTTCTGATTCTGTCGATTTCCCGTTGTAATTCTTCAATTTGACGGCGTAAAGCTTCTGTTTGATTTTCAGAAGATTCTGCTGAAACGTTTACCGATCCAGAAGCAGGCGATCGCTGATAATTTCCTCGGCGAATTTGCTGATATTCTTCGGATATTGCCCACGACCGTAAGTAATGCAAGCGTTCAACAGGGAAAGGATGGCTCAACATACTACCTTGAGCGCCATTGTAGATCAAGAATTTATATATCTGATTCAGTCCATCTTCATCTAGCGCTTGATAATTTTCTGACTGCTTGATGAACTCTTGTAAACTACACTCATTGGCATATTTGTGACTACCGCCAGAGAGTTTCATCATCGTTGACATCACCGGATTCAAGTCATCCACCACTAGTAGTGCAGCACGATCTGACGATAACTCGGCTTTGCGTCGCCACTCAAAAAAGGCGTAAATCAAGCCTTGGGTGACAATATTACCGATGCCGAAGGTCAATTCTCCCAAGGCAGAGGCAGCATTCATCGCCCACATCGCCATTTGAATTAAAATAGTATGACCACATTTAATATGCCCCAGTTCATGGGCTAGCACCGTCCGAATCTCGGTTTCGTCTAGTAAGTCTAATATCCCTGTATTTATAACTATGTAAGGATTCTCTTGCCCCAACGCATAGCTATTTGCTTCGGGATTTTGCGAGACAAACAGTGCTGGTTCTGGGTAAATATCTAAATCCCGGACGCATTCGCGAAACATCTGGTAAATAGTGGAATATTGACGCGGCCCGACTTGGATGGTGTTACCCATTAGATAGACTAATTGAGGGCGTTCGTAGATAAATTCCACAAATTTACGAGCGATTAAATCAAATCCTGGTAAATTTCGTAAAGCTTGCTCGGCTTGGCGATCTAGTGGATGCCTGAAGGCTTCGCTGGAAATTCCTGTGTAAGTTGGCATAATTCAGGGTATTGGGTGATTTGTCATTGGTCATTGGTCATTATTTTTGGATCACAAATGACAAAGGACAAATAACAAGATAATAGAAATGGGGCAATTGGCAGTAAAAGTCACTTTGTATGGAATTGTAAGCGTGTGATTGAGGCAGAAGTTCATTTGTCACTACATAACTTTTTGCGATCGCAAGCGGGGTTCCCTTCCTGGCCCCATCATTTGACGATGGCACGGTTGGTAGCACGCGCCTTGCGCCTGGGACGTAGCGCCCTAATTCAAGTCGGGGCAGTTTGTGGTTATCAAGGGCGGTATCGTACTAGTTTCGTAGCATCAGCCCTAATGTGGCATGGCCCTGTAATTATTGTTGCTCAAGAAGCAGTGCAGCAACTTCTGCTGCGGGTGGAAATTCCCCGCCTACAGCAGTGGCTACCAACCAATAAATCGATTAGAACAGGTGACGCTTGGCCTGATGCCCAGTTTCAAGGGCTGCTGTTAACCTCCCCAGAAGCTTGGTTAAGAGGACAATTGGCTGGTGGCGATCGCTTTCCCCAAGGTATTCCTACAATTATTGATGGGGTAGACGATCTCGAAGATTGGGTGCGCGATCAACTTACCCAACATATTCAACCCCATGACTGGGATCAACTGATGCTGGCTTGCCCAAACCAAGCTGAAGCAATTCGCGAAGCACGGATACAACTAACACACGAACTTTTCCAGCATCCGGCTAATCCATATCAGTGCTATCTAATTTCCCAGCCAGAAATAGAAATTTTGAGTCGTCTGTATTTGGCTTTAGAGTCAGTACAATCACTGCCAGAACCTTGGAAACAATTCTGGCAACAATTTCAAACCCTTGATGAAAATCTTTTCCTCCCTACCTCCCCTGCTTCCCCTGCCCCCCCTCCTCTCTTCTGGGCGACTATTGCCCATCGACAAGGTTTATTTTCTTTGCACTACGCCCCAATGGAATTAGGCGAAATACTCTCGCCAATTTGGCAGCGACAACCAGTCGTTTTAGTTGGTAGCGCCATCGAACCGGAAACTGAGGCTCCCCTTTTCCGCCAACGCCTGGGTTTGGAAGATTTAACTTGCCTAAAATTCTCTTCGGAGAGTCAAGCAGAAGCAATTCAACTTTATGTACCTTATAAGTTGCCTCTACCTAACACACCAGAGTTTCAAGCGGCATTTATTCACAAAGTCCGCACACTGGTTTGTTTAAGTGCGACAGTACCAGGATTGACGGTTATCTTGGTGGGGGATGTACCACTAAAATCTCAAGTTGCGACAATTTTGGCCTCAGAGTTTGGTTCGCGGGTACAAGTAGAAAAAACTTGTTTGGATGAAAATGGTATTTTGATTAGCGGTTGGGAATTTTGGCGAGAACATCAACGAGTTTTGCCAGCACCTCATCTGTTAATCATTGCGACTTTACCCCTACCATCTTTGGAAAATCCCCTGGTAGCTGGTAGAGTAGCTCTTTATAAGCGATCGCATCAAGATTGGTTCCGTTTATACTTGTTGCCAGCAGCTTTAAATGAATTACAACGTGCGATCGCTCCAGTACGAGAAAGTCAAGGAATCGTAGCTTTACTTGATAGTCGTGTAGTTAACCGCAGCTACGGCGCTCAAATTCTCGCAGCTTTAAGTCCTCTGGCACGCATCAACTATCTCGATCCGAGTCTGTTTTCTAATACCGATGATGAAAATTCCGCCTAAAGTCCAGTTACCAATGCCCTTTAGGAGTGCTGAGTGCTGTTAGCGATAACGGAGCATTTTGCCCAATGCCCCATACTCAATTTAAATTTTGTCAACCAAAATGCGATCGCTTCAAAGCAAGCACTATTATCAGCTTATAAAAGATATGCGATTCATCGCCTCTCTGTAGCGATGATTCCTGGCAAAATAAATTTAGAACCTAAGTAAAATTTGAGTTGCTGATTATGGGTGAAGCAAAACGTCGTAAAACCACACAGAAGGAAACATACGGTCAAGAGGCTCGCATCTTGCCTTGGGTTCCCATCACAAAAAATCAAGGCGAACAATTTGTCGCTTGGACTACTCGTGGTGCCTGGATAGGCATTGGTATTATGGTTGTAGGATGGGCAACTATCCGTTTTATCGGCCCAGCTTTCGGTTGGTGGCAAGTAGTCTACTAATTCGTAATACTCGCCTCCGGCGAGAAGCAAGCTACGTAATTCGTAATTATTGGTGAAAGATTGCACCAAATTGTCAAATTGGCGGTTTATATTCCCAAAATAGTTAAAAATATTGCCTAAATGACAACATTGCTCTCCTGAGTTTAGGTATTGTCAGTGTTGGGTTGATTTGTTTTGTCTATCAATCAACTTGGCTTTGTGAAAAACCTTAATCCCCCCTTGGAAAGGTGGGAAAAAATAAATCTAGTTCCCTGCCCTTTATAAGGGCAGGGTTAGGGTGGGGTAAAACTGACACGAAAAACCAGGTGAGTAAACTATTTCAGACTTGTGTATGTTTGTATGTTATTTAATTCTTATTGCTAACCCAAGCCTATTAGTCTATCAATTACGTGAAGTTTGTGTAAAGAGCTACGGTTGACCTACTATTAGCACGGAATATGAGATTTGCACTGTCATCTGTTTAACTTTATGTATACAGGAGGAATGAGTTTGGTATACTTCGTCATTTGTCTATACCAAAATCTACGGTAGAAAGAGAATAGACCAAATATCTGAGTAAAAGACACTATAGTGACGTAAAACTATGTCATAGCTTCTACTTATAGTCAACTTGGCTAAATGTCATCAATAAAAACGAAATATATAGCTTTTCCGCACTTGACTAGTGCTAAATTTAAGTTACTCTTAAGGCTGATCGCTTCTTGTAAGAATCTACCCTGACAGAAGTGTATAAAGATATAGTTAAATTTAGCAATTCTGTCCGAGATTTTGAATTTGCAAACTGAATAGTTTGATACGGCCCTCAAAACCCCGATCCGCTACCCTAAACAAGGTAGTCAATTAACGACTCAATATTATCTGTCTGGTAATTGTAGTGAATAGTTTACAATACCAGTGGATGAGAAAATCTAAAGAAAATATAAAAGAGACTCAAATAACTGTGGTGTCTGGAGGACAAAAGTGTTTCTGAGACTAGCACATCAACATCGACAATTCGTCCAAGACTTGGTAATGAACCTGCAAGCATTGGCGGTTGTACTTGAGCGGCGTGGGTATCCCGCGTCTTGCTACACCTGTGGCGACCAAATGAATAGTGCATCATTTATGGTTAGCTTGGGTGATAACCATCTAATTCGGTTTTTAGTGTCCGATTACGGGATCACTTGGACGGAAATGCGGGATGACCGCGAATTAATGAAGCTAGAAGGTGCGGAAGCAATTAGCCAGTTAGACGAACTGGCTAATCTTGTCAAGCAATCTATGCAAACTGATACAGGCACTAAAACTCTTGCCAAGAAGTATTAAGTTTCCAAAGATCGATGGCAAGTTATAAATTGATTATCGGTAACTGGTAATCGGTAATAGTGGCCTAGTTAGTGATCGCTCTTACCCATTCTCCATTACCATTAAGTGATTGGCTCGTAGCTTGCCCATCGCAAATTTTTTGGATTTGCCAAAACCTCACTAACGCTCTTTTATTACTCTCGTCAGATTAAATTTGAAACCCTATTTTGGCGTTAGTCCGCGCATGCGGACTTTATTTGTGCAGCTACATTCGGCGCAACGCGATTCACAACAGTACATTTGAGAACTTTTAACTTTACCGCCAGTGATGTGATTACAAAGGTAAAGACCAAGGCAAGAAGTAAAGTGCTTTACCCGCTTTTGTGACTCTAGGCAGAGGAAAAATAGAAATAAGAGATATTGAAGTTTTGAAAAATTGAGCGAGTCACGTCGCAACTCTTGGAGACGCTGCGCGTAGCAAGATCCCCAAAGGGATAAGCTCCGAATTCAAAATTAATGAATTAATGATCCCGATAAATAAATTTAGGGGCTTGTATACTTTTCGTTTTCGGTCAGATTATTAACAATAATTTGAAGTTGAAAAAATCTCTCAGATAGCTTAGAGGATGTTGGAAAAGTCTAAATTATTACTAACCTTGGCGACCAGAAGTCGCGGCTATACAGACATAACCCACCTCCGTGGGTTTCAAATTCTTTGAGTCTGCATAGGCGGACTTGGTTTTTGTAGCCGCGATTTCTAATTGCTTGGTATATTTGCTTTCGTTGAGATGCTCCCTTCAAGAGAGCGACAAAATTGTACTTAACAGTACCTTTTTTTGTGTTGGATATTTTTAATATTCATAAGAGTACCTTATTTGATATTAGATATTTTTGCTATTTGTACTTATAGTAGTATTTTTGCTTAATTTAACTCAAACATCATTATTAATATATGCTATATCAAACATATAGGACTCGTATTTGATTGGGTGAAAAAACTCAGTACACGTCTATTCCCTTCTTCCGAGTTAGGAGTTCCCTCCTTACACAAGTAAGTTCAGTAATCAAAGACGCTCGATGACTCGCTACCGCTTCGCTATCGGATTCCTATAGATATAAACAATTATCCAGAATACTGCTAGTTTAGTTAGTAGTTTGATTAAAAGAAGGCATAAATTACCTAAAATAAATATATTTATCTAGTAAATTTTTTCATCCCCATTCCTGAGTGAACTTGATTAGTTATGCTCCTAGATTTAGAAAGATTTTATCAGGCTTGCAATCCGAGCAGACCTCTAATTATAGGAAACCTTAGCGATCGCCGATACTATATCGATTTTGCTGCGGTACGGGGTGGCAAAATTATCGAGGCTTTGCAGCGCACGATCGCTCGAATCTCTCCAAATGCTCCAACTTGTCAGCTATTTACTGGGCATCTCGGTTGTGGAAAATCAACGGAGTTGTTGCGGCTGCAAGCTGAGTTAGAAGTGGAGCAATTTCATGTAGTTTACTTTGAGTCTACCCACGTCTTAGAAATGGCCGATGTGGATGTGACTGATATTTTGTTAGCGATCGCAGGACAGGTAAGTGAAAGCTTAGAAGCGATGAAAATTAGGCTCAAACCTGCCTATTTTACCAAGTTGTTTGGTGAAATTGTCGATTTTCTGCAAACGCCTATTGAACTTGGGGTAGAAGCAGAGTTATCTGTAGGAATTGCCAAAATTACAGCTAAAACTAAAGAAAGTCCCCAATTGCGGCGGCGGCTAAGAGATTATCTAGAACCGCGAACAGCAAACATTTTACAGTCAATTAATCAAGAATTACTAGAACCTGCCATCAAGCAACTAAAAGCTAGGGGGAAAAAAGGACTGGTAGTGATTGTTGATAACTTGGATCGAGTCGCAATTAGACCTTTACCATCGGGGCGATCGCTGCCAGAATATTTATTTATTCAGCGTGGTGAACAATTACGCAAACTGAATTGTCATGTAGTCTACACTATTCCCCTAGCCTTGACTTTTTCCAACGATAGCGCCGAACTTCAGCATCGTTTGGGGGGTGGAGTTGCACCAAAAGTTTTGCCGATGATACCTGTACGTCTGCGCTCTGGCGAGATTTTTCCGCAAGGGCTAACAATGTTGCGCCAAATGGTGCTAGCTAGAGCTTTTCCAGACATTTTAGCTAGCGATCGGTTAGGCTTAATTACAGAAGTGTTTGATAGTCTAGAAACCTTAGATCGATTGTGCTTGATTAGTGGTGGTCATGTGCGCGACTTACTAGGGTTGCTGTTTGACTGTCTGCGAGAACAAGATCCACCCTTTGAGCGGGAGTGTGTCGAATTGGTGATTCAAAGACAGCGAGATTACCGAGCTAACGCCATCGATCCCCAGGAGTGGGAATTAATCTTTCAGGTGGTGCAACAGCAGAGAGTTAGAGGTGATATAGAATACTATACTCTCTTGCGAAGTTTGTTTGTATTTGAATACCGCGATCATCAGGGAGCTTGGTTTGCCGTCAACCCAGTTTTAGCAGAGACGGAAAAATTTAAATCATGGTTGAACGACACCCACAAGTAGATGTCAGAGCAGCTAATGAGCAAGCTCTGCGGAGTTTAGGGAGAGCAATTACCCTTTCTAGCGGTCAATTTTCTCTAGTCTTGGTGTGCTGCAATTATCGAGCTTTGCAAGAGCGAATGCTGCAACGACTCGAAGAACTCTCTTCAGGAGGACACCAAATTTTAAAGGTCGTTTTGCCACATAATGCTAGAAGTCTTTATACAAGTATTCATTTACAACTGCTCACCGAAGATCGTCCGCCATCGGCGTTGATGATTTTGGGTTTAGAGTCAGTAGATGGAATCGATGATTTATTGAGGTCTATTAATCATATTCGGGATGAATTTCGCAAACGTCACCCATTTCCGATGATTTTGTGGGTGAATGAAGAAATATTGCAAAAAGTAGTCCGTTTGGCACCAGATTTTGCTAGTTGGGCGGCGACACCGATTCGGTTTGAAATGACAACTCAATCACTGCTGCAATTTCTGCAACAGGAAACTGACTCTTTATTTGCTACGGTGTTACTTAGTGATGCTGCACAACATCAAAATCTGCAAGTTGCAAAGCATTATTCCACTGTCGAGCAAGTCTGGGAACATAGCTATGAACTTCACTTTGCCATTAGAGAATTGCACAATCGTGGTATTACCTTAGAGCCAGAATTATACGCTAGTTTAGAATTTGTTTTTGGTCTAGATAATTATATTAGCGATCGCATCAATAAAGCTTTAAACCATTTTCAGCAAAGCTTGCAAGTTTGGCAAAAGTTGGCGGAAACTGAGAAAGCAGGGACAGGGGGAAATGAGGGGGTATTTTCTTCATTTATGCCTCCTAATCGCCCATCTCCCCTACTGCTGCGACAGGGAATTTTATTGTTTTATATTGGGCTGTGTTACTGCCGTTTTGCAGAGCAAAATCAAACAGAAAACCGCCGCCATTGGAATACAGCTAAATCTTATTTTCAGCAGTGCTTAAATATCTTGCAGGTAGCTGGGCGTTTAGATATAGTGGCTGGATTTATTAATCAACTTGCAGAGGTTTTGCAATATCTGCAAGAGTGGGAAGAGTTGCAGACAGTTGCTCAAAATTCTTTGGAGTTACATCAAACTTATGGTAGTCAAATTCAATTAGCTTGTGACTACGGTTTTCTGGCACAAGTGGCTGTACAGCAGTCGCGGTGGGTACAGGCAAGTATTTTAGCACACGTATCACTGCTGAAATTAGGTGAGGCGCAAAAGCAGAACGACCCTTATAACTGCTTATTTCCATTATTATTGGGGCAAATTTACTATTTAGTGTTGGCGAAGGCACAGCGAAATTTAGGTGAACTAGTAGTAGCTCATGAATACTTAGACAAGGCAACAAAAGAACTACCAGCAGCCTTAGAAAACAGTGCCCATCAATACGATGCCCATCGTTATATTCGCTTATTACGGACACTGCGATCGCTATACTTTGAAGAAGGGCGCTATCTAGAAGCCTATTGCATTCGACAGAAACGGCGTTCTGTTGAGCAGCAGTACGGTTTTCGGGCTTTTATTGGCGCAGGACGCTTGCAACCCCAAAGACAGGCGACAAACCCCGCATTGATGGCACCTTCTGGAAGTAGCAGCGTTGCTTTAGAAATTGCGGCTTCCGGTCGGGAGCGTGATATTAATAACTTAATTGGCAGAATTAGCCGCGCCGATCAAAAATTGACGGTGATTCACGGACAGTCAGGGGTGGGTAAGAGTTCCACCGTCACGGCAGGTTTAGTTCCAGCACTGCAAAATCGAGCCATTGGCGATCAAATAGCCGTGCCTGTGGTACTGCAAGTTTACACCGATTGGGCGCGGGAATTAGGGAAATCTTTAAGTGAGGCGATCTTTTGTGACGCATCCCTTGCTATTTATGCTGATATTAAGCCAGAAGCAGCCATTGAACCAGAAGTTTTACCCTACTCTGGCACACCTGTTACCATCCTCAGAATTTTACAACAACTAAAAGAAAATGCTGACAACCATCTGATCACAGTTTTGATTTTTGACCAGTTTGAAGAATTTTTCTTTGGTTATAGCGATCGCAATCAAAAGCAAGAATTTGATAAATTTATTAGCGACTGCCTGAATATACCCTTTGTCAAAGTTATCCTTTCCTTGCGAGAAGATTATTTACATCGCTTGTTAGACTTTAAACATCTTTCGGCACTAGAAGCGATTAATAATAATATTCTCGACAAGCATATCCGCTATCAATTAAATAATTTTTCGCCAGAATATGCTAAAGCAATTATCCGAAAATTGACCGAGCGATCGCAGTTTAATTTAGAACCGGCTTTAATTGATGCCTTAATCGAAGATTTATCAACTGAATTTGGAGAAGTCCGCCCCATTGAATTACAAGTTGTGGGAGCGCAAATCCAAGATGAGCGCATTACTACACTAGAAGAATATCAGCCATATAGACCCAACAAACTCATCGAGCGATATCTTAAGGAACTGATTAAAGACTGCGGCCCAGAAAATGAACGAGCCGCGTTACTTGTCTTATATTTATTAACAGATGAAAGCAACAACCGACCTTTCAAAACTCGTGCTGAATTAGCAGCGCAGCTAGCAGAGTTAGAAGATGCTGGCAAGTTAGAGTTAGTATTAGATATTTTAGTTAGTTCCGGTTTAGTGGTTCTATTTCCTGATGTCCCAGAACGCTATCAACTGATTCACGATTATTTAGTAGACTTAATTCGTTATCTACAACAACAAGAATCGAGCTTACAGGTACAACTTAACCAACTACGCTACAAAGTAGAACAAAGTAAAGCCGAGATTGAGCGACTTAAAAGCGAACTCCAAAATAAGCAGCGTTCTAAATTCGTAGTTCCTCATACCCAACAAGGATTAGATTTATTAACAGAATTGCGGGAGTTACAAAAGCGGGAAGAATTAAGCCAGTTAGAAATTGAGCAATTGCGAGCTGAACTTAAAGAAAAAGAGTTAACAGCTAAACTCGCAGAGAGTCAAGAACAACAAAGGCTCAGTGAAGCTAAATTAAATCGTTCGCTGAAAATTGCCCTAACTGCTTCCGTTCTCGCCATATTAGGATTAAGTGTTTCCATAGTCACAGCAATAGATAGCGAAATTAAAACCCTGAGTGTATCCAGTGAAGCCCTTTTTGCCTCACAAAAAGGTATTGATGCTTTAAAGGAAGGTTTAAAGGCGGGGAAAAAATTACAACAAACAGTTTGGGTCGATTCCTATACAAGAGAGCAAGTGCAGACGGCGCTTTATCAAGCAGTTTCGGGGGTAAGGGAGTATAACCGCTTAGAAGGGCATATATCTGGGGTAAATAGTGTTACATTTAGCAGCGATCGCGATCGCTCTTTAATTGCCTCAGCCAGTGCGGATAATACAATCAAACTTTGGCGTCCCGATGGTAGCTTGGTCAAAACCTTGTCGGGGCATGATGATGTAGTCAATAGCGTCAGTTTTAGCCCCGATAGTCAAATCCTTGCTTCCGCCAGTCAAGACAAAACAATAAAACTTTGGAGTCGAGAGGGTCAATTGCTTGCAACTCTATTAGGGCATCAAGCTGTAGTAAATAGTGTCAGTTTTAGCCCTGATGGTCAGATCATCGCTTCAGCGAGTACCGACAAGACGGTGAAACTGTGGAGTCGGGAAGGTAAATTACTCAAAACCTTGCAGGGACATAATGGTGCAGTTTTGGGTGTCGCTTGGTCAACTGATGGTCAAACCCTAGCTTCTGGGAGTGCTGACAAGACGGTGAAACTGTGGAGTCGGGACGGGAAATTACTCAACACCTTACAGGGACATGAAGATGCAATCAAAAGTGTAGCTTGGTCGCCCGATGGTCAAACTATTGCTTCTGCTAGTTTAGACCAGACTATCAAACTGTGGAATCTGAAAGGTAAGCTACTGCGAAACTTATCG
Source organism: Nostoc sp. NMS8 (assembly GCF_017115045.1). Lineage (GTDB taxonomy): Bacteria > Cyanobacteriota > Cyanobacteriia > Cyanobacteriales > Nostocaceae > Nostoc. The sequence continues at coordinate 19,669 of NZ_JABXKK010000109.1, read as the reverse complement.
GGGCATAGTGCTGGAGTTACCAGCGTCACGTTTAGCCCCGATGGAAAAACGATCGCTTCTGCAAGTACCGATGAGACAATCAAACTCTGGAGTTCTGAAGGTGTATTGCTGGGAACCCTGAAGGGGCACAATAATTGGGTGAACAGCATCAGCTTCAGCCCAGATGGTCGCACCCTTGCTTCCGCCAGTCGGGACAAAACTATTAAACTTTGGCATTGGGACGATGTGTTGCTGCGAAAGCCCAAAGCCGATAATGATGACTGGGTTACTAGCATCAGTTTTAGCCCAGGCGATCGCACCTTAGCAGCAGCAAGCCGAGATAAAACTGTAAAAATTTTCAGTCTAGACGGTAAACTTCTCCGTACATTCACAGGGCATAAAGGCCAAGTTTGGGGCGTTAGTTTCAGCCCCCACGGTCAAGTAATTGCTTCAGCTAGTAAAGATAAAACGGTAAAACTTTGGAGTGATGACGGTCAATTACTCAACACCTTACAAGGTCATAATGATGCCGTCTTGGGTGTTGCTTGGTCGCCTAATGGTCAAGTAATTGCCTCAGCTAGTAAAGATAAAACAGTCAAACTTTGGAGTCGTAACGGTCAACTGCTCAACACCTTGCAGGGACATCAAGACGCGGTGAATTGGGTCAGCTTTAGTCCAGATGGCAAGTTGCTAGCCTCAGCTAGTGATGACAAAACCGTGAAAATCTGGAGTGTCGATGGTAAATTGCTATACACATTAACTGGTCATATCCGCCGAGTAAATGGGGTTGCTTGGTCGCCAGATAGTCAGGCGATCGCTTCAGTTAGTATTGATAGCACAGTGAAGATTTGGAGCCGAGACGGTGAATTACTAAATAATCTCACGGGAGATGGCGATAGTTTCATCAGTGTCAGTTTTAGCCCCGATGGTAAGACTCTGGTAGCCAGCAGTGATGACAACATGAGGCTTTGGAACCGAGAAGGGACGTTACTGATTGCTTTGAAAGGTTATAAAGATGAGTTAACCAGCGTCACTTTCAGCCATGACGGCAAAACTTTGGCTGCGGGAAGTGCTAATGGTACGGTGATTTTACAGAATTTGGCAGATATCCAACTAGAAAAATTACTAGCGCAGGGTTGCCATTTGCTCCATGATTATTTGCAGACTAATCAAAAGGTAATGAATAGCGATCGTGCCTTGTGTTCTAGTAGGTGATAGCCTATTTGATTAATCGTCGCTACGGGTGAGGGTCATAAATTTGGTCAGTGGTGAAGTTTCCAGCAGCACAACCCCGCATGGTGTCAATCCAGGTTGAGATTTGATCGATAGGTTGTATTTTCTTGAAGTAGAGGCGATCGCCTTCGATTTCAAATGCTAATTCTAGGTTAGGAGAAATGTTTAGTACGTCTCGGATTTCAGGAGGGATGGTAATCTGACCGTCAGGTGTAATCCGCATAGTGTGTTTGTTGTTTAAGCGTTTTTATGTCCTCAATTTAGACTTTGACTCCAGTCTAGAAAAATTGTTGGCGCAAGCTTGTAATTGCGTCAGGAATTATTTTCAGAATAGTGGAGATGTGAAAGAGGATAAGTGGCATTTGTGCGATGGACTAGGCCCCACCGTAGGCGATCCCATTCCTAGAATCTCTCCTTAATTTAGCAGGTGGGGCCATACTCACTAACAAATATCGCTTACTTAAAGCAATTAGCACCCAAATTCTTCTCTAAGCCTGCGCCTTAAATCTCCAGAAATAGGTAACCAGTTAATTTCTTGGCAGATATTATTACGAGTTTCCCCATTTTGTAGGCGCTGTCTATAGATGGCTATTAACAATGTCTCTAGGCCAAACTTAGATAGCATATCAGCTGCCAAGCCTATTATTCCCAGCAGAACTATACCACCTATCATCCCTCCTGGCCCCAACATTGCTAAAGCTGCTGTAATAGCAGCAGCTCCGGTAAGACCTGTAGTAGCCATCGTAATTATAAGTATAATTGCAGGCAAACCTATTCCAGCTGCTTTCCTTACGAATTCGTCCATACTATATCCTCTAGTAAATACTGATATAACAGACTTCTTGGGGTTTCAAGTTTAGTGTTCCCCGAAATTTGTACGGCTCAACATCAAATAACAATTGTTCTATAGCGCAGTAATTTGAGGTTGATTATGGGGAAATATATAACAGTACAATTTCTAGTAGTTATAGCTGTAATTACTCATGAGTATGCTTGTATTCTTTATCCACGGTGTCAACACTCATAATTCTAGATATGCTAACGTACTCATAAAAAAAATCCACAAAAAACTAGCAACCCCTGCAAACTTTTACTCAAGTTTCTGGGGAAATTTATTCAACAATAAGAAACATCAAACTATTGGATATATTGAGAAAGATTGTTCTAGACTTTGTGAACAACATAAAGAATATAAAGGTTCGTATGATGATATTTACAGATACAAAAAACGAAGAAATGAGATAATCAGTAATTTTTTAAGTGATTTTTTAATCTATCAAAATCCCGATCGCGGTAAAGCAATACGTAAAACTATCGTTGAACAACTGAGTCAGTTCTTAAATGACCACTCCAATCAACAAGAAATTCATTTGATAGCTCATTCTCTAGGTAGTTTAATTCTGTGGGATCTCATTTTTTCAGATACTTTAGATAATGATGATCCAGCTTTTATTTTTCGTAAGAAACTAAATCTGTTAAATTTAGCTAGCATTACGACATTGGGTTCTCCTCTCTTATTCCTTAAGCAAATGCTAGATATTGATTTCTCGGTTATCAATTATTATTTAAAAAATTCTAACAAAGAAGAAACTGCTGGATTGCAGAAGTTGAGATGGGTAAATATAATTCATTCCTCTGACTTAATTGCCTATCCTCTCAAAGCTGCCATAGAAGATGAAATTAGCTCAGATTTATTATTCTGCGATCACTATGTGTGGCAGTATGCAAACGGGATGGAGAAAACATTAAACAATATGGGTCAATCAGATATGGCAATGGTTGTTGGAGCAGAAGATGCTCATTCTTCGTACTTCTACGATAATCTGGATGGTGATATTACATCAGGTATTATTGCATATAATTTGTTAGGAAAGACACAAAAACTTTTAGAAAGGTGTGTCCATCCAAGACCTATGGGATGATTGAAGTCATAGACAAAGCTGTACATCTTGGTAGCATTGAGTGAAGTACCCGTCAGCAAGAGAGCGAGGGCGATGTATGCAACCGTCACACAACCACTGACTTTTGAAGAGTTTCTTGCCTGGGAAGATGGTTCAGGCAGAGAGTTTGAGCTATTGAATGGGGTTTCTGTGCCATTATTGTTTCTCCCTTGCCACTGCGTCCTTATATCGCGTTATATATTAATCATCTATCTAAATAATTTTAATTCATGCAAAAAATTGTATCCGATCCAAAAATAATGATGGGCAAACCTGTCATTTCAGGAACTCGTATCACAGTTGAATTCATTCTCGAAAAACTGGCTGCGGGTGAAACATCTCAGCAAATACTCGAAGCGCATCCTCGACTAAGCGATGAAGGAATTAAAGCAGCTTTGGCATTTGCGGCTCAAGCTTTGCGGTATGATGTGATTTATCCAACCACTGAGAAAGCTTCTTGAAGTTTTTAGGGGACGAAAATTTAGATTGGCAAATCGTTGAACGTCTGCGAATTGATGGTCACGAAGTTTTGTATGTTGTGGAAATGGAACCAGGAATTTCTGACGATGAAGTTTTGAACTTGGCTAATAATGAAGTTGCAATTTTATTGACATCAGATAAAGATTTCGGTGAGTTAGTATTCCGTTTGCGTCGAATTGCAACAGGTGTGGTATTAATTCGGTTATTCGGTTTATCTCCAAATGATAAAGCAGAAATTATTGCCAATGCCATTAATCAACACGCAGATGAATTATTAGGAGCTTTTACTGTTATTTCATCGAAAAGTATTCGCATTCGTAAAATAACGTGAATTTTAGATGCGATCGCAGATGGTATGAAGAGTGCAATCCTTATAAAATGCGATCGCGCCTTGTGTTCTGGTAGATGATGCGTAAGTTTGGGATGTTAAAAGTCTTAGTACTAATAACTAAATCGGCGGACGGCTATTCCTCCCATCCCTTCAAAGACTGGGATTCCCGCCGATTTTCGTTAATTACTTTATGTGAAACTATAGCGGACGGTAGACACGATAGTTGATTTCGGGGAAGATATTATCCATTAACTCGACTTTTTCGAGCCAACCACTATCAATTTTGCCCACTTTAACGTCTTCATAGAGTTTGTTGAACCGCATCAGGTGCGATCGCGTCCGTCTGACTGCATAAGGTACCATAGTTCCCGTCCGCATAATAAATGCCCAGTCGGAAGATTGCGCTAATAGCAGTTCCCGGGCTGCTTGGTTCAATGCTTTCAATCCCAACTCATCCTCTGGTTCCAGATGCGAGATTTCAATCATCCGTTCAGCAGCTTTATGCAAATGCGGATAAATCCATGCATTTGTTTCATTCAACCAATACTCATGGAAACCCTTGAAACCCCAACTCGACTGCGAAGGACGACAGACTTGCTGCGTCGGCTGCTCCCGCAAATAGTCCGCTAAATGGGTCATTTTATATGTTCCTTGGTCATACCACGACTTGCGGAATAGGTAATCGATAAACCAAGGGCCTTCATACCACCAATGTCCAAATAACTCTGCGTCATAAGGCGAAACAATAATTGGTGGACGCTGCATTATACCATAGAGATGCTCAGATTGCTGCTCTCGATTATACATAAAATTAGCAGCGTGTTCTGCTGCCTTTTCTTTAGCCCAATAGGGATCGTAGAGCGCCTTATCTGAAAGTCCTAAGCCACGCCCCGTAATTTTATGATACTTAATACCCGTATTTTTCCGTTGACCATTGGGCATAATATAGGGCTTAATATACTCATATTCTGCTTCCCAGCCCAAATCTTTGTAAAATTCTCGATATTCTGCTGCCCCAGGATAGCCCACCTCAGAAGACCATACCTGTTGGGAAGATTCCTGATCTCGACCAAAGACCGCAACACCGGTTTCTGTATAAATTGGGGCGTAAGTGCCAAAACGCGGACGGGGACGGGCGTAAAGGATACCATGTCCATCAGTGAGGAAGTAGCGTAATCCAGCATCGGCTAGCATCCGGTCTAAACCTTCATAGTAGGCACATTCAGGCAACCAAATGCCTCTAGGTGCTTGTCCAAAGGTTTGCTCGTAATGTTCGCAGGCTACCTGAATTTGCGCCCACACTGCTTGCGGATACATTTTCATCAACGGTAAATAGCCGTGAGTTGCACCGCAAGTGATGATTTCCAGGTTGTTACTGTCTTGGAACTTCTTAAAAGCAGTCACCAAGTCACCGCCGTAGCGTTCCCATAGCTGACGCGCTTCGCTAAACTCAGTAGCGTAATGTTCAGCTAAATAACGAAGATGTCCGTTGTTGAGATTATGTTCTGCTTCTAATGCTATAAGTTCTTCTAGTTGGGCTAAGTGTGCTTCATAGCGTTCTTGAAGCAGAGGATCGCGAAGCATCGACACTAGAGGTGGTGTCATACTCATCGTGATTTTAAAGTCGATACCGTCTCGCTTTAAGCCTTCAAATACTTTTAATAAGGGGATGTAGGTTTCTGTAATGGCTTCATAGAGCCATTCTTCCTCCAGCACGTAGTCACTTTCTGGGTGACGAACGAAGGGCAGATGTGCGTGGAGTACAAGCGCGACGTAGCCGATAGCCATAGTGATTTTGGGGTGATACTTGTAAGTTGAAGGTCGAGAGGTTTGGCTGAAATTAACAATATTTTAAGACTTTATGGGGATCGTAAGAGTAGTTAATGATTTTTTCTCAATCAATACTGTCAGTAAAACGCAAAGTTTTTGGCTCTTTCCTACCTGTTGTACTGAAACTTAAGTTACAGCAGTTTTCATGTATTTGAACCACATCTATCGTAGGGGCAATTTATGTAGACGCGATCGCGGAGCTTCTCCAAGAGTTGCGGCTTCCCGCAGGGTATTGTCCCTACGGGTGTACCTCTCTTGAACGAGAACTGCTATATTGCTAAAGGTTTAAATGCGAATTTCATTCGCACAAGCACGACCCTGTTCAACATCGGTAATATTAGCAAAAGTTGTTTCTGCAATATTGTAGAGAGCTTCTGCTGTAAAAAAGGCTTGATGTCCAGTAATGAGTACATTGGGGAACGTTGTCAGACGTTGGAAAATATCATCTTGAATAATTTCGCCAGACAAATCCTCAAAGAACAATTCTGATTCTTGTTCGTAGACATCCACACCGAGATAGCCAATCTTACCAGACTTTAATCCCTCAATCACTGCAAGGGTATCAATCAGCGCTCCTCGACTAGTATTAATTAGCATCACACCTGGCTTAATCCGTTCTATTGCCTCAGTATTAATCAAGTGATGCGTTTCAGGAGTCAGGGGGCAATGCAGAGAGATAATATCGGAATTAGCAAATAGCTCAGGTAGTTCTACATACTTTCCACCTAGCGCCTCCAATTCTGGATTGCGATAAACGTCATAGGCGAGTAGGTGACAGCCAAATCCCTTCATAATCTGTCCTAAAATCAGACCGATTTTGCCAGTACCGACAATTCCCACTGTGCGATCGTGCAAATTAAATCCCAACAGTCCATCTAGGGAAAAATTGCCTTCTCGGACACGGTTATAAGCACGATGAATTTTGCGATTTAGGCTCAAAATCAATCCTACGGCATGTTCTGCTACTCCATAAGGTGAATAGGCAGGAACACGCACAACAGTAATTCCTAAGTCTGCTGCGGCTTGCAAGTCTACATTGTTAAACCCTGCACAGCGAAGGACAACCAAGCGAGTTCCCCCTGAGGCGAGAAGCTCTAAAGTTGGAGCATCAACCTGATCGTGTACAAACACGCAAACCGTCGGAAATCCGGCAGCAAGGATAGCCGTATCCCGATTTAAGCGGGGTTCAAAAAACACTAATTCGTGTTGGGTGGGAGAATTTGCAGCTGACAAAAACTGCCGATCGTAGGCTTTTGTACTGAAAACTGCTACTTTCATGCAAAACCTCAGGCTTTATGCTGCACGGTGTTCGAGTACATAATACCTTGACGTTTAAAGGAGCGATGTCTACGACAAGCCTAGCTGCGGGACTTTTGAATATTGTCAGTTTTGGGAATTGCTCTTTGTCTTTGCTTTTTAACTTGAGAGTTGATTCTGGATGAGCTTATTGGTACAGCTTTATTCTTCATCCCGATATAACTCTTGCAAGTCTTGTAACTGAGTCTTCCGAGAAATTCGACGATATTTTTTACTTTCTAGCTTGGGTTCGTATTGACTCTGCCCTTTGCCTTTGCTTTTGCTTTTTAACTTCATCGTAGATTCTGGATCGGCTTGTTCATGTAGCTGTGTTTGATGAGCGATCGCCGCGTCCAAAAATTCTAAATAATGTTCATATCGTTCCCAGTCTCCCCGCACCGCACATTCAGGCTCGTCTCGATGCAGACAATCACTAAATCGACAGCTAGCAACAGCTAACCGCTTTCTGGCTTCTGGGAAATAATGGATTAATTCTTCTGGTATACAATCCATATCCGGCTGATTAAAGCCGGGAGTATCTGCCAGTAAACCACCCTTAGGTAACTCAAATAATTCTATATGGCGAGTGGTATGACGACCACGAGCCAGTTTGCCCGAAACTTCTCCAACTCGCAGCTTGGCAGAGTCAATCAGCGTATTAATCAGGCTGGATTTACCTACGCCAGATGGTCCAGCAATGACAGTAATTTTATTGCTCAAATATCTGGCGGCTTGCTCAGTATTTATACCATCTTTGACACTGATAAATATCGGTTCATAGCCCCAACCAAGAAGGCGATCGCTAACTTGTTGCTGTTCTGGCGGTGAAATTAAATCACTTTTATTCAAGCATAAAAGCACATCTAAATCAGTAGACTCAGCTTTGATCAGAAACCGACTGAGCTGATAAGGTTCCAAAGGCGGATCGGCTACAGCAAATACCAATAGAATTTGGTTGACATTGGCGATCGCCGGACGATCTAACTCACTTTGGCGGGGTAAAACCTCAGCGATCGCACCCCGTCTCCCAGCCCAATCTGGCTCTTCTACCACAACGCGATCGCCCACCATCACCTGTTGTCCAATTTTTTTCAGGCGTGTTCGACGAGTACAGAGGAGGAGGGAGGGATTTAAATCTAGTTTCTCCTCTGCTCCCCTGCTCCCCTGCTCCCCATCCTCTTGTTCCAGCTGTACTCGGTAAAAATTGGCCTGTACAGCCACCACCGTACCCAATAACTGTCCAGTTGCGGCAAAATTTTTCCCTGTCATTGGCTAGCAACTGGACGACGCACTAGCAGAGAAAAATAACTAGTGCAGTCTGTAATTTGTTCCACCTGATAACCTGCCATTGTCAAACTATCAGGAACCTGCTCAATCGGCTCACCTGGATCTAGCCAGACTTCTAGTAAACCTCCCAATGGCATTTTCTCCAGACGTAATTTTGTCCGCACGAAATTAATCGGGCAAGGGGTGCCGCGTAAATCAAGTTGAGCATCGGGAGTTGAAACAGAAGAGGGCATCATCACTTAAATAAATTTCCCAAAAATCCTTCTAGACCACCTTTACCAGTGCGATCGCCCTTAATTTTAGCCAGTTTTTCCAATAGTTCCCTCTCCTCTGGGGTGACTTTATTGGGAATATCAATTAATACGTTCAGCATGTGATCCCCACGACTGACGGGATTACCCAAGCGGGGTACGCCGCGATTTTCCAACTTCATCACCGTATTCGGCTGAGTTCCGGCTGGAATAATCAGTTCTACTGGGCCATCTACCGTATCTACCTCTAACCGACAACCTAAAATCGCTTGTAGGTAGCTAACTTTGATTTCCGAGAGAATATTAATGCCATCCCGTTGGAATTCTTCATCCTCATTCACGAACAAGTAAACGTACAAATCTCCAGGAGGGCCACCACGTTGACCGGAATCACCTTCACTAGAAATTCGTAAGCGTGTGCCATTATCCACCCCTGCTGGAATGGTAATTTTGAGTTTCTTTGTGACTTGATTTGCGCCCTTACCATCACAGGCATCACACTTATCTTCAATTACCATCCCTGTGCCATTACAGGTGGGACAAGTTGAGACTTGGGTGAAACTGCCAAAGGGTGTTCTCGTGACACGGCGGACTTGACCAGAACCGCTACAAGTCGAACAAGTCCGAGGACGGGTTCCCGGTTTAGCACCAGAACCGCTACATACTTCACAATTTTCTAAATGTGAAATGCGAATTTCTTTTTCGCCGCCAAATACTGCTTCCCGAAAGTCTAACTTCAGGTCTAGCCGCAGATCATCGCCCCTTGCAGGCCCACTGCGTCGTCTTTGTTGCGTGGGATTACCCATACCGCCAGCAAAGCCACTAAAAATGCTTTCAAAGATATCGGCAAAGCCACCCATATCACCGACATCTTGAAAGCCCGCGCCAGCTGCACCAGACACACCCTCAGGGCCAAAGCGATCATAACGAGCGCGGGTTTCTGGTTCTGAGAGTACCTCGTAAGCGCGGTTAATTTCTTTAAAGCGATCCTCCGCTCCCGGTTCTTTGTTCACATCTGGGTGATACTTCCGGGCTAAACGGCGATAGGCTTGTTTGATTTCTTCTTTGTCGGTGTCACGAGAGACACCCAGGATTTCATAATAGTCGCGGGCCATATAGCAAAGGTAAAAGTTAGAAGGAAGAAAGCAGAAGTCAGTAGAAGATCACGGTCACTTGCTACCCTATGGAAAAGTGTTTTGCTTGACAGATATGCAAGAGCAACACAGTATCCTTTAGAGGGTGGCTTGCCGGAGGTCAGACAGAAGATAAAATTAATTTTTGTTAATAAATTGATTTTACCCTTTAGCTTTTACAAAAATCACCGACAAATCTTGAGTAACAGATGCTTTCCTCGTGGGAGACGACAAAAGCTATAGAAGTTAAGAGCAGAGAAAGCCTTTGCTCAGACTTCTCACTGCCGAGTCGGCTGTCTCTTTTACAATTGTGCTACGTAGCAGAGGAAAACCCCGCCCATCAACCAGATGGGCTAGCCGCACCATTAGGTGTGGAAAACCACCCTTATGCAATGGAAGTGCATCTAAACTGGCACACTGCCTAGCCCAAAGTAATTTGCTTCTACAATCTAGCAAACCGCTGGGGTCTTGTGAAACTTCGCTAAATATTTTAGATATATTAAAATGTCTTAATTAAAATTTGCAACTTAGAGGACTGGGGACTAGGGATTGGGGATTGGTGATTAGGTAAGGGGTCTGAGGAGTTACAGGTGTAGAGGAGGAAAGGGTTCAGAGAAGAGGAATTTTCGCTCTGCGTCCCTAGTGCCCAGTCCCCAGTCCCCAATCCCAACCCTTAATCTATCGCCTCATAATCAGCCTGTGTAGTACTTTCTTCGTCAAAATCAAAGTTGAATTGTGGTATTAGTGTACCGTTCATTGGTGAATCTACTTCTGGAGTAAAAAGACTAGCTGAATCCTTCTCAATCTCATCACTTTGGCTGTTAGCTCGGTTGTAGACATCAGCACCAATTGCAAACAGGGTTTGTTGGAAGTCGTCTAAGCGCTGCTTAAATTCCACAGTGGAAATGCTGGAGTCAATCATTGCCGCTTGGAGTTGGGAAACTTTTTCACTGGCTAAGGTTTTTATCTGGTCGCCGATAAAGCTGCTGTTATCTTTGATGGTGGATTCGTAACTGAACAACAAATTATCTGCTTGGTTTTTGAGTTCAACCAGTTCTTTACGTCTTCTATCTTCTTCAGCAAACAGTTCGGCCTCTTGGCGCATCCGTTCGACTTCGTTGCTACTCAAACCACCTGTATTGGTAATCCTGATACTCTGTTCTCTACCAGTACCTTTATCTTGAGCAGAAACCTTCAGGATGCCGTTGACATCGATTTCAAAGGATACTTCAATTTGCGGCACACCACGGGGCGATGGGGGAATTCCGGCGAGCAAAAACTTGCCGAGACTCTTGTTATCTCGTGACATTGCCCGTTCACCTTGGAGGATGTGAATTTCTACTGAAGTTTGCCCATCAACTGCGGTGGAAAAAACTTGTGACCGACTCGTAGGAATTGTGGTGTTGCGTTCAATGATTTTGGTGAACACTTCACCCAAGGTTTCAATTCCCAAGGACAGAGGGGTAACATCCAAGAGTAAGAGATTATCGACTTCACCACCCAATACACCTGCTTGGATAGCTGCTCCTAATGCTACGGCTTCGTCAGGGTTGATGGAGCGATCGGGAGCTTTGCCGTTGAAAAACTTAATTAGCGCGTTTTGAACTGCGGGAATGCGCGTAGAACCACCTACCAAAATAATCCGGTCTATGGCTTCTGGTTTAAGATCGGCATCTTTGAGCGATTGGATCAGTGGTTCGATAGTCGCTTCAATTAATTTTGCGGCCAGTTCTTCAAATTTAGAACGACTGAGTTCCATTTCCAGATGCTTTGGCCCGGTGTCATCAGATGTAATAAAGGGCAAATTGATGGAGGTATTCACCATGCTGGAGAGTTCAATTTTTGCCTTTTCCGCCGCTTCCCGCAGGCGTTGCAGCGCCATCTTATCTTGAGAAAGGTCGATTTTATCTTGTTCTTGGAAACGTTCCATCATCCAAAGGACGATCGCATTATCAAAGTCGTCTCCACCCAAGTGGTTATTACCACAAGTCGCCTTAACTTCAAAAACGCCATCCCCAAGTTGCAGGATCGATACGTCGAAAGTACCGCCTCCCAAGTCAAATACTAAAATTAGCTGCTCTTGGTCTTGCTTTTCCAATCCAAAAGCTAAAGCCGCAGCTGTTGGCTCATTGATGATTCGCAGTACTTCTAATCCAGCAATCGTACCAGCATCTTTAGTTGCTTGTCTTTGGGCATCTGTGAAATATGCGGGTACCGTGATCACTGCTTGAGTGACTTCCTCACCCAAGAAGTTTTCCGCATCCTGCTTCAGCTTTTGCAGGATCATGGCGGATAATTCTTGTGGTGTGTAGTTTTTTGAGCGAATTTGGACATCAACGGTCTCATCTCGACCTTTGATACAGTTGTATGGGACGCGAGTGCGTTCTATTTCAGTGTCTTCCCAACGCCGCCCAATAAATCGTTTAATACTGTAAATTGTGTTTTCAGCATTGGTTACGGCTTGGCGCTTTGCTAATTGACCAACCAAGCGATCGCCACTTTTCCCAAATCCCACAATACTTGGAGTAGTTCGTCCCCCTTCAGAATTGGAGATCACCAGTGGTTGACCGCCCTCCAAAACTGCGACGCAACTGTTAGTAGTGCCTAAGTCAATCCCAATAACTTTTCCCATATTTGCCAGTATTTTTACTGATTTATTCTGCTGTAATATATCGCGCACTAACTTTTTTTCTAAGAACAAAGGCTAGCGGATAACGTCTGTGGAACCTCTATTGCTGGTAGCAAAAGAGAAGTTAAAACACAGAGAGTTATCCAAAGCCTTGTTTTTATTTAGGTACGCGATGCTCGTCCTTACTAGAACCCAGGCACTTCAGGTCAGCGAGGCGAGCGATTACAGCTTAACTGTTGGCTGAACTCGACTGATCTTCCGGTGTAGCAGGGCTATCCTCCTTGGGAGCAGCTACTTTGACCATTGCATGGCGTAGCACGCGATCGCCCAAGTAATATCCGCGCACTAACTCTTCTAACACTCTTCCTTCAGGATGTTCATCCGTAGGTTCCCGCATTACTGCTTCGTGCAAGTTAGGATCAAATTCTTCACCTTCGGGACGCATTGGTGATACACCCAAGCGCTTCAGGCTATCTACTAATTGTTTGTAAACGCCTTGGTAACTTTTGTGCATAGTCATTTCGCCATCAGATTGCGGTTTGAGGTGCGATCGCGCCCGCTCAAAATTATCGACCACTGGCAGCAATTCCAAAATCGTATTCCGCTTCACCTGCAACTCTAAGTCTTCTTTTTCTTTACTAGTGCGTTTCCGGTAATTCTCAAAATCAGCAGCAATCCGCATATATTGAGTACTACGTTCTTCTAGCTGCGTTTTGAGGGACTCAATTTGTTGAGTCAGTTCTGCCAAAGCTGCCCTGTCCACTTCAGTTTTCTCGGTTGCAGCGAAGCTATTGTCTGGATTGATAGTAGCCGTATCTCCTGTTTGGGCTGCCACTTGTTCTGTCACCTCACTACCAGATTCATTGAAATTAATTTGGGCTGGAGAGTCACTCATCATTGCTTGCTTTACCTCTGTTGGTTCACCCAATTGCTGGCTGTATTGTTTATCTGTTTATTTTCATCGATCATTGTCCATTCATTCCAGTTTCTATTTATGGCAGTGTATCTCCACAGTTTGCAGCCGTCGTCATCCACGACTTGCCACTGGGGCTGATTTTGTTGCCGAGAAGTTCCTGGAAGTGATTTAACCGTCCTCTTATTGTGACAAATGGTGAACACGTTAGCCCAGACACTACGAAGGCGGGAACCCGAACGAGTAGGACTGGGGACTAGGGACTGGGGAGATTGGCGCGCTGTAGGGGTTTAGTAAAAGGGCGGTTAGAAACCGCGCGCCAGTTGCTTCTCCCAGGGGGAGATGCTACGCGAACAAGTCGGCGGAGCCGCCCAACGCACTGGCTTGTCTACACGAGACTTTACCCACCTCCGTGGGTTTAAAACACTCAATTTTTCTTTAGACGTAGGTTGGGGAGCCACTGCGTTGCACGGGTTCCCCGCGTTGTAGCAAGTGGCGTTGGAGGCTTTGCCAAAGCCAACATCCTGATATATGTTGGGTTGCGCTCCGCTCCACCCAACCTACAATTTTTTTGCAACTAAACGCCTCGCTATTGCTAACAGCACTCAGCACTCAGAACTGTTTCGGTGACTTAGCACTTTTTTGGGAAATGACAATTCTATCTCCCAGGCTGGGAATACTTTAAGTAGAGGTTTCCCCAAATCAATTGCTCATTTATGAACTCGTCACCACAACGGCGCAGTACCGCTCTAACTACCAGAACAGAGTTTTCGCCCTTCGGCAATAAGCTAGTCCAATCTGGCTATGTCAATACCGAACAGATGAGGCAGGCACTAATTGAAAGCCGCAAATCTGGCAGACCCTTAACGGAAGTACTAGAGTCAATCACTGGGCAACAACTATCGCCTGAGTTGCTCAGGCAATATAAAAAACAGCAGCTATTTGAACTTAAAATCCTATACGGAGTTGAATTCCTCGATCCTGAAGTCAACTCTGTTGGCAATACGATGATGGGGAATCTGATTGAAACCCTGATCCCAGTGGATATCTGTCGTCGCCATCGTTTAGTACCACTGTCGAAACACGAAGACCAAACCCCACCCTCAGTTTTAGTGGCGATGGTCGCTCCAGATAATTTAGAAGCTTCTGATGACCTGAATCGCATCTTGCGCCCCCAAGGCTTGGCATTGCAGCGGATGGTGATTACCCAGGAAGACTACCAACAGCTAATCAACCAATACTTGGATGAAATGGCTGTTAAACAGAAGCACCTGGAACAAGAAAAGTTTACAGATATTAATCAGGATTTAGAAAACCTCGGAAATCTCGATATTTCAGATGCTCCTGAAGAAATGGAGGCTGATCTAGGGGCAGCGATGAAGGGTGCAGAGGATGCCCCAGTCATCAACCTAGTTAATAGAATCCTGGCTAAAGCCTTGCATGAAGGCGTTTCTGACATTCATATCGAACCGCAAGAAGAAAATTTACGCATTCGGTTTCGCAAGGATGGCGTACTCCGCGAAGCTTTCGATCCCCTACCGAAAAAAATTATCCCGGCGGTGACAGCCCGATTTAAAATCATCTCCAATCTAGACATTGCAGAACGCCGTCTACCTCAAGATGGACGTATCCGACGGCTGTTTGAGGGACGCAAAGTCGATTTCCGGGTGAATACCTTACCCAGTCGCTACGGGGAAAAGGTGGTGCTGCGGATTTTGGATAACTCCTCTACCCAACTGGGATTAGATAAGTTAATTACCGATCCAGAGACTTTACATATTGTCCAGGATATGGTTAGCCGTCCCTTCGGTCTAATTTTGGTAACTGGGCCAACTGGTTCTGGGAAAACAACCTCGTTGTATTCTGCACTCTCAGAAAAGAATGATCCCGGAATTAATATCAGTACTGTAGAAGACCCAATTGAGTACAGCCTTCCAGGGATTACTCAAGTACAGGTGATTCGAGAAAAAGGGCTGGATTTTGCTACCGCGTTGCGGGCTTTCTTACGTCAAGATCCAGATGTGCTGCTGGTGGGTGAAACGCGGGATAAGGAAACGGCAAAAACAGCGATTGAAGCTGCCTTGACCGGTCACTTAGTATTAACTACCTTACATACCAATGATGCCCCAGGTGCGATCGCTCGTCTGGGAGAAATGGGGATTGAGCCTTTCATGGTTTCTAGTTCCCTAATTGGTGTTCTAGCTCAACGTTTGGTGCGGCGTGTCTGTTCTGAATGTCGTATTCCCTACACTCCCACAACCGAAGAATTGGCTCGTTATGGTCTATCAGCTTCCTCTGATGTCGGAGTCACCTTCTATAAAGCTAACACCTTGACACTAGATGCGATCGCCGAAGCCAAAGCCAAAAATCAGCTTTGCCCAAAATGTAATGGCGTCGGCTACAAAGGGCGTTGTGGTGTTTATGAGGTTATGCGAGTCACCGAAAACCTCCAAACTCTCATTAACGAAGATGCACCCACAGAACGCATCAAAGAAGTGGCAATAGAAGAAGGGATGAAAACCTTGCTGGCTTACAGTTTGGACTTAGTGCGTGAAGGTTCCACCACCCTAGAAGAAGTAGAACGGGTGACGTTTACTGATACTGGTTTGGAAGCCGAGTTAAAAGCAAAACGCAAGACTGGTCTTACCTGCCGAAGTTGCGAGGCCACATTGAAACAAGAATGGTTGGATTGTCCTTACTGTATGACAGCTCGGTTTTAAAACTAGTCATTGGTCATTAGTTGATACTTACTAACTTAAAACAAATGACAAAGAGCAAATAACAAATATTAAAAGGAAGCAGAACTATGGAAATGATGATTGAAGACTTGATGGAGCAATTGATTGAATTGGGTGGCTCGGATATGCATTTATCCGCAGGTTTGCCTCCCTACTTTCGCATCAGTGGTAAACTCACCCCCATAGGTGAACATGTATTAACAGCTGATCAATGTCAAAGGCTAATTTTTAGTATGCTCAACAACACCCAGCGTAAAACCTTAGAGCAGAACTGGGAGTTGGATTGTTCTTATGGTGTTAAAGGTTTAGCTCGCTTCCGGGTCAATGTTTATAAAGAACGTGGTTCTTATGCTGCTTGTTTACGGGCATTAAGTTCTAAGATTCCTAACTTTGAAAAATTAGGTTTGCCAGATATCGTGCGGGAAATGACAGATAAGCCCAGAGGGCTAATTCTGGTGACAGGCCCTACAGGTTCCGGCAAAACAACAACCTTAGCGGCAATGATTGACTTGATTAACCGCACCAAGGCAGAGCATATTTTAACAGTGGAAGACCCAATTGAATTTGTCTACGAACCAATTAAAAGTTTGGTTCACCAGCGACAACTAGGTGAAGATACTAAGAGTTTTGCTAATGCTTTGAAAGCAGCTTTGCGGGAAGATCCAGATATTGTTCTGGTAGGGGAAATGCGCGATTTAGAAACAATTTCTTTGGCGATTTCCGCAGCAGAAACAGGACACTTGGTATTTGGCACGCTACACACCAGTTCGGCTGCACAAACGGTTGACCGGATTATTGACGTTTTCCCCCATGAAAGACAAACCCAGGTGCGGGTGCAGTTGTCTAACTCTTTAGTGGCAGTATTTAGCCAAACCTTGGTTTCCAAGAAAAGCCCTAAACCTGGTGAATATGGTCGGGTGATGGCTCAAGAAATTCTGATTGTTACTCCTGCTATTTCTAACTTGATTCGAGAAGGCAAAACATCTCAAATTTACTCAGCTATTCAAACTGGTGGCAAATTGGGGATGCAAACTCTGGAGAAGGTTTTAGCCGATTTTTACAAATCAGGAACCATTTCCTTTGAAGCGGCGATGTCTAAGACTTCTAAGCCAGATGAAATCCAACGTCTCATCGGTACTTCTGTGCCACAAGCAGCAAGTGCTAAACCAGGTGCGGCTGCCAAAGCGCATTAAAGGAAGTGGGAAGTAATGATTTTAGATTTTGGATTTTAGATTGAAATTTAATCCAAAATCCTCAATCCAAAATCCAAAATAAAATTGCCCCATGCCAATTAATAACAACTATTTTGAATTTATTTTATGCCAAACTTCGTTGCCCGTGTTCGGGATTCGCAAGGAAATTCTCGAACAGAAAAAATTGTTGCCGAATCCTTGGTACAAGCTCGGACTAATCTCAGAGATCAAGGTTTTGTCATCCAAGAACTCAAACAATCTCAGGGATTTCAGCCAGATGTTGCCTTCAAAAATTTCCAAAATTCCTTAATTAAGGTTTCGGTTAAAGACAAAGCCGTTTTTTCGCGTCAATTTGCCGTTTTGATGAATGCGGGAGTTGCGATCGTTAGAAGTCTAGGGGTACTTTCTGAACAGTGTAGTAATACTAAACTGAAACAAGCCCTGGTGGAGATTAGCACCGATGTTCAAAGCGGAATGAATCTTTCAGAGGCAATGCGGAAGCATCCTGACTGTTTTGATGGATTATATGTGAGTATGATTCAAGCTGGCGAAGTTGGTGGTGTTCTAGACGAAGTATTGAATCGTTTAGCTAAGTTGTTAGAAGATGTTGCTCGTCTACAAAACCAAATCAAATCAGCATTATCTTATCCAACGGTCGTGGGTTTTATCGCAGTTGCGATCTTTCTAGGCATGACCATTTTTCTGATTCCGATTTTTGCCACGATTTTTACACAAATTGGAATCTCATTACCACCTCTAACGCAATTCTTGATGGATGCTAGTAAGTTTTTGAGAAGTCCGGGTGCTTTCGTCCTGCTTGCTGCTCTTATTGGACTAAAATTTGCCTTTACACAATACGCTAAAACTCCTGTTGGTCGCATCACAATTGATCGTCTTTCCCTCAAGATGCCATTGTTTGGTGACTTAATTCAAAAATCTTCGGTTGCCCGCTTTAGCCGGACTTTTGGTTCTTTGACTCGTTCAGGTGTACCAATTTTAACTTGCTTAGAAATCGTCCGAGATACATCAGGAAACCAAGTAATTGCCAATGCCATAGACGCAGCCCGCATGGAAATTCAACAAGGAGGTATGATTAGCATTGCTTTACAACAAAGTGATGGCGTTTTTCCAGCTATGGCAATTCAGATGATTAGTATCGGAGAAGAAACTGGAGAATTAGATGCAATGTTGATGAAAGTTGCTGATTTCTATGAAGATGAAGTTGAGCAAGCAGTAAAAGCAATGACCAGTATTTTAGAACCGGTGATGATTGTAGTTCTAGGGGGAATGGTTGGAACAATTTTATTAGCGATGTATCTGCCTATGTTTGCGGTATTTGAAAAGCTGGGATAAGGGATTAATAGTAGGAGTTAGAAGTTAGGGGTTAGGAGTTAAAACTTTTTATTTCTAAACTGTTAATTCTTAACTTATTAATTTTGTTCTTAACTTCTAATTCCTAATTCCTCACTATTTAATAAACTATGACTGTGCAAAAATCTCACTACGAAGCAAGTTTAGCAGAGTACAGCAATCATCTAGCTGCGATCGCCTTACTAAAGCAATATCGTCCATACTTGGAGATGATCCCTAGTCTGCGTCGTCCAGATGAAAGTGTTATCACTATACCCTTGCCAATTGTCCGTCTTCGGAATGCTACAACAGCGCCACAAACAATTTGCTTACCCTGTGATGTGGCAATTTTAATGTGCGATCCAGAATGGAAAATCAAAACTGGAGCCGAAATTTTAGTTTTTATTCATCGCGCTCACGAAGACTTTTCTGATTTATTAGGACGTTGGCGACAAACTCAAGTCTACTTGGACAATCATTATGAGTGGTTGATGCCTCTCCGTCATAGTCATATTTTGAGTGAGGGAGCTAATACTATATATCCTCTATTTGTCGTTTTTAGTGAGACTGTAGAACGCATCCCCAGAGGTCTGGTGGGAGCCGAACTCCCATTTATTATTATGCAAACACCAGATTCACTGCTTGAGGAAAATTTCACAGAAATTTTCTCTCCATAAATTCCACCTGGTTAGAAAAATTTATACCAATTCTATAGGAATTACGTACTGTACAAAGTCATAAATATATCATCTATCAAACTCATATATTAATCTTCTCCGTTTGAAAATTTGTATTGACTATATTTATTAGTTTGAAGCGAAATCAGTACAATTGCTTAAAAACAGAATCTAAGATTTATTTTAAATTTATTTTAGTGAATATAAGCTAAATAAATATATTTTTATCCTATAGCAATCCAATTTGATTTTTTCAAAAATCTAAGTACATGCAGGTTTTGCATCGCGTAACATAACGCACTCTACGTGCAATATGACTTACTTAAGCTGAATTTAGATCCTCGACTTCATTAACAATACTTCGGACAAAATTAAGCAGCAATAACGCCATAAGAGCGTAGGTTTTGAT
>NZ_JABXKK010000065.1 GCF_017115045.1 Nostoc sp. NMS8 | reverse complement strand
TTATATCTCATGATATTGACAAACTCCTTCACCTTGTGGAATGAAACAGCCCTGCCTTAAAAAGGGGGGATCTGAAAAGCCCCCCTTTTTAAGGGGGTTGGGGGATCTCTTCTGCGTAAGTCCTAGTAATAACTCGTTCCCATGCTCTGCGTGGGAATGGATTTATTGAGGCTCTGGCTCAAGTCTAAAGAGGCGAGCTTCCAGAAACCCATTCCTTGGCTCTGCCAAGGAACGAGAGAAGAAATTTATTTAAACAGCAGCGAGAGTAGGCGCAGCAAATTTAGCATACCGCTCGATGTAGAATTCCTTAGAGTGAGCGATCGCTTTCACAGACTCACGCTCTTTCAAAGCATGTTTCCACTGACGTACACGGGTAAATTGCTCTGGTATTCCAAAGCCGCGATACTGCTTGAGTGCAGCCCAGCGCTCAAACCAGGGGAAATAGGTGAAATCTACCAAACTGATGGATTCACCAAACCAGTAGGGGCCTTCTCCAGATAGCTTTGCTAAACCTTCGTTTTCAATGAATTCCAGGTGTTTGTATAGTTCCTGTTTAGCTTCTTCTTGTTTTTGGGGATCAGAACTCCGCAACAGGGTAGAAAAAGCGGGAACGAACCTGGTGTTGGCAAAATCGATCCAGATGCGAGCTTGTGCCTTAGCAATGGGGTTGCTGGGTAACAGTGGTGGATTGGGAAATACCTCATCGAGATATTCGTTAATTACCGCAGACTCCCAAACTCGGTTATCGCCATGAGCGATCGCAGGTACTTTACCATAGGGGGAAACTTTGGTAAACCCTTCCGGCTTATTCTGCAAATCAATCTCAATCAGATCAAAGTCGATGCCTTTCTCTTGGAGTACCAAACGGGTACGGTGAGCATAAGGACAAACAACTGCACTGTATACTTTAATTTCAGCCATGTTTAAGTACCTTGGTAAATAGGACTTGTTAATCGCCATTGGGAATTGAATTTTCATCCAAAATCCCAAATCTTAAATTGTTAGTGTCACAAAATCCTTTTTGAGGTGGATGTAGCGTGAAAAATTCTTGACACTAACCAAACTTTGAAATTTGACTATTAGGTAAAATTGGGAAATAGGGAATGGGCCATTGGGTATGGGGTATTATATTCTTCCCCTGCTCCCCCTGATCGCCGCCCCCCCGCCTTCCCCTAAAGCCAGGGAATTTCTTCAGGTGCATACCGGAAGGCGCGAAAGACTGTATTTTGTTCCCCACTAGTTACGGGCGACTTCTCACCGGGAATATTTCTAACTGCAAAGTGGGGATTGATATATTCCCAAACAATTTCACCTGTAACTGTCACCTCGAATATTCGACCATAAGCACCTTCTGTAATCAAGGTATTGCCATTGGCTAAACGTTGCGCTCCTGATATGTAAGAACTAAAAAAATTTTGGGGCGGGTTGTCCTTGTATTCCCAAACTATCTCTTTGCTTTGGCGGTTCACCTCAATCACACGGGAGAAATTGAGAGCGATGTTACGGCGATGTGCGCCATTGTCGAAAATCAAGATATTACCGTTAGCGAGTTCGTTCGGGAAGTGCTGCTGTGCTAGCACATCATCGCCCAACGTCCAGATGATTTCTTTGGTTTTGCGATCGATAATAACAACTGTGGAGATATTGCGAAAGCTGACTATAATATTGCCATCCGCGAGTTCACCCACAGTATTCCCATGAGTCCATTCATGTCGATGATCTTGGGGTGTAATCGTAAATATATCTGGATCGAGGTGTTCGTGGGCGTGCCAAGTCCAAACAATTTCACCTCCTGGAGTCACCTCATAAAGCACATCAGCATATATCTCACCGTTTGGTTCTGTACCTGATACACCGCCTTTGATGCGGGGAACTAACGACTGAGGTATCTTTTCAATGGCGAGTAGAATTGTGTTGCCATTGGCTAGTCTGCGTCCATCATGATGATGATCTGGATGCTTATATTCCCAGATAATATTTCCTTTGGGATCTGCTTCTAAAACAACGCCACTTTTGAATGCAGCCCACAATGCAAAACGTAGTGGTTCTTCTGGTGGAGTCTTACCGCTATAAAAAAGGTTGCCATTGGGCAAGAGATAACCATATAACCCTGGTGGATAAGGTAAATTCCACTGATGTACTACTTCTCCTTCTAGATTTAGGAGGTAGACTTCACCTTGCCCTGTTAGAGGTGTGAAAAGTGTGTATCCCTTGAATACTTTTTCGGGATTGTAAGCCTTTAAACCAGTACCCCGACGACGAATAGTATTTTGATCAACTGATGTTGCTGTAAAAGTCATATTTTACCTACTAAATATTTAGTTTTTTTAAGGGAATTGGGCATGGGGCATTGGGGAAATACTTACTGCAACTTCTCATCTCCCCAATCCCAACTTAAGAACTCGGACAGAGTGCATCACGCACTTCTACTCGTTTCTGAACAATTCCCTGTTTGTATATCCAATCAGCAGCACTCTGTAAATCGGCAATTACTTTTGGTTCTAAGGGAAGCACTCCATCAACAGGTCGGCGTTCAAATGTACGCTTCACAACTTCAGGCGGTAAACCTGATACTTTTTGGTATACTTTTTGATTCTCCTGGGGATGTTTATTTAGCCATTCACCCTCTTTAGCAAGAATCGCAATAACTTCTCTAATCGCCTGAGATTTTTCTTTTAGTGCATCCCTATCCACCATATAAAGGGAGTAATGGGGAACTTGTGCAGGCAAAGGAATTTGGCGGGCATTGTACTTGAGTTCAGCAGTAGCAACCCAAGGGTCCCAAACTGTCCAAGCATCGACGTGATGAGATGCCCAAGCGGGTAAGGCTTCATCGGGTTTCATGTAAACGCGACTTACTTTCTCTTTGGGAATATTTTCTTTTTCTAATAGTTTCAATAACAAATGTTCGCTGATTCCACCTCGATTCACAATGACTTTTTTACCAATCAAATCATCGAATTTCCGAATGGGAGAATCGGCATGAACTACAATCCCTTCTGAGTTACGATTAGCCGGTCGGTAGGCAATGATGCAAGCATTAATCCCACCAGATAAAGCAGATAAACCAGCAATATCACCGCCTGCTCCTAAATCAGAACTTTTAGCATTGATTGTTTCTAATACAGGTGCAAATGATGGGAATGTACCAACCCATTCAATCTTTATATTCTTGGGAGTTAGTTCACGCTCTAAAGTGCCGCGTTCTTTTGCGATCGCAGACAAACTTCCTTTAATATAACCAATGCGAACTACTGTCTGTTTTTCAGGTGCAGAATTTTGTGCTGTTGATGAACTTTGACTCTGGTCACTCACAGGTTTTACTGTGGAATTGGCAGAGTTCGTTGGGCTACATCCAGAAACCATCAAACTCAAGCCCGATTGCGCTATCAATAGCCAGATGAGTGCTTTGGTTGAACCCTGTTGACCAACTCGAAGCAAACTTTTTAAGCTATACCGCAAATAAAAATTTTGAAATTTACTCGTCAATGATTTATTGCTCCATAAAACTAAGATAATTCCAGACAAACTGGAAATTGATTAATGAGAGCCAGAGGCTCTAGGAAGGCGTTACCAGGCTGGAGCCTGGTAACGAGGCAAAAACTCAGGCTTGCGTCATTTATAAGTTAGTCCGGTGACTCACTACTCATTACTCATTACTCATCACTCACCACTCCTACGGTGCCGGGTTTGGCGACTGAGCATGAACTATATCCAACTCTTCCAAAATGTCTTTGTTGAGAACTACATCCACACTTTCCAGATTCTCTTTGAGTTGTTCTAGTGTCGTAGCACCAATAATTGTGCTAGGCACAAACCAACGACTCCGCACGAATGCCAAAGCTAGATGTGCTGGACTGAGTTGATAGCGCTTGGCAATTTCCACATAAGCTTCTACTGCTTGACTTACTTTTGGTTTCAGATAGCGCTGACCAAAATTTTCAAACAATGTGACTCTGGCTTTCTCTGGTTTGCCATTTAGGTATTTGCCAGTCAAGTAACCAAATGCTAAAGGACTATAAGCTAGTAAGCCAATTTCTTCCTGATAAACTGCTTCTGCTAAGGCTCCATCAAATACTCGATTCAGCAAGTTGTAAGCATTTTGAATCGAAACAACTTTGGGTAATCCTAATTGTTTAGCAGCATTACTAAATTGGGCGACTCCCCAAGGGGTTTCATTACTCAAACCAAGATAACGAATTTTACCTGCCTTAATTACGTCGTCAAAAACTGCGAGCTGTTCAGCTATGGGAACTGTTTTCCCTACCTGAGTTGGATCGAATACCGTTTGTCCAAACCTTGGTACATAGCGATCGGGCCAGTGAATTTGGTACAGATCAATATAGTCTGTCTGTAATCTTTTTAGGCTATCATCTACAGCTTGTTTGATATTATCACGATCTATTGCTTTAGCTCCACCACGTACCCATTTAAAGCCCCGACCCGGGCCGGCAATTTTAGTAGCTATAATAAGTTGCTCTCTTTGTTGACGTTTTAACCATTCCCCGATGTAAGCTTCAGTTAAGCCATACGTTTCGGCACTTGTTGGCACAGGGTACATCTCTGCCGCATCAATAAAGTTGACTCCTTGGGCAATAGAATAATCTAGTTGCTCATGGGCTTCTTCGATAGTATTCTGTTGTCCATAAGTCATTGTGCCCAGACAAATTTCAGAAACTTTTAAGTCACTCTTGCCAAGTTGGTTATACTTCATATTTCTGCATTATCATTCAGTTTATTTAACAGTGATATTTTTGTTTGATATTTTGCATTTTGTCAAGGACACTATTATTTTTAAACAAATTAGCTTCAAACAATACTTAATTTGGCAATAAGCCAATATAAGTTTTTCAGCAAATTAATATTTTGCTAATACTGCTAAAAATCGATAGATAAACAGTAGTTAATGGACATAGTTGCTTATTATTGCATAAATTAACCAGATAAGTAAGCTAGTTGGGAGTAAGAAAAAATCTAAAATTGTAGTATAAAATACTTGCTTTTATTGAGTTTTTGTGAACTAGACTGTTTTAGTCTTAGTATATACTACGTTAAATCAATCTAATTACCGTAGTATATCAAAAATTTTAAGATTCTTCTGGAATTTAAGTCTTAATAAATGTTCATATTAATGTACTTAGTCTCAAGTAGCTTGTTTTACCGACAATAAAAATATGTTAAATCTTCCTTCCTGGGAGAGTTTACAAGATGTGGTGGTAATGATTAAAACTTAGGGTTGTAGGACTTGCTTGCATAATCAAGAATTTTTTGATGCGATCGCTGATAACGATGCTCATGTCTACAGCAATGTGATTTAAGTAACAAAAAAATCAAATTATACTGAAAGCATCACAGTTTTCAGAGATTAAATTGGAGTCGCGAAACGGCATATTAATACTTTGTCTGGTATTAAATAAGCTATTATCCTTAGTAAATTTTCTGGAACTATGATGCTAAAAATTAAGAAGTACTGAAAAGTAAGTACGAGAATATCATTAAACTGGATAATGCGATCGCAAGTCTAATTACAGTGAAATTAAGCAATTTTAATTGCTATAATTATTTAGCTTTGAGCCGATACTACTGTTATTTTGTACTTATTTTTAACTCTGCTAAAGTCAGGATTTAACAGCGCAAAAATAGATTTTTTTGTGGTATATATTTACTATTTTGCTATGCAATTTGTATGATTTTACCTCCACCTTTAGATAGATACTTTAACAAAGTATATCAACTTTTTTGATTTACATCAGGATTTATTTACTACAGTAAATTTCTAATTTAATTAAATTTATAATAATATATAAAAATATAATCTTTTATTAAAACATTTTTAGGGAATACACCTTTTTACATATAGGATTAAATTCTTGATTTTTTTATGCCGCAAGGTGGCTTTTCTAAAGTTACCTACCTTAAGGAGAGTTACTTCTAATGTCATTAGATAAAAACCTTTTTCATCAACGACCAAACAAGCTGCTCGCAGCTTTGCCAGCCAGTGATTATGAACGTCTTGTCCCTCATCTAAAGCTAGTTCCGCTCTCACTTAAGCAAATCCTTTACCGAGCAGCCGAACCCATTACACACGTCTATTTTCCTGATAAGGCAGTGGTTTCTATAGTTACCACTATGGAAGATGGTTCGACTGTGGAAGCTGGCTTAGTGAGTAATGAAGGCATGGTGGGTATCCCGGTTATTTTAGGAGACAACACCACAACCACAAGAGCGTTCGTGCAAGTTTCGGGCGCTGGAATGCAAATGGATGCAGATGTACTGAGAGCCGAGTTCGATCGGGGCGGAGCTATTCAAATCCTGCTGCTGCGCTATGTACAAGCTTTATACTCTGAACTGACGCAAGGGGTTGCCTGTAACCGTCTTCATACACTGGAAGAACGGCTGGCTCGTTGGCTGCTCACAGTATCTGATCGTTTAGAATCAGAAGATTTTCCGCTCACGCAAGAATTTATCTCCGAGATGCTAGGTGTACGTCGTTCCGGCGTGACAGTAGCGGCTAGCACTCTGAGCCGAGCCGGAATGATTAGCTACCAGCGTGGTCAAATTAACATCCTGAAGCGAGAGGATTTGGAAGCAACTTCCTGCGAGTGTTATCAAGTCATCCAAAAGGAATTTGCTCGGTTACTGGGCTTCATGCCCAGTAACCGAGCCAAAAAATTTTTTTGAGTTATGTGTGCGAAACCGAACCGACTAGCAAAAGTAACTTGATTTAAAGTATTTTGAGCAAATTTCTCTTTTAATATTCAGTGAGCGACAACATTATTAAGCCGCGAATAAACAGATTACTTGCGGCTTTGCCAACCAGTGATTATGAGCGTCTTATTCCGCACCTAAAGTTAGTTTCGCTTCCCACTCGGCAAGTCATTTACGAACCAGGAGAACCCATCACCCACGTCTATTTTCCCCAACACGCAGTGGTTTCTATCGTCACTATTATGGAAGATGGTTCGACGGTGGAAGTTGGGATAGTGAGCAATGAAGGCATGGTAGGTATCCCAATAATTTTAGGAGGCAACACAACAACCACAAAAGCGTTTGTGCAAGTTGCGGGTGCTGGAATGCAGATGGATGCTGATGTATTTAGAACTGAGTTCAATCGGGGCGGAGCTATTCAAAAGCTGCTGCTGCGCTATGTACGAGCTATATATACCGAACTTACACAATCATGTACCTGCAACCGTCTTCATACATTGGAGGAACGGCTGGCTCGTTGGCTGCTCACAGTATCTGACCGTTTGGAATCAGAAAAATTTCTGTTGACGCAAGAATTTATTGCCCAGATGCTGGGTGTAAGGCGTTCTGGTGTGACAGTAGCGGCTAGCACCCTGAGCCGAGCCGGAATGATTCACTATCAGCGTGGTCAAATTAACATCCTGAACCGAGAGAATTTGGAAGCAACTTCCTGCGAGTGTTATCGAGTCATCCAAAAAGAATTTGCTCGATTGCTGGGGAATTAGCCAAGGTGCGATCGTCAATGAATTATCGTTAAGTTACTATGTCCGACACCGGACAGACACTTGCTAGTTAGTTCTTTTAAGATTTAGTAAAGTATGCAATCAAATAGCGCAAATATATGGCTTTTGAGCTAATTACTATTTCAAGTTTTGGATTTTTTGAGCTATGGAGCAGTGAAAATAATGTCTAATCAATCAATATCTCTTAAAGGTCTGCGATTGCTGTTGGTTGATGACGATTTGGATACAAGAATATTACTTACCTACCTGTTTGAATTAGATGGAGCAGAGATTATTACTGCTGCTTCAGCAGGGGAGGCTATAGCAATAATGTCATTTTTTAAACCAGACATCCTAATTAGTGACATTTATTTACCAGATGAAGACGGCTACTCACTGCTGTTGAAGGCTAGAAATCTGGAAGCAAAGCGAGGGAGAAAGATTCTAGCTATTGCTCTGACGGCATCTGTTTTCGACGAAGACCGTAATCGTGCATTGTTAGCAGGTTATGATATATACCGATGCAAGCCTATAGACTTAGACGAATTAGCTTTTATAGTTGCTAGGTTAGCTGGAATCGACAATAGGCTTGAGATATTGGGATGCAACAAGACAGAAGTAGGTAAGCAAGAAAGCTTTAACTAGGGTTTGCTGAAAAAGTCTTTTAGTGGAGGCTAAGAGGTAGGAGGGAAGTTACAAACTACTCCTAAATCTCTTAAATTCGAAAAAGTGATTTTTTGTGATATCAAGTCTTTTTCCTTGTACCTTATTCACCTTTTATCCCACTCAAGGCATTGATTTATCAAGGTTTTCTGTTTATTCAGCAAGCTCTAACTAGATTTTAGTTATTTTAAAAATACAATTTCTAGGACGGCCTATGCTAACGCCTGGTGATTTTTATCTCAAATCATCAGGCGATGCTTTTCTCAGAAATCTTTTGACTAATTTTATTTTTTATTAATTTCGCTATTAGTAAAGTAAAAACCTATTCAAAGGTAATGATATAAAATATACTAAGAATAAATACAGAGAACGGCCAAGTGATTCTCTGCAAATACTCATTTTTTCATATAAAGGAGCGAATTATGGAATATCTTGCTTATTCCCACATGTTTATTGCTCAAGAAGAGGCATCTGGAAACCCTAAGTATAATCTCCCTAAACCTCAATTCAATTGGAAAAAACTACTTAAATCTTCGGCTTGGTTAGCTTTAGCTGGTGTTGGTGTATTGCTTGGTGCTGTCAGCCAAATTCAAATGAGTTCGGCTGCTTATGTAAAAACTAATGGCAGTTGTTTACGTATCCGTACAGGCCCAAGCACCAACTACTCTTATGTAGACTGTGTATCAAATGGAGCAACACTTCCAGAGATTGAAAGGTATGAAAACGGTTTTGCTAGGCTTTCTACGGGTAGATACATTTTTGCCCGATGGATTGGTGATAAACCTAACAATCCTTCTGTGACTAAACCTGGTGGTGTTGGTGGTTCGGTGATTCTTACCCCTGGTTCTAAAGGTCAGTTGGTCAGAGATGTTCAAACAGCTTTAGGTAATCTCAGGGTTGATGGAGTTTACGGTCAAGAAACTGTTAGCCGAGTCCGAAGCTTTCAGCAAAGTAAAGGTCTACTTGTAGATGGTGTTGTGGGGCCCGAAACTCGATCTGCTTTGGGTATTTAGCTAAAAGCCATCCTTGGAAAATCTCCTTTCCGAGTTCTAGTTGTTTTCTGGCGCGATCGAGAGAAATCATAAATCAGGAACTTAAATCAAAACTTCGCAGTGTCTCGCCCGTCGTCAGGCGGGCAATATGACCTCACTACACAAAGCACGAGTAAAAATGAAAAACCGGGGTAAAAGCCGGTTTTTTACACCTAAAAAACAGAAATTTTGCACTTTGTTTAATCTATAAGTTTCTATGTTGATGTTTCTGATGAAATACCCAAGTAATTTTGCACAATCTGCAAAATGCGCTCTGCTGCATGACCATCTCCAAAGGGATTGATTGCATTTGCCATCGCTTCATAGGCATCTGAGTCACTGAGTAACTCGCTAGCAGCCGCAAAAATATTCTCACTTGTAGTGCCTACAAGTTTGGCTGTACCAGCTGTAACAGCCTCCGGTCTTTCGGTAGTGTCCCTCAAAACCAGTACTGGTTTTCCCAAACTGGGGGCTTCTTCTTGCAAGCCACCAGAGTCAGTTAGTAAAAGATGCGATCGCCCAATTGCTGCCACCAATTCGCCATAATCGAGAGGTTCTGTCAAGAAAATTCGGGGATGATTCCCTAAAAGTTCCTGCAATGGGACTCGCACTGTGGGATTGCGGTGCAATGGTAAGAGCAAAGCTGTATCAGGAAACTTGTCTAAAATTTGTAAAAAGCCCTCTGCGATCGCTTCGAGAGGTTCTCCCCAATTCTCCCGACGATGCACTGTTGCTAACAGAACCCGATATGATTCCCAGTCTAAACCTGGTACATTACAAACTACTTGGGTTGCCGCGACATTCAACAAGGCATCAATTACCGTGTTACCCGTCATGTGAATTTCACCCAAAACACCAGAACGATGCAAATTTTCCACAGCCCAAGGAGTCGGTGCAAAGTGCAACTGAGTAATTTGAGAAATCAACCGCCGATTAGCTTCTTCTGGATAAGGATTGAATATATCATCAGTCCTTAACCCTGCTTCTACATGACCAACAGGGATTTTTTGATAAAAAGCTGCCAAAGCTGCCGCAAAAGCCGTGGTAGTATCCCCCTGCACGATTACTAAATCTGGCTTTTCCACCTTAAATAATGCTTCTAACCCTTGTAAACTCCGGCAGGTAATATCATTCAGAGATTGCTGAACCTGCATAATTTCCAAGTTATAATCTGACTTGATATTAAACAGTTGCATAACTTGCTCAACCATCTCCCGATGCTGTCCAGTTAAAATTACTTGCAACTTAAAACCTGAATACTTCTGGAAAACCTGAATCACCGGAGCTAGTTTGATCGCTTCTGGGCGAGTACCTAAGATAATGCAAACGCGTTTTTGATTAGTCATTAGTTATTGGTCATGTGTAATTTGCCAATGGTTATAGTCAATGGTCTTTGCTCAATAGTCAAGAGTGGGCGGTCAATCATCACACAAACCATAAATATAAAATCATAAATCACACAAGATATAAAAAAACCCGGCTTCACCGGGTAAATGCACTATTTATCAAATTTAACTTTAATGGCTATATGACTATATTCTTGATCTCCCAAATGAAAAAACCCGGCTTAACCGGGCAGACGCACTGTTTGTCAATTCACTTGTAATAACTATTTAATCTCACAAGTTAGAGGGCAAGCAGCGTAAACGGTAGTCTGCGTTTGGTCTGCCTCTCCATGCAGCCAGCTTAACCATTTAACTTCACTAGGATGAACTCCTTTAACAGTTAGCACACCCGCAGCCAATACAACTGCCATGACATTAAACATGATTAAAGCGCCTGCTACCAGCAAAACCGCACTAACAGGCATCACCGATTGCAAGATAATCGACAACAGACATCCGACCGTAGCCATCAAGACAACTAGTGGAAAACCCACAACCAACAAGCATACTGCTAATGTAAAAGTCCATATTAAAAAGCTTTTAATCATCAACAAGGAGTAGGTCTTTCCTAGATTAGAGCTTTGAGCAGAAACCATGACTTTTCCTCCCAAAATACAGAGCATATTTTAATTTCAGTCATATCTCGCTTTTTGCGAGTAAAACTGAATTGTTTCAGTGAAATTCAGTATATAAAAACTAATAGGAAAAATGAGCATTTGTTTACTAAAGTTTACAGTTAACTTTTTGTAATTATGGATAGAAACTCAAGTTTCTATCTATTTAAAAAACTTGTTTACTGCATCTATCTTGAGATATAAACCTAAAAGGTATGAGCTTTTAACCTTGATCCCCACGATATCACTTCTATCCAACTTAACATTTCTTATAAAAATTAGTAGTGGTTCTCATAATTCCTAGATGGGCTGAATAAATGATCTGCCAGTATTTGTGCTGTTAATTGCTGGCAATTCGTGCCCATACCTGAAATAAATTTCTCATCTAAATCCTAATAAAATTTACTTTAAATTTATAGTATTAAAAATTACTTATAAATCAGCGTATATTTACTGGGGTGTTTTGAGTCCTTGCGTGTGTTAAACCAGGTTATATAAGTTAAATGATTTATCTAAATATTCTGAGTAGTGGAATCCCAGGAAAAAAAGATACCAATTGAGGTGGATTAAATGGATTGACCGTGGTTCTAGAGTTTCAATCGTCTAACATCACTGCTAAAGCTTGCAGACAAGCATTTTTCAAAAGTCATCAAAGCAAGTGACTTGACTTCTCGTTAATTCAACTTTTTAACTGCCAAATGTGAAGATATATGACAGAATCACAGTCTCCATTAACTACTAACTCTGCTCCCGGACGTAACCTGCCACCAATGCCGCCGCCACCACCGCCAATCCCAACCGTTAGTACGCAGCGGCAGATGACACAAACACTAGATATGTCAAGTAACCCGCCTGTTGCAGGTCATCGTCCGGCTAGTCCACCGCCAATACCGACTTCAGTACGCCCTCAGAACAGTAATGCAGGGCCAACTTTAGAAAAGTTAATTAGGGAAGCTTACGACCAGGGATATTCTGACCTTCACTTAGGAGTAGGTGAAGTACCACGCTTCCGCAGCCGAGGAGAAATTCAATCAATGGATTATCCCGAAACAGATAAAGAAGCTTTTATGAATTGGCTGCGGGAGGTGATGAGTGAGACGGAAATTCAGCGCTTTGAAGAACATTTAGAATTTGACGGAGCAACTCAATATGACTTTGCTCGCGTGCGGATCAACGTTTTTGGTACTCTTAGAGGGCCTGCAATGGTGTTGCGGTTAATTCCGCTAAAAATCTTAACTATGGAACAGTTGAGATTACCTCCAGTTTTTCGGGATATTTGTCATCACCACAAAGGTTTAATTTTGGTAACTGGGCCCACTGGTTCTGGTAAATCCACCACAATGGCAGCGATGGTTGACTACATCAATAAGGAGATGGCCAAGCATATCATCACCATTGAAGACCCGATAGAATTTATCCATCAAAGCCGCAAGTCTCTAGTCAAACAGCGGGAAGTGGGAATGCATACCCGGAAATTTGACAACGCTTTGAAAGCAGCTTTGCGGGAAGACCCAGATTTGATTCTGGTGGGGGAAATGCGGGATAAGGAAACAGTCAATACCGCCCTAAAAGCCGCTCAAACAGGTCACTTGGTCATGGGAACCCTGCATACCAATAGCGCTGTCAAAACCATTGAGCGGATTCTTAATCTTTACTCTGGTGATGAACAAGATGCAATGCGGGTGGCAATTTCTGAGTCTTTAGTGGCTGTAATTGCCCAAGGTTTGTGTCGCACAACTGACGGTAAGCGGGCTGCTTTCCATGATGTACTGATTAATACTGAGGCTATTAAAGAATGGATCAAAGATGGTAAGTATGATGAAATTGGCGAGTTGATGAAACAAGCCGGCTTTGACGGCATGATTACGATGAATCAGTCGTTGCTCAATCTCTATCAAGACGGTCGCATCACTGAAGAAACTGCTTTAGAAATGTCGCCAACTCCTAACGAAATGGCGCAGTTTCTCCGAGGTCGGGTTTAGGATTGGGGACTGGGGATTGGGGATTGGGGACTGGTCAATATTTAGTAGTCAGTAATTTTCCCTCATCTTCACTTCTATAGAAAATGTACTCGCGATCATAGACTCATCACCCTCATCTTCACCCAGTCCCTAATCCCTAGTACCCAGTACCTAATTCACAGTCCCCAATTCCAAATATCTTTGCGATCCTGGTTGCGGTTATAGCTAAGGTAAAAGGTAAAAGAGAGAATTTTTTACTTTTAGCTTCCTAACCTCTGTGAATAACTTGACGACAAATAAACTATCTACACCCCAGTTGTTTAAAGGCATTGCCCTATTTACACCTGGAGGAGATTTAATTTACTGCATCGACCCTAGCAAGCAGGGTCGATGGCATTTGCATTTGTGTTCGGCTTTGCAAGAAATTCTAGATTTGCCAGAACCGCCGCATTTTTTAGTGCCTTGTTATACTGCAACTATTGACAACTGGTTAGATCCGCGCACTCAACAAGTGCGAACTTTTGCTGAAGCTTATCCGGCTGTAATTAGACATCAAGCTTTGCTTAATGCCATTTTTGGCACAGGGGAGTTAGTATGGCAAGCAGCTCCCTGGCAAGAGGGGTTGTGCGATCGCATGGTATTAACAACTTATCGTTCCTCATTCCCCCAGCTTTGGGAAGATCACGATTTAATTGTTCGCCTAGACCTTTCTGAACCTGTACCAAAATACCACCAACCAGTTATAGTCCAAAAAAAAGAAGCGATCGCACAAGGCTATGTTCTCCGCTTGTTTGTCGCCGGACATAGCAGTACTACTGAACGCATCCTTCAGAATTTACATGAATTATTAGAGCGATCGCTCGGATATCCTTATACTCTAAAGGTGATTGATGTTTTAAGTCATCCAGAACAAGCAGAACTCAATCAGGTTTCTGCAACTCCTACTCTTGTCAAGGTTTGGCCTCACCCAATTCGGCGAATCGTTGGAGAGTTGGATCATGTAGAAAAGATTTTACAAATGCTAGCTGCTAAGGAAACATTTTAAATAATCGACTAATTTTCTTGCCAAATGCGCGAATGGGCAGGTGTGTTTTTACAAAAGTGAGATTATCCCGTGCTTTAACTTCTGATCCTATTTTAATTATGGCTAGTATTCACGCACCTATCCATCTTCAAATTTATGAACGCGAAGGAACGCGCTGGTTTTTTCACGGCGGCAATATTTTTTATAACCCTCGTGGAGTACCGACTGATCTAAATTCGATCCTGCAAAGGAATGGGTTAACAAGAATAAAAGTTGTAGTTGAACTATTTCGCGTCAATGGCGGCAAGCCCGGTTTTTACTTGGCTGATATTCAGGAAAAAAAATACTTCTACTGTGGACAAAAATGTGAAGATGTTAAAGCTAAACTGCGATCGCTCGGTATTGGACGAGATGATCCAATGGAGCATTAGTAGAGATTGAAACGAAGTATCATAGGGATTTGACCTATTGATTATTTAGTATAAAAAAGTACAAATTATTGCAACACAGGTCATTTCACATCCAGCTTGAGGGCTGTGATATTATGGGAGACTGCTACATACATTTAGAAAAACTAGAAACTGAATCGATCATGGCCCTCACGCAACTGCGGAAACAAGAAATAATTTCCACCTACCAAGTTCATGAAACCGACACTGGCTCGGCCGATGTCCAAGTTGCCATGCTAACTGAGCGCATTAACCGCCTCAGCGAACATCTCCAGGCAAATAAAAAAGACCATTCTTCCCGTCGAGGACTGTTGAAGCTAATTGGTCAGCGCAAGCGTCTTCTAGCTTATATATCGCAGGAAAGCCGGGAAAAGTATCAAGCTTTGATTGCTCGCCTCGGTATTCGTGGATAGGACTACCGCTTATGTCTGCTGAAGAATCTGAACGCAGTCGCTTGCCCTTTGAACCAAACAAAAAGCGCCAAAAACCCGCAAAAAATCAAAGTAAACCAGCAGCACAGCCAAAAGAATCTGCTAAACAGGCTGATAGAAAAGCGCCTTACACCAAACAAGAGATGGCAATTCCCCAAGTAGTCAGCCAGCGGATGATTCGACGGGTTGCTGGATTTTGTGGTGTACCAACAGCTTTGGGCATTAGCGCTCTGGTAGTCAGCTATCTGCTTGCCATCTACTCCGACATCAAACTACCTCCCATCGCCGTGTTATTGGTGAATATGGGATTATTTGGTTTGGGGGTCTTAGGGATAACTTATGGCGTTCTCTCTGCCTCTTGGGATGAAGAAAAAGTTGGAAGTTTGCTGGGTTTTAGTGAATTCAACACCAATTGGGGACGAATGGCGCAAGCTTGGCGCGAAACTCGGCAAAAAAACTCATAAACGAACGGCGCTCAGGAATTGAGTAACGGCGGTATTGGGTAAATTAAAAAGTGAATGTTGAAGTTGAAATTTTATAACTTCAACATTGCTAATTAAAATTGTAAAATCTTTTTTATACCCAATATTAAGTTATCTAGTGGTGAAAAGACTGACTGAGCGCCACAATTATTGACTTATTTTGTAAACAAATTTTATTTTTAACTACTCGTAATTAGCCAATAGGCAACAATAAAGTTATCCCATTTACAGAAAATTTTACTCAATTAATTAGGAACTTTAACATGATTATAGTAATGAAAAGTGGTTCCCCAGAGGCGGAAATAAACCGCATTGATGAGGAACTAACTAGCTGGGGGCTAACTCCAGAAAAAATTGTTGGTCAACACAAAGTAGTTATTGGTCTAGTAGGTGAAACCGCCAACTTAGATCCATTACAAGTTCAGGAAGTTAGCCCCTGGATTGAGCAGGTATTGCGGGTTGAGCAACCTTACAAACGAGCCAGCCGCCAGTACCGCCACGGTGAAGCTTCGGAAGTAGTGGTTAATACTCCCAATGGAGCGGTAGTATTTGGCGAACATCAGCCTTTGGTAGTTGTGGCTGGCCCCTGCTCAGTAGAAAATGAAGAAATGATCGTGGAGACAGCGCGGCGCGTCAAGGCTGCTGGAGCCGCATTTTTACGTGGAGGGGCATACAAACCCCGGACTTCACCTTACGCCTTCCAAGGACACGGCGAGAGTGCTTTAGATTTATTGGCAAAGGCGCGGGAAGTCAGCGGACTAGGTATTATTACAGAAGTGATGGATGCTGCTGACCTGGATAAAATAGCAGAAGTTGCTGACGTGATTCAGGTGGGGGCAAGGAATATGCAGAATTTCTCCTTGCTCAAAAAAGTGGGAGCGCAGCCGAAACCAGTTCTTTTGAAGCGGGGAATGGCGGCTACTATTGAAGATTGGTTGATGGCGGCTGAGTATGTTTTGGCATCTGGTAATCCCAATGTAATTTTGTGTGAACGGGGAATACGCACCTTTGACCGCCAGTATACGCGAAATACACTGGATTTATCAGTAGTGCCAGTGTTGCGAAAGCTGACTCACCTGCCCATTATGATTGATCCTAGCCACGGCGTAGGTTGGTCTGAATTTGTGCCTTCAATGGCAATGGCTGCGATCGCAGCTGGCACAGATTCTCTGATGATAGAGGTTCACCCCAACCCTGCCAAAGCTCTATCTGACGGGCCCCAATCTCTGACACCAGACTGTTTCGATAACTTGATGCAAGAATTAGCAGTCATTGGCAAGGCTGTCGGACGTTGGCAGCAACCAGCAGTCGCTCTAGCTTGAAATTTAGTTGCAACCTCTTGATATAGCAATTTTGAATCATCTAGACCTGTCCGAAAATTTATAAGCCAGTCTGTGCAAAGCTTTGAGAGCCAGCTT
>NZ_JABXKK010000055.1 GCF_017115045.1 Nostoc sp. NMS8 | reverse complement strand
TGGCGATATTTAGTCATCTTCAGATGACTTTAGCTATGAGACGGGAATTTCAATTTCCGGCGGACAAGCGGTTTCACGTTAAGTTGACACGTATGAGCATTGCTGTGCCCTTACGACAGATGTGGTTCAAATACATGATGAAAACTGCTGTAATGATGCGTAAATTAGACTAATTCTCCAAAATGAAACTAGGGAGGCTTTAAGCGTCAGATGCGCTACCCGCCTCCATACCCATGTTTTCCGTCTCAACTGCTGAGTTTGTATTTGCGGAATGTCAAATTATTTCACTAAATCCTTCACCTTATTGATAATGCTCACTGGATCAATGCCTTGGTGCAAAAATTGTTCCCATAAACCGCCACAACCTTCTTTATGAGTACCAAGATAAGCATACTTGGGAGTAAACCCACGCTCTAATAGCCAGCTACCGAAACGGCTACCCAATCCGGTTCGACGGTTAAAGGATTCCACTACCAGTACAAAAGGAGCATTACCGATTTTCACCATCATCTCTTCGTCAATAACGTTTAGGGTTGGTTTATTAATCAAACCTACGTCTAGCCCTTCTTGCTGGAGACGCTCAACAGCATCAAGGGCACGATATAAAGCTTCACCAAAGCTGATGATGTAGCCTTGGGTTCCTTCTCGAATTACCTCATCTTTGCCAGAGACAAATTTATAGTCGCTACCAAAAAAGTCATGGCCATTTTTGTCAAGAATGTTAGGTACTTTAGAACGGGTAGAAAAAATAAACCGCAGTCCCGGATCAAAGAACACAGCTTCTACACAAGCTTTCATTTGATTAGCATCAGATGGAAAGTAAAGACGTGTTTCGTAGCCATCATCTAAACCATTGTCAGCGAACATATTGTTCAAACCGAAGTGGCAGGTATTATCTGCCATATCATCGATACCTGCATGAGAAAAGTGACAAAGTACATTAGAGTAGTTCAACCGCGCCATCGTAATCTCTGAGATACACATTTCCAAGAAGGCGCTAAAGGTTGCGAAAATACCTTGCTTTCCTGCCTCCATCCCAAATCCGGCAGCAGCAGAAAAGTTAGCCCGTTCCATGATGCCAGAGGAGATAAAAATTTCAGGGTAGACATCGTGAATCTTCTTGAGACCACAAGAGCCTTCAAGATCGCTATCGATGACTCTGACTTTTTGCTTGCGTTCTGCTTCACTGATGCGACTTAAGACAGAAACTACCGCATCACCGAACACATTGCGGTTAGCATCCCATTTATTACTAGAGCCAAGAAAAGTGTAGGTTTGTTTTGGTTTCTGAATACTTTTGAGGTATTTGACAGCAGCAGTTTGTTGGCGTAATTCTAGATATTGAATTGCTAACTCTACGGAAATCACATCATGACCGTGAGTCGAACCTTCTAACCCTTTAATACCAGGACACATGGGGCGTTTATTGATGATGGCAACTGGCCCAGGAGTTGTTACAGCTTCGCAAATACGACGGTATAAGTCGTCTAAGTCTTCTCCATCTCCTTCGAGTATCTTCAATCCATGCCCTTCTAAGGTTTTAGCAACAGTAAAACCGGGTAAATATTTTGAAGGATGTCCGGCGATTGTCACGTCATTATCATCAATGATTAGCTTCACATTAAGATATTGAGCGACAGCCAAGCGGGCAGCTTCCGCGTCATTACCTTCCTGCTGGGAACCATCAGAACCAAGACAGAAAACGATCTTACCTGGATTGGCGATCGCTACGCCATTGACGTAGGGCCATACATGTCCTAGTCGTCCAGAGCTAAATTTTACACCAGGAGTTAGCCCTAATTCCGGGTGTCCTGGTAAGCTGGAGTGGGCTTCACGATAGTGTGGAAGTTGCTCGCTTGGTAAGTCACCGTGCAAGGCTGCCATCAAATACTGAGTTGCAACTCGATGTCCGGCTTCATCAAAGAAAATTGGCACAAATTGATCCGACACTGCCCGAAACAAGGCATCAAGTATGACCACCTCTGGTACTGTGTCATAAGGCCCTCCAGTGTGGCCACCCACCCCTCTAGCCGCTCCGGTGGCTGTAAAAAAGACGATCGCATCACGGCAGAGTTGAATATTTGTTTTTAGACTCTCTCGTTCCTCCACTGTAAGAGTTGTCTTGGATGGGTTAAGAACCAGAGGCTTGTAAGCACTCAAATCAATAGGAAATTGAATCTTTGTAACAGTCATGTCGTTTCGCTCCGAATTCAAAATTCAAAATTATTGATCCCCATAAATAAATGGTGTTGCTGAATCGAGGTATGAATTTGGATGTAGAGACGTTGCATTGCAACGTCTCTACAAGGATTTTGAAATAACGCAAAATTATTTTTCATACCGCAATCAGCAATCCCAAATAAATTTAGGGGTTTGTATCCTTTTCGTTTTCGGTCATTGAAAATGCAGCTAAGATTGTTAAATCCCGCTTGCGTGAATATGCTTGAATTTATTTAAAGACAATCAGAAATATGCAGAAACCTGCATGTCTATGAGTATAAACTCACAAACGTGCAATTTCAAGATCAAATATGCAACTTCAGGAAAATCAACTATGCTAACTGCGGAGCGCCGACAATTCATCTTGGAAATTCTGCGACGTGACAAGAAGGTACTATCGTCGGAACTCAGCGCTGTTCTAAAGGTTTCTGAGGATACAATTCGTCGGGATCTGCGAGAACTAGCTGAATCTAGTCTTTTGCAGCGCGTTCATGGGGGGGCACTTCTGGTTTCTCCAGCTGTTGCTAGTTACGCCGATCGCCAAAAGCAAGCACCGAAAGAAAAAGAAGCGATCGCTCGTGCAGCTGCCAAATTAGTTTGTACAGGGCAGGTGGTGATTTTAGATGGAGGCACAACAACACTCCAAGTAGCCCGTCATTTGCCCTTGGATTTGCAAGCGACAATTGTCACCAATAGTCCTCCCATTGCGATCGCTTTGGCAGAACATCCTCATATTGAAGTTGTCATGTTGGGTGGACAACTCTACAAAAAAGCCTTGGTAAACGTTGGTGCTACTACAGTTGAAGCATTACGAATGATTCGTGCAGATTTGTGCATGTTGGGGGTGTGTAGTCTGCATCCAGAATTTGGGATTAGTGTAGCGAACTTGGATGAAGCCCATGTCAAACGAGCGATGATTGCTGGAGCCGCGGAAGTAGTTGGATTAGCCACAGAGGAGAAGTTAGACACTGCTGCACCTTATGTTGTGCAGTCGATTCATGCACTAACTTATCTTGTAACTGCACCGACTGTATCCGATCGGCTGCTAACTTCTTACAAAGCTTTAGGTTTGACGATCATTCGTGACGAGTCGGCTTGAGGAGGCAGGGGGCAGGGGAGGCAGGGGAGGCAGGGGAGGCAAAACTCTTCCCCTGCTCAAGAACAGCTTGCCTCAACCAAGAAACTCCAAAACCTACGTAGTATTGAGAGCCGACCTACTTACTATGGTGTCATTTTGTCCAGATACTTTGGTCGGTGATGGAACGCACTTCGATTTGTACAGGCAAGATTTGGTCTTTGTAGGAACGATCAGCCACGGTTTGTAGTGCGCGGATATCGTTATCGCTTACTGGGCGCAGTTCTCGTGCGGAGCGCTGGGTAATGGATTTTGAGGTATTTAGTGGTAAGCGTGACAGTTTCGCGTAAACCTGAGCATAGCCATCTGGATTCGCGATCGCCCAGTCGCTAGCTTTGTTCAGCCGCTTTAAAAAATCAGCGATCGCCGCCCGCTTACCAGGATCGGCTAGGGCCTTGTCGCTTGCGGTAATTAACGATAATCCACTGTTGATACCCTGACCGTCACGCAGCACCCGCCCGCCATTTTGTTGCGCTACATAAAAGTAGGGATCGAAGGTCGCCCACACTTCGATATTCTTGGATGAGAAGGCCGCAGATGCATCAGTTGGTAGCACAAATTTGACCGTTACATCAGTGCGTTTCAAACCAACCTCTTCAAGGGCACCATAAAGCTGGTACTGCGAAACACTGCCCCGCGCTGAGGATACTACTACAGTCTTACCCTTCAGGTCAGCCACGCCTTTAATGGGAGAATCGGCATGAACGATGATGCCAAGTCCTTCGCCCTTACCAACCCTGGTTGCAAGGATCTTAAGCGGCGTTTTACCTACGGCTGCGGCCAGAACAGGAAGATCGCCGGCAGGCGCGGTATCGACTGCACCCACACGCAGCGCTTCAAATAAAGGTGCAGCACCTTGGAAGCTTGCCCATTTGTATTTATACGGCACACCTTCAAGTGCATTGGCGGCTTCCACAAGCGCCCGCGTACCACCAACTTGATCGCCCAGCACGACGGTAACTTGTGAAAGATCAACATTATTTGTCGCTTTTTGCGAACTGGCTAGCTGCCCACATCCATAGAGTCCTAGCAAGGGGAGAAATGCAACCGACAGGATGAGTACCTTATTGATATCGTTGAATCGCATCATGTGTAAGTGGAGAGTGAGGAAAAGATCAGTTTTATGCTTGGCGGTGTACAAAGTTCATCGAGACTATTTTCTGCGTCGTTAAGATTCCTGTTTTGTATGCTGCCCCCAAGGTTCACGAGCGAAGATCCGACGTACCATCGGCTCAAAGAAAGTCAGGGAAAGAGTATCATAGTTTGGATCAAATGATTCTTGATCCCACTTATGGCAGAATTCAGCAGTGGGGTCAAAGTAAAGATGACCTCGGAACTTTTCTCTAGCATGGCGATCGCGTCCTGTATGATGCCAGAAATAATAGCCTTGGAAAATCCCATGATGTTCAATTATCCAATGGGTAGATGGACTCACATAAGGTTTGAGGATGGTTGCTGCTAGCTCTGCGTGATTTACAGGTGCTAATAAATCACCAATATCATGCAGTAATGCAGCCACCACAACTTCTTCTTGTGCCTCATCCCGAAAAGCACGTGTTGCCGTTTGTAGCGAATGCTGATAGCGATCGATCAAATTTCCTGGATAACTCTCTTGTAAGGCAACTAAAAGTGTTAGGGCGCGATCGGCAACCTGATTTAACAAAGGCTTAGAGTGTTCCCGTAACAAAAGATAATCCTCTTTTGTTCCGTCTGCCATTCGTGTATAACTGGCAATAGGTCTTTTTGTAGATGAGTCTGACATTACATACTCCCGATGTAAATCTCAAAATTCTCTGTTTATCTAAACATGAGTTATTCTTTCAATACCTTTGCCAATTTACAAGTATTGGCATCTCCCCAGTCCCTAGTCCCCACTCCCTACTACGCTGGGTACTGATGCCCAATGATGGGATGAGTTTGATAAGGCTCTTCAAGAAATTTGCGCTCTTCATCAGAAAGTTTCAAATCTACAGCCTCAACTGCATCTTTGAGATGTTCTATCTTGCTTGCACCAACAATCGGAGATGTCACACCTGGTTGATGTAATACCCAAGCCAAAGCAATTTGTGTTGGTTTCACACCGCGTTTTTGCGCTAATTCGACGACGCGATCGACTACTTGAAAATCAGAATCTCGATAGTAGCGACTATGACCCAATTCGTCGGTTTTTGCTCTTATTGTCTCACCATAGCCTTCCTTAGTGCGATTCCCAGCCAAAAAGCCTCGCGCTAAAGGACTCCAGGGAATAATCCCAATTCCTTGGTCTAAAGACAGAGGTATTATTTCTCTTTCTTCTTCTCGATAAACCAAGTTGTAATGGTTTTGGATAGAGACAAAGCGAGTCCAGCCGTGTTTGTCAGCAGTGTAAAGAGCTTTAACAAACTGCCATGCGTAAACACTTGAGATTCCCAAGTAGCGAACTTTACCTGATTTGACTACATCATGGAGTGCTTCTAAGGTTTCTTCAATTGGTGTTTCATAATCCCAACGGTGAATCTGGTACAAATCTACGTAATCTGTTTGTAGCCGCCGTAAGGAAGCGTCAATGCTATCAAAAATATGTTTTCGAGATAGTCCTCGGTCATTGGGACCATCACCGACTTTATTGTAGACTTTGGTAGCAATTACAACTTGATCTCTTTTCGCAAAGTCTTTTAGTGCCCGACCCAAGATT
The DNA here is from genome assembly GCF_017115045.1 of Nostoc sp. NMS8. GTDB lineage: Bacteria > Cyanobacteriota > Cyanobacteriia > Cyanobacteriales > Nostocaceae > Nostoc. Next base: position 11,145 of record NZ_JABXKK010000055.1, on the reverse strand, counting down.
TCTTCGCTTACACCCAATGAGTATGTGTCAGCAGTGTCAAAGAAATTAATTCCCAATTCCAAAGCCAGTTTAATAAATGGGCGACTTTCTTCTTCTTCTAATACCCATTCATGCCATTTGCGAGAGCCAAAGGTCATAGCACCTAAAGCTAGGCGCGATACTTTCAGTCCAGTTTTGCCGAGATTTACGTATGTCATAATTTTTTAGGGATTAAGTATTGGGTATTGGTCATTGGGTATTGGGCATGGGGCATTGGGCATTTGACTGGTTCCCAGTCCCTACTACGCTGGGTACTGATGCCCAATGATGGGATGAGGTTGATAAAGCTCTTCTAGGAATTTGCGCTCTTCATCAGAAAGTTTCAAATCCACAGCTTCAACTGCTTCTTTAAAATGCTCTATCTTAGTTGCCCCAACAATTGGGGCTGTCAATCCTGGTTGATGCAATAGCCAAGCTAGGGCAATTTGCGCTGGTTTCACACCGCGTTTTTGGGCTAACTCAGCGACGCGAGCAACTATTTGAAAATCTGACTCTTGATACTGGCGGTTTCCCTCTGAATCTTCGACTTTAGACCGTACTGTTTGACCACCTTCTTGAGTGCGATTTCCTGCCAAAAATCCTCGTGCTAGGGGACTCCAGGGAATAATTCCAATGCCTTGGTCTAGAGATAAAGGTATAATTTCACGTTCTTCTTCGCGGTAAATCAAGTTGTAGTGGTTTTGGATAGAAACAAAGCGAGTCCAACCGTGTATATCAGCCGTGTAAAGAGCTTTAGCAAATTGCCAAGCATAAACACTAGAGATTCCCAAATAACGCACTTTACCTGATTTAACTACGTCATCAAGTGCTTCTAGAGTTTCCTCAATTGGTGTTTCATAATCCCAACGGTGAATCTGGTACAAATCTACGTAATCTGTTTGTAGCCGCCGTAAGGAAGCATCTATGCCATCAAAAATATGTTTGCGAGATAGTCCTCTGTCATTAGGGCCTTCACCAGCTTTACCGAAGACTTTTGTCGCAATTACAACTTGATCTCTTTTGGCAAAGTCTTTGAGTGCCCGTCCTAAAATTTCTTCACTGATGCCTTGTGAATAAACATCAGCTGTGTCAAAGAAGTTAATTCCCAATTCCAAAGCCAGTTTGATAAAGGGGCGGCTTTCTTCTTCTTCTAATGTCCATTCTCGTAGTTTACGAGAACCAAAGCTCATCGTACCAAGGGCAATACGTGATACTTTTAATCCACTTTTTCCAAGATTTATGTATGTCATAAGTTTTTAGGGGTTGGGGATTGGGGATTGGGTACTGGGTACTGGGGATTAAGGATTGGGGATTGGGTATTAATTAGTTATTTCTTCCCCTGCTCTTCTTCCCCAGTCACCAGTACCCAATCCCTGCTACGCTGGGTACTGATGTCCTAAGATGGGATGTGGTGTGTAAGGTTCTTCCAGGAATTTACGCTCTTCATCGGAAAGCTGCAAATCTACAGCCTCAACTGCTTCTTTGAGATGCTCTATTTTGCTAGCACCAACTATCGGAGCGGTTACGCCTGGTTGATGCAATAGCCAAGCTAGGGCAATTTGTGTTGGTTTGACGCCGCGTTTTTGAGCTAATTCGACGACGCGATCGACTATTTGAAAATCTGAATCTTGATAGTAGAGATTGTGGGCGAATTCGTCGGTTTTTGCGCGCACGGTTTGACCATAGTCTTGTTTACTACGATTTCCAGCGAGGAAACCACGCGCTAAGGGACTCCAAGGAATGATCCCAATTCCTTGATCTAGAGATAAAGGTATAATCTCTCTCTCTTCTTCTCGATAAACTAAGTTGTAGTGATTTTGGATCGATACAAAGCGAGTCCAACCGTGTATGTCAGCCGTGTAAAGGGCTTTGGCAAATTGCCATGCGTAAACACTTGAGATTCCTAAGTAACGAACTTTACCTGATTTGACTACATCATGTAGCGCTTCTAAGGTTTCCTCTATGGGCGTTTCGTAGTCCCAACGGTGAATTTGGTACAAATCGACGTAATCTGTTTGTAAGCGCCGTAATGAGGCATCTATGCCATCAAAAATATGCTTACGAGATAGCCCGCGATCGTTGGGGCTATCACCAATTTTATTGTAGACTTTGGTAGCAATAACTACTTGATCTCTTTTGGCAAAATCTTTGAGCGCCCGTCCCAGAATTTCTTCACTGGCACCTAATGAGTAAACATCGGCGGTGTCAAAGAAGTTTATCCCCAATTCCAAAGCTAGTTTAATAAAGGGGCGACTTTCTTCTTCTTCTAGTACCCATTCTCGCCATTTCCGAGAACCATAAGTCATAGTACCCAGAGTTAAGCGTGATACTTTTAATCCACTTTTTCCAAGGTTTACGTATGTCGTCATACTGTTTGCTCTACTTTTTGATAACGTTGTGATAGTTCTAATGCAACTTGAGCAGCTTGATGTGCTTCATCAGTGCGTCCTAGCTGGCTGTAGGTATTAGCTAATTCCCGTTGAATCACGGGAATGTTGCCACGAGCGGCATTGCGCTTTTCTAGTACATTCAAGGTTTTGTGATATTGCCGATCGCGAATCAGTGCGTCAAGATAAATTTGCTCAAATAAATCTCGTTGAGCATGAGATCCGCCGGTGGAGTATAAATTGGGTAATACTGGCTCTAATTCAGCGATCGCATTTTCCCAATCCCCACGAGCATGAGCAATCATCCCCCTAGCCGCTGGTACTCCTACTTCTATCCAAGTTGGCCGCGCATAGGGTAAGACGTTCTCTCCATGAGTTTGCATACTCTCTAACATCTCTGCGGCCCAATCTTCTTTACCACCCCGTACCAAGGCATAGATATATTGTAAATCCAAAAAGGCCAGGGTATGCTCGTGGATTCGTGGTTGTAGGTAAGCAGCAAGTTCTTGCCAGCGGGAACCAACATCTACACCGCGTAACTCTAGCCGTAGCAACAAGGCGATCGCATTAACCTGCTCCCGTCCATTGTCTTTTTTGGCACGTCCCCAGATGCGCGTGTCATATATCTCTAGTACTTTGGCAAAATTCTCAATATCCAGGTAGTAAAGGGATGTGTGCCACCAAAGATGTCCATAAAAAGCCGAGCTACCATATTCCCAAGTGTCGCTAAGACTTTCCATTAAACTAATTCCTTCTTCTAAGCGTCCTTGAGTTTCTAATACATGAGCAACGGCGTGGTGTGCCCAACGGTTATCTCGTTTCAGAGCGATCGCTTGTCGCCCATGTTCTTCTGCTTCTGCTAAACGATGGCACTCTTCTAGCCCAAAGGCCAGCATCCCGTACATATAAGGGTTGTCACGATTGGCGGCGAAAACTTTTTCTGCAATCAGTAACATTCCCTGACTGTTACCGGAATTTCGATAGTGGTATTGGGCTAGATGGACTGAGGCTAAATCGCGGGGAAAGGCAATGGCAATCGCTTCATGATGAGCGATCGCTTGAGCAATGTCTCGATTTGCCCATGCTTCAATTGCCGCAACGTAAAGTTTTTCGCGATCGTTCGCTCTTTTTAGATAAGATTTCGCCAGATTGAGATAGGATTTGGTCTTGGTTAAGGCAACAGAGCCACCAGCAAATAGATAAAAGGCGGCAACTTGAGCGTTGGCGATCGCACAAGTTGGATCTGCTTCAATTGCTTTGAGAATCACTTGGGCATCGTTACCAACACCCAATAATTGATCCACAAAGCCATTGATGGCATCTACTGCTGCTGATGAGTCGGTAGTAATTTCGAGTTCAGATGCATCTTTTACCATTGATTTTCCCAGAGCATTGCACAGCGACAAGCATGACTTTGCAAAAGCTAGGCTATAAACTACTGTATCTCAATAGGGTTACTGGGGTTAATAATAATTGGGATTAATTTTTTTTCAGAAGTTGAAAAAGAGGCAAAGGAGCGGGGAGGAAAGAGGGAGAGGGAGCAGGGAGCGGGGGGCAGGGGGAAGTTCTTCCTCTTATCTCCAAGGATTGTGCCCCAATTGCTCTTTTTTCCCCCTACCTCTGCCTCTTCGTTGACCCTGTGACAAATTTCGGGTCTACTGACAGCCTCTTATTTACTTGGTTTGAGCGGTTAAATTCTGCTTTGAACAGTACGGGAATTCCTCTACCAGTACCAGAAATATCCGAGCAAAGCCCAAGCCTTGTTCAGCTGACAATTTTAGAGCGGATGAAAGTGACGCGAATTGCGATCGCTCACCGTCTCAGTACAATTCGCAATGCCGCTCGCATCTATGTGCTTGAAGTGGGGCGGGTAGTGCAGCAAGGGAGATTTGAAGAATTGGCACATCAGGATGGGATCTTGGCTAAGTTGATGACAATTTTCTTGCTAATCATCTTGACAAATCGTGTTTGAAATGGAATGAATCAGCCCTGCCTTAAAAAGAGGGCTTTAGAAGTTCCCCCCTTTTTAAGAGGGCTAGGGGGGATCTAGGTTTCAGGCTTCAGTGCGTAAGTCTTAAAGCCAAAATCCAAAATCCAAAATTCTACAATTGCCGCACTAATGGCTGACCATCTTTGACTTCGCCAACTAAAACTAAATCGACACAGTTAACGAAGATACCATTTTCCAGAACGCCGGGAATGTTATTCAATGTCTTTTCTAGTCCGGCTGGATCTTCAATAGAGTTAAATCTGACATCTAAGACAAAGTTCCCTTGATCTGTAATCACTGGGCCAGCTTTTTTTACACCCATACGGAGTTCTGGTTTGCCACCGAGTTTTTTGATGGCGTTGGTGACAGGAGTAATTGCCATTGGAATCACTTCCACAGGCACAGCGAAACTAGAACCTAAATGGTCTACTAACTTACCACTATCTACAACGACGATGAACTGTTCAGCTAGGTAGTCTACGACTTTTTCGCGGGTATGTGCTGCACCACCGCCTTTAATCAAATTTTTCTGCGGATCGACTTCATCTGCCCCATCAATGGCAATATCGATGCGATCAATAGCATCTAAGGTGGCGAGAGGGATGCCGTATTGCTTTGCCAGCACTTCTGACTGAAACGAGGTAGGTATACCAATGATATCTTTGAGTTCGCCAGACTTGAGGCGATCGCCCAAAAACTGAATCGTATATGCTGTAGTTGACCCCGTACCCAACCCCACAATGGAACCCGACTTTACCAGGGCGGCGGCGGCTTTGCCAACTTCTTGCTTCATCAACGTTACGGGATCTGTTGTTGTCATTCCCAAAATTCCTGAAAAACTGACTATAGTCCATAGTAGTGGGCCGATAACGCCAAAAGATGAAAGCTAAAAAACAAGTTTTATTAGAAACTTACAAAAAACAAAACATCCTAATCCTAGTATCCGGAATTGAGGAGATGACTAATGTAAAATATAGTATATTAATATACTAGAAATAATGAAAAAGCCCCATAACACTGATTCTACTTTTGAGCAATTTTTGGCTGAGATTGCCCCAGAAGTGGCAAATACCTTCACAGTGGAGCAATTAGAAGCCATAAAAAGGGGTTTTAGCTCTCGTATTTGGACTCGTCATTCTTTAGACATAAGAGTTTCAGTGCCAATTCCCGGATTAAGGTTTTATCTGGTGTTGCTAGCAGGTTCAGAACGTCGTTCTAAAGTCCGTTTACGCTCTGAAAAAGGTTTATATCCTTTTTGGACTCCTGCCAATATCTTGTTCATCATCGGATTTTTAATCGTTCTATCGGCTTGTAGCTACACGATCTTTTCTTTTGTATTGTCTTCGTTTACTCCCATATCTAGCCGGTATTACCCTACTTCAATTCCTTGGATTTACGATAAATCAGAATGTGAACACACCAGTAGAATCTGGCGTGATGGAAAGTGCTGGGATTATGAACACAGTCCTAATTTTTAAAGCCACGTAGCTACCTACGCAACATTGACCAGTCGAAATTCGTCACCAACTGAGTTACAGGTTATTAGGAACACCAAATTTTGCGTTAACCTCTGTAACGTAGTTTTTTAAATTCAAGTTAGCAGCTAAAAGTGGTTATTATGATGCGTCAGCTTTCAATTACTCTATCTTTAGTGGCACTACTACAAAACTTGCCAGCAATTGCTCAAGTACCAGAATCTACTTCTGGAATCTCATCTGATTCTATTCAACAGGTAACTGCTGCCAAATGGATGACAAACTTTCCCGATGGCAAATTTTATCCAGAAAGGTTACTGAGTAGAGCAGAATTAGCCTCAATTATGGTGAAAGCATTTCGGCTAGATAAAAGAGAAGCTGTTAATAAAGAAAATTTAGTAATTCCAGATGTTCCTCGTTCTTATTGGGCATTTAATGATATACAGACAGTCTTAAAAACTGACATCATGAAAGGCTATCGGGGCAATGAATTCTTCCCTAACCAAAAGGTAACAAGAGCAGAAGCTCTGGCTATTTTCGCCCAAGCTTATGGTGTATTTCAGTTTCCCGATGAGGCTGTGAATGAAATTCTGGCTTCACATCCAGATGAAAAATCTATCCCAGTTTGGGCTAGAAAAGCGATCGCTACTGTAGCTACTGAGGGATTTCTGAACACAGATGCTCAAAGCAATATTTCCCCATTAAAACCTGTGACTCGTGGCGATATGGCTTATGTATTGAGTAAATATTTGCAACGACAACAGCGACAACCCGAAACACCAGAGGTTCCGGTGATTCCAAATAGCCCACAATCACCCTAGCTAGACTTTTTCTAGCCGATGTACTTCAAATCAGTTTTGACCAGGACTTCTATACTTGTCTCGAATCTGACGAAGATATAAGGAATTAGACTGTGTTGGTTGCTGTTGCACATAATTCCCATAATTAGATTGTGCTGGTTGCGTCGGTTGTTGCAATCCATTATTACCGTATCCGAAAGGGTTTGTGGGTGTGACAACACTTTGACTCGGACTCTGGCTAGAGTAAGGTGCAATATTACTTGGTGCGATCGAGGTGACTGGGGGTGTCACTGGTGCTACATTAGGCACTACTTGACCGTTATTTAAATTAGTGTAGGGATTTTGCGGTAAGTTCGTACCCGTAGTTAACCCATTATTAGGCAATACCTGACCGTTATTTAAATTAGTGTAAGGATTTTGCGGCAAGTTTGTACCCGTTGATTTGTAGTTTGTCCCAGGGGTTAAGCCAGTACTTGGTAGAGAATTCTGATTCGGTAAGCTGTTGATGGGTGGCATTAGCGTTGTTGCTGGGTCAGAGACTCCGTTCAACGCATTTGTCTGAATTGGAGTGGTACTATTGAAACTAGATAATTTCTGGTTTGTTGATGGGTTGAGTGCTGCTTGCAGAGGATTGATTGAGAGAGAATTTTGATTCTTGTTAGTTTGATTAGTCAATCCAACATCCAGGCTAGAGGATGTTTGTTCTCCCCCTGTTGGTTCAGACGCCCCATTTAAGGTTTTAAGACCGAGAAATTGATTACCACTATCAACTATCCCAGTACGCAATAAATTTTCTGTTTGTACAACAAAGGGATTTTTCACGGCTGGGGAGGTGTCACCATTGACGCCTAAAGTAGGATTTACTTTGGTATCACCAGCAGAATTTTGTTTTTTAATTACATCGTCTAAGAAGCCTTTGCTGTTTTTGTCTTTAGCCTTTTCTTTAGGCGTATTTGTCGTTAATGAGAGAGCTGCTTCTTCAAAGTCGTTAAACAAAACTGGCAGGTTATCAATATCTGCTGCGATCGCTTTATTTTCCTCTGACAGGGAGGAATCAACAGGTTCTTGGGAAGTGACTTCGTTTTTTTGGTTATAAACGAAAATATCTGGATTTGACCAGTATTCCCAGGTTACTAGCCCAACTACAGATAAAACAATTGCAGTTACCCAAAAACCAGGTCGCCCTAGATTCCATAACCTGGCTCTGAGATAGCGTAAGTAGGCGGGAGGATAATGACGATTTGGCATGGGATTGGTAATTGAAATTTACTATAAATTGGTAAAAGTTTGACGGAAGAATTGTTGCTGTTTGATTTTTTTTACTTATCTCAGCAGGAAATACCTCAGCTAAAGTTCGGCTATGATTTCATGCTAACTTCTCAAGAAATTATTAGTCATAAGCAAGTCAAAAATTTATTATTTACTTTTTTGAACTAAACCGTTTAGTTCAAAAATTGTGATGATTCCACAAATTATCCGCCTACTAAAATACGTTCCCAGTCTTAAGGCTGGGAACGAGGCTAAACAAAACTTTGAGTTTAAATACTTAAAAGAGCTTTAAATTGACAACGTTATTATACAACGCTGACCCCTAATGTATAAGCAAAATCATTACTCGAAGTGCTACCAGAGAAAGTTCCGCCATCTTCAGGGAATAAAGCATATTTACTGACTGAAATGGAGTATGTACCTGCACTCAAGAAACTGCTAATTAATGACGAATTGCCACCGCCACTATCGTCGTCAGTTTGCAGTAAAGTTCCGAAATCGTCAAAAAGTCCGAGAACTGTATCTCCCGATGTCACTGTCCTGATAGCGACAGTTCCGGCATTTGCTAAAGAAAATGTAAAAAAGTCAGATGATGAGAAAGTTCCCCCTGGTTGAACTGTTGCTAGCTGGGCTGAAAGATTAACGTTTGAGCCAGATGATAAGGAACCTAACCCTTCAGCAGTAGCTAGTGTATTATTTGTAGCTTCCCCAGGATTTTCTTGCTCATAAAAAAGGAAGTCATCACTATCAAGTCTGACATTGTTTCTTCCCTGCAAAATACCTATGAGTTCATCTGGTTCTGATCCCGGTTTATCTACGAATACTCGTGTATTGCTGCCAACAACTTGCAGGCGGTAGTCCAGTGGAGTTCCTTTGAGTTCAATTCGATCTTGGCTAGAATCGAAGTCAGTAATAGTAGCAAAGTCTGCAAAACCAGAATTCGCACTGTTGTTATCGTCGTAGAAAACATTTATAGCGTCCCCCAGGATAAGTCTATCTATCCCAGCCCCGCCACTTAAGGTATCAGTTTCCCCTAATCCTGGTGGAAGTAGACTACCGGGAAAAACACCGATAAGGATATCGTTGCCAGATCCGCCATTGAGTATGTCATTGCCGGGCCCGCCTTGTAGGCTATCATTGCCGTCCTCACCATTGAGGATATCGTTGCCCAAATTCCCGTCTAGGGTGTCATTGCCTGCTCTTCCATTTAGAGTGTTGTTGAAACTATTACCGAAAAGGAAGTTATTAAGAGTGTTACCTGTTCCGTTGATGTTACTATTTCCCGTCAACCTCAGGTTCTCTAGATTGGCGCCTAATGTGTAGGTGACAGTAGAACGGACTGTATCTGTGCCTGAATTTGCAGCCTCTATAATAGTATCAAGAGTACTGTCTACGATGTAAGTGTCGTCACCTGCTCCCCCATTTAAGCTGTCAATACCCAAGCCGCCATCAATTGTGTCGTTGCCATTATTGCCGGATAATTTGTTATTTTGGTTGTCGCCAATAATGCTATCGTTCGCGTTTGTACCAATGACATTATCAAAGTTGACTACAGTAAATGGCAATGTTCCCAAACCAGGAACGTTATTGGCAGCTAAACTTTGATTTTGCAGGTTAACGGTGATAGAGACCCCAGACAAAGATTGTGATGCATCTATGGTGTTGTTGGCAACATTAGCATTGGCAACAATCTTTTCGACTTTAAAGAGTAGGTCTTGCCCCAATCCTCCGGCTTTTATAATAGTTCCAACACCTGACAAGGTAATGCTTTGACCTAGTTGACTGTAGTCTGCGGTATCAACACCATCTCCACCATCAAGGCTGTCGTTACCCTGACTGCCTTTGAAGATGTCATTGCCTGCACCACCTCTGAGTGTGTCGTTTTCTCTGCCACCATCAAGTATGTCATTGCCATCTCCACCACTTAAACTGTCGTTCCCCGTCCCACCTAGAAGAGAATCGTTACCAGCTAAACCATTTAAGATATCGTTGCCGGAGATGCTAGTAGCACTACCATTACTAGCCCAACCAACTATTGTGTCATTTCCCGAAGTCCCATTTTTCGTATCATTACCTGCTGTGCCGAAAATAATTGCCATGTTATTTATCCTGAATTTCTCACTAATAAGTAAGTTGAGCCTTAATCAAAGAACTATTCATCAGTTCAATGCAGATTACTTGCCATTTGCGTAATCTATATTTTGATTTTGCGAGTAATATCATGTCCATCCGATCGCTTACAATATGTCATTGCAAGGGGAAAGTTCACAGAGTGTCTCTACCAGAGGCTGCGCCAATGGGTACTCTTTTAGAGTACGCAATGACAAAATGACAACTAATCAGCCGGACATGATATAATTTCTGAACAAAAAATATCCAACTACTGATTGTATGTAGGCTGACCGAAAAGCCAGCTTTTGGTTGTAGACGAGCGAGACGCCTGCTTTCCAAAATTAGATAATTTATTGCCTGAAAATCATTGACTTGATTACGCAAATGACCAATTAATCAAGTAATTAGGTCAAATGTTTTGGTTTTTTATTCCAAATCTTTTGAACCAATCTGTCTGTAACTATTTAATTATCATGAAGTACAAGGTTACACAAACTTGTTTACCAAATCTTCAAAATTTTAATAAATACGATTCATAATACATTGATATATATATGTAATATGTAATTAAATATATTTTTCAAATTTACTGATTTTTTGGGTTAACGCTGCCAGTTTTTTATCTTAACGGGATATTGTCATTCAATTAGGTTTCAAGAAAAAATTTTTTTGTTAAAAATGATTATTTTTAATTAAAAAAAATACTTTTATATTAAGGAAATCAATTTTAATTTACATAAAATAAACTTATATATTATTTAGAAATCTTTTGTGCTGAATAACAAGCAAGCTTTACATAAAATTTATATACTTAACTAAGTTGGTACCATAAAACCAAACTGTGTTGAAAAAGTAAACAAGGCTCAAACCCTTTTTTGCGCTGCTCCCTGCCTGATGCCAACAATAATTTAGTTATTTGCGATCGCTTCTGAAAGTATCTGAGCATCAATCCAGGTTAGATTGATCGTAGGTAACAGTGTTGTATATAGCAAAAAATACGGTGATTCATCTTGCGTCTCTTAATCTCTGTATCTTATATCAATACTTCGGACAAAATTAAGCAGCAATAACGCCATAAGAGCGTAGGTTTTGAT
>NZ_JABXKK010000049.1 GCF_017115045.1 Nostoc sp. NMS8 | reverse complement strand
AGAGGCTGTAAATTATATTACCGAAGATGATGCCTTCGGTTGGTTCAACCACTGTGGTCTATTTACCTGAAAATTGCTGTAAGGGAGTTTTGTTGGGCTATTTTATATTTGAGTTGCTGGGGGTTAAGTGATTGACGGTTGAGAGAAATATTTGTAGTCGGGGTGCTGCTAAAAAAATCATGGTAGCGCGACTGGATTAATTCAGTTACTCGCTTGAGTTCCCAAGGGTCTTGCTCTAAAGAATTAATGCTGCGACTGCACTCTAAATATTCAGGAATTGTCCATCCAAGTTGTTGATTGGCAATCGCTTTTAGCCACCGTTCCCAATCTGCATATAACTTTAAGTCTGCGTCAAATCCCCCTAGTTGCTCAAAATCAACTTTGCGATACAGCAATCCTCCCTTTGGCTGATTTTCATGGAAGAATAAAGCAGGTTGGCTAAAGCCTTGATTCCACCAGTATTCCTGTGCTTGAAAGACAGCAGAGTAGGAGTTAACGAAGGAAAATTCAGGATGGGTTTCTAAGAACAGAAGGCATTTTTCGATATATGTAGGGTCAAAAATGTCGACCAAATTGATAAAAAATAAATATTTGCCTTCAGCTTGAGCGATCGCACTGTTGCGTCCTGCTGCATCACCTTGTTGACTAGAATGAGAGAGGACTTTTATTTTGTTGGTTCTTTGAGACAATGACTCAATGAATGTTAATGCATCGGCGTTTGTCAAGCAGTCATTGACAATAATCCATTCAAAATTTTGCCAGGTTTGGTTAATTATACTTCTGTAAGTAGTTTCAAAATATTCATAATTATTAACAAACACAGAAATAATCGAAACTACAGGCTCTTGGGAAGCTTCCGGCTGAAAAAATCTCACTTTTTGACTAGCAACCAGAGCCACAAAATCTCGAATCCGAGTGTCGGAGTTAACTTGTGCTAACACAAGCGAGTCGGGCTTTTTCCATCCCAGAAGCCGTTTAAATTTTAACCAAGCACTGCGGAGTTGCCAAAACTTACTCGTAGACATCATCGTACTGAAAGATTGCCATCGTTCCCACTCCAACTCGGCTTTTTGTGTCCTCAGCATCCATGTCTGCCATTGGGACTCTAACCAATCTTTTCCAGCTTGTAACTGTTGATTCCAAGCTTGCACGCTTTTTAGAGTTTCTTGGGTTTGTATGAGTTCGTCTTGAATTTGCTGTGCAGTTAGTATCCAAGCCTGAGATTGAGGAGATAAATTTTGGTGATTTTGATGAGTAAAGTGCCATACTTTGCCTGAGTTTTGCTGTTGCAGAAGTTGCTCAACACCTGTTAGCAGGAAATTAAGCTGGCGTTGATTCCACTTGCTAGGTTCAATTTAATACAAATATTGACGCAGATAATACCGTTCTTTAGCTAGATTTACAGGATTAATTGTTGAGTCAAAATTGCTAGTGATGTAGAGAGGATAGGGGTAGTAAGCAATTTCTTTACCAGTGGCGATCGCTGCTGCTAAGATGTGCCAATTGAGAGCGAACAATCCTCTTTCTGGGAAGTAGCGAAATTCTTGCAGCAGTTTGAGCGAAAATAACGCAGATATATCTTGGTTGTGGTTAAACTCCAGCAATTTGAGTAAAGAACCATCAATGAAAGCGTAGTTTACCGCCGCAGGCATCGCTTCTAGTTCTCCATCCTCTTGCAGTGCGACTTGCGGACATACTACCACATCTGCATCAGATGCAATCGCAGCCGTCACTAACTTTTCTAACATATCTGGTAAGGCAATATGTTCTACAGCTAACTGTAAAACATACTCTCCTGCTGCTAATTCGACTAAGTAATTATAACTTTCTCCCAAACTCCAGTTAGCATCTAAATTTAAATATTTATAGCTAGGAAACTTAGTTTGAGCTTGAGTAATTCTTTCTTGTAAATACTCATCAGATGATTCTCGATACCCGATAATCACATCAAAATTATTGTAAGTTTGGGCAGCAAGACTTTCTAAGCACTCTAATATAGTATTTACTGTCTGCCAGCAGACAATAGCAATTGTAATGAGCGGAGTTTGAGGTTCTTTAGGAGCGGCATTAATAAAAGCTTGACTCATATATTCTAATCTTTGGTTCAGCAGGCGTTGATTGACTTGTTCTAAAAATTCATATTGGGGAATTAATGGTTTTTCAGGATAAGCATTAATTGCCTCAGTTATAGCTTGAGCGAGAGAATAGGAATTTGCTGGGTGAAAGTAATGCACACAGTCCAAACGCTCAATTAAATTTAAAGTTTCTCGAAACCCTCCCGTATCTGAAACTACTAAACTAACGGGTAACTGTCCCATTTCTAATCCCGTATTGGGAAAGTTTTCTTGGATGCTTGTTAAGCAAACAATTGGGTGATTTAATTCAGTAATAAATGTAATTGCATCTTGACTGGATAAATTTGGTATTAAGTTGTAGGTTGTATGACTATTAAGTTGTTGTTCGATATACTGCTGACTGTCTAGATGTTGTAGTTGGGATGATTGCAGGGGAATAACTTTTCCTATGAAAATAATCTGAATTCTCTCAACTAAAATAGGATTCAGTAATTTGATTGCTTCTACGAAAGTGCAAAGTCCTTTTCTATCTTCCAAACGGCTGAAAAAGACAACGGGTATTTTATCTACATTGAGATTATTTTGATTTGCAAATCCCTCACTTTTACCTTGCTGATGTGTAGTGGGTACAAAGTATGGCAAATGCTTGGACTGAGATGTTTTCCAACCATAACTTTCTAATTTGGACTTGAGGAAGCATGAAGGAAAGTAAGCAATGTCTGCATTCTCATAGGAAAATTGCTCGTAGTGGTAAGCTTGCCAAAACCACTGGGGTTGCTCTAGAGTATATTGACTATTAACCTCGCGCAACCATTCAAAGCACCCATGAGCAGTGACACCGATAAGACAACTGTCACCCAGCAATCCAGTTTTCTTAGCTTGAATTGTGCGGTAGCCGAACCCCCAAATGTCTGGAAATTCTACATAAACTACTGCATCTGGCAAGCTAGAGACGACTGCTTGAGTGAAGAAGAAACAACAGCAACTCTGATAGTCGAAGCTACTGTTAATTACATCTTGTTGCGTTGTCGCTAAAATTTGATGATGAATTGGTTGGAGATTTAAAACCTGTTTTATTTCGTGAGTAGAGAAGACGCAATCTACATCAGGAAAGCTAGCTTTTCCTTGAAAGTCAGATTCAGTTTGACAAAGCAGTAGGATGACATACCAACCATCAGATTTAAGTTTCTGACTTAAGGTTGTATAGTAAGTGCCTATGCCACCATTTTGAGAAAAACCTTCAAATTCATTGCTGACGAGGATTGCTACTTTTTGAGGTGAGGGGTTAAGTTTTTCTGAAAACTGAGCCTGAAAGTTGATTTCAAAGTTTGCCGAATTAGGAATTATTAAATTGGAATTATTTATTCCTAGTTTTTTTACAAGTAGCTCTGGTGTTAGGCGGTCAACTTCATAATTAAAAGTGCCCAATCTTTTCACACCCTCTGGTCTTTGTCCAACGATGTACCGATTATAAAATTCATCCTCTACCTCAAATACTTCTAGCTTTTGAGAGGTTAGCGTCTCTCTGTAACAAAAATGGGTCAAGATATTTTGAGGAACTAAGCTGCATATAGCTGCAACTCTTTCAACAATAGTTGTATTAGGTGGCGTATCATATACTAGTGCTTGTCCAGCTTTCATCGGGATACTGCTGAGATAATTTTGTTGTAAAATTGACAGTATATCTTGACTATAAGGAAAGCCATCAAAAGCAAAAAATGGTCTAGGTTTTGAATTAAATAAATGGCTTTTTTTGACAACTTGCAGACAGCCATTTTGCTCGTCTACATCAATTAGAGGACACCATACTCCAAAGGATGTTAAAGATGGTTCATCTTCTAATGATGGGTCTTGATGGAGAGGCATTTCACTTAATAATACATCAGGGCTTTTAAAAACTAAATTACAAAGTACTATTCTATATTCGGGCAATAAAATTTTCAATTTGGAAGTAAAATGTCTTTTTATTTCCTGAGTAAGTAGCCTCCGATATGATAAATCTGAAGTACTTATACTAAAAGTCATACTGGTAGTTGCCAAATTATTAGGAAAAGAATACTTTTCGTTAAATTTGAGGAGGCTTTTTACTTCAGTTTTATTGAGAAATTGAATGACTGCATATCCACTTTTTTCAAGTTCTTGATGAATTTTACGCATTTTAGAATAATTCTGCTAAATTAACAGTGTCAATGTCTTGGAATTAACAACGCTATTTACGTATGCAGTAGTTGTCTTTTTAAATACCTGTTGCTGCTGATTGAACTCAGAGAAAGTATACTACTTCAGAAGCATAAATTTTTAATAAACAGGGGAAATGCTTTACAGTATAGACTTTCCACTCTTTACCACTTCTGTTTCTAGAGTATTTTTTACATTTATTAATTTTTGGTAAAGGTAGCTAAAAGTATCACCTCTCTTAGAGACATAAATTGAAGAATTTCTGAAAAATGTCAAAAAAAGTACACATAATTATGAAGAAAAGCTAAAAAATAGAAAAGTGGCTTGAAATTTGTGGATAATTCGATTGCCAGTAACCGGGGAGAGCATTCCACATATGTGAAAGCATAAATCGTGAGAAATCAGATCCTCGACTTCTTAAAGTATGCTGTTGGCGAATCAGGGGTAAGACCCTTCGTTATCCCAAAATCCTGCCGTCATCCTACAAGGGTGTGAGCGATATGTTGCTGTGTGTGATCGCTTGCAATTATCAACGAAATTATCACCAAATTATTTTTAATGTTATCTCTTTCTGCAACTGTGATTATCTGTACTGTAGACAGGTGTAAATTTCTCTCAAGAGTGATGAGTGCCGTTTCGCTTTGGCGATGTTCTTTTCAAGAGTTAATTGTAGTCGTTGGCCCGGCACAAGATGATACCAAGTTAGTTTTATTAGAATATCAGGATATTATTAATCAGGTTATTTTTACTGAGCAAAGAAATGTGAGTGTGGCTAGAAACTTAGGTTTAAAAGCTGCAACAAAAGACATTATTTTTTATCTTGATGATGATGTTATTCCTCCCAACAATTGGATAGATTTACATTTACAAATTTACCGAGAACAGGGAGCAAGTTGTGGTTGTGTGGGTGGAGCAGTTATAGATAAATATCAACCAAATGGTAGATTGCAATTTGCTAGAGGCGTCAATAATCGTTTGAGCGAATCTCGACCAGTTCTTTGTACAACACAGACAACTAGATATATCTCCAGTTCTCAATGGTTTTGCGGTGTAATGGGAGCCAATGCTTCATATAAACGAGAAGCTTTAGTGAAAATTGGCTATTTTGATGAGTTTTTTGAATATTTTTTAGAAGAAACCGATGTCTGTTTGCGTTTGTTGGAAGCTGGCTACACGGTTCATCATATAGATGCGGTTGTAGAACACTATGTGCAACCTAGTCATAATCGCCGCGATCGCCGACATCTCACCTGTTGGTATTCTTTAGCTAAAAATACTACTTACTTTGCTTTAAAACACGGTTGTCAAAAACTACCTTTCCCAATGTTTTTAATGCGTCTCACTTTACTTCTGATGTACCGTTGTTTGTTAAGAATTTTACGCCTTAAATTTACTCATGATCTGCCTTTTTATTTGTTATTTCAATATATTGAAGATTTTATTGTAGGTGTTCGTCACGGCTGGGAGGCTGGAATGAAATTGCATAATCCTCAAGACTGGAAAAAGGAGAAAATGAGAGTAAAATTAGGATGATGCTGTGCCAAAAAGAAGCAAAGCGATTGAGGGACTGAGAAGAAACCAGCTATTGTCGCCGAGTCATAGCCATTAATGCATTAACCGTAAGTTCGGGTAGAATACCTAAGCTTGGCAGAAAGTCTTCTCCTGCAAAGACTATTGGTAAGTCGTCTCCTTGCCAGACCCAAATCTGCTGACGAGCGAGATCGATTAACCAGGCTAGTTGTGTTCCGTTGCTGAGGCAGTGGAGAATCTTGTTTTGTAAGTCTAGGGTGCTTTGGTTGGGCGAGCGAATTTCAATTAACCAATCTGGCGCTCCATAAAATGGGCCGTCCTCACCAGTGCCAGATATTGCGATCGTTGCCTGCGATCGCAATATCTGGCACTGGTGAGTAGGGAGGTACGATGCAGCGTAGCTCTTGCACGGCTTCAAATTGATCGGTGCGATCGTTGATATGATTGACTAGGTTACGCTGTAGCCGTGAGTGAAAGAGGGTTGGCATTGTTTTTTGCACGGCTCGCCCATCAATTAATTCCCATGCCGGAGAAGTCTCAATATTGGGTTGAGCTAGAAACTCTGCAAGCAAAATCGTGGCGATCGACTGGGGCATATCTGTTGACAAAATTCTACTATGATTGCCTGCACGAATGGCTATATTTCACAATGATACTTCAACGACTCCCTTCAACAATTGTGAGTTGGAAATCCTCTACAGCTTTACTGAGAGTGAATTTACTATAAGGCATAGATTTCTAACTATTAGAGAGTATAACTATCCAGTTGAAAAAGGTTAAAAAGCTTATAAAACAAGCTTTATTACCTTACTATCCCCTGCCCCCTTGCCTCTTGTTCAATCCCACACCCGACGCAAATTCAGCACAAAACCCGGTAAGACTGCTTCTCCCGACAACTCAGCCGGATTTTCCAACACTTCCACTACTAATTCTGGTCGATAAATTTCCACCCGTCGCTGCTGCGGATCGATTAACCAGCCCAGGAGAGCGCCATTGTCAATATACTCTCTCATCTTAGCTTGCAGGGACTTGAGGCTATCTGAGCTAGACCGTAACTCTACAACAAAATTAGGACAGATATTAGCAAAGGTTCCTTTTTGTTCTGGAGTAAGTGCTTCCCAACATTCTTGGCTCACCCAAGAGGCATCGGGAGAACGAGTTGCACCATTGGGTAAAATGAAGCCAGTCGAGGAGTCAAAGGCTTTACCCAGTTCGCCCGAATTACGCCACCATAAATACAACTCTCCAGAAATACTCCAATTGCGTTCTCCAGTTTCCCAACCCATTAGTGGGTTCACAATTAACTCTCCTTGTGCAGTTCTTTCCAATCTCAAATCTCGGTTGGCTGCTGCTAAAGCTGCAAACTGTTCCTGGGTGACGTACAACCCAATTGTAGAGGGCAACTCAATCAATAGGGTTTCGGTTTCTGGATTGGTGGGAGTCTGTACCATCTTGACCTCTTACACAATAGAGATTAGGTGAAAGATGCTTACCTGATTAACTAAACATTCTACAGGCAGATAAGCGATCGCTTGTAGAATGACGGTAGAGAGTAGCTCCCGGTTAAAGGGATATTAAACACAAGTAGCGGACTCCTTTCGAGTTGCCTGCGCTTCAACCCTTACCAATGCTAGCGTCGAGATGACGATAGCAGAGATTAAAGATGCACGCGATCGCCTCGCTAATCTTGATCGCCGCAGATTTTTGCTAATGAGCAATTAACGTCTGTAGTTGATTTGTTGTTTTTGGTTACATGCAAAAAATTCTCGGTTGAAGCTGTAAGGCACGGCGGTAAGAGATACTTGCATCATTAAGCTGACCTCGTTCTGCTAAGATATCGCCTAAGTGTTTGTGCGACCAAGAGTAATCTGGATTTAGTTCAATGGCACGTCGGTAAGCAGCGATCGCATCTTCCCATTTCTGATCTTTTTCTAAAGCCTTTGCTAACTCCAAGTGTATTTCAAAGTTATCTGCGTGAAATTGGAGTACAGTTTGGTAAGTAGCGATCGCATCATCTAAGCGATTTTGTCTAACTAAAGCATTGCCTAACTGTAGATAGATTTCAACATCATCTGGCTTAATTGTCAATGCTTGATGGTAAAGTTGGATCTCATCAAGGTTGGATACGATGCGAGAGCGATAATAGCTCATTATTCCCTCGCTTCCCTGAGTTTGTTGGAGATAAGATTTGAGTAGTGCTAATTCAGTTTGCGAGGTCTGTAATTCAGATTCAGATTGTGTCAATTCAGTTTGAGTTTGTTGCAATTGGTTTTGAGTATATTGTAAATCCGACTGAGATTTTACAAATTCAGTTTTAGAGGCATGTAGTTCAGATTGAGATTGTGTCAATTCAGTTTGTGTGGTGTACAGTTGAGACTGAGATTGTTTGAATTCTTCTTGAACTTGTTGCAGTTCTGCTCTACTTTGTTGCCAATTCCCC
The DNA here is from genome assembly GCF_017115045.1 of Nostoc sp. NMS8. Lineage (GTDB taxonomy): Bacteria > Cyanobacteriota > Cyanobacteriia > Cyanobacteriales > Nostocaceae > Nostoc. Next base: position 9,193 of record NZ_JABXKK010000049.1, on the reverse strand, counting down.
ACTCTGTCTAGCAAGCGATATCTGCTCAAAGATTCCATACAAAAGGCAGTTGTTAATTCCGCCGAGCCAAATGTCTTTTTATCTGTTTTACCACCATACATAGGAATTCTCTGCCAAGAACCATCAGATTGTTGAGTTTTGAATAAAAAATCAATGGCTTTATCTAAGCTGAGGGTTTGACAATTGAAATTCAGCAACGTACATACGGCTAAAGCTGTCAGTAACTCGTCACCAAATGATCCGTCAGCTTTCTGTAAACTGAAAATTTTATTAGTGACTGGAGCTATTATTCCTCGAAGTGAATTTACACCATTAAAATATGCCCTTGAAAGCATATAGTAAAAATTGAACTTGTGATTATAGAATGATGTGTTATCATCTTCGGTTCCTTGAAGAACAACGCTAGTTAAATACTCAACTACTTTTTGGGTCTGTTTATTTTCTCCAAGATATAATAAAACATTAGCGTTGACTACGCAGCAAATATCATCTTTGTTAGTCAGTTGCCAGAATTCATCTAGGCAAGAAAATCGTTTTCCTAACGTCAGGAAATTTAGAATAATCCCTCTGAAATATCTAGGAAGTAGCCAGGTGTAAAATAATCCCTGTCGGTTTCTGTTGCCAAGAATGATTGCAATATTCGGCTGAATTGGTATACTATTCATCCTCAAAACATAAGACGCGCAGCAAATATCATCTAAGTCAGGAGGCGCAACATAATGCTTTTGATTTTTTGATGACCAATACCTCCACAATCCACCTGATTCCATTTCTTTTGATAGAAAGCTTAATCCTCTTGCGATTAGTTGTTGCACCTTACTTTCATAGCTTAGAAAACTTAGAGAATAAATTACAAGGGAGGTTACAAAGGGGGAACTATCAAAAACTAATTTTTCTGTTGCTTCCTGCTTCAAGCCAAGAGTCCCACAAATCGCCTTTAAATTTTCATTTGGCAAGGTGGTCTGAAACTCTCCATCTTCTAATTGAACTTTAGTTAAGAAATCTATAGCTTTAGTGATGCTATCTTTCAACTCATCAAAAGGTAATGTAGTAGGAATTTCAAGCATCTCTTGCCGTTGTTGCTGAATAGTTTCTTGTCTATTAAGCTTCCGCGGCAACTTGACTAACTTTGCAATGAAGTTTGAACATGAAATAACAGGGAGATTAAATTCAGTCGCTCTTTGAGCGATCGCTGGATAAAATAGGGCTATATGTAACGCCAGCAAACTCAAAGATGACACTTCTCGGACAGATAACAGAATTGTCAAAGCCAAAGGCAGCCACACTTCGTAAAAATCATGGGGTAGTATGTAAGCTTTCTGAACTGGAGCAATGTCAAATACACCTGATGTCAATTTAATATTGATCATCCTTAATGGAATATAAGGGATGAAGAACACTAGCACTAAAGGAGCGAAGTGAGAAGTAACCCACATCAGTAGACATAGCAAGAAAATTTCAGATGGAAAGACAATATAACTTATTCCAAATCGAGCCGAGTCTACGCCGATGCTTGTTACCAAGGTCTTCACGCCCGAATTTAGATCATTTTCCCAATCCCAAATTTGATGTAAAACAATAGCTCTAATTCCTGCAAGAAATGCCCAAGCAGTGGCAACAGTAGCTAAACTAGCACTCTGCGGTTGGGGTATGCTAGCTAAATCAGAGAATACTGTAGCAACAAGCAGGGTTGGTACAGCGTGTACCTGTGCTGCATCAGTAATTACCCCCCAAATACCTCTTTCTTTTAGTCTGAGGGGAGGAGCAGAATAAATAGTTAGCAGTATGTAAATAGTAGCAAGTAACAATGTTGATTTAGCATTAACACCAATAAAAAACCAAGGGATTAAACCTGCAACTGCCAAACTTGTACCCAACAAAATGCGCTGTAAATTTGAGAGTGAAGTTATTCTATTGTGCTTACCCGCTTGCAAATCCACCTCAATATCAAAAATGTCATTGACAACATGACCGTAGGCAGCGATAAAAAACATGGAAGCTAAGAGAGCTAGCAGCGTAATGATAGATTGTAGAGGTGGCGTAGGTTGTAAAAGTATTTCGGCATAAGCAATAGCAAGTAGCGGTGGAATTTTGTAGAACCACCAGTCGCTACCTCGAAGCAAGTTGAAAAATGATAAAAACTTTTCCCGGGTTCCAACGTCTTTATCTGTTTTTGGTTCTGGAGCCTCCATAAATTCTACAAGTTGCTCTACAGTTAATGAGTCTACTTTATAATCAATGATCCCTAGACTTTGAACATGTTTTGGTTTTTCACCCAAAATATAGCTGTCGTAGAAGCTACTATCTATCTCAAAAATCTCCATTTTCTTAGAGTCAGGGGAATCCAAATAGCAGAAATGCATTAGTTTATTTTTAGGAGCTAAAATACAAACTATCACTACCCTTTCAGCATCCGATGAATTAGGATAAGAACCGTGAAAAAGCCGTCTGTCATAAATCAGTGCTTGTCCTGCTCTCATCGGTGCGCTAGTAAGATAACGATGTTTCATGCATAAAAATATGTCTTTACTGTAAGGGAAAATATTAAAAGCAAATTGATGCCTTGGCTTTGAATTCAATAGATGACTTTTATTAATAATTTGAAGACAACCATTGTTCTCATTGACATCAACTAAAGGACACCAGACTTGAAATGATTTTAGAGATGTTTCGTCTACTATAGATGGATCTTGATGTAAAAGCATTTCATTACTTGATGAACCTGGCTTCTTAGTTACATAGAGAGAGGCTACAATTGTGTAATTAGGAAATAAGTTTATTAGCTTAGGTTCAAATATTTTTTTAATTTCTTGAGTTAATAATTGAGGAGGTGATAACTCTGAACTGGAACTAGTAAATGAGTTATATCCTGATGAATCTCTAGAAAGAGAATTTATCATGTATAAATTATAAAGATTTTGTACTTCATCCTCATTAAGAAGATTAATGATTGTATATCCTTTCTCTTCAAGTTGCTGATGCATATCATGTCCACGATAAATTTTTCTTTAATTTAGAGACCCACGCCTTAGCGTTTTAGCTTAAACCCTAATGTATTTTGGCTCACTGCCGCTAAGTTTATACCAATTGCAAAAATTAAAGTGACAAATAGACAAATATTGAGTATAAAAAGATGAGCTTTGCTATATACTTACTATCCAGTACCTGCACTGAACCCTCAGAAATGCGTAGAAATCAGTCTTAAATTCATTTTCAAAGAGAAAAGTTCTCCAGTTTCTTAGCCTATTGGTGGGTTCACAATTAACTCTTCTTGTACTATTCTTTCCAGTCTCAAGCTTCGGTTGGCTGCTGCTAAGGCTGCAAACTGTTCCTGGGTGACGTACAACCCGATTGTCTTAGGCAACTCAATCAATAGGGTTTCTGGACTGGCGGGCATCTGTACCATCTTGACTTCTTACACAATAGAGATTAAGTGAAAGATGCATACCTGATTAATTAAACATTCTACACACAGATAAGCGATCGCCTGCTTTAATGTACGAGCGTTAGATATACTTTCCAATCGATCAGCCTGGGTTCCCAAAAACGCTGGTATTGAAAAAGGCCTTAGAGTTAAGTTGAGAATATTCTTAGAGTCATGGATGCAAATCAAAAACTTATAATTAATCATAAACCAAGGCTATATTCAGGACGAGTTATTTACTTCTTAGTTCAAGAGAATTGGGAGCAGATGTTCAATCCAATGTAACTTAATGGCTGGAATAGTTGGGTTGTAGAGGCAAAGACGATATCTACCATGATGAACCCCACGTTTGAGTCTTAGCAGAAAAATTGAATGCTTGTTTAGAGCAGACAGACCGACAATACGAGGAAAAACAAGTGCCATTAGTTCAAATTAACGCAATGAGTGATAGAGAAAAACAATTAGTATCTCACTATCAAAAAGCTTTAATTATTAAATATGATAGCTCTCATATCCATGAGAAACTAGCAATAATATATCAAAGCCAATTTCAATTCCAAGAAGCATATTATCATTATCTAAAATCTCTTCAATTTGACACTCATAACTTTAAAACGTACTGGAATTTAAAGTTTGCTTTACTAGGCTTAACCTGGAGTAATGAAAAAATAGATTCCGGTTTGCTAGAGGAAGGTGTTACCATTCTCCGTGAAACAATTCAGAATCAGCCGAATTTTTATTTTGCTCGCGTCGTCTTAGGTATTTTGTTAACCTTACAAGGTAAAAGTGAAGAAGCAATTGATTCCTACCAAGCAGCCAGCTATCAGCAAATCCTGATATCCCATCCCCAACTGATGGAAAAACAATGGGATTTTAACCAAAAACTTCAGCCAAATTTTCTCATTCCTGGATTTATTAGATGCGGTACTACCTCTCTTTATTCTTTTCTAAGCACCCATCCTCAAGTTCTTCCTGCTGTTGATAAAGAAGTTCATTTCTTTGGCAATTTTTCTGAGCAAGGTATTAATTATTACCTCGCTCATTTCCCTTCAATTTCTAATAGCACAAATTATATTACTGGCGAAGCAACTCCTATTTATCTTAATTCTCCAAATATAGCTAAAAAGATATTCGCTATATTTCCCAAAATGAAATTTATCATTCTTTTAAGAAACCCAATAGATAGAGCTATTTCTTCGTACTATCATCAGCATCCGGCAAGCGGTCAATCTAAGCTAACACAGAGTAGCATAACTGAAACTATAGAAAAAATTCCCAGTTTAATAAATCAGTGGTTTGATTGGTTATTCTATAACCCATTATTATTATTAGAAAATTACCAACAATATATAAAATGTGTACTATTACCTGATTTGTTAGGCAGTTTATATATCTATTATCTCAAAGAATGGATGAGTATTTTTCCGAGAGAGCAGTTTTTAATTCTCAAAAGCGAGGATTTATTTGATGATCCATCAGCAACTATGAAAGAGGTTTATAGTTTTATGAATCTACCAGATTAGCAGATTCATAAATATCGCAATTATAACCCTGGCTTATATACTCCAATTAATGATAAATCACGGCACCAGTTGTTAGAATTTTTCTGTCCTTATAACCAGCAACTTGAGGAATATTTAGGGATGAACTTTAACTGGAAATGATGATACAGCAGAATTCTGACTCTTCGATTCTGAATTCTGCTAGATATCTCTATGTATGCTTTAGGTGAGTAGGTCAATTGAATGGTATATCTCAGCATTTATTTGAACATTAGCCAACTCTAACCATTCAGAATCATCAAGCCGTGCTATCGTTTTTTTTAACTCCAACTTAGCTTTTTCAACATTTTTGACATGAATAAAATACATGACTTTAGCTGCCAGAATATTCGGCTGCATTTTCTTTGATGTAATATCTAAAGAATAACTAAAAGCGGCTTCAACTTCAGTTTCAGAAAAACTATCAAATGAATATAAATTATATAACAACTCATGGGGAATCAGCTTGATATAGCGAAAAGCTCTGGAAGAATAAATGAAGGGATGCTCAATCGGCACTAGATACTCTCGCAAACGATACATAATTAAATGAATCCAAGAAGTATAGTAATGGGCAAAGTCTTGGTGGATTATGAGAGATACTTCTGGAATCAGATAAGGAAAGAAATTTTTTATAATACTATTTGTTAATTCCCAGGATTTCATAGCATCAATAAAAAGACATTCAATTTCACCCTGTTGCCAGCCAATTTCTGCAATATTCCCAGGATGGAGATGAATAAGATGACTCCAAGAATTAATTCGCTCCATGTATTCGTCTAGAAAACTATCTCCATCTTTGTACTTTCCTTCTAACGAAGTGCCGATGACACTTTGCGGCATATTAGCTGATGAACACCAAATAAAAATATCGTAAGCATGAATGCGTTGGTTTTTATTAGTTACACAGGAATTAGCCTCAAGTCCCATTGCTAGGGAAATAGTTGATGAACCCAACCAGCAACCGAGTTCTACAATTTCCCCTCTACCTGAATACTCATTTTGGGCATAGTTCTCTAAAAAGAGTTGCTCCTCCATTGAAGTCATACCCAATATCCATTGCTTGGGTTCACTTTTATCTAGATAACTTGTGGATGATGTTGCTGTTTGGCAAAAAGCTTGATTGATATACTCCAATTTTTTATTCAGCAAGTGTTGATTCACAAAATGGAGAAACTCTCTCATCGGTACACCAAATTTCTCTGGATAGGCTGAGATAGTTTGAATCATAGCTTGTGCAAGAGAGCGCACCTTCTCCGGTATGAACCAGCGCACAGCATCCGTGCGTCCAATTAGATTGAGAGTTTCTCGAAATCCACCTGTATCTGAAACGATTAAACTAACAGGTAATTGTCCCATTTCTAATGCTGTATTGGGAAAGTTCTCTTGACTACTGGTGAGGCAAACGACTGCACAATGCAACAAACTCACTAACTGAATCGCTTCTTGACTGAACAAATCAGTCACAATACTGTAGCGACATTTAGAGTCTAACTTTTGTTTAATATATTGCTGACTATCTAAACCTTGTAAACCCTCTGCTTGCAGAGCAACGTTCTTACCCACAAAGATGATATGAACTTTTTCAATAATATTGCTTTCTAGTAGTTTGATTGCTTCTAGAAAGATAAAAAGCCCTTTTCTCTCCTCCAATCTTCCAAAAAAGACAAGCGGAATTTTATCTTCATTAACAATTTTTTGCAAATCTTTTCTCAGCGTAATTGTTTTCAATGGTTGTTCAATAACTGAAAAACAATAGGGTAAATGCTTTGCATGAGATGTCTTCCAACCATACTTCGCCACTTTCTCTTTAAGAAAATGTGACAGAAAAAATGCTAAATCTGCCTGTTCAAAGGAATATTGCTCATAATAGCTCGTTTGCCAAAACCAGTCAGGATGAGAATGTGTGTACCTTGCATGAGCTTCTTGCAGCCACTCCTGTCCACTATGCAAAGTAACAGCCACCACACATTTCTCTCCTAAAATACGCGATCGCTTGGCTTGAACCGTGTGGTATCCTAATCCCAGCATTTCAGGAAATTCAATGTAAATATAGGCCTTAGGAAATGTAGTAGCGATCGCTTGAGCAAAAAACAGCGCACAATAGCTCTCGTAGTCTACCCATTCCCAGGGGAGCAACTGAGATAAAATTGCCAAGTGAGTCGGCTGTAATTCCAATACGTCAATACATTCGCTGGTCGAAAAGATATGTTTCACTGCGGGAATAGTTGACTCTCCAGCAAACTTCTCTTGACTTTGGCAAAGCAGTAGCACAACATAAAAGTCTTCTGCCGCTAATCTCTCACTGAGAGTTCGGTAGTAAGTGCCAATTCCACCATTCCTAAAAATGCCTTCATATTCAGTTGTTACAAGTAATGCTATTCGTGCAACGGCTGAGGGCAATTTGTCTTTTATTGTCTGTTTAAACCTAACTTCAAAGTTGCTAAAGTGAATTATGGAAAGCAATTTATTCATACATGATTATAAAAATTAATTTACTGATTAACAAAACATAAATAATCTCTTTAATGTAATTATTGCCAGTAAAATTTCATACTTAAATAATCTTCTAACTTCTGATTGCGCGGTTGTAAAAAATCAGATAATTTTTTGCGTAATTCGTTGTTAGTTTTTGAATAAGAACCAGAATTAACTTGGGGTATCCTGAAAGCGAGTAATCAGTTATTTCTAAAAAACTATAAACCTGTTTCATAGTTTTATCTGTTTGATTATAAAGGTCTTCACTTCGCAAAATCAGAAACTGTTCTCTCGGAAAAACAGCCATCCATTTTTTTAAAAAATAGAAGTATAAACCAAACTAGAGATATCCTTTTCCTGTTTGCCAGTATTTCTCAATGACTTGGGTAGGATCGGCTATGCCTTTCAGTATTTCCAGTTCAGATGTCATCGCTACTTCCAAAGTACGATGTTCTTTCATCGACTTAAGACTCATATTGTATTGAGAAATTGCTCTGGTAACAGGGTTACGTAATATGGCAATTAGCTTGATTTTGGGGAATAACTGAAATACTCTTTTTTCAACTTCATAGCTACCGAGATACCAAGGCGTTGCTTCTCCGGTTAAAAAGCCTTCTTCAACAGGAAGGGGAGGAAAATGAGCTAGATACCAATCAACTCCGAGGTCGAAATATTTATTAAAAAAATGTAATTCCTTGTCGCTAGCTGGGAGAATTTGAGGGTGTTGGTACAGATAATAGTAAAGCGAAGAAGTGCCAGCTTTCCCCATGCCAATAATCAAGAAACTTACATCATGAATTTTCGGAGAATTTGCGTAAGAATAATTCTTTTGCTCTTTTACTCCCCCTGCCTCCCCTGCCTCCCCTGCCCCTCTGCCTCCCCTGCCTCCCCTGCCCCTCTGCTCCCCCAAGCCGCCGCGCTAAGGCTTCAAGCGGATTTGCCCCTGGACGAATGCTTTTAATCCACCATTGTTCGCTACTGGGTATTTGTTTACCCAATCGCAGTTGGGGAATTACACCAGCTTGTACAATTGAAGATTTGCCGCTTCCAGAAGCACCGATGACGGCTAGAAAAGAGCGATCGCGTAGTTGGTGAATTAACTGCTGAGTTAAAGCTTCTCTGCCGTAAAAATACTGGCTATCTTCTTCCAAAAAAGCACTTAATCCCATGTAAGGGCATACTCCCAAATCCAATCCTGTGGTAGTTTCTGCTGTGTTTGTGTAAGTTTTTGCTTGGAGAATTTCTATAATGCCTTGCGTGCCTGATAGCCAGATGTAAAAAGGAACACCGCTACCTGCCAAGGATAATTGTAGTTGAGCGATCGCTCCGGCGGCTGAGAGTCCATCTGCTTGGGTTGCCGCCATCAAAGTATCAAGAAATTTTTGGGCAAAGCGTTCTGATTCCTCAGCAGGTGAGGCGTAGGCGATTAAACATTGTCCTTGGTAGGAGTCAATTTGCAAATCTTCTACCCAATCTTGCAAGGATGTATTAGCTACAGGACAATCGAGGATAATAATTTGTTGAGCGGTACAGAGGCGTAGCTGTTGTTTCAACCAGGAACGCTTGATGCGGATATTTTCTCCGAGCAATAACCATTCGCCTGCGTCGGTTTTTTCAATTCGTCCCCGCAGATAAAGTAGAATAACTTCTGATGCTGGTTGTTGTAAATGACGAGCGATCGCTTCTTTGATGCGACAGGGTTAGCGCGTCTCAAACCCTATTGACAAGCGAACTTGCCTGATCCGCAATC
>NZ_JABXKK010000062.1 GCF_017115045.1 Nostoc sp. NMS8 | reverse complement strand
GAATTACGAAAGCAGTTGCAAACTGCTTAATCCACAAGCATTTCGGCTTTTCTTATTGCCATTCAGCTATAAACTTTGTGCAGGGCTGAATATCACAGGTGTAACTGGGCTAACGTCTGCACAGCACATAGCATTAAAACTAATGGGAGCGATTGAATAAGCTGATGCAACTCTGCGCTAATCTAGAGGCTATATCTAAATAAAGCCTTATGACACCTGAAGAAATTGCGGGTACGCTCACAGAATTATTTGGCACATCGGCTGTTGTCGTCACTGCTCCTGGATCGTGGCAAGTAGATACTTCTACTTTTCGGCTGTTGGTGCTGCTTTCCGAAGATAATACTTGGCTGCGAGTTTTACTGCCTATTGTGCCCATCCAAGAAGCCCAGCCATTTTTAGAACAGTTCCTAGAAGCTAACTTTGATGACACTCAAGAAGTACGTTACGCTTTGTATGAAGGGGTAATTTGGGGGGTGTTTCAACATCACAGTGGCACTTTAGTGAGTGCAGATTTGTCCAATGCAATTAACCGACTTGCATCTCTCTATCAAGCCAGATTAGATAATGTCTTTAATCGACTAATTGAAAGCCGCATCCAGCAAATTATTCAGGCAGCAAAACAGCAAGGACAATCTCTGCAAGCAACGATGCAAACCTTAGAACGCTTTTATGCAGAAGGAATGATGGGCGAAATAGACTCATCTGCAAAAGGGCGAGAAGAAGTCCTAAATGCTTGGCGGCTTCAGTTAGAACGTTTATGGAACGAAGGTTAATTTCAATTTTTCAGTTTTAATATTAAACCAATTTACAGATATATTTATTTCTCATGGATATCATTGAAATCCTCAAAGAAGACTATCAAAGATTCCCAGTAAATCAAACTTACAATATTTATGCTTCAGATGTTTATTTTCAAGATCCGCTGAATAAATTTCGTGGTGTTAAACGTTACAAAGAAATGATTAATTTTATCCAAACTTGGTTTTTAAATCCCAAGATGGATGTACATAATATTCAACGTTTAGGAGACACAATCAAAACTGAGTGGACACTCAGTTGGAATACTCCTCTCCCTTGGAAGCCAAGGATTTCTATTCCTGGTTGGAGTGAATTAGGTCTTAATTCTGCTGGTTTGATTGTCTCCCATATCGATTATTGGAACTGTTCACGCCTAGATGTGGTTAAGCAACATTTATTTACTTCAAAAAGTTGATTATCGAGCCAGGGTTTAAGAGGTTGTTTGAAAAGCCCAGGTGATTAGGGACTTCCATATAAAAAATATCCAATTAACTCCTGTGGGGTGGGCATCTTGCCATTGGTGTCAACTTAATGCGAAACTGCTTGCCCGCCGGGAATTGAAATTCTCGTCTCATAGCTAAAGTCATCTGAAGATGACTAAATATCGCCAAAAATCTCCAGTCTACTTCAGTAGACTTAAGCTATTAGCCCGAAAATAAATTTTCGGGCGGGCATGTCAGCCAACAGATAAGCTATTTCCAGCTTAAGTTGACACCTATGGCATCTTGCCCGCCCTATGGACTGGGCGGGCAAGATGCCCACCCCACAATAGCCACATCCAAGGTCGAATGCTCCCCCTGCCTCCCCTGCCTCCTTCAATAAAATGAAAGTGCCAGTTATTGATTATCGCCAAGAGAATGCCGCTAATTCACTATTGCCGAAATCCTCTATTCTCTCAAGTTCTAGCTGGAGTCACCTGCATCTAGAAGTTTACCAACAGCCAAAATTTGAAATCGCTGAACATCAACATACGATGCATGTCATTGCCTGTGGGCTTGTTGGCTCACCAATAGAACTAGAAGATCGCAAAATGGCATCAGGAGAGCGATGGTTAGATGGAAAGCTGGAGCTAGAAAGGCGCAGAGATGGAGATATTGCAGTAATTCCGGCGGGGATTTCCCATCGCTGTAACTGGAATACTTCAGTTGAGTTTATGGTTTTGGCAATTGAGCCTGCACTTCTCCAACTGGTGGGTCAGGATTTTGTTGGTGGCAGCATTGAACTTACGCCTCGGTTTATGAGTCAGCAAGATGTGCTAATTCAAGGAATTTTTTCGAGTTTGAGAGATGAATTAGAGTCAGGCAAAATTGGCGGTGATTTGCTGATTGACAGTCTCAAAACGACATTAGCAATTCACCTTTTACGGAACTATTGCAGCACGCAACCAAAGCTTTCTAGCTATTCAGATGGATTATCTCAAAGAACACTGCAAAAAATCACAGACTATATTCATGAGTATCTCTATCAAGACTTGAAGTTGATTGAATTGAGTGCGATCGCACAACTCAGTCCCTACTATTTTCTACGTCTGTTTAAGCAACGGATGGGAATCACACCCCACCAATACATTCTACAATGCCGAATTGACAAGGCAAAACATTTGTTACAGCACAGCAATCTGAGCATCGCGGAAATTGCAACGCAAACAGGTTTTTCCGATCAAAGCCATTTGACAAAATGCTTTAAAGGCCAGGTTGGTGTCACACCAAAAAAACTCTTACAAGAGCGATCGCAATAATATACTAAAATCCCGCAACTTTCTTCTAGAATCCTCAATTGCTAGTTTTTAAGCTATTAACAACAGATTCTATCGGAGAAAGAAGATGCCAATTGAACAAACCGAGGTGTTAATTTCCACACTAGATGGACAGATGCCCACTGTTGTGTTTACACCAACTCATCCTAAGCCTCAGTCTGCCATTCTACTGCTGATGGAGGCATTTGGCTTAACGTCACATATCCAAGATGTCGCAGCCCGAATCGCCCATGAAGGGTATGTAGTAATCATCCCCGATCTATATTACCGCGAGTTGCCCGACAACAAATTTAGCTACGACGAAGTTGATCGGGCAATGGCAATGATGTGGCGCTTGGATTTCGGCCAGCCAATGGTAAACGATATTCGAGCCGCCTTAGCCTATTTAAAGTCACACCCAACAGTCAACCCCAATCGCATCGGCGTAACCGGATTCTGTCTGGGTGGCGGTTTAACCTTTTTCACAGCTTGTAAGTTGTCAAAGGAAATTGCCGCAGCAGCTCCCTTCTACGGTATGGTTGCGGATGAGTGGATTGATGCAGTCAAAGATATGACAGTACCTATCTATCTATTTTTTGGTGGAACTGATCAGTTTATTTTAAGCGATCGCATTCAACAAATAAAATCGCGGTTTCAAGAACTGGGCAAAGACTACACCCTAAAAGTTTATCCCGATGCGGGACATGGTTTCTTTTGTCACGAACGATCCGACTACAATCCCTTGGCGGCGGAAGATGCTTGGCATCAACTTACACAATTTTTTGATCGACACTTGCGAGGAGAACACTAAAAATTATGTAATACATCCTCTAAAATCGGGTTTCATACTCAACTTGGAATTGATTTTCATCCCCCAAATTAGTTGAGCCTCGCATGAGAATTTCGTCATTGAGTCGATAAAGCACGTTGTAACGGAAAGAGTCATCGCTAGAAAGAGCGCGTGATAAAGAGGCAGAGAAATTTCTATTGATGTTAAACACACCTTCTGCTGATAAATTAAGAACTGAAGTTCTTGTTGTTTCATTGGTAGATGGAGTCGGAAATATCCGAAATTCACTAAAACCAACAGCCTGTCCGATCGCAGTAATAGTTCCTTGTAAACTACCTAAAATGGTAGAACTAGCGAAATTAGTCAGCCCTTGGCCTGCATCTGTTTGACCGAAAGAACCGAGAATTGAGCCACCTAGCAGAGCAACTATTTCTCCTTTACTACGGCTAGGTTGACTCGTTAGTTCTAAATTGTCGCCCAATTCACTAGCTGGCCCGTTTACAGTAGCTTGAACGGTAACGGTACGTAAAGTTCCAAAGTTGTTTACAGAAGCATCGCTGACTTCCGCAGACAGTGGTGATTCCAAAATTCGACTGTTTATTGCTGATGCTTCCGGTACAATTGCAGTCAGTCGGACATCCAAAGTCGGGTCAAGTCCTTGACTTGGAATAAATCGCGCAGTTTGTTCGTAGCCCCGCGCTAAGGTGAACTCAGTAGAAAATAAGCTGACTCTTCCTCCTGTCAAACGAATGACTCCTTCAGGAAGCGGCTTGGCTAATGTACCATTAATAGTCAAATCGCCTTTAGCGTCAAAGCTCAATAGGGGCTGACTGAATGCGGCTCCTCCTGGTACAAAGCTTAGTAAAGACTGAGTGGTAACACGAATATTCTTGTCTAAAATCAACTTTAAATCTGCAAATTTTATAGGTAGATTGGGTGGAGCTGCTGCGCTAGTGCTTCCGCCTGCTGTCGTCACTGGGTTAGCGCTTCCGTCTGCTGTAACTACTGGGTTAGCGCTATTCTCTGCTGTCGGTGTACCGTTAGGGTTAACCTCTTCTCTATTTAGATTTATAACGTTACCGTTAGCCTCTGCTGTCGCTGCTGATTTTTTCTTACCAGTAGCCGAGTTTCCAATAATCACCTGACCATCACTTAGTTTAATCTCTCCACCAATTACAGGTTTTAACGCTGTTCCCCGAATGACGATATCGCCACCGACGCCGCCTTCATACAATCCTGCAAGCTTAAAATTGAGTTTGTCTGCGATTGATACTGTCAGAGGATTCGCTACGGCTTGCTGAGAATCAAAAATTGGCAGGATGCCTGATGCAGTCACTTGCCCTTGATTATAATTACCTTGGATATTTTCAACGCTTACCGTTCTACCATTAAATTGCGCTGTTCCAGTAACATTTGTTAGAGGATCGGATAAGGCTTGAGCGCGAAAGGTAGCATTATTAAGTGTGGCATTTCCGTTAATAATTGGTTCGTTTAAAGTACCTTGAACGTTTAAATCTAGTTTTCCTTGACCGTCTACCCAAGCAACTTGATTGTTAGTCAACAAATTTAATAGTGCTAATCCTTCATTTTGCACATTGGCATCGATGTTGATTTGATTGCTATCTGGTTGCACTTTGGCAAAAGGTAAAGGAGCCGGTACGCTACCTGTAATTGCGACTGGCTGCGTTCCTGTCACTAATAAGGTGCTATCAAAATTCAAACGAGCTTTGTTGTAATCAAAGTTCACTTCTCCTGTTTGCACGGGTTGTTTGTTAAGAGTCGCATTAGCTAAAGTTACTTTGCCTTTTGCACTAGGGTCTTGTAAACTACCTGCTAAAGTGGCATCAGCATTTACATTACCAGTGATATCTATGGGATATTTTTCGATAAAAGGCTCTAAAAGCGATAGAGGTAAACTTGCTACATTCAACTTTCCAGATAGTTGCTCAGTTCCTAACTGTCCCGAAAAGGCGACTAGTCCTTGATTTATCCCAATACTCAAGGGCGAAAGTGTGACGATGCCATCGGCGAAATTGCCTTGAGCAACCACTTGATTGATGGAATATTCACCCCATTGCCAGTTTGCACCTTGAAAATTAAAGCCGACATTCAACCCAGATTTTAACGAGCCATTGGCTGTAATTGCTCCGCTTAAAGCACCTGTTAATTCTGCAAGGCTAGGCAAAGATCGGGTCTGTTTTGTTTCTATTTGCTGTTGTTTGGCATTGGCTGTTGTAAGATTCGAGAAGTATGTTAGCTGTGTTTTCAAGTCTGCATTGGGCAAACTGATAGACTCAGTGTTAAGCGCTTCTGCACCAGCTAATGTTGGAGGCTGCAACCCAGTACTAAGGTCTTGAAAGTCGAAGATATTAAACGCTTGTAAAAGTCTCTGGATTTTGGCTTGGGCAAAATTAGCTTGGAATTGAAATTTCGGGTCATTCCCTGCTTGCACATTTCCATTAAGAGCGATGTTGCTATCGCCAATCCGCAATAGACCATTAGCCAAGCTAGCAGTACCATCGGCATAATTAATGCTGCCACGAAATTCATCGGCTGCAACTCTGGCAACACGAGGCCCTGCGATCGCTACATCCCCCGCAATGGCATAATTACTCAGATTGACAACTAAATTACCCGATAGTTGTCCCGCCAATGGTTTCAATTGATTGTTAGGTAAAAAGCCGCCAACTAGAGCGATGGGAAACTGTTGGGCGTTAATGAGCAAGTTATCTCCCTCAGTTCTACCTGTAGTAACTGCCTCATCGCGTTTAACCAAAAATGAAGTGGGACGATAATCTGCACCTAAGTTCAGCGCAATCCGATCTTGTTTCCCAGCTAATCGCAGACTTGCTCCTTGTCCCCCTTGAAAATTCACATTTCCGGTTAAAAGTGGGTCAAACGCCAAGTTACTTACATTGAAATTCCGTAGTCGGATATTGCCATTAGCTTGCGGTACATCTGGAGTACCTGTAACTTTTCCATTAAAATCTAGTAGCCCTGCTATTGCAACATCACCAGGAACTTTGAAGCCAGTATTTTGTAAGTTGAAATTCTGCGCCAGTACATTTAAATTAAATCCGGCAATTTGAGGTGCGCCAGTTGGGGGAGACTGAATAGCGATCGCACCATTAGCACTCAATCCTGGGGTACTTGCGTTTTCAACGATAATCTGCTGTCCATTCCACTGAAATTGAGCGGTGAGCGGTTTTGCCAGCACCGCTACCCCTTGGGATAGGCGGATTTGTCCGGCGGCGCGAATATCGGCAAGCTGGAAAGATTTTGTTGAACCTGCTAACTGAATATTACTATTGAGCCGTCCTCGTAGTTGTGGTGAGAACCGATTGAGTTGAATTTGAGAAGTTTGGACACCCCCTTGCCAACGTTCTTGTGCAACTTCACCTCTGGCCCGAATTGTCCCACCTGCGACGTTCAAAACCGCATCGGGGAAAAGGATATTCTCTCCTTGTTTGGTAACAACAACCCGTCCGGTTGTGGGATAGGTGGCGTTGGGCGCTTGCACTCGCGCTACTGTTTGCAAGTTGCTCAGAGTGCCGGAAATATTCGCATTTGCCGAGACATTCCCAATGGTGATGGAGGGTGAGGAATTGTAGGCTTTGGCGATCGCATCCCCTGGTAAATTTCGTGCTTGCACATTCAACGATACTCTACCTTGGGGTGCAAGCTGAACTTGACCGCTAGCTATAACTTGCCCTCCCACCTCTGGATTTGCTTGAACGCGAGAAATATTGACGTTTAACGGTCTACCCAGAGAACCGGAAATTTTAGCGTTCGCAGATATACCACCGACATTAATGGGAGTTGAAATACCGTAACCTTGAGCGATCGCATTTCCTGGGATACCTTGAGCTTGAATATTTACACCTACTTGACCTTGGGGAGCTAGTTGAATTTGACCATTAGCTGTGATTTGCCCTCCGGCTGCCGGTGTTACCCGAATATTGGAAACATTCAGGTTCAAGGGCTGTTTGCTAAGTGAGCCAGAAATTTGGGCTTTTGCAGAAACATTGCCAACTGCGATCGGTAGAGTAACGCCATAGCTGCGTGCTAGTATATCTCCTGAGATTCCATCAGCTTGAGCATTAAATATTACCTCATCTTTGGTTCCGAGAGCCGCTCGACCAGCGCCTATAATTTGACCACCAGCTACGGGGACTATTTTCAGATTGGAAACAGTAAGTTGAGATGCAGTCTGAGAGACATTCAACCGGAAATCAGTGTTGATGCTTTTAAATTGAAGGCGGTCAACTTGAATAGGTTTGGTATTGCTTACTGTACCACTGAGGACAGGTTGTGTAAGTGCGCCTAATACCTGAATATTTGCTTGAATTTCGCCACTAGCTGGGACTGACGAATTGACTTTCAGGGTATCTAAGATATTTTTCGCACTAACTGGTTTGATCTGAGCGGCAACATTAAAACCTGTTTGAGTATTAATTGTTCCATTCGCCAGGATGGGAACTTTGCCAATATTCGTACTTAGATTATCTAAAGCAACTGTCTGACCCTGAAATAGAAATTTCCCATTAAAATTAGAAACCTGCTGAGGAATATTGGGGATTTTGGCAGTGATTTGATTAGCTGTCGCTGTTCCGGTAATCGCTATGTCTGATAGTTTTGGAGGAATCTGAACGCCTAAATCAGCATTTAAATATCCTCCTTGCAAAGCGATCGGTAACTGAATTAATCGAGTAATATCAGATGCTTGTAAATTTTGTGCTTGTAATTGGAGGTTAGTTTGTTGAGCTTTTATTTGGGTTTCGCCAACAATTTTAACAGCACCTCCTCTACTGAGTTGAGCATTAATGTCATACCCGATCCTTTGATTTTGGTCTGAAAATCGGGCAACACCACCAACACGATCTAATATTACTGAGCCTTTCGGTTTCGTAGATGCGGCGAATGGCATCAACTCAACATCGCCATCTTGAATTTGAAGTGTCTGCAACTCAGTTTGAATAAAGCCTTGTCCCTCCGCAGCCTTAACTTGGGCTGTTACCCAACGACCATCTTTATCCTGTTGAATGTAGACGTTGGGCTGAACTAAGGTGACATTTAATATCAGTTTTCGGCTAAGGATAAGTTGCAACGGCGAGAACTGCACCTCTAAGGCTTTTGCTACCACCTGATCTTTATCGGTGGGAGTTGGTGGTATCGATAGAGAGCTAAATCTCAGACTAGTTAGCGAAAAACGTTCAACTTCGCCAACTTTGACTGGACGCCCCAACAATTGCTGGAGATTTTGCTGCACTAAGGGGGCTAAATCCTTATATACATAACTTCTAGCCCACCAAAAACCAACTATAATTCCAATTAGCAAAACCCCACCCACAGCTAAACTGGTACGTCGTAAAAGCAGGAGCCACAGACGAGGATTAGATGCTTCCTGATTATTTCCTGAATTTGGGGATTGCGTCATGATTGTTACCAGTACCAGTACTTTTTTCTAGGTTAAGCTAGAAATAGGCTAGTTGCAGTTGTATTAGCAAGTCACAAGCTATGGTTTCACAATATTACGACTTACGCAACAACTTTAGGTTACACTGCTTTTATTGCCCAGCATTTTTAGTAGTTTTCTTGCAGCTAAAACGCCCATAACTCCTGCGCCAACTACTTCCACTGCTTGGACAACTTTTTTGCCCACATCATGGGGGTCAAGGTGATGGTGAAAAATCTCTTCATCTAGCCATTCACTAGCAGCTTTGAAATCATGAATTGGTGTCGGTAATAGGGTTAAATATGTGCCTTGGCGGATTAAATGCCCGGATTCACCTGCAACTTCAAAAACATTGAAAAGGTTAGCAGCAGCATTATTTAACCCCAATTTTAAGAGAGTTCCACGGATATTTACCTTTGCTGGTTTGGGTTCTTCGCCGAAAGCGATCGCTTTCAAATTTTGGGCAATATTGGCTCCTTGTTGATAAGCAACTTGGGCTGTTGGCGGTAGTGAGTTACCTGGAACTGCGGCACAATCCCCGCCGGCAAAGACTTCTGGGAAGTCGAGTAGTTGCATTGTGGGAGTAACTAGAAGGCGATCGCGACGATCGCGATGTTCTTGGGAAATTGGTAAATCTTTAATTAGTGGATGAATAGAAGTACCAGCTGTCCAGATTGTGGTACTTGTTGGTAACGTCTCAATTTGCTCATTGTGCTTATATTCAATGGCGTTAGCATGAATCTTAGTGGCTTCTGCACCTTTGAGAATTTCAATTGGAATCGTGCGTTTTTGTAATTCTTTTTCAGCAATTGGGCGCAGAGGATCGTTAACATCACCATTGAGGATTTCTTGACCGTGATTGAACAGTATCACCCGAATTTCAGCAGAATTTCCTCCCAAAGCGGTATACCAATGTGGCACTAAATCAGCTAAGGTAGCTGCCATTTCTATACCACTTGCACCACCACCAACGATTGCTATTGTTAACAGTTGACGACGTTGTTCTATATCTTCAGTTTGGATTGCTTTTTGCAAACAGTCGCCTAAATGTTGGTCAAGAGCGATCGCATCGGCTTCTGTCCAAAATGGAAAAGCGTATTCTTTAGCACCTTCTAGATGATGATAACCAGTAACACTACCCAAAGCTAATACCAAGTTACTGTAGTTATAGGAGTTTCCCGAAGCTAATTTAACTTGTTGTTGATGCAAGTCTATGGATTCCACCGCATCTTGAACAAAGATCACACCACTACCTTCAAGCAATTCTGCAAAACGCGGTACTACTTGAAAAGCATCCATCTCGCTACTGAAATATTCGTATAGTAAGGGCTTAAAGCAAAAGCGTTCATTTTGATCGATCAAAATTACAGAGCGAGGATAATGTTCGTGAGCTAGGTTTAAGGCGGTAAATAAGCCGGTGAAGCCACCACCGACAATCACAGTTTGGTAAACTGGGCTGTTCATAAAATATCTCCAGAGTATTGTGAAATCAGGGATTTGCTAGGATGTTACACGTGAAAACTCAAAAAACTTGAGCCTATAGCGTTTATTGACAAGCGTGAGGTACACCCGTAAAGGCACGGCATGGCGCATTGGTGTCAACTTAAGCTGGAAATAGCTTAACTGTTGGCTTCCTGCCCGCCCGGAAATAAATTTTCGGGCTAATAGCTTAAGTCTACTGAAGTAGACTGGAGATTTTTGGCGATATTTAGTCATCTTCAGATGACTTTAGCTATGAGGCGGGAATTTCAATTCCCGACGGACGAGTGGTTTCGCGTTAAGTTGACACCGATGCGGCATGGCACGCCCTTACACTCGTGATGTAATGTTGTACCGCATCTGAATGGGAACCACTATAGTAGTCTGTGAAATTCATTTTGATGGTTAGAGAGACGCCATAAATCGCCGTCTCTACAGGTAATTTATCCATAAATTATTTATTTACAAATTACTAGCTAATGCGGGTGCGCTAACTCTCCCAATTAACCAACTTCCTATCTATAATCGCAATCTTCCACTGGAGATATTTTGCTCTTTTATTCCTTCTATTTATCAGAAAGTTGAGTTTAAAACCCCGCGAGGGAATAATTAGGAAATCTCAGAAGTGATTTTTAGGGAGCTTCCGCACTTCAGGTCAGAGAAATGTCACAATGATTCCAGCATTTACCAATTACTCCTATCACTTATGGCAATACTTCAACTGATTGAACCTGAAGTTAAAGATTTGGGTGGGTTTATTGCCCGCCGTAGTTTGCCATATCCTCATCGTCAAATGGTTGGGCCGTTTATCTTCTTCGATCATGTTGGCCCGTCTGTTTTGCCACCCCACAAAGGTATCGATGTCCGACCACATCCTCATATCAATCTCGCCACCGTAACTTACTTATTTGATGGTGCTTTGATACACCGCGATAGTTTAGGCACTGTGCAGGAAATTCAACAGGGTGCTGTGAACTGGATGACATCGGGAAAGGGGATTGTACATTCAGAGCGATCGCCCGACATTGATCGTCAAAAAGAAGCTACCATTCATGGCATTCAAACCTGGGTTGCCTTGCCTGTAGAATACGAAGAAACCGATCCCAGCTTTACTCACTATCCTGCTGAAACTCTTCCGACCTGGGAAGAAAATGGCGCCCTCATCAAGCTCATTGCAGGAGTTGCACGCTCTTACACCTCACCTGTCAAAGTTTTCTCACCTATTCTCTATTTAGATGTGGTGCTGTCTGCCAATGCTCACTTTACTATCCCCACAGGTTATTCAGAGAGGGCAGTATACAGCGTCACAGAAGGTTTGAGCATTAATGAGCAACCGCTAGAGCCATATCGCCTCGCTATCCTAGAGCCAGACGATGAAATAAGAGTTTCTGCTGCTGCTGCGGCTCGATGTATTGTTATTGGTGGTGAACCATTGGGTACACGCTACAAATGGTGGAATTTTGTTTCTAGCCGACCAGAGCGAATAGAGCAAGCAAAAGCCGATTGGCGCAACAAGCACTTTGCTAGTGTGTCAGATGAAACAGAGTTTATTCCACTGCCAGAAGTGACGATCGAGGCTAATCCCTTTTAGTCAGCGTGATCGCATCTGAACAAATTCCAGCCACCAATCTAAGTACAGATTTGGTGGTCGGAGGAATGGAGGTTCAGATGAATAAAAATAACGCAATTAAAAAGACGCTGAGGATAACAGCAAACCCAATAGCATATTCGACTCTGCGACTAAAAAATCCGACAGCAGCAATTAGAGCGATCGCTAGCCCAATAATGCCAATGTATTGCTCTTTTTGTAAACCTTCTGCAATGAGTGGGTCTTTACCTGGTGCGGGAGTTTCTTGAACTGCTTTTGGGGCGAGTTCTGAGGTTGGTAGTTCTTGGATGAATAAATTCATAAAATTACTCCTGAAAATACTTGGTGAACTGAACTTTTTATGCTCGCCAAAGGTAGAGAAGCGAGAATAGGAAGACCCAAACTACATCAACAAAGTGCCAAAATAGAGTAGTCGCACTTGCACCGAAGTGAGTCTTATGATAATTGCCGGGAATGAATGAGCGAATCAGCATAATTATCTGAAGCACAACACCAGCCAAAACGTGTAAACCGTGGAAACCTGTCAGTAAGTAGAATGTGGAACCAACTAATCCTGTGGTGAGTTTGAAATCGAGATTTTTCCACTCAATTAATAGACCAATTAGGAAGTAGATTCCCATTACGATCGTTATTAGCCATAGCCAGCGAAATTTACTGAGTTGATTTCGTTTGAGAGCATTTTCTGCTGCTTGAATAACAAAGCTACTAGAAAGTAAAACTACTGTATTAATAATCACGAGCTTAGACAATTCTGGCCCAGAAATACTGGGTGGTAGCCAGTTAGTAGTATTCAGTCGCAGAGCAACATAAGTAAAGATAAAACTCAAAAAAATGATACTTTCTGACAAGAGGAACACAGTAAACCCAAACATTCCTTTGCCATGATGATCTTCATGACTCCCGCCACCACTCGGCAGAAAGCGCTGTAACCAATTTGGTAAGCGTCGTCGCCACCGATCGAAACGGATCGGACTTTCATCTAAATGGATGCTGCGATGTTGCATAATTTTGAGAATTGGGCATTGGGAATTAGGATTAGAGATTTAAAAATTTATAATTATACGCAATGTGCAACTTATCCTTAGAACCCCTCTCCAAACCTCTCTCCCTGTGGGGGAGAGGCTTTGATTTTTGCTCCCTTTCCGAATAGGCACTAAGAAAAGCTCGAAAGCATGTGCAGGCTCGTTCCCAGCCTGGAGGCTGGGAATGTATTTCCAGAGGCAGAGCCTCTGGTCAAGAAAGAGGAGGCGGAGCCTCCCAGAATGGGTTCCCAGGCTGGAGACTGGGAACCAGTTAGGGCAAGGGCTGTATCTTTTCTTAGTGCCATTCCTCCCTTTCCCTTGTAGGGAAGGGGGTTAGGTCTGAGAGAAAGTTGCACACGGCGTAACTATATCTCCTTCCTACTCCCCAGTCCCCAATCTCTAGTCAGACTCACCATCATTAGAATTTTGCACGAATGAGTATTTGGGATCGCCATAGTCGTAAGGAGGTCTGGTGACAACAGGAATCTCTTCAAAGTTATCTCGCGGAGGTGGTGAAGAAGTTGTCCATTCCAATCCCGTAGCGTGCCAAGGATTATCAACTGCCTTCGCTCCATATAGCCAGGAACCGACGATGTTAGCAATAAATGGCAGCGTGGATGCTCCCAGTAAGAACGATCCCAGGCTAGCGATGACGTTCCATCCCTGATACTGAGGATCGTAGGAAGAAATTCGGCGTAGCATTCCTTGTAAACCTAATGGGTGCATGGAGAAAAAGGTGATATTGGCAGGAATAAAGGTCAACCAGAAATGTAGCTTACCCCAACCCTCGGCGTACATCCTGCCAGTTATTTTGGGAAACCAGTAGTAAATTCCGGCAAAGATTGCCATTGTAATGGTATTAAAAACGATGTAGTGGAAGTGACCCACGACAAAGTAAGTATTATTGACGTGGATATCAAATGGTGTGGCCGCAAGCATCACACCAGTGACACCGCCAAAAATAAACATTGCTGCACCTCCCATTGCAAATAACATTGGTGTCTCTAGGTGTAATTTGCTCCTCCAGATGGTGGCAGTCCAAGCGAATGCCTTCACACCTGTGGGTATAGCAACTAACATTGAGGTGGCCATGAAGGTCATCCGCATCCAGCCGGGGGTTGCACTGGTGAACATGTGATGCACCCAAACGAAGATGCTAATCCCAGCGATACCTAAAGTTGCGATCGCCACTGACCGATAGCCAAATAGAGGATTGCGAGAAAAGGCTGGCAGAACTTCCGCAATAATACCGAAGGCTGGTAGCGCCATGATATACACTGCGGGGTGAGAGTAGAACCAGAATAAATGTTGGTAAATGATCGGATCGCCACTTCCTTCCGGTTTAAAAAATTGTGTACCGAAGGAGAGGTCAAGCAACAGCAGTATCAATGCACCCGTCAAGGAAGGCAAGTTAATCAGTTGCAACAACTGGGCGCTAAAAACTGACCACACAAAGACGGGCATTCTAAAAAATGTCATCCCTGGCGATCGCATCCAAAAGATAGTAGTAACAAAGTTGACAGCCCCCATAATTGAGGAGATGCCGATTAATACTAGGCTAACTATCCAAATAAATTGACCGTTAATCAACTGATCGGCTGGAACTTGCAGACTAACTGGTGGATAAGACCACCAACCAGCTTGTGCAGTCCCGTTAGGTAGCAAAAAGCTAGACATTAGTAGCAGACCGGCTGGTGGTAGAATCCAAAAAGAGATGGCGTTGAGCAAGGGAAAAGCCATATCCCGCGCTCCAATCATTAGCGGTACTAAGAAGTTAGAAAGACCTGCATTGAAGGGAATAATCCACAGGAAAATCATGATTGTCCCGTGCATGGTGAATAAACCATTGTAGAGGGGACGGTCAACTAAGTTTGCTTCTGGGGTAAGCAACTCAGCCCGGATAATCATCGCCAACAGCCCGCCGAGAAGAAAGAAAATGAAGGTCATCACCATGTACTGAACACCGATCACCTTATGGTCGGTGCTGAAGCTGAAATATTCCCGCCAGTTATTCTCAGGTTCTCTATTGTTGGCTATAGCTTCACTCAAATCATGTGTCATTATCTATCTTCCTTTGATTTGCTACAGCAGGTTGAGCAGGTGCGACGGTGTACCAGCCGCTTTTAAATAATGTCTTTGGTGGTTGGATATTTTCGGCAACTGCCTGATTTTTAGTGTTTGTAGTTTCGCTAGAGATTGTTTGCGCGAGCCACTGATTATACTTATCGAGAGATTCAACGTATACATCTGCCTCCATCAAGGCAAAATAAGCACCACTGAATTGAGAATCTTTCAGTCGATATTTACCTGAGCGAATGGGTGTAATCACAATTTCAATGTTCCGCCCTGGAACAATATCCTGCTTTAAACGAAACTCAGGAATGTAGAAGCCGTGGATTACTTTCTCTGCCTGCATCTTTAAGCGAGTGCTGCGATTGAGCGGCAAGTGTAATTCCTTAGTGGTAAGGTTATTTGGATAACGGAAAGACCAATCCCACTGCCTAACGAAAACATCAATTGTTTCAGACGCAGGTTTGGGAATATCGCTAACGGTTGCGGCGTAGGCGGGTGCAGATTCTAATGGTGTGTGCAAATGCACTATTTGGTTTAAACCCAGAATATTTAATTGCTGATAAATATTGAAGCTTTGCAAGGCAATCCATATTACTAACAGAGTTGGGGTAGCTGTCCACAATATTTCTAACTTCCCATTACCTCTAGAAGGGTGTCCCTCGCTGTAGTCTTCCGGGGGGGCGCGATGAAAGGCGATCGCATACACCATCACACCAACTAGCCCCAGCAAGATAAATGCTCCAATTGAGACTAAAAAGCTAAATAAATCATCTACCCGCTGTGCTTCTGCTGTCGCCTGGGGAGGCATCCAAGAAAACGCCTGTTGTCCAATCCACCGACTGACAATTAGCAGTCCTGCGACATAAAACGCTATTAGTACATATTCCCAAAAACTAAACATAATCATTTCATCTAAGAGTACTTCCCGCTTGATTATTTGAGTAGTAAGTCTGGGTTTTTACCTTCTTGGAGTAACTTCGCAGCAGTAACGTGAATTCCAAACTCTTCTCCTAATTGCGCCCCTAAAGTTCCGTGGACAAACAAGATGCCCAGTATTGCAATACCTGCTAATAAGTAACTCCACTGCACTTGCCTGGAAGCATCCTTGCGCCAGCGATAGCGTTGCAAACCTCTCCATATTGTCATGGCTGCGATCGCTCCCAACAGCAAAATGCCACCCAAACCATGCAAAAGCATTGTCCAACCAGCAGTTAACCCCCAAACGCTCTTTTGATCGACCGGTGGATTTGCTAGCAGTAGCTCGAAAAAACCTGCTGCAACTGTGAAAAAGGTAATAAAAGCTGCTCCTATGAGGTTATACCAACCGACATCAAAGAAACCAGAACGCAGGGCAGGCAGACCTAAAAATTTGAAGATTGGTTTTTCTAAAGCAAAAAGCGCTCCTGCAATATCAAAAATAATGGCAATAATCAACAAACCCAATGTTAAATGCACCAGTTGTGGATGTATGGGAATCTCATAAGGTAATCCGTTAGCATTCAGCCTTAACCTCAACTGATCAATAAGCTGCCAGTTCATGGCGAAACTCCCTGCTTCATCGCTTGCACAACTGGCTCAATGTGTAACCCATACACCCAAACTAGCTTGCTTCCTAGATAAACTTGCAAGCATACTAAGCAGACTAAAAACGTTGCAGCACCCAAATAAGCAGGCGGTACTTTCCGAGGACTGCTGTTGCGAATCACAAAGCGCCAAGCTGTAATGGCGACGACAATAGCCGCCAGCGACCAACCCATCACCGTATGAAAATTTAGTGTTGGTTGAACTGCTGGGTAAATGTTTGCCAAACCTGCTTCAAACTGACCAACAATCACCGCTAAAAAGATAGCTGCTGAGGCCACAAACATATTCCAGAAACTCACCTCAAATAAACGCACGTTACGTGTGAAATAGCCCAGTACATCGCACACAAAAGAAAAAAGCACCATCGCGATTACGAAGTGAACAATGATAGGGTGTAGAGGGTCAGGGTATGGTAAATTTTGGTTATTTAGAGACAGAGCAGGCATCGCTAATTATTTTTCCCAAATGTCAAATATTCACTAAAATAACCATAATCTCAGTTGATATATATCCAAATTGATATTTACAAAAACTAAAAAATGGCTATTCAAATTATTATTTATCAGGTTTTTGTTATTTAAGTCATAATAGATTGATTAACTTAAAACTTTAATTTAATCAACAACCTAACTTGCTCTGAATATACCATAAGTCTTACTTAAGATTGATATAAACTTTAAAATTTCAGTTTTACAAATCTTCAAAATAAAGACATACTTTTGTCACAAGAATGACAAATAGCTGAAATATTTTTCAGTCAAACAATATACTCATTCTACATGGGTCGGTTAAGGTTTTTTAATGAAATTATACGCAAAGCTCCGATAAATCGGGGTCAAGACGAAAGACCGATTATTGTCAAGATGGCGATTCATCGCGTCTCTTGTCTTAACCGAACAGTATTTGTATACTCATTTATCTTTCTCTGGATAGATTAGAAAAATATTAGAGTTTTATTAAACTAAATAATAAAAAGTTTTGCTTTTTTAATCGATAATTTATATCATGTCCGACTAAATACTTGTCATTACGTTCGCCCCTGGCGTTCCCGTTGGCGCAGCCCCTCGTAGAGAAGGGTACGCAGCGATAGCGGAGTGAAGTAATCGCAATGATTCTGTGATTGCTTGGTTCCACTCGCAATGACATATCATAAGTGATTAAGCGGACATGATATTACTGAGTTGACAATCTAAATTGTCAAAGATAATACTACGTCCAGAAAGCAAAAATATCATGAACTTGGTTTGATATGAAGTCTATGATATTTTGTGAACTATAACTAGCAGAATAGTCAAAAAATAACTGGATATAAAATACTGAGATGAAATCCATACCAGACAAACAGGTATTAATCACAGGTGGGAATAGAGGGATTGGGTTTGCGATCGCTCAAGGTTTACTGGCAAAAGACTATGAAATAATTATTACTTCGCGATCGCTCGATAACGCCAAACTTGCGGCTGAGAAACTTCCAGGCAAGGTAATTCCCATCGAATTGAATGTCACCGACGATCGCTCTATCAATCAAGCAGTCAAAACCCTGCACCAAAGGATCGATCGGTTAGATATTTTGATCAATAATGCTGGCGTGTATCCAGATAGGGATATAAATATTCTGACTATTTCTCGTGAGTTGCTTGATTCCACAATCAATGCCAACACTTTTGGCCCAATTCGGATGGTACAGGCATTTTTACCCCTATTGGAAAAATCCTCCGATGCCAGAGTTGTTAACGTTTCAAGTGGATATGGAGCATTATCAGACTTATCTGCCGATGTTCCAAGTTATTGCCTATCGAAGCTGGCATTAAATGGCGCAACAATTATGTTGGCACAAGCTTTAGACTCCAAAGGCATCGTCGTCAATTCCATTTGTCCGGGGTGGGTGAGAACAGATATGGGTGGTTCATCAGCACCCCGATCGCCAGAAGAAGGTGCTGACACTGCAATCTGGTTGGCTACTGATGCTCCGCGCAATATAAGCGGTAAGTTTCTGCGCGATCGCAAAGTAATTTCTTTTTAGATAGTTTTTAGGGAATTGCTATAGAAAAGATTTAATTACTAATACTTCTAAGTTTTGTTTCAATCCCTAATAGGGATTTTGCTTAATTGCAATCTGACAACATCTTGTCCAGAGGGTGATTGCCAAATGGTTTCAATCTCTAATAGGGATTTTAGTTAATTGCAATGAAATTCGCTCAAGCCGCTCAATCGAAGATTGTGCTGTTTCAATCCCTAATAGGGATTTTAGTTAATTGCAATTACAACAGTAACTTCCGTTGTTGGTGTGGGGAGTGTTTCAATCCCTAATAGGGATTTTAGTTAATTGCAATTGTCGGGCTTCTGAAAGCCTTGTCTTATTTGGTTTTCAAGGTTCGGTTGCGCGAATGGAGAAATCATAACACGAGGAGTTGTGATTTGGCTAAAGGCAAATGGCTGAAAACTAGTCTACATAAGGTGCGCGGATGATTTATAAATGCTAATGCTCTGAAATTCTTGCATATAGGGCAATTCAGGCATTTTTGTAGTTACCCCATTTCCAACACCTACCTATCCGCGCATTCAGCCAAAAAAAACTAATCCGATAGGAAAGCTGTTTACTATAGATATCCTACTAGATTAGGTTAGCTGAGTTATAGGCAATGCTTGGGATGAGCTACGCCTAAGCAATACCTACACCCTCATCAACCTTATTTGGCAACGTCTTCAAAGTCTGTTATCGCACAAGCAAATTCTCTAAAAGCTGTTTTAATCAGAACCTCTTTTGTTCCCCTTTCCAGCGCAGAATTGCGTATGAGGTCTGTTAATTCTATGAATAGCAGAGAAAACATAAAACGATCTTGGCGGTCAACTTGTTTTAAGCAAGAGGATATAAACTGATAAAGCTCTGTTTTTCTAGGTTTGGTTTGTTCATCCCATATTTGCAACCCAAGCCGAAAAGTTCTCAAGCGGATTTCATTACTGTTGAAGGACGCGTCTTTGTAGCGGACTGATACGCGCTGGGGTATATCCATGAGTTTTAGCTATACATATTCAATGTAAAGTAATTATTCACTTATATTTTGCCTCAACCGGAAAAATCTGATATTTTGCACTAATTGCCATAGCTGTCAACGAATGACTTGCGTGGTATATAGACAGAGACGTACAGATGTACGCCCCTACTATGTCTCGTTGTCTCGTTCCCAGTCTGAGACTGCGAATGCCGTCCTAGAGTTGACACTCATCTACAGCTGTGTGCCCCTACTATCATTAATTTAGGATTCCCAAAATAAAGCAAAAAGGTAAATTGAGTTGATTCAGCGTTGTGGCGGCCGTAAGAACAGTTGATGCGTTAGCCTCCGGCATAACACACCTTACGAGAATACTGGTCAATCTCTTATTGTTCTAACATTTGGAAGAATCGGGTAAAGTAATCTGGAAAAGTCTTCGCTGTACAACCAGGATCTTTAATTACAATCCCTGGAACCTTCAAACCTGTGACAGCAAAAGCCATCGCCATTCGATGATCGTGATAGGTTTCAATCGCCGCTGGAGTAATGGGGCTAGGCTCAATTCTCAGTTTATCGGCGAATTCTTCCACTTTAACCCCTAACCGACGCAATTCTGTGACAACAGCTTGAATCCGATCGGTTTCCTTATATCGAATATGTTCTACGTTACGAATAGTAATTGGTGAACTGGCAAAGGGCGCGATCGCAGCTAATGTTTGCACCAAATCCGATATATCATTCATATCAATGTCGATGCCTTGCAATTGCTTCGGCCCCGTCACTTCAGTGTAATCATCCGAATCCTTAATTTGGCAACCCATCTGCTCTAAAACATTCAGCCAGAGAATATCACCCTGA
Source organism: Nostoc sp. NMS8 (assembly GCF_017115045.1). Classification (GTDB taxonomy): domain Bacteria; phylum Cyanobacteriota; class Cyanobacteriia; order Cyanobacteriales; family Nostocaceae; genus Nostoc. The sequence continues at coordinate 220,122 of NZ_JABXKK010000062.1, read as the reverse complement.
CAGGATTGTTTAGTCAAATATTTGACGCGCACTCGTCCACCCGTGACGGCGGCGGCGGCAAAAAAGTAAGAAGCATTTGACGCATCGGGTTCTATTGTGTAATGTCGAGCTTGATAACGTTGACCTGCTTTAATCTGAAATTGATTCTCGCCAATTTGAATCACCTCTACGCCAAAATCGGCCATGAGGCTACAAGTCATTTTGATATAAGACTGAGAAACCAGTGTACCCTCAACCTCAAAAATCGTATCCTGTTGAGCGTAAGGTGCAATCATCAGCAATGCCGAAAGTTGCTGACTTGTTTGGTTGGCTTTCAAGCGAAAATTTCCGCCAGCGAATCCCTGGCTATAGAGGGTGTAGGGCATAAACCCAGGGTTTCCCTCAAAGTTAACAGTGGCTCCACCTGTTTGTAGCACCGTCAGCATGTCACCCATCGGTCGTTCTCGCATCCGAGGAACGCCATCTAGCCGATATTCGCCATTACCCAGTGCTACCAGCGCCGAAATAAACCGTGCTGTAGTACCTGATAAACCCACAAATAAATCTGCCTGTTTAGCTGGAATATCACCTCCCCTTCCTGCAACCTGAATCTGAGCCAGATGAGGATTCAGAGTTATGGGAATACTCAATTGCTCTAAACATTTAGCAAAATACTCGCTGTCTTCACTGAATAAGGCATTTTCTAAAATGGAGTCACCTTGCGCCAAAGCAGCGACAAGCAACGCCCGATTGGTAAGACTTTTAGAACCAGGAATTTCTACCGTGGCATCCACTAGCCGATTTAGAGCAGGAATTGCAATGGTATCCACTTTAGACCTCTACGTAGGCGATTACCTACAACCTTATAATATATTCCCATATCTTGAGCGATAAGGAACAGGGGAAAATCAATTCAAAATGACGCTCTCTACAAGTGACAAACAGGTAAGTTCGATACTCTCGCCAATACTGTAAGTAAGGTCAAATCCAGGTTTTGAAACCTACGGAGGTGGGTTTTGTTTGTGTAGACGCGGTTTCTAACCGCCCGTTTCACGTTAAGTTGACACCAATGAGCAATGCTGTGCCCTTACGACAGATGTGGTTCAAATACATTAAGAACTGCTGTAAGTGAAAAATCTGGCTCTGCTTTTGGGAATACTTTATTTATTCACTCGACTAATCTAGCACCCAGACATTTTTAATATGAAATGGATTAAACCATATATATTATATTTTGTAACCTTTTCCTTGCCTTTGTCTTTGTTTTCTGATTTAACAGCAGAGGTACAGGCTCAGTCCTACCATCCCAATAAAACTTGGCAAATTAGTCAGACATTTAAGCCGCCACAGCGGGGAAAACCTCCTGCAAGTGCTGGTGGTTCTACCCGTGGTAGTTCTTGCCTAACCGGCAAAAAACTAATAATTCCCTTAATCCCTCCAGATAAATTAGGGTTGACATTTGCTGAACATCCAACATTTTTCTGGTATATACCTCCATCTCCAGTCAAAGCAGCCAAGTTTCTGCTCTTGGATAAAGACGAGAACGTATTTTATGAAACATCTTTTACACTTCCAGATAAACCCGGAATTATTAACTTCAAACTTCCTGACACTGCCCCTGCACTCGCTGTAGGTAAAACTTATCATTGGTATCTAACAATTTCTTGTGATACTCAAGACTCTAGTGAAAACCCCACTGTAGATGGTTGGGTGGAACGCACTCAACCAGAATTAGGTTTGTCGGAGGCTTTAACAAAGGCAAATTTGCATAAGTTGCCCAGCATGTATGCAGAAGCGGGGATTTGGCATGAAGCGTTGACTAGTTTGGTGAAGTTACGCCAGATTGAGCCGAATAATTTTAAGGCAAGGCTGGATTGGAGGCAATTTTTCAAGTCAGTTGGTTTGAGTGCGATCGCTTCCGAACCATTGATCGATTGTTGCACATCTAGGAAAGAAGGGCATGGGGCACGGGGCTGAGGGAGAATTCCCAACTCCCAATTCCTAACTCCTAACTCAGCACGGGCTAAACGCCCCGCTACCGCTAACAGCACTAAATATTATGTGGGCAAAGCTGAAACCGCAAATCTGGCAATGGCGTGGTGTTTTACTGGCTGTTCCTAATATTACAGCCCTGGTAATTGCAATACGCTTGACTGGATTACTGCAATTGTTGGAATTGGCTGCACTAGATCAATTTTTTCTCCTCCGTCCACAAGAGTCGGCTGATACCCGCATTGTCATAGTTGAGATTAATGAGGCAGATATCCGCAAACAGGGTCAGTGGCCTATGTCTGATGGAAAACTTGCCAGTTTGTTAGAGAAAATCAAACAGCAAAAACCCAGAGCGATCGGTTTAGATATTTATCGTGATTTACCTGTCAATCCCGGTCATCAAGAATTACTTAAAGTATTTAACTCTACTCCTAATTTGATTGGAGTCCAAAAAGTCTCTGATACTATTGATAGTTCGGCGGTTGATTCGTCTCCAGAACTCAAGAAACTTCATCAAGTTGGGTCGAATGATTTACCCATAGATGGAGATTGCAAAATTCGACGAGCATTATTGTACGTAAGTTTAAATAATAACGAGATTCTAGAAAGCTTTGGGTTAAAACTAGCATTGTTGTACTTGAAACCTGAAGGTATTACCGCAAAGCCATCAGTAACTAACTCTAATTACTTGCAGTTAAATCGGGGTGTTTTCCCGATTTTTGAACCTAATGATGGTGGTTACGTCCGAGCAGATGCCGGGAGTTATCAAGTGCTGTTGAACTACCGAGGACGAGTACAGCAGTTTGCTAAAGTCTCTCTTACCGAAGTGCAAGAGAACCGCATCCCACGCGATTTAATGCAAGACAAGGTGGTATTAATTGGTGCTACCGCCGAGAGTTTAAAGGATTTATTCTATACGCCTTACAGCAGTAATGTATTGACTGACCCGGAACGAATGGCAGGTGTAACAATTCATGCTAATGTCATTAGTCAAATTTTAAGTGCGGCAATAGAAGGTCGTCCACCGATAAAGTGTTTACCTGACCCGCTAGAATGGCTATTGATTTTGATTTGGTCAATTATTGGTGCTAGCTTGTGTTGGCTACAACGCCACAGTAGCAATCAGAAAAGCCTGATGGCTGTTAGTGTTTTTCTGGCGGGTGGTGGTTTAGTTGGTGGCAGTTTTTTGGCATTTATTGTTGGTTGGTGGATTCCTGTTGTACCTTCATTGCTGGCATTTGTCGGTTCTGCGATCGCACTCACTCAGTATATTGCTCAAAGTGCTACCGAGATGCGAAAAACCCTCGGTCGCTATCTCACGGATGAAATCGTCGCCAATATCCTCGAAACTCCTTCTGGCTTAAAGCTAGGGGGAGAACGCCGAAAAGTTACGGTTCTCGTATCTGATTTAAGAGGATTTTCAGCTATTTCTGAACAATTGCCCCCGGAAGAAGTAGTAAAGATTTTGAATCTTTATTTGGGAACAATGACAGATGTAATTAATCAGTATAAAGGCACGATTAATGAGTTTATGGGTGATGGTATTTTTGTGATCTTTGGTGCGCCAATTAGTCGCAAAGATGATTCTCAACGAGCGATCGCCTGTGCTATTGCCATGCAGTTAGCAATGGAGCAAGTAAACAAACAAAATCAGCAAATGAATTTTCCAATCCTCGAAATGGGAATTGGGATTAATACAGGTGAGGCTGTGGCAGGAAATGTTGGTTCTCAAAAACGCGCTCAATATACAGTTATTGGCAGCCATGTTAATTTAGCTGCTCGAATTGAGTCTTATACAGTGGGAGGACAGATTTTAATTTCCGAAAATACCTGTAAAGATGCCAATATTGACCTCCAAATTGCTGGACAACTACAAATAGAACCCAAAGGGATAAAGCATCCTGTGACAATTTGTGAAATTCGTGGCATTGGCGGTAAATATAATTTATTCTTGCCTGAAGATGATGAAGAAATAGTCATTCTCAATCAAGAAGTACCTGTGGAATATACCATTTTACAGGGTAAATATGCCGTGGGAACAGTATTTATAAGGAACCTGATTAGCCTTTCAGAAAAAGGGGCGCAGCTGCAATCGCCACATTCTTTACATCTTTTGAGCAATCTCAAACTCAAGTTATTGATTGAAGCAGAAATGTCCATAGAAGAAGAATATATCTATGCCAAGGTGATCCAACAATCTAATATTGACGAGCATCTTTATCTGCTTCGGTTTACAGCTGTTCCGCCAAAAGCGATCGCAATTTTAAATACACTGCGTCAGCTTGGGTGAGATGAGAGGATCAATCATATTGAAACGCTAACAAACAGAGGTGTATATAAATGGGGTAGCCCGAAAAAGTAGGTAGTTGAGATTTTTTAAAAAAGTAACAAATGTTGCTGATAGAACCAGGTGATCGCGGTAAGATTCTGAACTTAAGCCCGATCCAACTCCAATAACTCCTTAATAATTCGTAGTTCGTAATTTATGGTATGAAGCAACTAAGTTGAGTTGTGGAGTTCAAAATATGATTTCTTTTAAAACTGAGATTGAATCACATCTAAAAGAAAAATGATGAACGTAAACAAATTTCAAAGACTAGTAGAACTTGCAAACGATCATGGAATTATTTGCCAGCCAACACCAGAGGAATGTTTGATTGCATCCTTGCCTGGAGACGATGACTTTTTATTAGCTTTTACTTGGTCTGGTACAGTTGAGGGAGAGCCGCCAGAGCATGAATTAATTGCAATTAGTGTACAGGATATTGTCAAAGAAGTTACTGTTGCAGCTTGGCAGATTCCTATTTATTTATTTGGAAACGTTTTAAGACAAGCTCAGATGCTTGTCACTGCCCACAAAGATTTTGTTAGCTAGCAGACAAGCCTAGAGCGTGTTTAAAAACACGCTGTGTTCTAAAATAGGCGATTCTAGTCAGGGTGTGTTGATAAATCGCATCAATATGTCGCGGACTGGGGACTGGGGACTGGGGACTAGGAAGAGTTTTCTTCTCGTGCGAGCGCTGCGCGAACAAAACTTGGGTAGTGAGTGAGTGGTCTGAATCCCCGAACAATTTTCTCAGTCCCTAGTCCCTTTTTCAATTTTGTTGTGGCTACAGGTTGAAAACGCGCCTTAGTCTCTAGCCCCCAATCTAAAATAGAACAAATGTACTAAATGATATGCTATAATTCTCATACATTGATGTTGAAATGATAGTAGAGGATCAGCTCTAGTTTCTTGCTTTCCTGAGTGCCAAAATATACGGCATGAGTTGAGTGCAAGGGCTATGGCAACATCGATAAATAAAGCCAGGTATGAGAGTTTAAAATATATTGAATCCTAAACTCGACTCGGTGCTACTAATTAACGTTGAAAGGCATTGAAGTCTATATTTCCATGTCTTATGAACCCCTGCACCACAAATATCGCCCCAAAAGTTTTGGTGAACTGGTGGGCCAAGAGGCGATCGCCACCACCCTCACGAACGCGATCGGCACATCCAAAATTGCCCCCGCCTACTTATTCACTGGGCCAAGAGGTACGGGGAAAACTTCTAGTGCCCGGATTCTGGCTAAATCCCTCAATTGTCTCAAAGGTGATAAGCCCACGGCTGAACCTTGTGGTGTGTGTGAAGTTTGTCAGGGGATAACCAAGGGCTACGCCCTAGATGTAATTGAAATAGACGCCGCTAGTAATACTGGTGTCGATAATATCCGCGAGTTGATTGAAAAAGCCCAGTTTGCTCCTGTACAGTGTCGCTACAAGGTTTATGTAATCGACGAATGCCTAACAGGAGATTCTCTGGTATTGACTGATAACGGACTTAACAGAATCGATGATCCCAAAATCAAAGGCAAGAGGGTTCTTAGTTACAACGACTCATCAGGTAAATGGGAATTCAAGAAAGTTGTCAGGTGGTTAGATCAAGGAGAACGTCAAACCTTCGTTATCAAAACAACTAACCGAGAAATTAGATGTACGGGTAATCATTTAATTAGGACAAACCAGGGATGGCTACCAGCAAAGGACGTAAGAGAAGGAGTGAAGATACTATCGCCTGTGAATGTGGATGTGGCATCCTCATTTACAAATTCGGTATTGATGGACGCACCCGGAGATTTGTTAGCGGACACCAGTTTAAAGGCAATACATCTGGGCAAAAATTATACGACCTGGAATCTATCCTTAAACAAGCTGAATTACTCCGACCTTTCTGTGCTTGCGGGTGTGGTGAAAAGCTTGATATTCCAACCTTTTTACAAAAAAAAGTCCGATGAATCATTAGCATCCAGTCTCGCTGGGAAAAACATCCATACAAAAAAGGACACGGAATTTGGGAATTTAGAACAGAAAAGTTCCTTGCAGATGCGGCAGTTATCCAACCAAATGCACTTAGACTTATCTACGGAACCTTACTTGGAGATTGCTCTATCAGTTATCCCAATAAATACAGTAGATTTCCCAGATTGTGTTAGACACACTCAGAAAAGCAGCAAGAATGGTTGGAATACAAAGCCTATCGCCTTCAAGAATTGCGTCCAAAACTGCGAATTACAGCTAACAAAGGATACAGAAACATCTCAGTTACCTGTAACACTTCTTGTCATCCCCAACTCAAAGATGTCTTTGAAATCGTTAAACCAAATAGGGATGAAAAACTCCTCTCTATGGACTGGCTTAATCGAATTACCCCAGAAGGACTTGCTTGGTGGTACATGGATGATGGCTCACTCAGTCTCAGTCCAGAAGGGAGTCCACGAATTCAATTGCATACAGAAGGATTCTCTGGCGCAGAAAATCAACTCATTGCCAGTTGGCTTACAGCAATGGGATATCCAGTTGCAACAAAATTTTACACCAGGAGTAGTACAGGCAAGACATACTACTACATCCAGATGGGTGCAAGCACCAGTAGAAAATGGCTGGCAGACCTTAAACAATATTCCATCCCCTCGATGGATTACAAGTTTGGAGACTGTCGAATCTGTTCACCTCGCTGGGACTGAGCGAGTCTATGATATTGAAGTAGCAGATAATCATAACTTTGTAGCAAATGGGCTTTTGGTACATAATTGCCACATGCTCAGTACTCAGGCATTTAATGCGCTACTCAAAACACTAGAAGAACCACCGAGACACGTAGTTTTTGTATTGGCGACAACAGACCCGCAACGGGTGTTACCAACGATTATTTCACGCTGTCAAAGGTTTGATTTTAGACGCATTCAGTTAGAGGCGATGGTGAAGCATTTAAGTGCGATCGCATCTTTTGAAAACATTCATATTTCACATGATGCTGTCACCCTGGTAGCCCAACTTGCTCAGGGAGGGTTACGGGATGCTGAGAGTCTACTCGATCAATTGGGTTTGTTAGCGGGTGAAGTCACACCAGAGCGAGTTTGGGATTTAGTTGGGACAGTCAGTGAACAGGACTTGCTGAGTCTTTTAAATGCGATCGCTCAAGATAAACCGGAAGCGGTTCTAGACTGTACTCACTACATCCTAGATCGTGGTCGAGAACCCCTAACTATTCTGCAAAATCTCGCCGCCTTCTACCGCGATTTACTCATAGCTAAAACAGCACCCAACCGCCACGATTTGGTTGCTTGTACTCAGCAAACCTGGACAGCGCTGGTTGAGTTTGCTCAATACTTCGATATGAGTGGAATTTTAGCCGGACAGAAACACTTGCGAGAAGCTGAAGTGCAAATTAAGAATACCACCCAGCCGCGTTTGTGGTTAGAGGTAACATTACTAGGATTGTTACCCACTGCGACGAATATTCAGCCACAAGCCCCAAGTATTGCGCCACGAGTTAATACACCTGCTGTATCTCCAAATTATCTTCCAGCAGTTGCTCAAAATCAGCCTGTCTCTTCTGTACCTCTAACTGAACCGCTAACAAATCATAATTCTGCAAACCATCATCAAGCGGCTGCCCAAAATCAGCCTGTCTCTTCTGTACCTCTAGCTGAACCGCAAACAAATCATAATTCTGCAAACCATTATCAAGCGGCTGCCCAAAATCAGCCCGTCACTTCATCTGCCCCAGTTGAACAGCAAACGAATCACAATTCTGCTACTAACCCAGTTTCACAACCAACCCCAGAACCGATATCCGTTCCTGTGCCACCTGCAAACGTTGAACCAGTAACTTCAGAAGTTGTTGGGGAAGCAACTTATGATTTAACTCAGGTTTGGCAACAGGTACTTGCTAACCTCCAGCCAAAATCAAGGCAAGAAATGCTGCGTCAAATGAGCCAACTCATTGAGTTCGACGGTGTTATGGCTCGAATTGCGATTAAACAGGCATGGTATGACAAGGGAAAATCTTATCTACCGATGATTACGGAAGCTTTCCAGCAGACTTTCCAGCGTGAAATCCAGATAAATATAGAAAAAGGAATTTCTTCAAACTCTACCTCAGCCAAAAAAAATCCTCTGCCAAAAGACTCTACTCGCCCTCAGCAACCACCCACACCTAGTTACAACCAGCAAGTTCCGTCACCAGCGCCAGTACCACAGCCAACCACTCCACCACCAGCACCAACAGCAGCAAAAAATGGAAATAGCATAAATGGAAATAGCATAAATGGAAATGGGGCAAATGGAAACGGCGTAAATGGAAATAGCATAAATAGAAATGGGGTAAATGGAAATGGGGCGCAAACTTTGCCTCCACCCCCAAAACAAACACCCGCACCTGATTGGGAACCTGACGAAGTAGCGATCGCAGCTCAACGTATAGCAGAATTTTTCAACGGACAAATTATCCGTTTTGCAGATGATTTCCCAGAATTCTCCGATTCCATAACTACACCAGAATGGGTAGAAGAAGCAGACGTGGACGATGAATAAAGAACTTTCAGTTAAAAAAATATCCCATTGTAGGGGCGCAAGGTCTTGCGCCCCTATGAACATACAAATAATTTTGGACAATTATTTTTGTCAGTCACTAAAAAAAATGCAAAATTATTTTTGGTAATTTTGCATTTTTAATTTTTAATTTTTAATTCCCCAATGGGGCTATTCCCCATGCCCAGTATGCAAAGTTTTCACCCATTTTAGCCGCTTTGGTCTTACTGACATGCGGGCAGTAGTACTGCTCATAACGACTAACCAGTGCAACATATATAAACTGCCACGCAGGGTTTGCACGAGCATTATAAAATATGTAGAAAGTGGGAATTTTTGATCTTGACGTATTCGTTTCAGACCTGTAAACATCCCTACCATCGACATAGAAATGGACAAGCCTGTGATGGGACTTAATATTGGTGGACGATGACGAGCGATCGCCATCAATAAATCTGGGATTGCTGCTGTCGGCAAGATATACATAATCAGCATAAAAATCAGCAAATCCCAGCTTTTACGCCCTCCCATGCGGTTTTTGAGAATTAAATCCCAATAATCCAAATAGCGCTGATAACCACCTTCTGCCCAACGGTTACGCTGATGCCAGAGTGCGATCGCACTTGTCACACCTTCTTCTTGCACTGCTGGATGGAAAACACACTCAATATCCCATTTATCCAAATGTAAACGGATTGTCAAATCCAAATCATCGGTAATGGTTTCTTCATTCCAGCCACCGCAGCTTTCCAACGCGGAACGCCGGACAAATTGACCATTGCCCCGCAGTTCGCCAATGCCACCAAGAGCAGTCCGCTGTTGCTGGAACCAGGTATCAAGTGCCATTTCTGCCATTTGACCCTTAGTCCAAAAGTTTTCTTTAGCGTTGGCGATCGCTTTTCGCACTTGCACCGCCCCGACATTTTCTCTCTGAAATAAAGGTACTACCTGTTGCAGCAAATCTGGTGTCACTTGAGCATCAGCATCAAATACTGCGATGATATCGCCCTTTGTCAGCGGCAATACCTGATTCAACGCCCCCGATTTGCCACCAGTAGCTTCTGCTGAACGCCTTAGTACTTTCAGCTGGTTGTGTTTCTGTTCGAGTTCTGCTAATAAATGTGGTGTGCTATCACTGCTGTGATCGTCAATTATCCAAATTTCGTACTGCCCACCTGGATATTCCAGATTACAAAGATTTTTGACTAATTTAGCAATTACCGCTTCCTCATTTTTCGCAGCCACCAGCACAGATACAGAAGGCAAATCTCCTTGTATTTCTTTTGGGTTACGGCGGGATTTAGTAAACACTACCACCAAAGCATGGAATCCTAGAATGGTGGTTAGTCCTAGAATAAAAATGGAAGCCCAAGAAACTAAATGTAGAGCGATCGTGCCACTCCAGACGATAGTCAAGACTAGAGCCGCTTTGCCTCTACGACCTTGAAACCGCGATGGTAGAGACACCGGATCTGTCTCTAACACCGACTCCTCATCTACTGATAGGTCAGATAACAAGGAGTTGAGCGGATCAAGCTCTTGATAAGAATCTTCTTCGGGCCAGGAATTCGCTGGCATAGGTTAGGTTGCTTGATTCAAAAACCACTATTTGTCTACAGTTAGTAATTTTACGGACAAATATCCCTAAGCTACTTTTCCCGATTTTAATCGGAATGGGCAAACTGCAATACCCGCTATCCCTAAGCCAAAAGCCACTGGGACTACCTTTGTTGTCACCGCCACTGTGCGTAATTACTTGACATTAACCACGTTTGCTACTCTTAGACAGAGGCTTGATTCCTTTGATAGCCACTTCGGCAGGAAGCTTGTAGAGTCGGACTTTCTCTAAAGAGAACTCCGGTTTAGGCAAAGTAATAGCAAGATAGCAGCAGCTTTTTGTTGGGAGAAACTGCAATAACGTTATCCACCACTTTACAGTCGGGATTTTTAGTGTTATCGTTCCCAGCTTCGATAACAGTTAATGCAGCATCATTGTAACCGAAATTTTAATATTTCTTAGCAGGAACTTCATTTTTTGGGTATTGGGTATTGAAAAGAGGCAGAGGGGAAAACTCTTCTCCCTTACTCCCTGCTCCCAGCTACCTTGCTTCTTCCCCGCTCCCTCATGTGCTTTAGATATGTCTTTTGGGAATACTACTAACAGCCACTAATGCCCTAATTGCAAACTAACTTGAGGAATATTTAATAATGTCTATTGAGCAACTTCAGCCGGCCACTCAACAGCAAGCCAGTGTTTACTTACCTTACGTTCAGGGCGCTAGGCGCAATTTCTTACCCTATGCCATCAGTCTTTATCAAAAAGGGGTCTTGGAGGGACATCGGAAGATAGAAGCCAGTGAACATGTCCCCTTTGTCGCCTCCTGGAATGTTGCCACCCTACCCTCAGACTTAACTCGTTGCCGAATTCAGTTTGATGGCAACGCTGACCTAAGTTATGAACTGATGATGGCTAGTTTCGAGTTTATTAATTTTTTAATTGAACTTATGGACAACTATAAACGTTATCGCATAACCGATTTTTCACAACCGTTTTACCGCAAGCTCTTGCGTATAGATGATTAGATTCAATTCAGCCGGACTTCTATAGTGTTTCCCGACCTAGTAAGTAAGGTACACCCGTAGAGAACATGCCCATTGGTGTCAACTTAACGTGAAACCGCTCGTCCGTCGGAAATTGAAATTCCCGCCTCATAGCTAAAGTCATCTGAAGATGACTAAATATCGCCAAAAATCTCCAGTCTAATTCAGTAGACTTTAGCTAAAAGCCAAAGAAATTTATTTCAAGGCAGGTAAGGAAGCTAACAGATAAGCCGTTTTGCCTCGTTCCCAGTCTCCGACTGGGAATGCTCATCATTGAGGCTCCGCCTTCCTTACTGGCGGCAGAGTCGCTTTTGAGTTGCATTTCCAGCCTCCGGCTGGAAACGAGGTTTTAAAGGAGTTTCAGCTTAAGTTGACACGTATGGGACTTCCAAGAAATAAATTATCCAATTTAACCAAATCAAAACGATTTTCTTTCCCCCTGCGCCCTGCTCCCTGCCCCCTGCCGTCAAAACGATAGTATATTTTTTTATTTGGAAGTCCCTATGGGCATTGCTGTGCCCCTACCGCGTGGTTTATTTACCTGAAAATAGCTGTAACTCAGCACTCTTCATAACAGCCTCTCAGTTTCAAAACATCTTCTTAGGTTCGATGTCTTTTCTTCTTTTCAAAAGAATACCGCAACCAGCTACCATCAAGATTCCCACAAGGCTAGCGGGTTCTGGAATAGAAGTTTCATCTATAGGTACTTTAATTCTCAGATTTGCCAAGGTAGCGTTAGTTATGGTCAAGGATGTTATGGTTGGCAAACCTGGAATATCGGACTGAAAATCAAAGACTGTGGGAGTTAAACTACCATTGGGATTACTATATCGCTGTCCATATCCACTCACTTCAAAAGTGCCTTGGTACTGCTTTCCGGTGTCTGGGTCGGTGACAGTGCCAGTGTAGAAAGCCTTTGTGAGATTAAATTCATCCTGAACTACTCCTTGAAATGTAGTTCCTGCCAATTGCCCCTGATATTTATAGGGTGTCAACTGACCACCAGAGAGAACTGGCGATGTGAGAACACCATCAAAGGAGACAATTGGAATACCTTTAAAGTCAACAAAGTAATGCAGACTTCCATCAGAGCGTGTTTGTACCTTTAAATAGTCTGACTGGTATACAGGAACATAATTAGGATTATTATTAGTACCTAAGTTCCGATAATAAGTTCCAGCTTCATCCGTATCAATACGAGTAATACTGTTATTGAAATTGGGATTATTTCTGGGAAGTTCGATTGTCCCTGATAAAGTACCGCTACTTTCAATTGTGATGAATTGAGCAGCAATTGCACTGGCGCTACTGAAAGCGATCGCTACTGTTGCTAAACAACTACTGCTAATAACTGCAAAACCTAGCTTGATCCCTGATGAACTCACTTTCATTAACAAATTGTTCCTTTAATTGCCGATGGTAAACACACCTAAGCTGCTGAGATTCATTGCAAATGTTTCTCTAGCACGATTTATTATTCCCAAGCTTCTGATGGAAGTTTCATCAGCAACAAAAAGCCTTGTCAATCCCTATTTTTATTCTTGCTTTTGTGGAGCGTGTCGGAGGCAATCACCTGATTACTCAATTCAAATGTCGTTTCATTTTGACAGTTAGAGAGACGCGATAAATCGCCGTCTCTAGAGAAAATTTATTCGTCAATTAATTTTTGACAGACTACTAGCAGCCAGCGTGAGCTATTATTACACTTTAATACATGCAGTAATCCAGAACTCACAACCAGATTTAGATAGACAATAGCAATATAAGCAGTCTAACCAAAGCAGGTATGGGGCAATGGTGCGATTAAAACCGTGGCAGTGGGTTGTATTAGCAATCCCGATCGCGTTTATCATCCTTTTTTTACTGGTATCCGCCGGTTCGCAAATTCACGTGTGGGGCATTAGTTGGATTTGGGGTGTGTTTACCCTTTTATTCGTGGGTTGGCGTTGGCTGCTAGTCAAATGGACTCAACCAGCTGTTAACCAAATAGAAGCTGTATTAACTCAAGTTCGTGAAGAACTAGAATCGACGGCAGAAGATACAGTACAACCAGTGGGAAGTGACACTACAAAGCTTGCAGAAACCGCACTCCAAGAAATTCTGCAAGCAGCACAAAGCGATCGCCCCATTTGGGAAGACTGGCAAACTTTTTGGACGCGCTGCCAAGATTTAGTCGTGGCGATCGCTCATATTTACAATCCTCAAATTCAATATCCTCTGCTGAATATCTACGTTCCCCAAGCTTATGGGCTGATTCGCGGAACGGTGGATGATATGGATCAGTGGATGCAAAAGTTATCCCCTATCCTCAATCAGGTTACGGTGGGACAAGCATACCAAGGATATGAAGTCTACCGGAAGTTGGAACCATCGGCCCGAAAATTCTGGCGTGTTTGGAATTGGGCACAGTGGGTTTTAAATCCGGTGGCGGCGGTGGCAAAACAAGCTAGCCAGGGTTCTAGTAACCAAGCAACTCAGCAATTGTTGGGAAATTTAAGTCAGTTATTTCGAGAAGCTGCCCTGAGAAACTTATGTGGGCAGGCGATCGCACTTTATGGACGCAGCCCAGTTTCAGCAACCGTAGTTTCCACGCCAACTTTACCCCAGGCAAAAACCCAAACACTGCGAGAAATCTTAACTCAAGCTAAACCAGCCGAGGCGGTTGGGCAAAAGCCCGTTAATATTCTATTGGTAGGGCGCACAGGATCGGGAAAAAGTAGCCTGATTAACACGCTATTTCAGGCGGATCTTGCAGCCGTTGATGTTTTACCCAGTACCGATCGCATTCAAAATTATCAATGGCAAACTCAAGGTGGGGAAACCCTAACGCTTTGGGATACACCTGGTTACGAACAAGTCAACCGTGCCAAACTCCGAAATTTGGTGCTTGATTATGCCATCAACGCAGATTTGCTGCTGTTAGCTACCCCTGCCCTCGATCCTGCCCTGCAAATGGATGTGGACTTTTTGCAAGATATCAAAGCAGAAGTTGCAGATTTACCTGCGATCGCGATCGTCACCCAGGTAGATCGTTTGCGTCCCATCCGCGAATGGCAACCGCCTTATGATTGGGAATGGGGCGATCGCGCCAAAGAAATTGCCATTCGTGAAGCCACTGAGTATCGCGCCAAACTGCTAGGAAACTTCTGTAATCTAGTTTTACCTGTGGTTACAAGTGACAGCAAAACAAATCGAATTCCTTGGGGAGTGGAGGCGCTATCGTTGGGATTAGTCGATGCGATCGCACCTACCAAGCAACTCCGTCTCGCCCGCTTTTTGCGTAACTTAGAAGCCCGTATCGTCGCCACCGCCAAAATCATCGACCACTACACCTTCCAAATGACGACAACACAGGGACTAACATCATTGCTCAAAAGTCCCGTCCTCCAGTTTGTTTCTACGCTCTCAACCGGATCTCCAGCTTTAGCATATATGTTGGCAGAGCAAATTCCCGTGGAACAGTTGCCGATTGTGATTGGCAAACTTCAAATGGGATATGAACTTTTCTCGCTCTTGAATACAGGCAACTCCAACTCACTCAACTTTGAATTGCTATCCCTTTGGCCGTTACTGCTAGAAAACTCTGCTGCACCCGATCGCAACGCCTGGGCATTCGGTCACGCCCTAGTAGAGTACTGGACTCAAAATTTAACGGTTGAACAACTCCGGGAGCGATTTGAGTATTATTTGGCGATCGCTAAATAAGGGAACTCCAAGAAATAAATTATCCAATATTGTGGGGTGGGTATCTTGCCCGCGATATAAGCTGGGCGGGCAAGATGCCCACCACACAAGAGTTAATTGAATTTCAATCCTGTCTTTAGCTTCCCTCTCCAATATATCGGAGAGGGATTGAGGGTGAGGTAAACCAGGGACATAAACTGTATTTTATTTAATTCTTATTCCTAATTACGTAACCGCAGTATCTTAAACATCAGAGGTTGCATTAAAACACACGAGCTTTTTTCAGAATATTCACTGATTGCCTTAAAAACATTTATACTACAACATGAGAAAAAATGCGTTAAAAAATTGTACTCTCAATATCTAAAGTTAAGATTACGATTAATAGTAAGTATCTGCTAAAACTTACCCGCTTTACCTGAGTTTTTATACAGACATCCCTTTTGTTTGGAGTCTTTTATGAAAAATATATTACAAACCTCCATCTCTCAAGAACAGAATTCACCTCAAAGCTATAACATTTCGTCTTACAACAGGCTGCTTTCGGTCGTCAAGGATTTGGCTTGTGTGCGGACTATAGAGGAAATTATTGAGATTGTGCGTTTAGCAGCTCGCGATCTCACAAATGCGGATGGAGTCACTTTTGTACTGCGGGATGGTGAGTGTTGCCACTATGTCGATGAAAACGCCATTGGGCCGCTTTGGAAAGGTATGCGTTTTCCGCTCAAGTCTTGCATCTCCGGTTGGGCAATGCTTAATAAACAAGCAGCCGTAATTGAGGACATTTACCAAGATGCACGAATTCGTCTTGATGTATACCAAGTGACTTTTGTCAAGAGTTTAGTGATGGTTCCGATCAGGGTTTCCGAACCATTGGGTGCAATTGGAGCCTACTGGAGTACACAACACCTAGCCACACCCGAAGAAATCGGACTCCTTGAGATTTTGACAGATACTACAGCAGTTGCGATCGCTAACGTGCAACTTTTCCAGAAACTTACAAACCAAAACGCCCTAAAAGACAAATTTATTGCGATGCTGGCTCACGAGTTGAGGAATCCTGTTGCTCCTATTTCCAACGGCGTTCAGCTACTCAAGTTAAAGCTGGGTGAGACTGGTGCAGTCGGGGAAACAGTTTTAATGATGCAGCACCAGATTAAGCACCTCTCGAAATTGCTCGATGAGTTACTTGACGTATCGTCTATCACTTATGGGAAGATTTCATTAAACCTTGAGAAGGTTAATCTGGTGGAATTGGTTCGGCTGAGTCTCAATGACCATGCACAAGCAATCAAGAGATGGAATCTTAACGTAGTACATGACCTGCCAAACACGCCCGTGTGGGCTTATGTTGACTCCACTCGCTTTTTCCAAATCTTTGGGAACCTTCTTGATAACGCCTTAAAATTCTCAAAGCCAGATGGGACGATCTGGGTTGATTTCTCAGTTATTCCAGGTGAGAATGGCTCAGGTAGTGTGGCGGCCTTATCCGTAAGAGATATAGGCATAGGGATAGACCCGAGAATATTACCAAAACTTTTTGAGCCGTTTACCCAGGCCGATCACAGCTTAGACCGTTCAAGAGGTGGGCTAGGTTTGGGACTCTCGGTAGTAAAAAGTCTTGTGGAACTTCATGGTGGTAATGTTCAAGCCTCAAGTAGAGGGATTAATCTGGGAGCCGAATTTAAAGTCACTCTCCCTGTATGTGAAGAGATTACAGCCTTAGACAACGACATCGAGATTACAGAATCGGCTCAAAAATCGTTGAAGATTTTAGTCATCGAAGATAACGAGGATTCAGCCGTATCATTACAAGCAGTACTTGAGCATTTTGGGCATGAAGTTTCCATTGCCAACAATGGAATTTTAGGGGTAGAAACTGCTAGGAAGCTTGAGCCTGATGTGATTATTTGTGACATCGGACTGCCTGAAATGGATGGATTCGCCGTTGCACAGGAACTAAGTAAAGACTCCAAATTTAATCGCTCAATTCTGATTGCACTCACCGGCTACGGTGGCCAGGAGGATCGGCAACTTGCGCTTCAGGCTGGGTTCAAATCCCACTTGACCAAGCCTGTGGACTTTGAAATACTGACAGCAGAAATTGATCGATACTTTGATGGAGTATTATCAAGTTGACAAATTTTGCTACTTGTGGATTTTGACTGAGGAGTGTCAATTCATTAAATCATCTGTGGTAGACTCACCGGGATAAAAGCGATCGCTCAGAATTTCCTCAAAAAGATATAAACATTGCAGAGGAGAAGCCTGCTTCATACAAGTTTTGCATCAGGTTTTCCTCTGTTTGTCTGGTTTGTAGTGTTTGCATAGTGGGTTCAAAACCTGGTGAGGGACTTCCAACTAAAAAAATATTCTATCGCAGTGTAGGCAGGGGGCTACTAGCTGGGGGCAAGGGGAGAAAGAAAAATATTATCTGAGTCAATCGGATAATTTATTTTCGGGAAGTCCCTGAACCTTCCCAATACGGTTCGGTTAAGGTTTTTTGATGAAAATTCTAGATCGCAAAGACGCGATTTATCGCGTCTTTTGTCTTAACCGAAAAGTATTGTGAACCTTTCTTAATTTTAGGGTGCTTTAGCCTAAACGAAAGTCCTTTAATTATTCACACCTACCTATTTACACTAAAACTAGTGCGTGATTTACCCAAAGAGTAAGTCGAATGAGCTTTTACTTGCAGAAAACACCGAAATGAGTAAGTCAAATGAGCTTTTGAGTAAGTCGAATAAGCTTTTACTTGCGGAAAACACCAAAATGAGTAAGTCGAATAAGCTTTTGAGTAAGTCAAATAAGCTTTTACTTGCGGAAAACACCAAAATGAGTAAGTCGAATGAGCTTTTGAGTAAGTCAAATGCCATTTTGATAAAGTAATTAGGTATTTTAATAACTTAATTAAGTATTTTGATAAAGTAATTAGGTATTTTGATAAAGTAATCAGCAAATATACTTGAAGAAAAATTCATAATTTAGAAATCAGAATTCAGGAGCAAAGCCGGAAATGCTCTGCGGCTTTACCAGACGGCAGCAGACTCTTTTTAATATATTCCCAGCTTGGAGGCTGGGAACGAAGCGACATAACACTTTATACCAATTTAATGTGAAGTTGCAGATATCTTGATCCCCCTAAATCCCCCTTAAAAAGGGGGACTTTGATAGACGTTTTTCCGGTTCCCCCTTTTTAAGGGGAGCCAGCGCGGTCTTGGGGGTTTCCCCCATGAGCGACTGGCGTGAGCTAGGGGGGATTGAATTCTATGCAGCTTCATAAAGAATTGGTATTAGGCTTTTTTTAGTGGCATTCCATCAGCTACAAAGCCTTTTTAATTACGAATTCCGTTAGCGTAGCCCATTACGAATTACGAGTTAGAAAGTCACCACACTCCGAATTGATTCGCCTTTGTGCATCAATTCAAAAGCATCATTAATTTGCTCAATGGGCATTACATGGGTAATCAAATCATCAATATTGATCTTACCTTCCATATACCAATCAACGATTTTTGGCACATCTGTACGTCCCCTAGCACCACCGAATGCCGAACCTTTCCAAACGCGCCCAGTTACTAGTTGAAAAGGACGAGTACTGATTTCCTGTCCAGCACTAGCAACACCGATAATCACGCTGACACCCCAACCTTTGTGGCAGCATTCTAATGCTTGACGCATTAATTTGACATTACCAATACATTCAAAGCTGTAATCAGCACCGCCTTTTGTTAAATCAACTAGATAGGAAACTAAATCACCCTCTACTTCTTGAGGATTAACAAAGTGTGTCATGCCAAACTTTTCCGCCAAGGCGCGTTTGTTGGGATTAATATCTACTCCGACAATCATATTTGCCCCTACCATCCGCGCCCCTTGGATGACATTTAAACCTATACCACCCAAACCGAAAACCACGACATTTGCTCCAGGTTCCACCTTGGCAGTATTGATGACTGCACCAATACCAGTAGTCACACCGCAACCAATGTAACAAACCTTATCAAATGGGGCATCTTCGCGAATTTTTGCCAAAGCGATTTCCGGCAACACCGTATAGTTAGCAAAAGTGGATGTACCCATGTAGTGATGAATCATCTGCCCATCCACACTAAAGCGACTGGTGCCATCAGGCATCACACCGCGTCCTTGAGTTAAGCGAATGGCTTGACAGAGATTAGTTTTGAAACTCAAACAATATTCGCACTGGCGACATTCGGGAGTGTAGAGAGGAATCACATGATCTCCTGGTTTGAGACTGCTGACACCAGCGCCTACCTCCACTACCACACCAGCACCTTCATGTCCCAAAATAGCCGGAAACAAACCTTCTGGATCGTCACCAGATAAGGTAAAAGCGTCGGTGTGACAAACCCCGCTTGCTTTCACTTCAACTAACACTTCGCCAGCTTTTGGCCCCGATAGTTGAACGGTTTCAATCGTTAACGGCTTACCTGCGCTGTAAGCTACTGCTGCTTTAACTTTCAATTTCAGCGCTCCTTTATCGTTTTTTTATTGGGGATTGGGCATTGGGGATTGGGCATTGGTTATTCTCTTTGTCCCAGTCCCCAATCCCCAGTACCCAGTTCCCTCATAAATATTAAACACATGATAAACTTTTGTATTACTTCATTGAATTTACTCAGCACGATCGCCGCTATAACGATAAATATTATTACCTTTGTTAAAATATCATTCTCTAGCTAGATTGGTTAAAGGCGGCAACAGCTGTTTTGACAACGATGTAAACTGGATGTCAGCAGCAAACCCCAAATAATTTGTCCACCCCTCAATTAATATATTTTATTACAGCTTATGAACCCTGCCCTAACTCAAATTGGCGCTCAAATGTCCAACCTGACTGGCGTCAGAGCAATCATGAAGGATATTATCGAAACATTACGAGCGGGTGCAGGGAAGCAGTTTATTAATTTGAGTGCTGGTAATCCGTTGATTTTGCCAGAGGTAGAGCAATTATGGCGGGATTGTACTGCACAACTTCTTGCTAGTCCAGAATATGGTGAGGTAGTTTGCCGCTACGGCTCAAGTCAGGGTTATGCACCATTGATTGAAGCGATCGCTAACGATTTTAACAAACGCTACGGGTTAAACTTGAGCGATCGCAATATCCTGATCACACCCGGTAGTCAAACCCTCTACTTCTACGCTGCTAATACCTTCGGTGGCTACACCCCCAGCGGCGAGTTAAAACAAATCGTTTTGCCCCTCAGCCCTGACTACACAGGTTACGGCGGTATCTGCTTAGTTCCAAAAGCCTTAACTGCCTACAAACCAACTCTCGATATTGATGCAGCTGCCCACCGATTTAAATATCGCCCCGACTTCAGCAAACTTACGATTACACAAAATACTGGTTGTGTACTTTTCTCTCGCCCCTGTAATCCTACTGGTAACGTCCTCACCGATGATGAGGTGAAAAAGATTGCCGCGCTGGCTGCGCCTTACAATTTACCCGTGTTAATTGACTCCGCTTATGCGCCTCCCTTCCCCGCATTGAACTTTACCGAAATGACACCAGTGTTTGGCGATAACATTCTCCACTGCCTGAGTTTATCCAAAGCCGGATTACCAGGGGAAAGAATTGGTATAGCGATTGGGGATGAAAAGTGGATTGAAGTGCTGGAGTGTTTTCAGGCAAATATGAGTCTCCATTCTTCACGTTACGGCCAAGCGATCGCAGCTTATGCAATCAATTCTGGCCGCTTAGTGGAAATTTCTCATACTGTCATCCGTCCCTTTTACCAAAATAAATTTACCGTTTTAGAAACCAGCTTAGAAGAAGCGATGCCCAAGGATTTACCTTGGTTCCTCCATCGCGGTGAAGGAGCAATTTTTGCTTGGTTGTGGTTACAAGATTTACCCATCACTGATTGGGAATTTTACCAACAATTAAAGCAAGTAGGTGTGATTATTGTCCCTGGAAGTACTTTCTTCCCCGGTTTAGAGGAAGAGTGGGCGCACAAGCACCAATGCTTCCGCATCAGCCTCACCGGCAGCGATGAGGAGATTGCTACTGCTATGCAACGTTTAGCAAAAGTAGCTGAAGAAGCTTATAAGCGTGCGGCTGTGACTGCCTAGTACCGCAAGGCGGAATTAAAAATTAAAAATTAAAAGTTAAAAATGAATACAGCATCAGCGTTTCATTGATTTGGAATGAGTGCTTTATTTCCGCCATGTTGTACTAGTAGGAAAAATCGAAAT
The DNA here is from genome assembly GCF_017115045.1 of Nostoc sp. NMS8. Classification (GTDB taxonomy): domain Bacteria; phylum Cyanobacteriota; class Cyanobacteriia; order Cyanobacteriales; family Nostocaceae; genus Nostoc. The sequence continues at coordinate 198,791 of NZ_JABXKK010000062.1, read as the reverse complement.
GAAACACGAAGAAGCTAATAAAGAGATTGGAGGCAGAGAAGCAAAAGGGCAGAGAAGCAAAAGGGCAGAGAAGCAGAGGGGTAAGAGAGTAGGAGGAAATTCAAAAATCCCCAGTAGTCCCCAATCCCCATTACCCCTTATCTCCAGAGAGAGCCCCACCTTCGCCAATCCCCAGTCCCCAGTCCCCAATCTCGATAATTGGCTAGAAATTGGTAAGATTGTTTCCCCTCAAGGATTGTCGGGAGAATTACGGGTTTATCCTGTATCAGACTTTCCCGAAAGATTTGAGGTACCGGGAAAACGTTGGTTGTTGCGTTCAGGTGACACAGAACCGCAACCAATCGAATTATTAACAGGACGTTATATCAGTAACAAAAACTTGTATGTAATCAAATTAGCTGGTGTGGAAAATTGCGATCAGGCGGAGGCGTTGCGTGGTTGTACGTTAATGGTGCCAGCTAGCGATCGCCCCCAATTAGGCGAAGATGAATATCATGTCCTCGATTTGATTGGCTTGGAAGTTTTCATGCAGGTATCTGGCGAACTCGTTGGTACGGTGGTAGACATCATCCCTGTCGGCAATGATTTGTTAGAAGTAAAGTTGCATGAATCATTGGCTGGCGACAAAAAGCAAAAGACTGTTTTGATTCCATTTGTGGAAGCGATCGCACCAATAGTAGACTTGAAATCTAATCGTATTGAAATCACGCCACCGCCTGGGTTATTGGAAATTAATAATTAGGTCATTCCGTGATCTGCCTCCATAGCCTCTGAGGACCCACCAGGCGACAGATTGATTTGTATTTACTTACGGAAAAATTTGGAACACTTTTTGTTTATATGGGTTTGTAATCTGTCTTTTCTAATACCTTGCTTACAATAAGGACACGAAACATGATTATTTGGCTGATTAAATTTAGTAGAAACAATTTGCTTCTTGTTGGTAATTGCATTTACGCGACTATTTTTTACTACACACTTATTTTTGATGTGTTCTTCTAATCGGTCGCTTCTAACATTATGTTTACAATATCGACATGTAACACGGTCATATGGAGATGGAACACGAAGGCTGAAAAAATTCATCATGGGTAGATGGCCGTCATCTGGAAAACAAGTACCATTGCTTACTGATGAATCCATCAAAAACCTTTTGGAATGGAGTGTCGATAATGACATTAGCAACGACTCCACAAACAAAGCCTTTAATAGACGAAGAATTACGTAAGATAAATGCCTACTGGCGTGCAGCTAACTATCTTTCGGTTGGGCAGATATATCTACTCGACAATCCGCTACTCAGAGAACCCCTAAAGCTGGAACACGTCAAACCTAGACTTTTAGGGCACTGGGGCACAACGCCAGGGCTGAACTTTATCTATGTTCACCTGAATCGGGTCATCAAAAAATATGACCTCAACATAATATATATTGCTGGCCCTGGTCATGGAGGCCCTGGACTGGTAGCCAACACCTACCTAGAAGGAACTTACACTGAGTATTATCACAACATCTCCCAAGATGCTGAAGGAATTCAGAAACTCTTTAAACAGTTCTCTTTCCCCGGTGGTATTCCCAGTCACGTAGCACCGGAAACTCCTGGCTCAATCCATGAAGGCGGGGAATTAGGTTATGCCCTCGTCCACGCTTATGGTGCTGCCTTTGATAACCCTGACTTAATTGTTGCTGCTGTTGTGGGTGACGGTGAAGCCGAAACAGGTGCTTTAGCAACTAGCTGGCATTCCAACAAGTTTCTTAACCCTGTACGTGATGGTGCTGTATTGCCGATTCTGCACCTAAATGGGTATAAAATTGCTAACCCAACTATACTGTCACGGATTAGCCATGATGAGTTGGAGAGTTTATTTGTGGGTTACGGCTACAAACCATACTTTGTAGAAGGTGACGATCCCGCAGATGTCCACCAGCAGATGGCGGCGACTCTAGAAACAGCGATCGCCGAAATTCAAAGCATCCAAAGAGAAGCCCGCGTACATGGTTTCACTGAACGTCCTCAATGGCCGATGATTGTCATGAGAACCCCCAAAGGTTGGACAGGGTCTAAGGAAGTGGATGGCAAAAAAACCGAAGGTTCTTGGCGATCGCACCAAGTTCCCCTGACCAACATAGCGAAACAGCCAGAACACCTGAAACTCTTAGAAGATTGGATGAAGAGTTACAAACCAGAAGAACTCTTTGACGCTAACGGTAAGCTGATTCCTGAACTAGCAGAACTAGCCCCCAAAAAGCATCGACGCATGGGTGACAATCCCCACGCTAACGGCGGTATTTTGCTGTATGACCTGAAGATGCCGGACTTTCGAGACTATGCTGTAGATGTCGCTGAACCAGGGAAAGTGATCGCAGAAGCTACCAAAGTCACCGGCAAATTCCTGCGGGATATCATGCGACTTAACCAAGAAAGTCGCAATTTCCGTATCTTCGCCCCTGACGAATTAGCATCGAATCGTTTAGATCCTGTACTGGAAGTTACTGACAGAGTTTCCGTAGCCGAGATTTACCCCGAAGATGACCACCTTTCCCCCGACGGTCGGGTGATGGAAGTTCTCGCTGAAACTTCTTGCCAAGGATGGTTAGAAGGCTACCTTCTCACAGGTCGCCACGGATTTTTCACTTGTTACGAGGCATTCATCCACATCATTGATTCCATGTTCAACCAACACGCCAAATGGTTGAAAACCACCAGACATATTCCCTGGCGTAGACCGATCGCTTCCCTCAATTACCTACTCACCTCTCACGTTTGGCGACAAGACCATAATGGCTTCTCTCACCAAGACCCCGGTTTTATCGACCATGTACTTAACAAAAAAGCCGAGATCGTTCGCGTTTATTTGCCGCCCGATGCCAACACTCTGCTGTCGGTAACTGACCATTGTCTAAAAAGCCGCAACTATGTTAACGTCATCATTGCTGGAAAACAGCCAGCATTGCAATATCTCAACATAGATGCAGCCATCAAGCACTGCACCAAAGGCATCGGCATTTGGGAATGGGCAAGCAACGACGAAGGCGGCGATCCAGATGTAGTGCTAGCTTGTGCTGGGGATGTTCCCACCTTAGAAACTTTGGCGACCGTAGACATCTTGCGTCAGCATTTCGCAGATTTAAAAGTGCGGGTAGTGAACGTAGTCGATTTGATGACACTCCAGCCAAAAAGCGAACATCCCCACGGTTTGAGTGAAAAAGATTTTGACACAATTTTCACCACCGACAAACCTGTTATCTTTGCCTTTCATGGCTATCCCTGGCTAATTCATCGCCTAACCTATCGCCACACTAATCATCAAAACATCCATGTGCGTGGCTACAAAGAAGAGGGAACTACCACCACTCCCTTTGATATGGTTGTTCTCAACGATTTAGATCGCTTCCATTTAGTAATTGATGTAATCGATCGCGTTCCCAAACTAGGATCTAGGGCAGCTTATGTGAAACAGCAGATGCAGGATAAGCTGATTGAACACAAGCATTACATTCAGAAGTACGGCGATGATGTGCCGGAAATCCGCGATTGGAAGTGGCCTTATTAAAAGGAGATGAGGGGAAAGAAGCAGAGGGGAAACTATTCTCCCTGCTTCTCCCTTTTTTATAACTTATACCAATTTAATGTGAAGTTGCAGATATCTTGATCCCCCTAAATCCACCTTAAAAAGGGGGACTTTGATAGACGTTTTTCCGGTTTCCCCCTTTTTAAGGGGGGCTAGGGGGGATCGAATTCTATGCAGCTTCATAAAGAATTGGTATTACGCAGAAGAGATTCTTTAACTCACTTAAAAAGTGGGTCTTATTGATAATAAGATAGTATTTAGGCGAAACTAGAGATGGTGACAAAAAAAGTCAAACCACGCTCCGATGATTAAAAATGAAATCATCACACGAAAGAGAACAGTTAATTAAAGATATTAACGTACTGCTAACTCAAGCTTATGACAGTACTTTAGATGAAATTCACGCACTCTTGAAAAGAATCGATGATGTCGACGATGACGAAGACTTAAAAGCCATTAAAGTAAAGAAGCTAGAGAAGATATACGCATTAATGGTACTGTGTCTTGGGATGAAATTCAAAACGAAATAAGAAATGACATAAACAAAGATGTTGCCTGAGAAGTCCTGAAATTGTAATTATTTTGTTTAGCATTACACATCTGCAATTAACCTGGCTTTTCTCAAGAAAAATTGCAGTACCGTTTCTTCACGAGAAATAATATCTACTCTACCTTCCATTCCCAACTGAATGGGACACAGATTTTTACTTTTACCTAAAAACAGACTTTCCGGCTCAATAGTCACCTGATAAAAAGCACCTGAAACAGCCTCTTTCGGAATGCTATTGGCATAAGAAGGAGATCCATTTGTATTGTTTGGGGAAGTCATGGTATCTGGAGAAATCGCCTCGACCTTACCTTTGAGAGTGCCATAATCTGGGTAGGGACAAGCACTAACCCGCATTTGAACTTGTTGACCAATTTTGAGCTTACTTTTATCTTCAGATGCCACTACTGCCTTGACAATCTGCTTGGCATGACTGGGGACAATCTGCAAGACTTCTTCGCCAGGACGCACAGTTTGACCGGGGTTACGCAAGATTATCTTAGAAATAATACCATCAGCAGTAGCAGTGATAGTGGTGTGATTAAGTTCATTTTCCACTTGCTGTAGTTCTCTAGTATCACGCTCTAACTGTTTTTCTACTTCCATCCGTTGCTTGCTCATTCCTTGCCATTCTTTTTCTAAAGCAGCTTTGTTACTTTCACCTGCGTATTTTTCTCGGGCTATCTGCTCAGTAGCAATTTCTACTTCTGCATGACTGGGATTTAAGGCTGCTTCTGCACGTTGCTTTTTAGCGATCGCAGCAGATACAGCTTGTTCTTGCTGTTTTGTAGCTAACTGTGCTTCTTCTAATTTATCCCTAGACAATGCTTGGGCTACACTCTCATATCGCTTTTGCTTTAACTTCGCTGCATTCAAAGCTGCCCTAGCAGAATGGAGATTAGCTTGAGCTTCTTGGAATTCAGCCATAGCAGTAATTTTTTTATCCTGATATTGGCGCTGGCTAGCGCTTAATGCAGCCGAGGCTGCATTAATAATCCGCTTAATTTTATCGGTTTCGGCTCTAATTTGATTGTCAAGGCTTTGAATTTGAGCCTTGATTCGCTCTCGTCGCAACTTCGCTTCCTCAATAGTAGTTTGCAGTTGGCTTTTTTTCGTTTGTAAGCGGGAGTCGTCAATAATGGCGATCGCATCTCCGGCTTTGACAACTTGATTTTCTTTGACATAAATCTGCATAACTTGGCCTTCAGTTGCCGCTTGCACAATCTGCAATTCCCCAGATAGACGGACAGATGCTTGCCCTTTCACTGTCACCTTATATTTGGCAACTGTGGCGACGGGAATCGCTAGTCCTAAAGCGCAGAGAACAAAGAGTCCACCAAAGGTAATCCAACGACTAATCGGTGGGAGAAATTCATCTGTTTGAATTGGTTGTAAAAAGTCTGTGTTGTGAACGTTAACCATAGTTAGACACTTCAAAATTTAAAAACAGGTGAAGATATTAGCCAATACAGTTCATTTCAGCCCAAAATCCTCATGTAGAGACGCGATCTATCGCGTCTGAAATACTCAAAATTACATCATCCAAAAAGTCTAAATGCTCTCCATTAACTTGTCGCAAATCTTCTACTGTCCCTTGAATTTTTAACCGCCCTTGTTCTAAAAAAATAATCCAATTTGCACGCTGGATCACTCTAGGACGATGACTAATGAAAATAGTAGTTTTACCCTGGCGATACTCTAAAAGCCTATCTAGTATTTCTGCTTCACTCACTGGATCGAGGGCGCTGGTAGACTCATCTAAAATTAAAATAGGTGGGTTAGTAACTATGGCTCTCGCTATAGCTAATCTTTGCTTTTGTCCACCAGAAAGATTAGCCCCAAATTCTCCTAAGACAGTTTGGTATTTATCAGGTAGTTCCCTGATAAATTCGTCAGCACCAGTAATTTGACAGGCAATAATAATATCTCTAAAACTAAGGTTAGGATAACTAAATTGGAAATTATCCAGAATAGAGCGACTCCAAAAATGGGCTTCTTGTGGTATTAAAATTGCTTGTTGACGCAAACATTCCAAAGATATATCTTGCTGGTTATAAAAACCATAGCGAATATTGCCTGATTGAATTGTATATAAACCAGGAATCAATTTTGCTAGGGTACTTTTACCACAGCCAGATTTACCAATTAGAGCAATTGCTTTTCCCCCAGGAATAGTTATGGAAAAATCTTGTATTAAATCAACTCTCCCTGTGTGGTGAAAATTAATTTCTGTGCAGGTAATATCTGCATTAGCAGAAATTTCTGCCCACTGCTTTTTAAGATCATTTTCATCTTCTGGGGTAGCATCAATAACTTCTGTCAGACGTTGAATAACTATTTGGGAAGTGATAAACTCATCGATTAAATCGATGGCAGAACTCAAAAAGCCGAGAAAATTGCTACTCATGCCGTTATAGGCAATCAATTGTCCAATTGTCAAAGTTCGATTAATTACTAAATAGCTACCAATCCAGAGAATACCAATATTAATAAATGTTGAAAGAACACTAGTAATAGTGCTGCTGTAAAGTCCTAGCTGCATGGTACTCCAGCCCAAGTTAGCCAGACGACCAAAATTTCCTTGATATTCTTCCCAGGCTTGGGGTGTAGCTTGGGTAGTTTTTAAGACTTGTACTCCCCGAAATGTTTCTACCAAAAAGCCTTGGTTTTCTGTACCAGAAACAATCATATTGCGAGTTTTCTGTCGCAGTGCTGGCAAGAAAAGCAAGTTAATAGCCGTAATCATGAGAAATGCAACTATAGAAACTAGAGTTAACTCCCAAGTGTAAAAAAGCATAAAGCCCAAAGAGACTACAGCAATAAAAAATTGACTGGGTAATCCGAGAACAATTTGAGAAACTAAGTTATTGATAGCGTGAACGTCTGCAATGCGGCTGACTACCTCCCCACTGCGTCGCCCTTCAAAATAAGATAGGGGTAAATGCAAGAGTTTGCGCCCGTATTCTAGAATTAGTCCTAATTGCAACCTTTGACCGAAATAGCCGATGAGGTGCGATTGTACTAAACCAATGGCACTTTTAATTAAATTCAGGGTGATTACGCCAATAGCAACAGTGGTTAATAATTGAGTATCTCCCCGGATTAGGACATCATCGGTGAGTAGTTGCATCATGAAGGGAGATGCAAGGGAAAGTAGACCGATCGCAATGTTGAGGGAAATTGCTTGGGCTAAAATAAACCGATAGGGATAAACCCGTTGCAGGTAACGTCCAAAACCGACAATTTTATCTGATTCCTGTTGATAAAAGCGGCTTTCATCGGGAAGGAGTAGCAGCATCACGCCATTACTCCAACCTGTTATTAACTCCTGGTGAGTCAGGTAACGAATACCAACGCCAGGATCGCCAATTACATATTTTTTGCCTTTTTGCCCGTATAATACTACCCAGTGGTAGCCTTTCCAGTGAATAATCGCAGGTAGAGGAGCTTGATCTAATTGGTTGATGAGTTGAGGAGTGGCTTTAACTTGCCGGCTATGGAATCCCAAGGCTTCTGCACCCCGCCTTAATCCCAATAGCGTAGTTCCTCTCGCCCCAGTACCAACAGCTTCACGCACTCGGTTGAGGGTAAATGTGCGTCCGTAATGTTGAGAAATTGTGGCTAAAGTGGCGGCACCACAGTCTTCTTCACTGTGTTGAAGGACAATTTTGTATTTCATTTCTAAGGGTAATCTTTGGAGAGAAAATTACAGTCAAGTCAAATGACTTGACTGTATTGAATTAGGATTTATGCAGAAAGATGATTCATTGAGGGTGGCTAAAAGGGCTTTTTCCACATAACGTCAAAAGTCAGATTAGCGTATCGAATAGCTATATTCTCTGTCGTTATCACGGCGATCGCGATCCCAGTCATGATGACCGCAGTGACGATGGTGATGATGGTGATGGTGATGACCATGATGACCGCCAGAAATTATTTCAGCAGATTGGGCGTCAAGTTCTTCAACCAAACCAAAATCTTGTAAGATGCTTTGGTTATTTAACAGGGATTTTTCGACTGTGATGACCATTTGATTTTCTCCTAAAAGTTGGTGTTTAGGAAATACGCTCGATATTTATCAGCGATAGCCGCCGACAGGTTAGGTGTTGCTGATAGATAATATGTAAATCTCACCTACACGGCGTTTGCTCTTAATGTCATAGAAGACTAACAGTTCCCACACAGTAGTCATTCTTGCAGAGAAGACATCAAGGCAAAAAACAAAAGTTATCTCTATTCAGAGTAATAGGAGTTAACTTTTTAGTGCCAGGATTTATTTCAAGAGGATATGATTAACTTCCCCTATTATTAGTATATGAGAAAAACAATATTTATCAATGCAAATTCTACAAATTTTATGTTTTTTTTGCTTTTCACGGAATCTTAAAAACCCCTCTATAAGCATCTTATCAACCCCTTATTGTAGGGTAGAGAAGAGGAGATATTTGGAAATCTCCCTTGCTATAGTTAGGGGTTTAGATCATGCGTTGATTGATTTTTTCACATAATTAAGTAGACGCAATTAAATATAAGATATCTTTGCGAGTGGAATCAAGTGAAGGGTGGCAATCTCAGTCTTTGCGATTGCAACTCTTAGAGACGCTCCGCGAACACTTCGTACCCTGGCGAAGGCTTATGCCAACGCAATGACGAATTATCTTATATTTATTTAGACCCACCTACTTAATGTGAAAATTCAGATTAGCATACCCGATAGATGTTGATGTCATAGGGATTGCCAGGAGTTTTGCCATTGTCTTTAAATTCATATATTTTACCATCACGCAAATTATATGATTTCCATCTTTGGTACCCACCCCGCATATCAGCATCAAATTGAATGATTCCTCCATTGTAGGTAGTATATACCGATTCTTGGTTTGGTTCCATTTTGAATAACTTACCATCTAATTTATGCTTAATGTAATATCCTGTGTTGTTTCTAATCGTAAACACTTCGTAACCACCAGAAATGATTTCCGCAGATTGCGCGTCAATTTCTTCAACCAAACCAAAATTTTGTAAGATGTTTTGGTTGTTTAACTGGGCTGTTTCTACTGTGAAGACCATGTGATTTTCTCCTAAAAGTTGGTGTTTAGGAAATACGCTCGATATTTATCACCGATAACCGCCGATAGGTTAGGTGTTGTTGATAGATAATATGTAAATCTCACCTATACGGGGTTTACCCTTAATGTCATAGAAGACTAGCAGTTCCCAAGCAGTAGTCGTTCTTGCAGAGAAGACATTAAGGCAAAACAAAAGTTATCTCTATTCAGAACAATAGAATTTAACTTTTTAGTGTCAGGATTTATTTCGAGAGGATGAGATAAACTCCCATGTCCTTAATATATGATGAAAAGAATATCTGTCAATCCGAATTCTACAAATTTTATTTTTTCTTTTGCTTTTCACGGAATCTGAAAGACCCCTCTATAAACATCTCACCTACCCAAGAGAAACGCATCTAATTTTTTTGACAAAATACAACTTATGTGGATAGAGAAAATGTAAGTATTAGTAGGTTTATATCAATGTAATAGATGTATGCAAAGAAGGTTTGATAGTAAATTCGTTTATGGACTTCCAAATAAAAAAATAAGTAAGCGTACAGAATTAATTACAGTCATTGCGAACGCGAGTGCGTCTCGAAGAGAAGCAATCCCTGTCCTTGCGATTGCTTCACTCCACCTCGTTGCATACCCTGCGGGAAGGCTTACGCCAACGCAATGACATAGTTATAAATTTTCTCACCCACCTACTTAGATTCTCGTTCCCTAAAAGAGGTATTGCAGATTATCCTTCTTTAATAGCTTTTGCGAGAATAAAAACTTACACAAATGCTTTTGCATAAGTTTTTAACTTTGCAGTGAGAAGTACTTTAAGTTACTTAACGCATCAGAAGCTACCCACTTTCACGGTTAGCGCTAGGATAGCTATGTATTTTATTAAAGTATAAATATGGCTCAAACTTTTTACGTAAATCCAGCATCAGGAAGCGATACTAACGTCGGTAGTCAACAAGCCCCCTTCAAAACCATTACCCAAGCCCTCAAAGTAGCAACTGTTGATACTAAGATTCAGCTGGCAGATGGTAATTACAATGCTGCTAGCGGTGAAGTGTTTCCGCTAACGGTTCCGTCTGGTGTGACAGTGGTGGGGAATGAAACCAACAAAGGTAATGGTATTTTGATTGAAGGAAGTGGTAACTACCTGAGCCGTACTTTTGCTGGTCAGAATGTCACATTTGTGTTGCTGGACAAAGCCGAACTGCGGGGAGTGACTGTAACAAATTTGGCTAGCCGTGGTAGTGGCGTCTGGATTGAATCAACTGCCCCGACTGTTGCTAATAGCACCTTTATCAATAATAAGCGGGAGGGAGTATTTGCTACAGGCGATGCTAATCCAGTTGTTCTAGGTAATGTGTTCAGTGATAATGCAGCTAATGGAATTGCGATCGCTAAAAATTCTAAAGGTCAAATTGAAAATAATACCTACTCGAAAACGGGTTTTGGCATTGCCATTAGTGATACTGCATCACCTATCCTTCGAGATAACAGAATTTATGAAAACCGTTCTGGGATTGTCATCTCTGGTAGCGCTCGTCCCGTATTACGTAATAATGTCAGTGAAAATAACACTGATGATGGTATCACAGTAATTGGAACTGCTCTACCGGATATCGGCAGTAACAATAATCCAGGGGGTAATACTCTACGCAATAACGGTAAATTTGATTTGCAAAATGCTAGTTCTAACAAGCTGGTTTCTCTAGGAAATAAAATAGATGCATCTAAAGTCACCGGAAACATAGAGTTTGCAGATAGTCCGGTTCCAACGCCAACGCCAACGCCTACAACTCCAACAACACCAACGCCTACAACGCCAACTCCAACCCCAACAACTCCAACCCCAACCCCAACAACTCCAACCCCAACAACTCCAACCCCAACAACTCCAACCCCGACAACTCCAACCCCGACAACTCCAACTCCAACAACTCCAACCCCAACCCCAACAACTCCAACTCCAACGCCTACAATCGAATTAACTGATATTGCGAATCATTGGGCAGGTGGGTTTATTCGGGAATTAGTCAAATTGGGGATAATTAATGGTTTTCCCGATCGCACATTTAAGCCCGATGCAACGATGACACGCGCACAATACGCGGCATTATTGGTAAAAGCTTTCAATCCATCGCCAAATCGTGCAGCAAGCAAATTCAAAGATGTACCAGCAGACTTCTGGGCATCCAAGGTAATTCAGCAGGCATATCAAGGTTTATTTCTCTCTGGTTTTCCCGATAATACCTTTGGCCCAAACAAAAACATCCAGCGCGTGCAAGTGATTGTCTCCCTGGTGAATGGATTGGGGCTATCTAGCGATGGTACGGCAACTATCAAAGTTTTCGATGACCAAGCCAAAATTCCTGAATATGCCAAGGATGAGGTAGTAAAAGCTATAGACAAGGAAATTATCGTCAATTACCCAAACCTGAAACAACTTAATCCTACCCGCGATGCTACGCGTGGTGAAGTAGCGGCGATCGTGTATCAAGCTTTGGTGGATGCTGGGCGTGTAGCAGCGATCAACTCATCGTATATAGTAACTGCTTGAACTCGGTATTGGGGACTGGGGACTGGGGATTGGGGATTGGGACAAAACAAAAAGGTGCGGAGGAGAAAAACTTACTGCAACTTCTCCCCTGCTCCCCTGCTTTTTCACAGCTTCATCCCTTCTCTTATAAAGGATAAGGAAGAGGAAAAGAGCAATCGCTAACAATATTTGCTGCTTTTAATGGTGTTTTTACTTGCCCCACTTTCCTGGAAACCCGGATTAAAGCAGGTTTTATTAATTTTGAATTAGTATTATTACCATCTTCCAGTAATAGAATTGATCGCGAAGGCTTTGTAAAGTCTATCAAAAGATAGAAGCTCTAGTAGCAGATTTTACCTGTAGAGAAAAAAATCTGTATTCAAAGTAAGCTTGTAGCATATAAAACGCTAAGATTTTTATGACTTCCCGGATTCGCTTTTTAATGTGCCCTCCTGACCACTACGATGTGGACTATGTGATTAATCCTTGGATGGAAGGGAATATTCACAAGTCATCGCGCGATCGCGCCGTGGAACAGTGGCAGGGACTACATCAAATCCTCAAACAACACGCCATTGTAGATTTAGTACCACCTGAAAAAGGCTGGCCTGATTTGGTTTTTACTGCCAACGCTGGCTTAGTTCTGGGCGATAATGTCGTTCTCAGTCGCTTTTTGCACAAAGAACGTCAGGGCGAGGAGCCTTTCTTCAAACAATGGTTTGAGGCAAATGGTTATACAGTCAATGAACTTCCCAAAGATTTACCCTTTGAGGGAGCAGGAGACGCACTGCTAGATCGGGAAGGACGCTGGTTATGGGCGGGATACGGTTTCCGCTCAGAATTAGATTCTCACCCTTATCTAGCTAAATGGCTAGATATTGAGGTGCTATCCCTGCGATTAATAGATGAACGTTTCTATCATCTGGATACCTGCTTTTGTCCCCTAACAAACGGCTATTTGCTGTACTATCCCGGTGCTTTTGATTCTTACTCCAACCGCTTAATTGAAATGCGAGTCGCGCCAGAAAAGCGAATCGCCATTGCTGAAGCCGATGCAGTCAACTTCGCTTGTAATACGGTGAATGTGGATAGCATCGTCATTATGAACAAGGCGAGTGATGCTTTGAAAACCCGCCTTGCAGATGCAGGTTTCCAAGTTCTGGAAACTCCACTGACGGAATTTCTCAAAGCTGGTGGTGCGGCTAAATGCTTAACTCTGCGGGTTACAGAACCAGTTAGAGATGAAATTCATGCCAATGTCTCGGTAGAAAGCCGCGTTATTCGCATGGAAGGGCATTTGCTAGATGCTGGCTTAATCAACCGCGCTTTGGATTTGATTATAGATGCCGGGGGAAGTTTCCAAGTCTTAAATTTCAACTTGGGAGAACAACGGCAAAGTACCTCAGCCGCAGAGGTGAAGGTATCAGCACCATCTCATGAGGTGATGGAAGAAATCATCTCAATGTTGATTGATTTGGGTGCAGTAAATTTACCCCATGATGAGCGAGATGCTATCTTGGAGCCGGTAATCCAAGATGGTGTTGCGCCTGATGATTTCTACGTCAGTACCATTTATCCCACGGAAGTACGCATTAGTGGTCAGTGGGTGAAGGTAGAAAATCAACGAATGGATGGCGCGATCGCCATTACTCAATCTCCCACAGGTTTAGTTGCTCGGTGTAAAATACTACGTGATTTAAAAGTTGGCGAACAGGTAATTGTAGACGTTTTAGGTATCCGCACCATCCGCAAAACTGAATCGCGCGAAGTCCGCAGCACTCAAGAATTCAGCTTTATGTCGGCGGGAGTTTCCAGCGAGCGGCGCGTGGAATTAGTCGTTGAGCAAGTGGCTTGGGAATTGCGTAAAATCCGCGATGCTGGTGGTAAAGTAGTTGTCACGGCTGGCCCGGTGGTGATTCACACTGGTGGCGGCGAACACCTGGCGCAACTAGTTCGGGAAGGATATGTGCAAGCGTTGTTGGGTGGAAATGCGATCGCAGTTCACGACATCGAACAAAATATCATGGGCACTTCTTTAGGTGTGGACATGAAGCGGGGTGTCGCCGTTCGTGGTGGACACCGCCATCACCTGAAGGTAATTAATAGTATCCGCCGTTATGGCAGCATTCCGAAAGCTGTGGAGGCGGGAGCAATTAAAAGTGGCGTGATGTATGAATGTGTCCACAATAATATACCTTTTGTGCTTGCGGGATCGATTCGGGATGACGGGCCTTTACCTGATACCGTAATGGATTTGATTCAAGCACAGGAGGAATATGCCAAACATTTAGAAGGTGCAGAGATGATTTTGATGTTGTCATCGATGCTGCACTCCATTGGCGTGGGGAATATGACCCCGGCGGGTGTGAAGATGGTGTGTGTAGATATTAATCCAGCTGTGGTAACTAAGTTAAGCGATCGCGGTTCTGTAGAATCGGTGGGTGTGGTGACAGATGTGGGTTTATTCCTCAGTCTGCTAATTCAGCAGTTGGATAAGTTGACAAGTCCTTATGTGAATAAGGTAGGTTAAAAGAACGAACCGCAGAGGACGCAGAGAAAGGGAGATGACAAGAGTAGCTTTTAGTGAAGAGTTGCAGGTTAATTGGGTCAGTTTGATTGCTGATTTCTTGTTGATAGGAATGGTTTTTGGCCCGCCTATCGCTCCCTTTTTGGCTGCGTCTGGAGTGTCTTTGCTTCCTGGAATTGCGGACATCATTTATTTCATGGGTAATCATGTCTGTCCGCAACCAGATATGGGGTTAGATTTAGCACCACCGTTTATTATGGCTGTGTGTATGCGCTGCTACGGCACTGTCACGGGTTTGCTGATTACTCGTCTGCTGTATGGCATAACTGGTAGTAAGGGATTTTACTGGTTGAGTCAGTATGGCTGGAGTGGTGTGGCGATCGCAAGTGTGCTGATGATGTCTTATCCTTTGGAATTGGCAGCACAAGTTTTTGGTTTGTGGAATTTTAATAATTATCTAGTTACGCCTTTTGGGTTAATTACGGGTTTGGCATGGGGATTGTTTACTATGCCAATCTTGCATGGGTGGCAGGGTGCTAAGGGACTTCCAAATAAAAAAGTATCCAATTAACTCTTGTGGGGTGGGCGTCTCGGCCGCCTTATGGACTAGGTTATCGTGTCGCCCACCCCACAATATTGGATAATTTATTTCTTAGAGTTCCCTTAACCAATATTGATTTGCGGATGGGCATCTTGTCCATCCCGATAGACTAAGGTAGGTGTAGCTATGGTTTTAGCCTGGTAAACGTTTTTGACACCAACCCAGTTACTAGCAATTGGCATTCGCCAACCTGTTCCAAAGGCGCGATCGGTGATTTTTAAGCCGGGGGGTGCTTGTCGCCGTTTAAATTCAGCCCGCGCTACCATTTGGATTACTCTATCTACAATCACCGCATCGTGACCGGCTGCGACAATTTGCGCTGCTGATTGGTGGTTGTGAATCAGGCGTTGCAAAATATCGTCCAAAACTTCGTAAGGCGGTAGAGAATCTTGATCCACTTGGCCTGGTTTGAGTTCGGCGCTGGGTGGTTTAGTTAAGACGTTTTGCGGGATGATTTCATTATTGCGATTTAACCATTGGCAAAGTGAATACACACGGGTTTTCGGAACATCTGCAATCACCGCTAACCCGCCATTCATATCGCCGTAAAGGGTACAGTAACCAACCGCCATTTCTGATTTGTTACCGGTAGATAAAAGCAGATAACCAAATTTATTAGCGATCGCCATTAATAAATTACCGCGAATCCGCGATTGGATATTCTCTTCAGCCAGTCCAAACTCCGTACCCGCAAACAATTCACCTAATGTTTGATCGAAGCCTTGCATTAACTCGCCAATTGGTAAAAGATTAGTTTTAATCCCCAAGTTTTCGGCTAATGCCACAGCATCACTGATGGAATGCTCCGAACTATAAGGGGAAGGCATGAGAACACCGAGGACATTTTCTTTACCAAGTGCAGCCGTGGCGATCGCAGCTACTATTGCAGAGTCAATCCCCCCACTTAAACCCAACACTACTTTAGAAAAGCGACACTTACGAGCGTAATCTCGCACTCCTAAAACCAATGCTTGCCAAATTTCTTCATCTTCCGATTCATATATCGGTGCTACAGAACCCAACTGCAAATCACGTTGTGCTTCGTCAAATTCCACGACTAATAAATCAGTCTCAAAACCACGGGCGCGAGATATAACTTCACCTTGACGATTCAAAGCAAAACTTCGCCCATCAAAAATTAGGTCATCATTTCCGCCAACCTGATTAGCATAAATCATTGGTTGTTGAAAACGTATTGCACTATGCTTGAGCATAGTTTCACGAAACTGCTGCTTGCCAGCCGTGTAAGGCGAAGCAGACAAATTTACAATCAAATCTACACCTAAAATAGCTAAGTCAGCAATCGGATTTACTGCATAACTACGTTTGCCCCAAAATTCCTCGTCGTTCCATAAATCTTCGCAAATAGTTACGCCAATATCGATATTATCTAAAGTGAAATAATTAGCTTGCAAGCCTGGTTCAAAATAGCGACGTTCATCAAATACATCGTAAGTAGGCAAAAGTCGCTTATGAAAAACTTGCTTAACCTTGTCATTTTCTAACAAAGCCATGCTATTAAATAAACTTTTACCGCCAGTAATAGACGCTTCGAGGTTCTGTTCAATAGTTCCTACCAACACAGCTAAATTTGGTGGTAAATCCTGAGCCAAGTTTTGTAAAGTAATGCCCATCGCTTCCACAAAACTAGGATTTAGTAATAAATCTCTTGGTGGATAGCCGCACAAAGAAAGTTCTGGTGTCAACAACAAACGCGCACCGCTAGATGCTGCTCGTTGTGCCGCCTCCAGGATTTTTTGGGCATTTAAAAGTAAATCACCGATAGTAGGATTAATTTGAGCGATCGCTATTTTCATATTATTTGTTATTAGTCATTGGTCATTTGTCATTTGTCAAGAGTCAAAAGAAGTTACTCAGGACTTTGCAATACGGTTCGGTTAACGTTTTAATATTTTGAAGATCCCCCCAACCCCCCTTAAAAATGGGGTTTATAACCCTCTTTTACCCCCTTAAGAAGGGGGTCGCCGCAGGCGGGGGGATCTTAACCGAAGGGTATTGCAGGATTTTGGACTCAGCAAACTGATTTGCTAAATAAACACTAAAGGTTTATCTTTTAAGGGGGCAAAAGCTTCAGCGTCAAACTTGTACAAGCTAGCTGGACGGCCAGCACCCCGCGATACCTTAATTCCGGTATCGCATAAAAAACCTAACTTGAGTAGACGTGCCCGAAAATTAGAATAATCGGAAAAATTGTCACCTAAAACTGTGGCGTATAACTGATATAAATCATTCAAGGTGAACATTTCTGGCAAGACTTCAAAAGCCACCGGGCTATACTCTAATTTATTTCGCAACCGCCTATGTCCATAGGCCAGAATTTCATTATGGTCAAAAGCTAGTTGCGGCACTTGTTTGACTGGATACCAAGCTATACCAGTCATGCGATCGGCAATTAATTCGGCTTCTTCAAATCGCACTAGGGCAAAATAACTAACTGATAGATAACGCACACCATAACTATCAGTTGCTTCCCGTGGATCGCGATTCGGCCCGCCAAATGTATACAGTTGTTCTAAGTAGAGATTATTGACCTTAATTTTCTCTGCCATAATGCGATAGGCGGCATCTTCTAAAGACTCTCCGGGACGTACCAAAGTACCGGGAAGACTCCAATGATTTAAAAATGGTTCTTGCTGTCGCATTACTAGGAGAACTAACAGCCGATTTTGTACAGTATCTACAGAAAAAATTACATTATCAACACCAACCTTGAAATCGGCCAAAGGTTGTTGGTTTAACGGAGTTGGTATCTTTTTTTGTGAACGTCCTGGCATTCGTACAAATGCTCTCGATTAATATAGGCAACTACAGGGGCTATGAGGGCTTGAGAATCTCCATGTTCGCGGTACGCTGTTGAGGAAACATCTAGACCGGTCAGACTAGCGATCGCAATTTTCCCTCCCAGCTTTTGCACTACCTCTGAACTAGATTCATCTATTGCATATCCGGGTCGCGGTACAATCAGTAGTTGCACTTCCTGTAACAAATCTTCAATGCGATACCAACGTGGTAGCTGACTCAGTAAATCTGAACCAATGATCATTGTTAATTCAGCATCCTCACCCCAAATAACCTTTGCTTTTTCTACTGTTTCCAGTGTTCTAAAGCTACTCAATTCTTGTTCTAAAGCAATATTGTGGCGTGGTGCGTCTATATCCGCAATTAACAATCGTAACATTGCCGCCCGATGTTCCAAAGGTGTTTGATGGGACTTAAATGGATTATCCGCGGCCCAAACCGCTACCCAATCATAACCCTCAGACAACCAACTCAGAATTTTTTGATGTCCAGCAGTTGGTGGATCGGCACTAGTACCAAACAAAGCAACTCTCATCATCTTACTTTGCGTCCTTGGCGGTTCGTTTCTTAGTTTCTTCAGTTAACACCCGTAACCCCTCAGAAATCTCCACTTCTACAGCTACAGGATGATCCAAGCGCCGTGTTTGTTGTGGCAAACTGGCAACTGAGGCGGCGGTACGTTGACGAATTGTTGCCAACGACTCCAACGGCTGCACTCGTTCACCTTCTTGCACTACCAACTGCAACAAAGGTTCTTCGTCCAGAAAACTTTCACCTAAGAGTCCCAACCTGTCTGCTTTTACCTTACCTCCTGTAAATGAGCGAAAAATCTGCTTGCGTCCCGGATAAGTAACCTTACCACTAGACTGCTTCATCACTGGGATGCCATCAATGTCTACAAGTTTATAGACTCCATTTACAGGCGAACCTGTAACTAGTCGCGTTCCCAGTCCATAACCATCAATTTGCGCCCCAGCAGCTTTTAATCTGGCAATTTCCCACTCATCCAAGTCGCCACTAGCAAAAATTGGCACACCGGGAAGGAGCGATCGCACCTGTTTTGATAAGGTAACTAAATCTCCTGAGTCCAATCGCACTCCTGTTAATTGCATTTCCCCAGAATTTACTTTTTCGGCCAAGCGCCCGGCAGCAGCAATGGTATCGTAAGTATCAATCAGCAATGGCGCACCCGGAAAATATCGATGAAATGCACTAAAGGCTTGTTCTTCAGTGCCTTCTATTGCTGACAACGCCATCACCAGGGCGTGTGCCATCGTACCACTTGGCTTTTCTCCCAGTTGTAGCGCTGCTAACACATTGGAAGTGGAATCTAACCCACCCGCCAACGCCGCCCGCGCCGCCCACAAAGACCCTTGGGGACTAAATGCTCGTCTTGTGCCAAATTCTAAAAGTGTTGCTGATTCCCCCGCAATATCCCGCAGCCGCGCTGCTCTTGTGGCAATCAAAGTCTGGTAATTAATCGTATTTAAAAGGTAAGTTTCTACTAGTTGGGCTTGCCACAGGGGTGCTTCCACCCGCAACAGTGGTTGATTGGCAAACACAGCTGTCCCTTCTGGTACTGCCCAAACGTCACCCGTAAATTTTCCCTCAGCTAAAAGTGACCAAAAGCGATCGCCTGCGTGAGCAAAAATTCCCGTTGCCTGTAATGCCGCAATTTGCGCGGAACTAAAGCGGATTTTGGCTAAATATTCCAATGCCTGTGTTAGCCCCATTGCAATTAAATAACCAAAACCCTCTGGCAATCGTCTGACAGACAATTCAAAGCTTGCCCGTCGTTGTTCTATACCTTCACCTGTGTAACAAGCTGCCATCGTTAACTGGTAAAGGTCGGTCAGCAAGCTGTAGTCATCCGCAGAGAGGTTTAATTCCTGGTTCTGCTGGCTTTGCTGTTTATGTACATAATTCAAATCTGGCAAAGTTGTCATGCAAGAGCTTCCTTACAAGATGCTTCTTTCATTTATGGTAATATTTACCATAAATAATGTCAACTCCCAGCAAGTATATTTTCTCAGATCGCTGTCAAAAGGCAGATTCATAGTCAAATTAATACTAACTTTATCAAATATTTAATATTTTTTAATAGTAATAGCTAGCAATAATGTTAATCGGAACGGGCGGCTAATGAAAAAAACAAGATTCTGTCAGAGAAAGTTTGTTTGCCAGCCTCTTTCCTCGACTAGGGTTGAAGAAATAACTATGTTACAATTAGAATCGAAGATAAAAGTTTGGCTTTTTAAGAAGCTAAAGTATTGCGAACTTATCTAAATAAACATTGCATAAATTCTCAATATATTGAGAATTAGAGCCAGCTTTAAATATTAGCATTACAGTATAGGCATCACCATTGAAGTGACTCGAAAAGAGGAGTCAAATATTATGGCTATTTCCAAAATCATTGCTAACATAACTCAGTATATTTCTGAAGCTGCGATGCGGATTTTTGGCCCTACGGATGATGCCTATCCTGTTATTGGGATACAACCTTTTACAGGTGAGCCTTACGATAAGCGTAAAGATGATAATTAGTAGGTGCTGATACAGCATTTAAAAAATAGTTATGAACAAAAAGATCCCTGACTTCTTAAAGAAGTCGGGGATATTTTTATCTTGGTGGAGAGCCAATCAAATAGCAATTCTATAGTTCAATACGCTTGGCTTTGTGAAAAATGTCGGTTGTGTGAAGCAAAGCGCAACGGCTTAGAGTGCTGAGTGCTGAGTAAGATCAGTACTCAGCACTATGGTAAAAGCTCCACCTGCAAATGGCGAGACTTCTGAGATTTTTAACTGGAACTTGAGCATCAAAGGTACTGAAGAACCGAAGATATAAGTAACTTTGTGGTAATATTTCCAGCTATATTAAGGAATTTTAATGTAGGGTGTGTTGTCGCCAAGCGCTCCATCGTCAACAATCTCAGGTGCGTTAGCCTACGGCATAACACACCCTACAGCTAATTTATATTTCTTCATAATATACATTAAATTTTTCTCATCGGCTTACTTAGATACTATGTAGGTTTTTGGTTCTTGTTAATGACCAAATTCTGTAACAATGATTAACAACTAGCCAGAATACAGTATTTAAGCTACTCATGAGCCAGAGTTCTCAAAACAGCCCTTTATCAGGCAAACCCGTTCAATCATATTTCCAGTGGTTATACGCTTTCTGGAAATTCTCTCGCCCGCACACAATTATTGGTACAAGCCTAAGTGTTTTGGGTTTATATTTAATTGCTGTTGCCATTAGTACAGGTGCGATAAATATAGACGTGATGAATCGCGTCTCTACAAGGTATTCACTACTCCCTTTGTTGGGCGCATGGATTGCTTGTCTGTGTGGCAATGTCTACATTGTGGGGCTGAATCAATTAGAAGATGTGGAAATTGACAAGATTAATAAGCCTCATTTACCCCTAGCATCTGGTGAGTTTTCTCAGCAAACAGGGCAATTAATTGTTGCTTCTACTGGGATTTTGGCGCTGGTTGTGGCGTGGCTAACTGGCCCGTTCTTATTGGGGATGGTGGCGATTAGTTTGGCCATTGGTACTGCTTATTCTTTACCGCCAATTCGCTTGAAACAGTTTCCCGTTTGGGCGGCGCTGTGTATTTTTTCGGTGCGCGGTACGATTGTGAACTTAGGGTTATATCTGCATTACAGTTGGGCGTTGCACCAAAGCCAAACAATTCCGCCTGTGGTATGGGTGCTGACGTTATTTATTTTGGTGTTTACCTTTGCGATCGCGATTTTTAAAGATATCCCCGATATGGAAGGCGATCGCCTCTACAATATTACTACTTTCACCATCAAACTCGGCTCGCAAGCTGTGTTTAATTTGTCTCTTTGGGTAATAACTGCCTGCTATTTGGGAATTATTCTGGTTGGGGTGCTACACGTCGCCTCAGTTAATCCCATATTCTTGATAGTTACTCATTTGGGGCTGTTGGCTTGGCTGTGGTTGCGGAGTTTGACGGTAGACTTACAAGATAAAAGTGCGATCGCTCAATTCTACCAATTTATCTGGAAACTCTTTTTTATGGAATATCTGATTTTTCCTATCGCCTGTCTTTTGGCTTAGACAATGCTAGAAACCTTTCCCACTAGTTCGATTATCGCTGCTGTTGTAGTTGTTCTCAGTCTGTCAATCCTTGGTTATTTCGCTTGGAAAACTTTGATAACCTCAGACTTGTTTCAAAAAGGCATCAATCTTGCTCAAGCAAAAGATTACCAAGGTGCAGAAGCAGCCTTTCGCAAAGTGATTTCCATCAACTCTACAAATGATGTCGTGCGTTTGTTTTTGGGAGATGTTTTAAACCAGCAAGGACAAGTAAAAGAAGCAACAGAATTATTCCAAGAAGTAATTCGCCGCAGCCCGAAAAATCCTGATGCTTACTTGCGTCTGGCAAACATTCTCATGCAGCAAAAGCGAGAAGAAGAAGCGAAAACTAACCTGATACAAGCTAAAGATTTATTACAAAAACAGCGGCAACCTGAAAAAGCTCAAAAAATCACTAAATTGTTAGATAAAATGAGTATTAAGTCAAGTGAATCTTAAGTTGAATGAGAATTGTGAAGATTAAATTTTCCTGTTCTGTCTCCTAATTTTTTTGCAATTCTCACCATAATGATGGGAATGGTTTTTATTTGGGAATTTCCGAGTGTCTATCTTAATTATGTTCCAATATTAAGTCAATACAGTTCAGTTCAGTCCAAAACACTTGTAGAGACGGCGATTTATCGCGTCTCGAAAACCCAAGTCTATTGCAATACAGGTAAGTTAAAGTTTAACTCTTGATTTAAAGTCATTTTTTTAACTAACCGCATTCACATTACAGCTATTTTCAGGTAAATAGACTACGCGGTAGGGGCACAGCATTGCTCATAGGTGTCAACTTAAGCTGGAAATAGCTTATCTGTTGCCTTCCATGCCCGCCCGGAAATAAATTTTTTTGGATTTTAGCTTAAGTTTACTGAAGTAGACTGGAGATTTTTGGCGATATTTAGTCATCTTCAGATGACTTTGGTTATGAGACGGGAATTTTAATTCCGGGCGGACAATCGGTTTCGCGTTAAGTTTAAACTAATGAGCATTGCTGTGCCCTTACGACAGATGTAGTTCAAATACATGAAAACTGCTGTATTAAACTTATGGGAATAAAAGTATCAGCAATTACCTAAAAAACGATTTTTTACTCCTAATAAAGCTCCATCTATTGTGTACAAATAAACAATTATATGAGAGTACACTTGTATCAAGTTAGCCTAATCACTTATAATTTGTACTATAACCCAAAGCTACGCTTTTGCTCCTTTCGGAGCCAGCACAGAGGGGTTAGGGTATTTTGTGATGGCCATTAGCCGAACTTGATATTAAGTGTAAAGCAAGCAGGTAAGGTAAGAAAAATGCTGAGAAATAAGAATCTACTGGTAGCAGCTATTATCTGCTTGTGTTTGAGCAATGGAAATACTACCTTTGGTAAAGATGTTGGCGTTGTTTTAGCAAAAATTCCAGACTCAGATCGAGCAGCACTTCCTCAGAACAAAAACGCAGAGGCTAACTTTGAGCAAGGAAATAATCTCTATAAACAAGGAGATTTCAAAGGAGCGGAGGCGGCTTTTCGGAGGGCAATTGAACTGCAACCCAACTTTGCACAAGCTTATATTGGTTTGGGAAATACCCTCGACGATCAAGGTAAACCACAAGAAGCGATCGCACAATACAAAAAAGCCATTAGCCTCGATCCTCAAGATTCTGGAGCATACTTTAATTTGGGTTTGACTTTAGCGAGAGTAGATCAATTAGAAGCAGCGATCGCACAATACAAAAAAGCCATTAACCTCGAACCCAAGTATGCTGAAGCTCACTATAACTTAGGAAATGCTTTCTACGCTCAAGGCAAGCTCACAGAAGCAATTACCGAATATACTCAAGCGATTCGCCTTAAACCAGATTATGCCCCGACTTACGCACGTTTGGGAACTGTTTTATACGATCAAGGCAAACTAGAAGAAGCGATCGCACAATACAAAAAAGCCATAAGCTTTGATCCCAAGTATGCAGACGCTCACTATTATTTAGGTAACGCTTTGTACGCTCAAGGAAAACCAACAGAAGCAGTCGCAGAATATACAGCAGCCATTAGCTTCGATCCGAAAAATCCAGCAGGTTATAACGCCTTGGGAAATGCTCTATACGCTCAAGGCAAGCTAGAAAATGCGATCGCACAATACAAAAAAGCTATAAGTTTCAATCCCAAGTATGCAGACGCTCACTATAATTTAGCAAGTGCTTTATACGCTCAAGAGCAGTTACCCCAAGCCATCGCCGAATATACTCAAGCGATTCGCCTCGATCCGAAACATGCACAAGCTTACACGGGTTTGGCAAATGCGATGGACGATCAAGGTAAGCCACAAGAAGCGATCGCACATTACAAAAAAGCTATTAGCCTCGTACCCAACTATGCTTATGCTTACTATAATTTAGCCATCACTTTGGGCAGAGAAAAACAGCTAGAAGAAGCGATTTTAAATTTCAAAAAAGCCAGAGAGTTATTCCAAGCAGAAGAAAACAAGGAGATGGTTGAGCAAGTCGATCAGCTCATTCAAAAAATTAATACCCGAACGAATTGAAGAAAGGGGATTGGGGAAGGTGGGGCCCCCTCTGGGGATAAGGGGTAATGGGGACTGGGAATTGGGGAAGAAGAACTATTGACAAATGACAAATGATTGTGAATCAAGAAAGGGGGAAAGTCTACCTCGTAGGTGCTGGGCCTGGAGATGTGGCATACCTGACAGTAAAAGCCTACAATCTTTTAGCTGCTGCTCAGGTGTTGGTTTACGATGCTTTAGTAGATGCTCAATTATTGCAGTGCGTACCAGATGATTGCCTCAAGTTGGATGTTGGCAAACGCGGTGGTAAACCCAGTACAAGCCAAGGAGAAATTAACAAGTTACTTGTAACCCACTGTCTGCAAGGAAAACAAGTTGTAAGGCTGAAATCAGGCGATCCGTTGATTTTTGGGCGTTGCACTTCTGAAATTGAAGCGTTGAAAGCATCCGGTTGTGATTTTGAACTGATACCAGGAATTTCCTCAGCCCTTGCAGCACCTTTGTTAGCAGGAATTCCCCTGACAGATCCGGTGTTAAGCCGCGCTTTTGCAGTATTGACAGCGCATGAACCAGAGGTTTTAGACTGGGAGGCACTTTCACGGTTAGAGACACTGGTAATTTTGATGGGAGGGCAGCATCTAGCAGAGATTGTAGATCAACTGATGCGGCACGGGCGATCACACTTAACACCCATTGCCATCATCCGTTGGGCGGGAACTCCTAATCAACAAATTTGGACAGCGCAACTAGGCAATATTTTGGAACAAACCACCGGATTATCCCTTTCTCCAGCGGTAATTGTGATTGGCGAAGTTGTTGGGCTACGCAAGTACTTACAACCTGAGAAAATAGATTGTCAGGATTCGACTACAGCCAAAACTTTTAGCCTCCCTGCTATGTCAAGCAACTTCTCCCAATCTCCTCTTACTGGTAAAATAATTTTAGTGACACGTTCAGTTAGCCAGTCGAGTCAATTTAGCGATCGCCTGATCGCATTAGGTGCAACAGTCATCGAAATGCCTACCTTAGAAATCGGCCCGCCTTCCAATTGGGAAGCTTTAGATCGTGCGATCGCTCATTTATCTGACTTCGACTGGTTAATTCTCACTTCTACCAATGGCATAGACTACTTTTTTGAAAGGCTAAATGCCCAAGGTAAAGATACCCGTGCCTTAGCAGGTGTCAAAATTGCCGTTGTTGGTGAGAAAACAGCCCAAAGTCTCAAACAACGCTCTCTGCAAGCAGATTTTATTCCCCCCAATTTTGTTGCCGATTCTTTAGTAGAAAATTTCCCAGAGCAACTGGATGGTAAAACGGTTTTATTTCCCAGAGTTGAAAGCGGTGGAAGAGAAGTTTTAGTTAAGGAATTAACTATCAAGGGAGCAAAGGTAACAGAAGTTGCTGCATATCAATCTTGTTGTCCTAGTAGTATTCCACGTGCAGCAGAGTTGGCTCTGCAAAACCGCAAGGTAGACATAATTACCTTTGCCAGTTCTAAAACTGTGCAATTTTTCTGTCAACTTACTAACAACATATTTTCCCACAACTCTGATGCTAGCCAACTCTTAGAGGGCGTTTGTATTGCCTCTATCGGCCCCCAAACCTCCAAAACTTGCCATACTTTATTCGGACGTGTGGATGTAGAAGCTGAAGAATATACTTTAGATGGTTTAACCGAAGCACTGATCCTATGGGCGACAAATTCTTAGATGAGGGATTGGGGACTGGGGATTGGGTACTGGGAATCAAGGACAAGGAAGAATTATTGAAGAAGTCTGTTCCCAATCCCTAATCCTCAATCCCCAATCCCCAATCCTCAATCCTCAATCCCTAATCCCTAATCCCCAATGCCTAAACGTATAATCGGCTTAACTGGAGGTATTGCCACAGGCAAAACCACTGTCACCAATTATTTAGCTAGCGTTTATAATTTGCCGATTTTGGATGCAGATATTTATGCTAGAGAGGCAGTATCTTTAGGTTCGCCGATTCTGGGTGCGATTGCAGGGCGTTACGGCGAACAAATTTTACTACCAGATGGCAGCCTCAACCGCCAAAAGCTAGGCGAAATTATCTTTAATCGTCAAGATGAACGCAACTGGATAGACAATTTGATTCACCCTGACGTGCGCGATCGCTTCCTCAAAGCAATTTCCCAGTCTTCCTCACAAATATTGGTGTTAGTAGTGCCTCTATTATTTGAAGCTGGGATGACTGATTTAGTTACAGAAATCTGGGTAGTGCGTTGTTCTCAAGAGCAACAACTACAAAGATTGATACAGCGAAACCATTTAAATAGAGATCAGGCACAAGCTAGGATTAACAGCCAATTATCTATTGAAGAAAAAGTGGCTCATGCAGATGTTGTTTTAGATAACTCCTCCACCCTAGAAGTATTACTGAAGCAGATAGATGTAGCCCTAAAAACCCACAAGTAGATACTAAATACTATTTATATTAAAAAATATACCTAAACGACATTTTCAAGATCCAAAAACTTTATAATATTGTTAAGTAATCAACACTCATATCTCACAAAACTTTATCTAATAATTAGGTGGTTTTACAGTTGAATTTACGGTTAAAATTACCGTAACTTTAAGTAAGTTAGCTTTATAAATTATCAATTCTACTTTTTAATTTTTATTAAGTGCCTTCTCTTCAATTAGGATAGGTATGAACTTAAGTTTTAGTTTTTTAAATAAATTATCTTTGGTTATCTCTTCAGCCACAAAATTAAAACAGAAGAATAGAATACACGATTATAGTCAACAAATTTGGGGGAGCGACTACGTATTTGAGCGCCTCAATGAAGGAATGATTGGCTACATGACTGGAGTAGGGATAGGCATCAAACCCTGCGATCGCATTATCTTACGAGAAGGTTGTGAATCTTATCAATATCAAGTTGAAGAAATTGATTACTATTCCGATCCATCTGATATGTGGATAGCTTTACTCAAGCAAGTAAGTAGGCAAGAATAACTATTTATTGCGGATGCAGAACGTTACAATACCACAGATCTCTTAGAAAATAACTCCTCTTGCCATCTCTACAAGAGGAGTTATTTTCCGCTAGACTTAACTTAAGGAACGTGAATTAAATAAGATGGAAAACTTCATCCTGTCTCTAGCCTCCCTCTCTTTTATAAAAAGAGGGATTGAGGGTGAGGTAAACCAGGGACATCAATTGTATGTTATTTAATTCTTATTCTTAAGTATAGGCTGAAACTTATATTTATCAAGAAATTGGACTTTATTAATCACAATAGAAAAAGTTTCACGCCCCAGTTCAGAACTTTTACTCAATAAAGTCGGTTACTTCCCTTAATTAGATGAAGTTGAACTAACCTGTCGAAGAAACTCAATATTCAAATCTAGCTTTTTTCCTAACCATAAAGAATGCTCCGTATGATCGGAGACAGCATCGCCTGTATTTGGGTGGACAAGAATATCCAATCCCTCACGATTGAGCATTAACCAAGGAACGACTCGATCGAATTGATTCGGTAAGAAAGCAACTTGATACATCCCCTGTGGGTGGGGGCCAATGGGGTGGTCAAACCAGCGTCCGAGTTGCACGTCAAACCTAGCGCCCAATCCTTCACGTACACGCGCAGCTACATCCTGACTGGCAGTATCGAAGTAAACATGAGCGTGAAAACCAGCGATCTCTATAGCATCTTCTTTCATAGATCCACTTTTCGCTCTCAACTCTAATTTAGGGTAGTGGACTTTTTCTTTCTTACTGAAAAAGCGATCAATCAATTTTATCCCAATACCGTGCAGTTAAAGATAGATTGTGGAAATTTGACTCACAGAGGTTATCGATTGAAGTAACCTAGATAAGCTGTTGCACCTGCAAATTGCATCACAGCATGATTATCCTCTACCTTACACCCTACTCCCCGGCCGCCTCAATGTGCAAACTATAATCACAACAGCTTATCTGGGAATTTGAATCTATCTTTCTTGGCTGGAAACTCGTGGCTGGACTTGTGTATACACGGTAGCCGAGCTTGGAGGGGTTTTTAGTTGCTGCTTGTTCTAATCGCTTTCCTGTCCTCAAGGCATCTTTTCGAGAGGAAAGTGGGGGTGCGTGACGTAGCCATTACACTCCTAGAAAAAAGAGTTGGGTAATAAATTATTTACTGTTCTATCAAATTAACGTTGTTAAGTTACTCAGCAGGTGTAGTTCCCACCTCTAGGCTGTGTTAGATATTGTGACGCGAAACAGGAGTATAGATACGTTGCGAAAGCTTTCTCCAGAATCTCCTCTATTTATTGTATTAATCATTATTAGTTTTCTAGTAGTAACTTTTTCCACTTGGTTATCATCTAAACCATTCCTTTTAAAACCATTTGGGGTTAATGATATTATTCAGTTACTTACCTTACAATTATTTATTTCTTTGTTATTGGAACGCTCTTTAGAAGTTTTTCTAACTACTTGGCGTGGTGCATTTGTCGAACAGTTAGATATTAGTATTCAGCAAGAAAAGGCTCTAGTATCTGAGAAGATAAGACTTATGGAAGTCCAACAAAAACAGCTTTCTTCTTGGGAATCAAATCAAAGCAGTGGATTACCGCCTGAAGGAATGACTTTAGAACAGCAAATCATTCAAAATTTTACACAAAGTCAACAAGACGCATTAAACATATTCAAGCCACAAATGGATGGAATAAATGAAAAAGAGCGTCAAAGAACAGCCTATAAATCTGATACGCGAATAATTGCTCTATGGACATCCCTTTTATTCGGTCTTTTAATTAGTGCAATCGGTATTCGCTCAATTGAACCACTTGTAGTTATTGATTTAGATAATCCCATACAAGTAGTTATTTTTCGTTGTTTAGATGCATTACTGACGGGAGGTTTAATCGCAGGAGGTAGCGAAGGTATCCATAAGCTCATAAAAGTTTTTCTAGATTTTATGGAAGCTACATCTAAACAAATCAAAAATCAGTGAGCGTCTTGAGAAAACAAATTTATGGGGATTCCTCATGCCTCCTGACTTGAAAGTGCTGTTAGTGGTAGCGGGGCGTTTAATCAGTGTTTTGTGCTTAATACTACTTTCATTTAATTTCTGTTTACTGGCTTTGCGACAATCCACATCTGGATTCAATACGCTTGGGTTTTCGAGACGCCATAAATCGCCGTCAAGACAAGTGTTTTGTTGCTCATTCTGAACTGTATTGCATCTGGATTAACAAAATATTATTAGTGGTATATATTCTTGCACTTTTCTGCATAGCTTGGAAATTCATATCCAATTAAAATAAGCGCATACTTCAAAAAGTGAAGTTAAGGAGCAAAGATACAAGATAAGCTAAACACCTTAGAGGCTGTTTGAAAGGTCTAATTTAATACCAGCCTTGGCGATTAGAAATCGCGGCTACACAAACAAAACCCACCTCCGTGGGTTGAATAAGTTGATTTTGTGTTAGTCCACGGAGGCGAACAATGCCAGTGTAGTAGCGAATTATATTCGCCCAAAACTTTTGAAATATCCTCTTAAAGGACGAGATTTCTCATAAAGCTTAAGGAAACTTTAATTTAAATTAATTTAAGTGAAAACATGGTAAGCATAAATTTCAAAGAACATCAATTTTATGGAAATTTGTCAGTGGAAAAACAACTGGATATTCTTGTTGTCGATGACCATCAATTAATTTTAACTGGTACTCTTGATGTATTAAGTCGAGAGTATCCCAAAGCTACTATTATTAAGGCTCAGACTGGAAAAGAGACACTTTCTCAACTTAATTTTCACCAGTTTCACTTGATTGTGATGGATTTATCCATTCCCGATCAGCAAGGGGAGACAGCAGAAATTGATACTGGAATTAAGCTGTTGCAAATTTTACTCCAAGAATTTACCCATCAGAATGTCATGGTGCAAACTAGTTATGTGAAGGCGTTAATTCGGATCAAACACGAGATTGATAATCATCAGGGTGGGTTTGCGATCGCAGATAAAGGATTACCCGAAGATGAAATGCTAATGCGCCTTAATTTGGCCCTTAATGGTGGAACTCACACGAAAGATATCAAAAAGAGTATAGAACTCAAACCAGAATGGTTGGAAGTATTGCGGTTGGCTTTTGAAGAGAGTTTGACAGATAAAGCGATCGCCGAGCAAATGTATAAATCAGAAAGAGCAGTACGTACTTACTGGACGAAAATTCAGGATGTTTTAGGAGTGTACCCTGAAGACTGCAAGCAAGGTGGTAAAAATATGCGAATCCAAACCGAAATTCGTTCCCGTGAAGAAGGCTTAATTGATTAATACAGAGAAAATGAATGCGGAAAAAAACTAGATGAGAAGGAGAATCTGGAATCGCATTTACCAAGAATTTGGGTTGTGGTCTCTTGCTGCACGCCCAGGAATAGTAGTATTGATTTTGGCAACCTTAATACGTATGGTTGGAGGAATGCAATCTTTAGAATGGATGTTTTTAGATACCATGTTACGTCTGCGTCCGGTAGAAAAACTTGATGAACGTGTAGTAATTGTAGGTATTGACGAAAAAGATATTGAATGGGTTAAGCAATATCCAATTCCAGATCAGAAAATTGCAGAGTTACTGTCCAAGTTGGAAACTTATAAACCGCTAGCGATTGGGCTGGATATCTTCAAAAATGTGCCTGTAGAACCTGGTGGCAAACAACTAGCGCAGATATTACGAACAAATTCTAATATTATTGGCATTGAAAAAGTTTTACAACCCGGTGAAATTTCACCACCCCAGAATTTACCACCCGAACGGGTTGGATTTGTCGATTTACCTAATGATGAGGATAGCAAAAATCGACGCTATTTATTATATACGCCGAATCCTCAGAATATCAGTGAAGATAAATATTCCTTGGCATTGCAGTTAGTTATTAAGTATTTAAAGGCGACAGGAATTGAATTGCAAACTGGAAAAAATGACCCGAATACAATCAGATTCAGTGAGATTGAATTACCTCGAATTAACCGTAATTTTGGCGGATACGTCAGTGTTGATGATGGGGGAGTATCAATTTTAATGAACTTCCGCAACCAGAAGCAACCTTTTAATGTTGTGTCGTTGCGCGATATTCTCACTGGTCAAGTTAATGCCGAATTATTGCGCGATCGCATTGTCTTAGTTGGCAACCGCAATATGAGTGCAGGCGATATTTTTTATACATCTGCTTTGCCTAATTTAAAATTAAGCGGTCAAATTTATGGCATTGACTATCACGCTCATGTCATTAGTCAAATTCTTAGTAGTGTAATAGATGGCCGAACAATGTTGCATAGTTGGGGAGAGTTCGGAGAATATACATGGATATTTATTTGGGGTTTTTTGCCCATCTTTATCGGACGGCTTACCCAATCTGTGTGGAGAAATTTACTGAGTGTGGGTGTAGCAGTATTTTGTCTGTTTGCCTGCGGGTATGTGATGCTGTGGGTGTGGGGTGTATGGATTCCTGTAGCACCTAGTTTTCTGATATTAGCCATCAATGGAGTAGGTTTGAGTGCTTTTGCATTTTACCAGCATGATAGATTTTTGCGATCGCAAATTAACGAACGTCAAAACACCATTCAAAACACTTTTAGCATTATTCATAATGGGCCTTTACAAACCCTTGCCTATGGATTAAAGCATCTGCGTGCTAAAGATGTTCCTTACGAACAACTAGTTGGGCAATTTGAAAAACTCGATCGAGAAATTCGGGAAATTGGTGAATTTCTCAAACTAGAAGCATTAACCACAGAAGAAAGCTTGCGTTTAGGTAGCGGATTAATACTCGAATTAAACAGACCACTACATGATTTATTATATGAAGTTTACTCCAGTACATTAGAACGTCAAGATTTTGAGCATTTTAAAACTTTAAAAGTAAAAATACGCAATTTTGACCCAATTGATGATAAGTATTTAACTATAGAAGATAAGCGGGGAATATGTCTGTTTTTGGAAGAAGCTTTATGTAATGTTGGTAAACATGCCGAAGGAGTTAAGCGCATTCAAGCATCAGGTGTTTATAGTGAAAATAAATACAAATTGTGGGTCAAAGATAACGGTTCAGGAATTAAATCAAAGTTAGAAAGCAAAGGCACAAAATATTTCAAAATAGTTGCTAAACAATTAGGAGGAGAGTTTCGACGCGAATCAGTTTCTCCTTGCGGGACTATATGCGAAATTAGTTGGAAACCTCTGAGATAATTTCAGCTTTGAGATTTTTATGAATCATTTTATGCAAAGGTGCAAAAATTAAAAGTTTTATTTAGATAACCATACAATCAACAACATCACCATGAGTCATCAAAATTTTGTATTTTGGCGAAATCAGCACAGACTTACAAGCTTAGTTGTGGGAGCAGTTTTCCTCATGACTACAGTCCCAGCATTTGCCCAGTTTAAACCACGCGATCGCAAACCAGCTAGCGGACATTCCCGTGCAGGTGGTTCGCGTGGATGTTCAAATAACGGCGATATCCCTTTAACACAGCTTGCACCTCAGACATTTATTGGTAAAACCGCTTCCACCCGCCCGATGTTAGCTTGGTATATGTCAAGTTCCCAAAATGTGCGATTCCGATTAGCTGAATTTGATTCAAGCAACAACCCTAAACAAATTGGCAAAGTTAAAGAAATACCCACAATAGTCGGGATTAACAAGCTAGAACTTCCCCACGATTACCCCGAACTCACAGTGGGTAAAACATATTTATGGCAAATTGCAATTGACTGCGAAAACGACACAATTGTTAGACGTGCAGAATTTACCGTCACAAATCCTCAATCACTTGCTAAAAACCAATTTACTAGCATTCCCGAAAGCGTAAATTATTATGCTGAAAACGATCTGTGGTATGAAGCACTAGCAGAAGCATTGAAAGGAACTGATAATGGTAAACTAGGGCAGACTGGTGCAACTTTAGTAAAAAACCTTGCAGAGTCCGAAATATTGATAGGTAATGATGTAGTACAAAAAAATACTCAGCAACGCATCGAATACCTCCAGAAAATTGCTAGCGATCGCTAAATAGATGATTTAGATCCCCGACTTCTTAAAAGTTGTCGGGGATTTAGGATCTAGTCTAGTCCTACAGAAAAAATGGGGAAATAGAAATTGTGAAGATTTTGCGGTTTAGCGTCGCGGGATGCGTGGGAGCATTAGCAGTTTGTATTCAGCCTACTTTTGCTCAGTTAATTCCTGATAATAGTCTTGGGCAAGAGCGATCGCAGATCATTCCTATTAATCAAAATAATGACCGCATCGAAGGCGGTGCATCTCGTGGCACTAACCTATTTCACAGTTTTCAAGATTTTAACGTCGGTGATGGTCGAGGCGTTTATTTCGCCAATCCACAGGGGATAACAAATATTAACGCACCCGATACCACTTCCATTCAAAACAGCTTTACCGAATTATCGCCAAACGTCATCGAGACTAATGCACTGATTGCTAATAGTTGCATTGTTCGCAGCCCCAAACAAAAAGGTACATTCTTCATCACTGGTTCTGGTGGTTTACGGAATAGTCCGGGGGACGGATTAATTTCAAACTACTCGACTAGTGAGGTGCGTAATGTTGAACCAACATCGCGGACTTGGAAAAAAGGCGATGCAATAGTTGAACCACAAGGGCTTTATCGACTTGCTAATGGAGGGTTGGTACTTAGTCGAGAATGTGAGTAATGAGTAATGAGTAATTTTTTGCTGGAGGGTATACACAAGTCGTTCTCATTTTTCGTTGCCATAACTCAATACGCTTGGGTTAAGGGCTACTGGCAAAAATTTTGGGTTTTCGAGATGCGATAAATCATCACAAAGATGCGATAAATCGCCGTCTCTACAAAAGAAAGATTATTGTAGAGACGGCGATTCATCGCGTCTTGTCTTAACCGAATAGTAATTAGCATCAAAGCCAATTACCGATCGCAATCATTGGTGCCCAATAGGCAGGATTATTATACCTGGGGTTCATCTCTTCAGATGGTGGTAAATTTTTAGGATGAATCATTTTAATTTGGGCTTGTTGCAATGCCTCTGCAATACTCATACCAGCGTTACGATAGTTGGTGTAAAATGTTTTGACGAGTTCTGATGTCGATTCATCTGTGACATTCCACAGAGATGCGATCGCACTTTTAACTCCAACTTGCAATGCAACTCCAGCTAATCCTAGTGTGGCACGATCGTCGCCAACTGCGGTTTCACAGGCAGTCAATGTCAGTAGTTCGACGCTATCTGATTTACTGTTGAGGTTTCGCAGTGAGTTTTCTAATTGGCTGATGGTAAGTTTTTGGTTTTTGCCTGTAACAATAAAGGTGTCTTCAGGAATTATCCCAAATTGAGCGTGACTAGCTATGTGGACAATGGGATATGTGGTTTTGTCAAGTGTTTGCTGAAAACTTTCGGGGAAAAAGTCTTGATCGATCAGGTCGGTATGATTAGGAAATATACTTTGAACTGCACTCACTTCATTGGGAACAGCAGCAAGTGCATCAAAAGTTTTGCCGTCGATTATGGCTTTTTCTGTTAAACCCAAAATTAACGCTTTTTGGGTACTGCGATCGCGTGCTTTGGGTGTGGTAAGTCGTAAACTGGGAGTTGTGGCAATTGCGTAAGTTTCAACTAAATATTTTTTTTCTTGGCTGTCATAAAGTGCTGCCATTGGTACACTCCGCAAAAACCCATCCTGAATAAATACTAGGGTTTTGACTTTCTCCGGTTTGATATCCGATAGAATTGGGCGAATGATCCAATCATAAAGCTCTGCCGCAGTTGTTGTATCGTAGTTAAATTCTTCTTTTCCTTTAACTAATCCTGTGCGAAATTCGGCAATCTTTTTCTGTAGCTTGTCGCTGCTAACTATTTTGTTTGTACCTTCTTGATTGGGGTCTTCAATCCACTTAAATTTAGTTGCCTGATTGGGTAACTGCAATAATATCCCGGTTTTGCCCTTTAAAATTATCGAACTCAAAAACCCAGTATTCTGAAAGGCTACACTATTATCCTTGAGGAGTTCTCCTACTTGTTTAGGATTCAAGGCACTTAAAATGCAATCATTGCCAAAATAATTTTGTAATTCTGCTAGTTTTAAAGCATCAATGGTTTTAACTACTGCGGATAATTCATTCGCACGTTGTTTATCGGCAATTGCCCCAACTCCTAGCAAATCGAGCCGCGATTGTGCCAATGTTTGGTATAGTGGTCGCACAACATCGCGAAAGTCAAATTGTACATCCCGTTCGGCGGTCAAAATATCGCTGCGAATATCTTCTAGAGTATCAAATGCTCGTTGATAAGATGCGATCGCCTCTTCTTTTTGCTTTTGTCGATCTAAAATGCGTCCGGCTTGCCACTCCCACAAATACAAGCTATCTTTTGCACTCAATTTGTTATCTGCTGCGACGATCGCCGCTTGAGTATATTTTAATGCTTTTTTATTCTTTAATGCTTTTTCATTATCTAGGCTACATTCCCAGAAATGACCCAAAGCACCATTAGAATAAGAAATTAGACGATTATCTTGTAATTTTTTACTTGTTAATATTGAGTTTTCCAGCAAATTCAACTGCATATTACTAGATAAAACTAGTTGAGTTGCACAGTCGGTAAAGGGTGAAGTTCCTTTAGCATCGCGCTGCAAGTATGCTAAATCAATTTCCCCATAGACTTTTGTGGCTGAATCTGGCAAAGCTTCAAGAACTTTTAAAGCATCCTTAAGGGTTTTGTCAAACTCTTCATCATTAATAATTTTGCTCTTATTTGTCTGGGAACCCAACTGAATTAAATTTAATAATCCCCGCATCTCTGCTATAGGTTGTTTTTCATTGCGGGCGAACTTGATACTATCCTGAAAATATTGATTGGCTCTTTCGTAGTCATCTACAGACTTTTTAGTAAATTCTTTTTCTTTACTCAAAATACTAGCCTTATTTGCAGAATCGGCTTGTAACTCTCGTAATTGACCGCGACTTTTGTAAGCATTGCCTAAACTATTAAATACCAAAGATTTATATTCTGGTGAAATTTTTTGTGCCGCGTCTAAATAATAAATTGCTTGGTCGTAACTTCCAATTAAGCGATATGCTTCACCGAGAATGCCTAAAGCTGCAACCTGTCCGCGTTTGTCGTTGTATTTGATGGCGATTTGTGCAGCACTTTCTGGAGTGCATTTTATTTCCTGACTTGCTTGATTTTCGGAAATTTTTGGCTTATCTACTAGTTGACCACACAAAAGTGCGATCGCTTTGCGGGGTTGTCCCAAATTGCTGTAAACTTGGGCTAGTTCTGACTTCATCCGTCCCACTTGCTCGATATTTCCTACAGCGCCATAGTCATGAATTGCTGCTGATAAAGATGCGATCGCTTCTTTATTTTCTCCTACTTGTTGGTAAGCACGTGCTAAATTTTCATTCACAACCGCCGCATCAGATGGATTATTTTTATACTGATTTAATGCCTCTTGCCAGTGTTTTACCGCATTGTGAAAATTTCCGGCATCATAGTCTTTAATTCCTTGTTCGACGAGTCCACTAGCATTTTGAGTTTGTGCAAATACAACTTGTCCAAACAAAAGACATATTAATAATGTTGTCAAAAATAATACTTGAATAAACCTGTGATGCCGATTTGGTTTTTGGTGTTGCCCAGTAGAGAAATAAATTAGCCTCTTGCAGAAGTTTCCAACTTTAAGCAACATCTGCATCCAGCCACGCACAGAAGGTAATATTTTGAGATATTTATTTTTAGTTTTCATATTTCTAAACATAGAGAAAATATTTATTTAGCTTTTATTGTTTAAACTACCAGAAATCAGCAGAAAAAACTGAAATTTTTCAAAGTGTGCAGTTTTCTGCAATTTATCTAAACAGCAAGAAGGCCCATCAGGCTAAAAATAAAACTGGTTTAAGAACGAAACCCAACATTATCAAGGCTTTGTTGGGTTTTGCTATTCCTCAAGCTAACCAACTATTATTCTTAAGTTCTTGGGTCAAATTAATTTAATTCAATGTATATAAAAAGCATTCTGCTGATATTATTTAATGATGCTCACATCTCTAATTATCGCAATAGATAAAAAGCATTCAGATAAGCAATCTCGTGGATTTATTTTAATTTCTCCAAGGAAAATGACTTATGAATAAAGCACGTTATCCCCAAGCAGTCAGTATTAAAAGTATTCTTCATTTCTGCCTAATATCTACTGCACTCAGCCAAGCTTTGCCAGCGAAAGCACAAATCACACCTGATAATACCCTTGGTGCAGAAGCTTCTCAACTCAATCAAAATCTGTTAATTAATGGCGCACTGGGCGACAAAATTGATGGTGGTGCAACACGCGGAAGCAATCTTTTTCATAGTTTCAGCGAGTTTAATATCCAAGATGGGCAACGGGTGTATTTTAACAACCCAACTGGAGTAAAAAATATTTTAACCCGGGTAACAGGTGGGAATGCATCGAATATTTTCGGGACTTTGGGAGTTGATGGTGCAGCAAATTTGTTTTTGATTAACCCCAATGGAATTTTATTTGGAGAGAATGCACAGTTAGATGTGCAAGGAAGTTTTGTTGGGACAACAGCCAATGGCGTGCAGTTTGGAAATCAGGGAAATTTTAGTGCAACTAATCCTCAAGCACCACCATTGTTGACGGTAAATCCTTCGGCGTTGTGGTTTAATCAGCTTAATCAAGGTGCAGGGATTCAAAATAACTCAATTGCACCAGCAGGAATAGATTCATCGGGGTTTAGTCGGTTTGGCTTACGAGTACCAGATGGTAAAAGTCTAGTGCTAGTGGGCGGTAATGTCAGCATAGATGGTGGGTGGTTAAATGCTCTAGGTGGGAGAGTTGAATTAGGAGGGTTAGCAGCACCTGGAAATATTAATCTTGTTTTCAATGGGGATAATCTCAGTTTGAAATTTCCTGAGAATTTGACTCGTGCAGATGTATCAATTGCCAATCAAGCTTTTATGTTTGTGGAAGGATCTGGTGGTGGTGATATTGCAGTCAATGCTCAAAATGTAGAGATATTAGGCGGAAGTGCCCTTTTTGCTGGTATTGGGGCGCGTTTGGGGACACCTGAGACTGTTGCAGGAGATATTACGCTAAATGCTACCGGAAAAATCAAAATTGCTGATTCTGGAAGCGGTATTGGCAATAGAGTTTTTCCAGGAGCAGTAGGAAATGGGGGTAATATTACCATTAATTCTGTTGACTTCTCACTCACTGATGGCGCTCGACTTGTTGCCTCAACTTGGGGACAAGGGAATGCGGGGAATGTAACAGTGCGTGCAAATGATGCTATTTCCCTGACAGGTAACGCTTATATTTTTAGCACGGTGGAAGCAGGAGGTGTAGGCGAGGGTGGCAATATCGACATCAATGCAGCAACCCTCTCACTCACTGATGGCGCTCGACTTGTTGCCTCAACTTTTGGACAAGGGAATGCGGGGAATGTAACAGTGCGTGCAAATGATGCTATTTCCCTTGCAGCTAACGCTTATATTTTCAGCACGGTGGAAGCAGGAGGTGTAGGTGAGGGTGGCAATATTGACATCAATGCAGCAACCCTGTCACTTACTGATGGTGCTAGCCTGCTAACCATTACTCGTGGAGCATCTGCTACTCAACCCGCAGGACGAGGGGATGCAGGCAATGTCAATGTTAAGGTAACTGGTGATGTTGATATTTCTGGGGAGAAAAATGGTTTTACCAGTGGGATTTTCAGTTTTGTGGACATGGGGACTGTTGGTAATGGAGGTAACATTACCATTGATTCTGGTGACTTCTCACTCACTGATGGCGCTCAACTTCTTGCCTCAACTTTGGGACAAGGGAATGCGGGGAATGTAACAGTGCGTGCAAATAATGCTATTTCCCTTAAACAACAAACTGCTATCTTTAGCACGGTGGAAGCAGGAGGTGTGGGTAAGGGTGGCAATATCGATATCACTGCTACTTCAGTGTCACTCACTGATGGCGCTCAATTTGTTGCCTCAACTTTGGGACAAGGGAATGCGGGGAATGTAACAGTGCGTACAAATAATGCTATTTCCCTTGCAGCTAACGCTTCTATTTTAAGTTCAGTGGAAAGAGGAGGTGTAGGCGAGGGTGGCAATATCGACATCAATGCAGCAACCCTCTCACTTACTGATGGTGCTAGCCTGCTAACCATTACTCGTGGAGCATCTGCTACTCAACCCGCAGGACGAGGGGATGCAGGCAATGTCAATGTTAAGGTAACTGGTGATGTTGATATTTCTGGGGAGAAAAATGGTTTTACCAGTGGGATTTTCAGTTCGGTGGAGACGGGAACAGTAGGTAATGGGGGTAACATTACCATTGATTCTGGTGACTTCTCGCTCACTGATGGCGCTCAACTTTCTGCCTCAACTTTTGGACAAGGGAATGCGGGGAATGTAACAGTGCGTGCAAATGATGCTATTTCCCTTGCAGCTAACGCTTATATTTTCAGCACGGTGGAAGCAGGAGGTGTAGGTGAGGGTGGCAATATTGACATCAATGCAGCAACCCTGTCACTTACTGATGGTGCTAGCCTGCTAACCATTACTCGTGGAGCATCTGCTACTCAACCCGCAGGACGAGGGGATGCAGGCAATGTCAATGTTAAGGTAACTGGTGATGTTGATATTTCTGGGGAGAAAAATGGTTTTACCAGTGGGATTTTCAGTTCGGTGGAGACGGGAACAGTAGGTAATGGGGGTAACATTACCATCGATTCTGGTTTTTTCTCATTACGAGATGGCGCTCAACTTGCTACCTCAACTTTGGGACAAGGGAATGCGGGGAATGTAACAGTGCGTGCATCAGATTTTGTTTCCCTTACAGGTCAAAAAACTGCTATCCTGACCACGGTGGAAGTAGGAGGTGCCGGTCAGGGTGGTAATCTCGACATCAATGCAGCAACCCTCTCACTCACTGATGGCGCTCAACTTTCTGCCTCAATTTTTGGACAAGGGAATGCGGGGAATGTAACAGTGCGTGCAAATGATGCTATTTCCCTTGCAGCTAACGCTTATATTTTCAGCACGGTGGAAGCAGGAGGTGTAGGTGAGGGTGGCAATATTGACATCAATGCAGCAACCCTGTCACTTACTGATGGTGCTAGCCTGCTAACCATTACTCGTGGAGCATCTGCTACTCAACCCGCAGGACGAGGGGATGCAGGCAATGTCAATGTTAAGGTAACTGGTGATGTTGATATTTCTGGGGAGAAAAATGGTTTTACCAGTGGGATTTTCAGTTCGGTGGAGACGGGAACAGTAGGTAATGGGGGTAACATTACCATCGATTCTGGTTTTTTCTCATTACGAGATGGCACTCAACTTTCTGCCTCAACTTCTGGAGGGGGAGATGCCGGAAATATTCGTGTCAATGCAAAAGATGCCGTAATTGTTTCTGGAACTAGTCAAGAAAGGGAATTTTCTAGTGCTTTATTTACATTTACTGATTCTACTTCCACAGGCAAAGGTGGCGATATCACCGTAAACACAAATATCTTTCGTGTATCAGACGGCGCTTTACTAGATGCACGCACTAGAAATAATCAAAAGGGTGGCGATATTACGGTAAATGCAAAGATTTTTGAAGCACCCAACGGCGGACAACTTACCACCACTACCTCAAGCAATGGACGTGCAGGTAAAATTACTGTCAACGCTGACGATAAGCTAATAATTAGCGGTA
Source organism: Nostoc sp. NMS8 (assembly GCF_017115045.1). Taxonomy (GTDB): domain Bacteria; phylum Cyanobacteriota; class Cyanobacteriia; order Cyanobacteriales; family Nostocaceae; genus Nostoc. Next base: position 157,795 of record NZ_JABXKK010000062.1, on the reverse strand, counting down.
TTGACTCTAATTACAATGACAGAAATATTAAATTTCCTGGCAGAGTAGGAAATATCGGCGCTAACAGTGGCTTATTTGTCAGTTCCACAGGTTCAGGAATCGCAGGCGACATTGAAATCAACTCACCCCAAATTACCTTAGACAACCAAGGCAAACTCAACGCCGAATCTGCATCAGGTAACGGTGGTAATATCAACGCCAACAGCGATTTACTCTTCCTCCGTCGTGGCGCTCAAATTTCTACCGACGCAGGTACTGAGCAAAAAGGTGGCGATGGCGGTGACATCAATATCAACTCAAGATTTATCGTTGCAATTCCCGATGAAAATAGCGATATCAGTGCTAACGCTTTTACGGGAACAGGTGGAAACATCCAAATCAACTCACAAGGTATCTTTGGTATTGAGGCGCGGACAAAACCAACTCAAGAAAGCGATATTACTGCAAGTTCGGAGTTAGGCGTTTCTGGTGTAACAAATATCAATACACCGGATAACAGTTCCATTCAAAACAGCTTCACCGAATTACCACCAAACGTCATTGACACCAATGCACTCATTGCCAATAGCTGCATTTCACGTGGCACCAAGCGACAAGAAAACTCTTTTACAATTACAGGTTCCGGTGCTTTACGCAACAGTCCAGGAGATGTATTAATTTCAGCCTACACAACTGGTGATGTGCGTAGTGTGGAACCAACACCACGTCCTTGGAAAAAAGGCGACCCAATAATTGAACCACAAGGATTGTATCGATTACCCAATGGGCAATTAATCTTAAGTCGAAGTTGTTAAACAGCAATATTGCATACATGGGAAAATTTTATATGCAGTTTTCTGCAAAATGGGACGCACAATCATGCGATCGCACCATCCAATTCATGCAACGATATATGCATAAATGGTGAAATGCATTACCTAGTCCTTTCCCTTAATCTGAGTATTAAAGAAACGGTTAATGAATCGAAAAACAACAAAAATCGTCAATTTATCAACCGTTGCTGATGAAATTGTCGTTATTTTTTAACTCAGATTAGAGGTTGATTATGTTTTCTGAACTAGTTCGCAACACAGTTTTAGCAACATCTTTGACATTACCAAATTTCAAACAAACTACTTCGATTGCAATTTTAGTAGCTGGAATTGGATTGTTTGGTATTAAGTCAGTAGATGCCAGAAATGCCTTAGTACAAACACCAAGTGTTTCTCAATCTTCATCTTATGCGATCGCGCAAGTCGTAGATGCAAATTCTCCAATTTACGGAAGTTGGAAGCTAAGATATAGCGTTGATGGAATCGTTTATCAAAGCGTGCTGGTGATGAAGGGATATTCAGGAACGATGAGAACTAAATATTTTGATCCTCGGATAAATAAGAAGCAGATTATAGACCAGCAAGTTAGCCTTAAGTCTTCTCCTCAAGGATTAGTTTTATTGGGATATAACCCTGTCTATGCTGGGACTTCCAGAAGACACCCTACTTATGCTGCTGATAATTTTTTGTTTTCTGTTGAGCCAGATGGTTCTCTAACAGCGTATACTTGCGATGATCTCCGACAATGCTCGGCTGTAGATGTAGAAGAGATAGTATCTCAATCCTAAATTAAAGATAGCGCAAATTATTTGCCTTTCAAGTTCCCTGGTGATTAGTAAACTGACAAGTCGGCACTTGCGCTATCATGTATTTTTTTCTTACTGCATTTATTGTCTTATTTATCAACACGTAAGTGCTAAATATTAGAGTGATCAAATTGGATCTTGGTGATCGCATAAAGGTGCAATCATCAAGCAACCTCTTATGGTATTTTAATTAAGTGATGATACTTGTTAAATAAGCTAAAAAACATCTAATTTGCATAATCAAATTGAATATAACTGTTGTGGGGTGGGCATCTTGCCCGCCCAGTCTATGCAATTTAAATATGAAACAGCTTATCTAATTAGTAATGCGATCGCTAAGTCAGATTTTGGGAATAAATAGACGTGTGTCACACAGCATAAATATATCTAAAAACCTTACCAATGACAAATGATTGTTCTTTCAAATCATAAATAAACAATGGATTCATACCTTCGGTTTCAAAAACTTTTTTTCATATTACTTACCTGCATCAGCATCACTCCACTTGCAGTATTTGCCCAATCGACACCCCCATCGGGAGTCACAATTCCCCCCAATACACCGGGGAAAGTTGAAGAAACTCTACCCCAACCATCACCGACACCAACTCTTCCTCCCACACCACCGACACCAACTGTCCCCATACTCCCATCACCCCCACAAGAAAATCTACCCGATACAACTTTTCCCAGCGGTGAAGAGTTCTTTGTCAAAGAAATTCAAGTTACAGGCTATTCTGTTTTAAAAGATGAAATCATCAAGTTAAAACACCCGCTAGAAAATAAAAACATCACATTTGAGCAGTTATTACAACTGCGATCGCAAATCACTAAACTCTATGTTGATAATGGCTATATCACCAGTGGTGCATTTATTCCCAACAATCAAAATATTGCTAGCGGTGTCGTGCAAATTCAGGTTGTGGAAGGCGAACTTGAAGGAATTTCAATTTTAGGGTTAGAAAGATTGCAAACTGCATACGTGCGTTCCCGGATTGCACGGCTAGCAGGTAAACCTTTAAACCAAAAACGTCTCGAAGAAGCGCTGCAATTATTACAAATTGACCCCGTGATTGGACGAGTTAATGCTGAGTTAACCGCAGGTAGCACCCCAGGTAACAATATTTTACAGGTGACAATTACCGAATCACCACCATTCCACGCTGGGGTTGTCTTTGACAATAACCAATCCCCTAGCGTTGGCTCAGAACAAGGGAGTATTTTTATTGCTCACGATAATTTCTTGGGGTTTGGGGATAAATTCAGTGCTGAATATGCTGGTAGTGAAGGTTTAGACAATTACAATATCAGTTATTCTATTCCCTTTAATGCCCTAGATGGAACCATTGGTGTCCGCTACAGCAACAGCGCTAGCCGGATTATTGAAAGCGAATTTCGTGACTTAGATATCCGCAGCGAAGCCGAAACCCTTTCTTTTAATATCCGTCAACCGTTAATCCACACCCCAAACAACGAATTTGCTCTAGGTTTTGCATTCGATTTACGGCGCAGTCAAACCTATATACTCAATGATATTCCCTTCTCTTTTACCGAAGGCCCCGAAAATGGGAAATCAAGAGTTACAGTAATTCGCTTTTCCCAAAATTGGTTACAACGTAATGCTAACAGTGTCTTAGCGGCGCGATCGCAATTTAGTTTTGGCATTGATGCTTTTGATCCAACTATCAACGATAGTGGTACTGACGGGCGTTTTTTCTCTTGGGTGGGACAATTTCAATGGGTACAAAGGTTGTCTCCCCGCATTTTGATGCTTGCCAAAGTTAACACTCAACTTACTCCTGATTCCTTGCTTTCACTAGAAAAAATTAGCATTGGGGGAGTAGATACAGTACGCGGCTATAGTCAAAATCAACTTGTCGCCGACAATGGAGTAGTTGGAGGTGTGGAAGTTCGTATTCCCCTAGCATCGAATGTGGAAACACTACAGCTAATACCATTTTTTGATATTGGTACAGCTTGGAACAATCGCGCTATTAATGCTGACCCGCAAACCATTGCTAGCTTAGGGTTGAGTTTAAACTGGCAACCTTTAAACGGTTTAGTATTGCGTGCAGACTATGGTATACCATTGATAGGCACAAGCGATCGCGGTAATTCACTGCAAGATAATGGCTTTAATTTTTCAATCCGCTATCAGCCATTTTGATATTTTTTTGATATTTAAATTAAAAGGCAATACAGTTCAGAATGAGCAACAAAACACTTGTCTTGACGGCAATTTATCGCGTCTCGAAAAGCCAAGCGTATTGAGTTAAAAGGGCGATTTCTAATGGCGAATGGCTTTATTCAATTCCGAGAGTGCTTCCTGTATATTTGCTAACAAAATACGAAGTAGCTTTTCTTAGTATAGGTTTTGGCAAGTTCAAGTTTAAGACTAATGGTTTCATTCTAGTATCTATAATCACGATATAATCCAAACTGACTTGATAAATTGCTAATTACACGAACAAAATAAGGCATAGCAAATTTATACAAGCAGGTAGATTATCTGATGACTATTCCAGAATCAATTAAACAATTCATTACATGGATACAAGGTTTTGACCATACAACAGGTTTAATACATACTAGATATAATTTAATAGAGAAAATTATCAGACGCTATCCAGATTTACAGGATGTTTTAGAAGAATATGATTTTGAGCCTTCTATAATGCGTGAAGGATATCGTTTAGTTGTTGTGAAACCAAAAGTTGCGATCGCCTGTAATTTACCAAAAAATTTTAGCGAAGGTAATTGTCAAATAGAGTTCAGTAGTATTCTTTTTAAATATCTAAAAATTAACTTAAATCATCAAGATATTTTGGGTCAATTAATGACTGGATTGCACACCCAGCCATGTTGGGGATGTCGTCATTTTTTGAAACAGTTAGATAAAAATACTTTCCAAGTAAATTTGGGTCAAACAACAATCATTTTATCGAACTTAGAAGCAACAGAATTATGTTTGTGTATTGATGAAGTTTGCCAAGAATATAAAACTTTAATAATAGAATTTGAAAATTCTTTAGAAACATGGGATTTTGAATTGGTCAAGCTTTCAGAAAATCGAGGGTTTGTCCTTTTTTCTGTAAGACAAGAATTATGGGAGCTAATGCAGCAGTTTGCTAATGAATTTGATTATACTAAAGGTAAGTCAGAATGGCATCTATTTCATAGAGAAAATAGATCAATTCGCGTGAGTCGAGGAATTCGCGATCATACATTTATTTTCACGAAACTCGATAGCGACTTATCTTTATTGCCTCAGAATCAAATTCATATAATCTATAAGCTAAATAATATTAATTTACAATCTATTGAGACAGAGAAATTTAGCTTATGGCAGCAAGATATCGGTATACGAGGAACCTGGACGGCTAGGTATACCAAACAGTGGTTATTAGAAAAATATATTCCCCAAGTAATTAATTATTATTCAGAAACGTCTCAACTATCTGAAGCTGAATTGCTAGCCAAAATCACAAATTACACAAGTGAACGTGCGCTGATTAAGGAAATTGATAATATCAGGAATTTAGTGCCTTATCTGCATGACATCCAATATTGGCTACATATATATGTGGAAAATATTGCTGCTTCATTCTTGCAACCATATTACCAAGCCTATACAAATTTAGTGCGTAATACAGATTCTTCCATAACAGGCATAGACTATATTATCGGAAATTTGCGGAAAATTGAGTGGAAAAATACGCAAGAAGAAAATTATAGTAATTTCACAGACTGGAAAAACTTAACTTTTAAATATGCTATAGATTGCTTAGATAAGCAAGTAACAAGAATCTATAATTGTGAATATGAAAATAGTTTAAATGCAGATTTAATAACTCGGATATTTATTTGGATTCTAGAAAATGGGAAAATTTCTTTTTCACAAGCTCAGTTAAATGCTGGTAAACAGGCTTTGCTACCACTTTGGGAACAAAGTCGCTTTGAAATGCGCCATGTATATCCTAATCGATAAAGCTACATAATCTGCTGTAAATTTAAGAAAAATCCAGGTAGTAAATTTTCTCCTGATAAACTAATAGGATTGTCTAATCTCTCTACATTTTTACCTGGGCGATAAATTTCCACTCGCTTATTTTTACGATCAATTAACCAGCCTAATTGAGTACCATTTTCGATATACTCCTGCATTTTCTCTTGTAATTCTTTCAAAGAATCAGTGCGAAAACGCAACTCTACTACAAAATCAGGACAAATCGGGGCAAATTTTTCTTGTTGTTCTGGAGTTAAAGCATTCCATCGCTCAATTTTGACCCAAGAAACATCAGGAGAACGCTCTGCACCATTGGGCAGGGTGAAACCAGTTGAAGAGTCAAAACCTTTGCCTAATTGAGTCTGTTTATTCCAGATTCCTAATTCAACAACCATATCAAAGTTACGGTTGCCAGTATCACTACCTGTAGGTGGCATAATTAATAATTCCCCTGATGCTGTGCGCTCAAATCGATAATCGCGGTTTTTCTGACACATCTGAAAAAATTGCTCATCAGTCAAGTCAATTTTCAATTTGAGTGTAGAAGGGAAAGTGGTTGTTGTGGCGTTCATAGGCTATTCTGAGCATCTTACTTTCTAGTGTAGTGCTGTGTGCGCTGCGATCGCACTCACTACAACTTTAAGGTGCGAACATACACAGGCATAGTACAAGTACTTAGAATTATCCTTCCCGTTGGCGTCAGCCTGCCATTACTTTCATGGGCTTTTCCGCATGACGTGAAAATTCAGAGCGAATCATCCCTTCGTTTAGTAGCGTCTTTTTTCTTTCCCATGTTTTAACAAGCGCCTATTGTGGGCATCATAATCCCAAGCCGAATATATCAGCTAGCTAGCAGCCAGGAAATTCTTTGGCAGCAAGTTTTTTATCTACAACTTATAGTATCAACCAATGGCAGATAGTTTTAGACGTTATTTCTTTGTTTCTCGATCTAGTTTTTACACTGAGTTTATTTTGGGATGTCTACAGATTAAATTGGGATTAATTTGTAGCATCGGTATTTGGATATTATCAGAAGCTAAGTTACAAGCTGCCCAAGCACCTCAAGACTGGAAATTATCTTCAGAATTGACTGAGCGAGTTCCCACAGTAAATAATCCTGAGTCAGTAGAGCAATACTCAAGACCCCTTCCCTATCGATTACCCATTTTGATGGCAGCACCCGAAAACTTCAATCCTGATTTGCGATTACCGCCAGCGCTACCCGAACCACCGCAGAATTCCAACCCACCAAAATCTTCCACAGAATCAGGAAAGCCGGATGCTGTTTTGGAAAGTAGCCCGCCAAAAACTTCCACAGAACCAAGAACACCGGATGCTGTTTTAGAAAGTATTGATACGGATTATCACTACGAGTCAGACAACTTTGGGCAAACTAATTTTTTCCTCGAACCAACGATTCAGTTTCGATTGAGTAATGGCAATAAAATATTTTTTAGGACGGGTTTTAACTATTTTGGGCAACGCGGTGTTGAATCAATTACCAATTTTCCCTTGCAAGTTGGATGGCAAGGAAAAATTGGGCAAGTGACTCTGCAAACAGCAGCCGGGGTTGATATGTTCAATCGTTTACCCACAGCTATTAATCTCAATGCTAAGGTGGAGGCTCCCATTTCGTCGGCGCAAGTTTCGACATCAGGTCAATTGCTATCGGCGGTAGTACTATCAGGTAATTTAGAACAAGGACCTTATAAATCTAATGTCCGAACTTTAGAAAATCAAATTACTGCTTGGCGATTTGGGCCTGATTTATTTTGGCAGATTGACCGTAACACCAGTTTATTTTCATCATTGCGTTTGGGTAACTACAACGATGGTAATTCTGATGTGCAGTCTTTTAGCCGATTAGAGCGCAAGTTTGGACAATTCTCTCTGGCAGCTAACTTATTCACTTGGAGTTTCGATCGCGATTTAGAACGCACAAGTGGCTACTTTTCTCCACAAGACTTTCTAGTTTACAACGGTGAGCTAGCTTGGGAAGGAGATATTACTAATTTCTTACGCTGTCGTCTCGCTGCCAACTTAGGACGACAGCGACTTAAAGGAGAATTTGAAAATGCTAATACTTACCAAACACGCTGTACGGTAAAGCTGTCGCCCAATATAGAAGCAGACTTGGGCTATAGCTTTAGTAATGTCCGCAATCAAGAAACCGGGGGAAGTTCCTATGGTAGTGATTCTTTGACGGGACAGTTGCGGGTCAAATTTTAACAAAAAAGAATTCAGGAATCAGAATGGGCTACGCCCCGCTGCGCTAACAGAATTCAGAATGAATATAGAATCAAGCGTGCTATAGATTTTTGTTTTTTTGATTTTCTCCAAATTATAAACTTTGACTATCAAAGTCTTCTTAATTTTGTTTTGACTCCTGGATTCTGAATTATGAATTCTGTTTTTTTAAAATCCAAAATGGTATAAGGCTGAAGAATGAAAGCACCATTACCTGATAACGAAACACAGCGAATCGAATCTCTTTTGCAGTATAAGATTCTCGATACTCCTTCGGAAGCTTCCTTTGACGACCTCACCCATTTAGCCTCATATATTTGTGGAACTCCTATTGGCTTAATCAGCTTAGTTGATACTAATCGTCAGTGGTTCAAGTCAAAAGTTGGTTTGGATGCCCTCGAAACATCCCGCGATTTGGCATTCTGCGCCCATGCTATTATGCAGCCTGAAGTTTTTATTGTGCCTGATGCCACAGAAGACGAAAGGTTTGCGACAAATCCGCTAGTCACCTCTGACCCAAATGTTCGGTTTTATGCTGGTGTACCACTGACTAATCCTGAAGGATATGCGTTAGGAACCCTTTGTGTAATTGATCATGTACCAAGAAACCTCTCTTCAGAACAAATTGAAGCACTACGAATTTTAGGCCGCCAGGTAATTAAGCAACTAGAAATGCGGCGCAGTTTAGCAAGTTTGGTATTGGCAAGTGATACCCGCAAACAGGTGCAGAAGACACGCAAAGAATTTTTAAAAAAGGTTGCCGCCGGATTTGGATTGGCATTGGCAATTTTAGTCTTGATTGGCACGATTTCGTATCAAAGTACGCAAGTGTTAATTCATACTAGTAAAAAGTTGAACAACACCCAATTAACAATCAACAACTTGCAAGAACTGCTTTCTAGCATCAAGGATGCGGAAACGGGACAACGCGGTTATATATTCACTAAACAGGATGTGTATCTAAAACCATATCAGACAGCAATTGCCAAACTTGCCCCTGAAATTAAGGAGCTAAGAAAATTAACAGCAGATGATTCCAGGCTACTGAGTCAACTCGATACCCTTGAACCCTTAATTGCAGTAAAACTGAACGAACTGAAAAAGACCATCTACTTACGCCAGAATTTAGGATTAGATGCTGCATTGGAGGTAATAAATACAAATCAGGGAAATAACTTAATGAGTGATATCCGCAATATCATTCGTGAGATGGAAAAGAAAGAGACAGAAGAACTTCAGCAGCAGTTAAAAACCACCAAAAATAGTGCCTGTAATACTCTTTTGATGCAGGCGATCGCTATTTGCCTAAGTTTTCTGATTTTGGCTACAGTCTACTACTTTATCTATCGTGAGGGAAAAGAGCGGAAATTAACAGAGGAAACACTGAAAAAAGAACGCAACTTTATCTCAGCAGTCCTGGATACAACCAGCGCTTTGGTCATAGTTCTTGACTCTAAAGGGCAAATTGTTCGCTTCAATCAAGCTTGTGAACAAACCACTGGTTATTCATTTGATGAAGTCAAAGGAAGGCGTTTCTGGAATCTATTTCTCATTCCTGAAGAGATAGAGTCGGTGAGAGCAGTTTTTGAGGAGTTACGAATCGGTGAAGGCCCTAAAAAATACGAAAACTATTGGGTAACGAAAAATGGCAGTCGGCGGCTGATTTCTTGGGCTAACACTACCTTACGAGACTATGAGGGCGACGTTGAATATGTTGTTGCCACAGGGATTGATATCAGCGATGCCTCTGAGGAACTGCGCTTACGCAAGCGAACTGAACAGCATCTAAAAGCAGAGTACGCTACAACCCGCGTCTTAGCAGAGTCAACGACAATCAACGAAGCCATGCCTCAAATTCTGCAAGGAATCTGCGAAAGTTTGGGATGGGATTTAAGTGAATTTTGGATGGTAGATCAGCAAGTAAATCTACTGTTCCTGTCAAATTCATGGTATGAAATTTCGCTGCAAATGCAAGAATTTGACATCCTCAGTCGGCAGACCACATTTACCCCAGGAATTGGGCTACCTGGCCGTGTCTGGGCTAGTGTTGAACCTGTATGGATTGCTGATGTTGTTAAAGATCAGAATTTCATCCGCTCTGAAATCGCTGCCCAAGCAGAACTGCATGGAGCTTTTGGTTTTCCGATCCGTAGCGGTAAAAAAATCATTGGTGTCATTACCTGCTTTAGCCATGAGATCCAGCAGGCTGACTCAAATTTGGCAAAAGTTATGAATTCGATTGGTGAGCAAGTGGGGCAGTTTATCGAGCGTAAGCAGGCAGAAGAAGAACTCCAACGCCAAAACTTGCGATCGCAACTATTTACTGAAATCACCCTCAAGATTCGTCAGTCTTTGCAAATCAAAGAAATTCTCCAAATCACTGTCACTGAAGTTCAAAAAATTCTCCATAGCGATCGCGTTTTGATTTATCAACCTTTAGCAGATGGATCTGGAACCACTGTCGTTGAGGCAGTAGTTTCTGGCTGGCTGGCAATCAAAGAGAAAAACTTCACCGATACTTACTTTCAAGCCGAATATATACAGCAGTACTATCTACAGCAGTACCGTCAAAAACGGAATCTGGGGCTTGCTGACTTGGATATAGTTGAAGCCCAAAAAAACCACATCGAATTGCTGCAACAATTTGGAGTCAAGTCTAATTTAGTCATACCCCTGCTTGTCAAAGAAGAACTCTGCGGTTTACTGATTGTCCATGAGTGTGGCAGTACTCGCCACTGGTCTAGCTTTGAAACTCATCTTTTACGGCAAATCGCTGACCAAGTAGGTATTGCTTTAGCCCAAGCCCAAATGTTAAATGCAGAAACTCAACAGCGCCGAGAACTGGAAATTGCCCGACAACAAGCTGAATTAGCTTCTCAAACCAAAAGTGCCTTTTTGGCCAATATGAGCCACGAAATTCGGACTCCGATGAATGCTGTGTTGGGGATGACAGGCTTAATGTTAGAAACTCCCTTAAACTCAGAGCAACGGGATTTTATCGAAACAATTCGCATTAGTGGCGATGCTCTCTTAAGCCTAATCAACGAAATTTTGGATCTGTCCAAACTTGAGGCTGGGGAGATGATGCTAGAAACTCTAGATTTTGACTTATCTACCTGTATAGAAGAGGTGTTGGAATTATTGGCTCCCCCGGCCCATAACAAAGGATTAGAAATTGCAGCGTTAATTTATCCCAACGTCCCTACCCACCTCCAAGGCGATGCTGGCCGCCTGCGGCAAATTCTGATGAATCTAATCAGCAATGCGATCAAGTTCACCAGCGACGGAGAGGTAGTATTACGAGCAGAATTGCGCTCGCCTCCGGCGTCGGCGAAGCCATCGCAAACCTCTACTACAGCTACCATCTATTTTGCCGTCATAGATACTGGTCTTGGCATTACCTCTGAAGACCAATGCAAACTCTTTAAGCCATTTACCCAAGTAGATGCTTCCACCACCCGTAAATATGGCGGCACAGGTTTGGGATTAGCCATCTGCAAGCAACTGGTGAGCTTGATGGGAGGAGAAATGGGCGTAGAAAGTCGCTTGGGGAAAGGATCTAAATTTTGGTTTGAAGTAACTCTCGCCAAGCAACTTGACCCTATTTCCTCAGAAAGCGATCCCGAACTTTTGCTCAATCGGCGCTTATTAGTGGTGGATGATAATGCTACTAATCGTAAAATCATTCACCATCAAGCTACTCGTTGGGGAATGCTGGTGGATCAGGCGGCTTCGGCTACTACTGGTCTTAAAGCTATTCAGGAGGCTGCCAAGCAAAGAAATCCCTATGACATAGCTGTGATTGATATGCAGATGCCAGATATAGATGGCATGACTTTAGGAGAACAAATTAAGGCAAATCCGGCGATCGCTGGGCTACCTTTGATTATGCTTACCTCTACTAATCAACGCGATGAAATCCAGCGATCGCTAAAAATAGGATTTGCGGCTTATTTAGTCAAACCTGTTAAGCCATCCCGACTTCTTGATACCATCATGAATATCTTAGGAAGGCACCTAGAAGAAAAGGAGGTAGAAGGCAGAAGGCAGGATTTCAAGCTGACTCCTAACTCCCTACTCCTCGCTTCTAATTCTCATAAATTAAGAATTCTCTTAGCCGAAGATAATTTGGTGAATCAGAAAGTTGCTTTGAAGCAACTCCAAAGCCTTGGTTATAGTGCTGATGTTGCTGGCAATGGTAAAGAAGTTTTGCAGTTATTAGAACAAATTCCCTACGATTTAATTCTGATGGATTGCCAAATGCCAGTTCTTGACGGTTTAGAAACGACAAAAGAAATTCATCGTTGGCAAGAAAGCAGCTTTGTCAGTGGTCGCCGTCCTGTGGTAATTGCGATGACAGCTAATGCGATGAAAGAAGACCAACAAATGTGTCTAAACGCCGGTATGGACGACTATCTGAGCAAGCCAGTAATGAAAGAAAAATTGGCTGCGGCGCTACAGCGTTGGGGAAGTCTGATACTCATGGTAAAAGAAACAGCTGTCACAGAGCAGACGGTTTCTACAACAGATGTCGATTCAGTTGACCTCCCAATTGATTGGCAACGTTTACATGAACTCTCAGAAAATAATCCAGAATTTGAATTAGAACTACTGCAAATATTTGTTGAAGATATTCAACCTCGTCTAGAGTTAATTAAAATAGCGATCGCAACTTATGACTTTGAGCAAATAGCACACGAAACCCATCAAATTAAAGGTGCTAGTGCCAATATGGGAGTTACAACCATGCATCTAGCAGCAGAACAATTAGAACAACTAGCTTATAACCAAGAGCGTCGAGGTACTAGTAACTTAATCTTAGAGTTAGAAGACTTTCTTAAACGCATCCAACAATTTTTGAACGCTAAAGATAGCAATGCCAAAATATGAAAAAATAATAATCTTTATGAAATAATTAACATTAGCGATTTTTTCTAAGTAAGTAAGAAAGATACTAGACATCTCCGAAAAAGAATGTAGAGACGTAGCAGTGCTACATCTCTACAAGGTTTCTGGGTAACGCATCTTTAATTTCTGGAGATGTCTACTTATAGCGGTTCCCACTCAGATGCGATACAAAATTAGATCGCAAGGGCTGGGATTGCTTCTCTTCTTTACGAGAGGCTGCGCCAACGAGACGCTATGCGATTGCAATGACTGTAAATATTTTTGTCCGACTACTTAAGCCCAAAACACTTGTAGAGACGGCGATTTATCACGTCTCTAAACCCTCAATAACCCAAAATTGCTGCCAGTAGCCCTTAACTAAACCGGATTTAGATATAACTTGTGAACAATTGGGAATAATAACTTTAATGTACTAAAAGTATGTTCGATGAGTTAGCTACATCATAAGCTAAGAATTTTTAGCCTAAATGTCAGTTAAATGCATCACCTTCTATTCCCAATTGATTCCCGAAAAGCGAGGTTTTCCTAATGAGTCAGATGAGTAGAGACGATGTACGAGAAAGGCTTGGCAATATCGATCAGATCCGCGATATTATTCTTGGAACACAGCTAAGAGATTACGAAAATCGGTTTAGCAAGCTGGAGTCAGATATATCTCTCCTACAACAACAGATGCGATCGCATATCGATCAACTCAAGTCCAACTTTTCGGCTGAACTAAAAACGGGGTTTGAGTCGCTAGATAAAAAGCTGAAATCACTCAACCTAGCAACTCAAGAAGAAACTCTTGACTTACGGCAACAGGTTGATAGACTTAATAAAAAGTTCTCTAGCAGCGTTCAGTCACTTGATGAAACCTTAGATAGCCAAACTACATCCATTCGAGATGAAATCTTTCAAACTAAAGTCCACTTACAAGATGATGTCACGGCATTACGGGATTTAATTTTAGAAGAAATAGAGCGACGCTTTTCGCAGTTGACAGACACTAAAGTTTCTAAAGACGATATGGCTGAAACTTTGTTTGCCTTGGGAATGCGTCTGAAAGAAACGGAATTTATTCCCAAATTGCGAGAAGCAGCCGATGAGCACAACGATGAATATACTGCTGTACCACTTCTAGAAACTACAAAGTTGTCAAAAGTGTTAACTCACTCTAACAGTACGGCAGAATTACATTCGTAATTATTAAGCCAGAAGGTAAAGAGAAATGATAGAGATAAGGAAGATGAGATAGCAGGGGTAAATAATGACTCCTAACTCTTAACTCAGCACTCAATATTCAGCACTCTTAAAAGGATGACTCAGGTGGAAAATTCGATTTCTCAATCTGTTGAGTTAAAGCGAGAAAATGCTGTGCAGCTTGGTAATTTGCTGCATTTGCTAATCGAACTTAAAATTATTGAATCACCTGAGCAATCTTTTTTTTTATTCCCATCGGAAACTAATCGTAAGCATGAGTATATTCCAGAAGAAATTGAATCACTGCAACTTCCTCCAGTGACATTAGAAGTATGTGAAGCTTATTTAGAGTTTGATTTTAATTTTCCTCAAGACATATCGAATTACTCACAAACTACTCAAGAAGAATCTATTGAAATATTTGCAGAATTTGAGGAAAAATTAGACAATTCAGAGGATGCATTGCAAAAATTACGGGAGATATTGGTCGGATATGAATTAGCAAAAATAGACAATATTACAGCTAAACTTGAGCAAAAGTTAACAAAAATAGAGAATCAAATTTATGACCCTAAAGAGCTAGTAAATTTACTACTACCCTGGATTTCTGAGCTTTTAAGGCTGACAATTACAGAGTCGCGAGAAGAAATTGTCCAGATAATTGCTCCAATTATCGATCAGGCTATCCGCAGTCGTACTGAACAGGATAAAATGAGCATGAGTAGTGCGATCGCACCTGTAATTCCTCTCGCTATTTCCCAGCAGATTATTATAGCTCCAGAAGAAGTTTCAGATGCGATCGCTCCAGCAATGGGACGAGCGATAAAAAAGCAAATTGAAATTGAACAGAATATTGTGGTAGATGCACTCTACCCAATTATTGGTAGTACCATCGCCAAATATATGGCAGAAACAATCCGTGCCATTAACCGACAAGTTGAAGAAACCCTCAGCATTGAAGGCATCAAACGTAAAATTCGCGCCAAGTTACAGGGAGTTTCGGAAGCAGAATTAATTCTTAAAGAAGCTCTACCATTTAAAATTCAAGCCATTTTCTTAATTCATAAAGCATCTGGTTTAATTATCTCAGATATTCAGCACTCCGATGTAAAGCAACTAGAGGCTGAAATGGTAGCAGGAATGCTGACAGCAATCCGCAGCTTTGCCAATGATTGCATCAATCAATCTGGAAGCATCACAGAATTAGATGCAATTGAATATGGGACATCCAAAATAATTTTAGAAGTTGCAGGATACTGTTATTTAGCCATCGTTCTACAAGGAGAAGCAAGCAAAAATTTTATTGGAAAAATGCGGCAAGTCTTCAGCACAATTGTTAAAAAGCATGGTGATTTAATCGAAAAATTTGACGGTGATTCAGATTTAATTCCGATTGAAGTTCATGCACTTCTAGAAGAACTGAAAAATACAGGTACTCATGATAAGAAGAAACTAAAAATTTCACCGTTACAGATATTAGTCTTAACAGTTATCGGCAGTGTTTTCATTCCTTGGGGTATTTGGCAATATCGTAGCGGAGTTATACATTCCGTTGAAAATCAAACTACGTTGGCTCTAACTTCTGTTCCAGAACTAGCGGTATATCGGCTTAATGTACAAGTAGAACACAATAAATTAAAATTAACAGGACGATTACCTAATCAACTTCTTCGCCAGAAAGCCGAGCAAATTGTCAAAATAACCTCTCCAAATTGGTTGATTGACAATCAAATTTCATTAGTAGAAGTACCAGCAGACCCCGTATTAGCGGCTGCTGAAGTTAAAAGAGTCACAGCAGTTTTAAATCAGACTGACGATATAGCTATTTCTGCTCAATACATCGCTGGTAAAGTAGCTGTTGAAGGAACTGTCAACCGAATTGCAGATGCTCAGATTATTGCTAATGCATTTGCACAAATTCCCGGCGTAAAATCTGTGTCTAGCGCGGTGCAAGTGCAACCCCCACAGATTGAAATTCGATTTTACTTTCAACCCGACTCAGCTAGTTTAATGAAAACGGATACACAGCATAAGGTTCAACAGGTCAAGTTTTTCCTAAATCAGCATCCAAATAAACATTTAAAAATCATAGGTTATAGTTATGACCATACTAGCGTGAACAAATCTCAAAAATTGGCGCTGGCGCGAGCAAAAGCTGTACAACAAGCACTAATTAAATTAGGTATCGAGCCATCTCGTTTACAAGTCATTGGTAGGACAAATTTACCACCACAAATTGATGTAACTCATCCCTTGTGGTTAAGTCGCTGTGTCGTTCTAGAACCGATAAACAAGCAATTTTAAATTTATATTAGTTATGATTTGGATAAAATATTCTCTACTTTTCCCAAACTATGTCTACAATATCTAAAAAAATATGCTTATTTGGTGATTTTGGTGTTGGTAAAACTAGTCTAATTCGCCAATTTGTAGAGTCTCAATTTAGTGACGAATACCTTTCAACTGTAGGAGTAAAAATATCTCGTAAATTGGTTAGTATCTCTGAAGAAAATCTACTTAGTACACAAAACTTACAGTTGATAATTTGGGATATTGAAGGCAGCAATAAATTTAAGGAAGTTGCTAAAAATTATTTTCAAGGTTCTAAAGGTGCTGTAATAGTTGGTGATGTGACACAACCAGAAACACTCAATCATATCCAGGAGCATATTCAAACTTTTTTAGCTGTTAATCCCAAAAGTTATATTGTTGTTGCGCTGAATAAATCAGATATGATTGCAGCCGAATATTTAGAGAAAATTCGGCAAATGTATCAATTCACCGATCAAGCTAATATATTAGACACACACATAACTTCAGCTAAAACTGGCAATAATGTTGATAAAATATTTCAATCTTTAGCCAATCGGCTAATTTAGTAAGATGAACTCATTGTTGAGAAAGCTATTATCTATATGTGGGATTGAATATTTAATAATTGATGAAAACTTGAAGATTCTAGAGATGTCTTTGGGAGTAAATCATTTTGCTGATATTCCTAATGAAGCGAAATTTGGTCAGGATGTTAGGATTGTGGTTCCCGAATTAGAGGGACTTGAAGATATTTTCGATGCAATTCGACGGGGAGAGCAAGATGATTTTGAATTAAAGGGAATTAGGCGATCGCAAGATTCAGCTTCTCCCTTGTATATTGATATTCGGATTACTAATAATCTCCAAGAAGACCATTCTAGGAATCAAATTATCATTGTTGTCGAAGATGCAACCGAACGCATGGTTCTTGAGCAATCTTTGTTTCAAGGTGCAAACGAAGCAAATCTTTTGCTACGTAACTTAAAGGCTTCTAAACAATATATTGACCAAATTGTGACATCAATGGCAGACGCGTTGTTAGTGACCACACTATCAGGCGAGATAAAAAAAATAAATTATGCTGCACAAATTTTATTGCAATACAACGAGGTAGAATTAATTGGACAATCCATCACAAAAGTTATTAGAGAAGTCAATAACCATCCACTGGTAGTTGCAGATATAGAATGTATTGATATATCTCATGGTCAAGATATAAATACTTTAGTAAAAGAGGTAGAAACCGTTTGCTATACCAAAAATGGTACAACAATTCCTGTAGCTTTCTCATCCTCAATAGTGAAGACAGAAATTGAACATTTTCAAGGTTATGTTTATATTTTGCGAGACATGACTGAACGAAAACAGGCAGAACTTGCTAAACAGGAATTCTTAGCCATGATTAGCCATGAAGTTCGGACTCCGATCGCATCAGTAAGTGGTATGGCTAGTTTGTTGCTATATACTGAATTGACTGCCGAACAGAAAGATTTTGTTGAAACCATTTACACAAGTGGAAATTCCTTACTCAAAATTATTAACGATTTCCTTGATTTCTCTAAAATCCAATCAGGCCATTTGGAACTAGAAGAAGAACCTTTTGGTTTGCGAAACTGCATTCATGAGGCTCTTTATATGCTTGGGCCAACAGCTAGAGAAAAAGGTTTAAAACTCACATTTTTAGATACTCCTGAGCTTCCTACTACGATTGTGGGAGATATCACCAGACTGCGCCAAGTCTTGATTAATTTAATCAGTAATGCGATTAAATTTACCGAAACTGGAAGCATAGAAATTTCAGTTATAATCCGCAAGAATAGTAATATTAATCATTCTGCTGCAAATACTGACGAAATTCAGTTTAGTGTTAAAGATACAGGCATTGGAATTCCACGCGATCGCGTGGAGCGTTTATTTAAAGCCTTCAGTCAAGTTAACTCCTCAATTAATCGACAGTATGGCGGTACTGGGTTAGGTCTTGCCATTTGCAAGCAACTGTGCGAGTTAATGGGCGGCAGAATTTGGGTTGAAAGTGAGCTTGGTGTAGGTAGCACATTTTACTTTACGATTGCCGCTTCTATTGTTCCAGAGGAGTCAGTAACAGCCAATGCAGCCTTCTGTGCGATCGAGTCTCCCCAAGTGAAGCAACTGGCCTTCAAGAGCCAGGAGTTATTCAACGTCCCCGCTTCTTCCCCGTCTCCTGAAGTCTATAAATTAAGAATTCTTTTAACTGAAGATAATTTGGTAAATCAGAAAATAGCCTTGAAGCAACTCAAAAACCTCGGCTACAGTGCTGATGTCGCTAATAATGGCAAAGAAGCGTTGCAGCTATTAGAAAAAGTTCCTTACGATTTGATTCTAATGGATTGCCAAATGCCGATTCTCGATGGTTTGGAAACCACAAAACAAATTCATCGTTGGCAAGAAAGCAGCTTTGCTAGTGGTCGTCGTCCGGTAGTAATTGCGATGACAGCTAATGCCATGAAACAAGACCAACAAATGTGTCTAGATGCCGGCATGGATGACTATTTGAGCAAGCCGGTGATGAAAGAAGATTTGGCGGCGATGCTTGAGCATTGGAAAAATGTAATATTCAGAGTAAAAGAAATAGATGCCACAGAGCAGACAGTTTCCACAACAAATGTAGATTTAGTTGACCTCCCAATTGATTGGAAACGCTTGCATCAACTTTCAGAAAATAACCCAGAATTTGAATTAGAACTACTGCAAATATTTGTTGAAGATATTCAACCCCGTCTAGAGGTAATAAAAATAGCGATCGCAACTCATGACTTTGAGCAAATAGCGCTCCAAACTCATCAAATTAAAGGTTCCAGTGCCAATATAGGAGTTACAACCATGCGTCTAGCAGCAGAAAAAATAGAACAAATAGCTTACGACGACCAAGAGCGTCGAGCTACAACTGACTTAATCGTAGAGTTAGAAGAGTTTCTTAAACGTATCCAAGAATTTTTAACAACAAAGAATTCAGAAGTCAGGAGTAAAAATTTTGATTCTGACTCCTGAATTATTCTTTAATAACATTTACTAATAAATAAACAGTAACGATTATCTACTGTCGGCTCATAACTCAACTTGTCGGCAATAACGGACATGATTTTTAAACCCCGCCCACGCTCCTGCTCATTCTCTTCAAATTCAGATGTTTGACGCAATTGCTGTTCTAAGTCGAAGGGTTCGCCTTGAGACCAGATACGAATTTCTATGTATTCATCTAACCGCACAGCTTCTATCTCAACGGGAGTTTCAATAGGTAAATTTTTGTGGGCATGTTCAACAATGTTAGTAAAGCCTTCTATCATCAGTGTTTGACATTGCCACCAAATTTGTTTATCAAGAATAGGTGGTTCATTAATCTGCTCAAACCAAGATAAAACTTGAGGTGAAGCTTTAAGGTCTGTGTTGACTTGGAGATAAATTTTCTTATTCACTTGTTAACTAATAAAATATTTTAAAATCATCATATTCGTTAATTAATTTTTTAATTTGAGTAATTTTACTATACATTAAAATCTAAATTTCATATAACTTGAATAAAAGCAACGATATTACTGATAAGTTTACTTCCTAAAGTGTAATCTATGTTTAAAATTCTAGTTATTGATGATGACCCGACAGTGCGAGCAGTACTGAAAAGCACACTCCAAAGGCAGGGTTATGATACTACTGTAGCCAGCAATGGCGAAGAAGGAATTATACAAGCACAAAGGCTACATCCTGCTTTAATTATCTGTGATTGGATGATGTCTCAGGTAGATGGGCTAGAAGTGTGTCGTCGAATTAGAACAGATCCAGAGTTGGCAACTACTTTTTTTATTCTATTGACGGCTAGAGGAGCAGCTCGAGGAGAGGAGGAAGATAGAGTTAGGGGGCTTGACGCTGGAGCAGATGAATTTATCTCTAAACCAATAGAGATGAATGAATTGAAAGCACGGGTAAGAGCAGGATTAAGGTTACACCAGCTAAATCAGGATTTACAAAGTCAAAAGCAAGTTTTGGAGACATTAAATCAGGATTTGCAAACTCAAAAGCAAATTTTGGAAGCAGAATTGTCTGAGGCTGCTGACTATGTGCGATCGCTTTTACCCTCACCCCTAGTAGGCTCGGTAACTACAGAAAATTTATTTATTCCCTCAGCACAGCTAGGAGGTGATTGCTTCGACCATCATTGGATTGACGACGATCATTTGGCAATTTATTTGTTAGATGTATCAGGTCATGGGGTGGGTTCAGCCCTCCTATCTGTATCAGTTCTGAATGTTTTGCGATCGCAATCTCTACCAAACACTAACTTTTGTCAACCAAGTAAAGTGTTGAAAGCGCTCAATCACGCCTTCCAAATGAGGAAGCACGGTGATAAATACTTCACAATTTGGTATGGAGTTTATCACCGCCTAAAACGTCAACTCATTTATGCCAACGCTGGACATCCAGCAGCTTTATTATTATCTAATACCTCTACGAACAGCATTGAAGTTAAACAGCTAAGTTCTTTAGATTTACCAATTGGCTTTTTACCTGATGTCCAATTTGAAGATGCTGCTTTTGAGGTTGAAGCAAACAGCACTTTATACATTTTTAGTGATGGTGCTTATGAAATTAATCAGTCAGATGGTAAAATTTGGGGTATTGATGCTTTCATTGACTTACTAACCAAATATAGTCAAAAAGATACTTGTAATCTTAATCAACTATTAGCGAACATTCTCACCTTAAATGCTCAAGATAATCTTGATGATGATTTATCTTTAGTAAAAGTTAACTTTGGTTAGTATAGTCAAATAAAGCAGGGAACAGGGTTGAAAGTCTCTTGGAATATGACTTTTTTATTAAATTTTGTACCTCATTTACCTAAATTATGTTGTATACAGCTTGAAATTTGGTATTGTCTATCAGCTTACTGTGTTGCCAATACTTTGCGATTGAAGTCATCTTGATCGGCAAATGTTTGAAAAATCCTATCCATTTTAGTCAATTCAAACAACATTCTGACTTGATCGCTGATTGAACAAACAAACAGTTTGCCATTAGCAGCTCGTACCATTTGCATTGCTGATACCAAAGCACCTAAACCAGAGCTATCAATAAACTTTACTTCTTTCATATCAATCAACAAAACATCGGCTCCATTTTCCAGAATATTGCTAACTTCACGACGTAATTCATTACCTCTAATACCATCTAAGATTCCCGACAATTCTAGTATTTTTACACTCAAATTCATGGTTTTGCTTTCCTGTTTTTTGGTTTGGAAACTATGTATTTATATTTTGGCATTGATATCAGGCAAACTGCAATAGATAGAGCAATGCTTTTGTGTCTCGTATGTATTTAGCTCTGTTTTACTACTTGCTGATGACTATTATTTGCTATGGCAGTAAAAAAGTTAGCATCAACCCATTGTCGAGAAATTTCAAAAGCTTCAAAATAGCCATCTTTTTGACCTAACTCTCGTGCCCAAAAGCGAGATAAAACCAGGATGGCATCAAGCTGCATAAATGCTTTATTTAACTCTGATTCATAACAACCAATAGCGGCAACTTTTTCTTCAATTACAGAGGTGATATCTACAAAAAAGTTGGGTTCAAAACCACGCAAAAAAACAGGCGGTGCTGAATACCATAGAGGTATGTTTTTGCGAGTAGCAACATTAGAAACTGCGATCGCACACACTTCATGATCTCTATGTCCATATTTTTCTGGTTGTGGTGCGTGGGTAATAATCAGATCGGGTTGCCAACGTCCCAAAACTTCTTCAGTCACTTTTATTACTGCTTGGGTTGAGAAGTTGCACTCTTCAAGTGCATGAAACTCGTAAGTTGCACCGATGATTTTACCTGCTGCATCTGCTTCTTGATGACGCGTACCTTTAATAGGCGAACTAGAAAGACCGCCATCAGTCAAAATTAAGCAACGAACATTCCACCCTGCTTTAGACATCAAACTGAGAGTACCAGCAGCAGGTAGAACTTCATCATCAGCATGAGCATAAATTGTT
The DNA here is from genome assembly GCF_017115045.1 of Nostoc sp. NMS8. Classification (GTDB taxonomy): domain Bacteria; phylum Cyanobacteriota; class Cyanobacteriia; order Cyanobacteriales; family Nostocaceae; genus Nostoc. The sequence continues at coordinate 135,502 of NZ_JABXKK010000062.1, read as the reverse complement.
AAGACATTTCGCTGACTAGAGTTGTGTAAGTCTGAATAAGTGTTCATAACTGTTTTTTCTAGATTGAATTTGCAAGTAACTCAGCACTCTTAATTAGGCCTCTTTTGGAGGCTGCCAAACAGAGGCGCGGATGATAGCCGACAAAAGCAATAAATTATAGATGGCCCATGCACCATTGAGTAAGTGAACGCCAGGATAATTCAGATGACCAATTGCAAACTGATAAAGACTCCATAATATTCCTAGAATGGTCAGGAGAAAGATAACTAATTGTGGCCAAACCAGCCGGAGATAAATGCCAGATTGCCGTTGCTTAGGTGTGACTTGAAAATTGAGTTTTTGTCCTGTAAATACACTCCATACAGCTTGGATTAATAAGGGGAATAAAGCGATCGCATATTGTTCAGAGCGCCAAACTTCTCTAGCTGGAATGCCCCAAGTGGCTGATATAAAAGTCAGACGGTTGATAACAAAAGCGGGAAAAAAGTGTAAGGCAAAGTCAGGGCCATAAGTTTTAACTGGAATAATATCCGTAAAAAAATAGATAATTGGACAAGAAATAAAAACCAAAGTTGCAAAACCAGAGAAATAGCTATACATCGTCTTAAAATAGTGCAACCTTTGCCAAAAACTTAATCCTGATTTGGTGAGCGGATTTTCTCTCAATAGTACTTGGATAGTTCCTTGTGCCCAACGTAGTCGCTGTTTCAGAGTAGAACTCAGGTCATCTGGTGCTAAACCTTCTGCTAGAAGTTCATTGTGATAAATAGATTTCCATCCAGCACCATGCAGACGCATCGCTGTATTCATATCTTCTGTAATACTGTTGCTGGATACGCCACCAATTAATTGAAATTCATTCAGACGTTTTTCATCTTTGGCAAACTCATCAGCAAAATGTTGTAGTCCCACACTTATCAGTGCTTCTCGCCTCAAAATCGCATTTGTGCCCGTATAAAAAGCGGCATTCATGCCATCTTTACCTTGTTGAAGTGGGCCATAAAATAAATTTGCTCGATGTCCAAAAGGATCGCCTGGAGGAATATTGTAAAAATCTTGGCGGGTCTGAACAAAAGCAATTTGATTCTGATCGTATTTACCTGTGAAAAGATTATAAGTGTAGAAATAAGGCAGAACTCGCTTGAGAAATTGTGGTTTGGGAATATGGTCAGCATCTAGGGTAAGAAGAAACTGTCCTGAAGTTTCTCCCGAAAAAATCGCATAATTGAGATTACCCGCTTTTGCATGATGGGGTACACCAGCGGGTTTGGGACGAGCAATGTAGCGAAAACGAGCAAGTTCAACTATTTCTATTTCTTTCTTGCTAATAGCTTCTTGTAAGGCTTTGCGTTCGCTAATTAGGCGATCGCGTAGCGTCTTTGCAGGAGAATCGCTAATAGTATGATGTTCAGGAGCTAGCCAAAGAACTAACTGACGCAGACCTTGCACAAATCCAGCAGCAGAATCGTTAACTACTGATTTTGATGATGCTTGCAGCCATTGTTCAGCAGCTTGAGCATTAGTTGTGAGATTTTCCAGTTGCTTCAAACGCTCGAATAGATAAGAGCGTTCTGCATCAATTCGCACTACTTCTTTTTGTAATTGTGCAGACTGCAAATCCTCAATACACAATCTTTCGGTCATTGCTCGCATATCAGCCGAGTTACCATCATCCAGCACATAAACGCGTAACTTTATTGGCGGATAATCCATTGCTAGGGCGGCTTTAGCAGTTTCTTCGACAATTTCCGGTGGCTCGTTGTAGCAGGTTACAAACACATCCACTGTTGGCCAGTCGGCTCTGGGTATAGGTGGGGTCATTTGGTCGAGAGACTTAATTTGTCGGACTAAAGGTCGCCATAAGCCAATTACAAACATTACGCCACCGAAATAGCTATAAATCTCTGCTATCAGCAAAGGAATAGAAATCCAGAGGGCATCAAAATTGATGGAGTGGGTGATGCGCCATTGCAAATACCAGATGCCAAAAATTAAATTGATTTCTGCCAGGTAACGAAATAACAGCGTTCTTTTTTTGAGTAACGAGCGGCTGTTACCGGAAAAGTTTGCGGAATTATCAATAGTGGAAACTGAAGTCATTTTAGTACCGATAGTTAATGTATCTGCATCTCCCCTCAAAACAAGTATTCCCTAGTTAAATTTGTAACTAACAACTTATTCTCGATTAACCCAAAATTGGCATTGCTGAATTGAGGTTTGAAGAAGAATGCAGAATTCAGAATCAAGACGCGAGTCGAAAATACTTGCTCTAAGCATTGGCGCAGCCTCTCTAAGAGTTGCTATGCCGTTCGCGTTAGCGTCTCTGAAAGAGAAGGCTTTACGCTGCGCTATCCGCCAGTGGTACAAAATTCATTCTTTTAGCGGATAGCTAAGGTTTAGCCCATTCTGACCGGAGGCGGAGCGTCTCCGGCTCCGCTCCTGACTCCTGAATTCTGTTCGATAAATCGGATGTAAAGACGTAGCAGTGCTACGTCTCTACAAGAATTCTGTTATTTTGTGCAAGTTACTAAATGGGTATTTTTACCATCTGAAACCCAGTAACTTCCAGAACTATCAGAAATTAACTTGGTTTGTGGTGTGGCAGTACTAGGTAGACCCCGCCCAGAATTTCCCTCGGTGACAGCTTGCCACCAAAGAGAGTTCGTGATGGTAGTCGGCCGAATTAAGGGTTGTCGATTTGTCACGCTGTATAACAAGGATTGCAAAATTATACTGTTGGTGTCGCTAGTGAAACCAATTGCTGTTTTGCCGGTGGTTTCGTAGAAGCCCTCATAAAATCCAGCCGATGGATTATATAAGTCAGTCGTTCCTTGGAGTAACTGTTGACTATACTTGTTTTCTGGAAGCAGGACATTATAAGCAAAAGCGACTGCTGTACTGACCAATCGCCCCTTTGGTACTGGTTTACCATCATCTCCTAAAGCTGCCCAAGGCTCACCTTGTCCAGTAATTGTACTGTGGACAGTGTAAGGTTTACGGTCAATCAAGGTGGTGGCTGAGGCTGTGAGGGTGTTGGTGCGACGGTAACGTTCGGCTTGCGCCTGGAAAATTGGCTCAAAGAGCGATCGCATTTGTGGATCTAGTCCAAACTCCAGTGCATAGAGTACAAAAGGATTGCTAACTGTATATTGGTTTTTGGAATTAGTATCTGTACGATGGCGTTGAATTGGGACTTTCACCCCTTCCACTGAGGCAGTTTGATATTCACCCCCAACAGCAGAACGCTCAAGATTAAACCCCCATAATTGAAAAGCACGAGCGGCATATTCTTCATAACCCAAGCGGATTTCTGGGTTAACGCGCGTTAGATATCGCCCATCTTGCCCTTTGGTGACAGTGGCGCTGGAAAGAATACCTTCGCGCACTACACGTAAGTATGACCAATCCAACACTATTTTATCTACCGCAGCCGTGTATTCTGGATGACAGGTTTTTAAGTTGTAAAGCGCTGCCAGCATTCTACCTAAATCTAAAGCTGACCAGCCGTTTCCTTCTGGAATTGGATTTCCACCATAATCTACTGGTTGCAGCGATCGCGTATCGTAACTTCGACTTGGCAATTCACCAGCAAATAACGGTAACTTTATCAAGGCTGCCAACAGATGGCGAGTGCGCCCGTCAAATTCCTTGGGGGTAATTATATCGAGCGATCGCGCTGCATGGAGGGCTGCGAGATAATTTCCCAATCCCCAGAGAGTCGCGCCTTTGAAATCACTGCGATCGTCTATCAGCCCATTTTTAGAATGATAATTGGCTTGAAAGTATCGCCAAGCCGCCTCTGCATAACGCCGTTCAATAACCGTCAGTGGTCGATCTAGCTTCAGGTTAGATGATGGACTACCCACTGCTGGAATCGGTGCAACAGCGACTTCTGTCGGTTTAGAATTGTCCGTAGGAGTTGCGATCGGAGTCTTAACAGTAGAATTCGCTTGATTTGCAGGTGTTACTGGAGAAGCATTTTCGCTAGGCTTACCATTAGAAACACTTGCAGAGCCAGAAGCAATTAAAGGGTGATTTCCCCTAGCTTTGTAGTATAAAATCTCCAAAATTAACCCATTAGTATTACCTGTTAAAGCTTTATTGGGTTGTTTTGATTCTTCATAAATACCAGCATAGTAACCAGCATCATCAGGACTGCGAAGATCCTTGACTACATCAAAAACTTTTTGGGCATAAGCATTATCTGGAAATAGATAATGCCAGCCAAAAGCAGCTTTTGTACTGATGCTGCGAAACTGTGGATAAGGTTGATTGGCATCCGTAATAGTTGCCCAGTTGACACCGTTGGCGTAGACGGTGTTGTAGAGAAAATAAGGTGCTTGGTCGATATTATCTTCTGTGACGGCAGTTAACTGACCTGTGGTATCAAAACGCCGTTTTTGCACATCTAAAACCCTAGCAGCAAAATCAGCTAACTCACCTTGCAAGCCAAATTCAATCCCATCCAGGATATAAGACTCACTCACAACATAATTATTAGCATTGGTGCTTTGAAAGTCACGGCTATCAACAGGAATTTGGACACCATTAATTTCGACTAACTTAAACGGTTCTAAAGCAATAGCCTTGGATGCAGAGAAACCCCAAAGTTGATAACCTCTAGCGCCGTATTCTTCATAGCCGAGTCGTCCTTCTTGCACCAGTAACGTTTTGTTGTCTGGGAGAACAGTAGCGCCATAAAGTTGTTCATCTTTGAGCGATCGCGCCACCTGCCACTTTGCTACAATCCCTTTGAGCCACTCATTATATTGCGGATGACAGGTACGGATGACATCAAACGCCGCCAGAATTCGCCCAACATCCAAAGCCGACCAACCAATACCCCGATCTAGTGGATTGTTACCATAATCAACCATCTGTGCAGTGGCCGCGTTATAAACTTTATTTGGCAGCGCATCTTCAAATAACTTCAGGGTGTTGAGAGTCGTCAAAAACTTATTGAGGCGGGAATCAAAGTCTGCTTGGTCAGTCAGATTTAACCACCGTGCAGCATTCAATGCCATCAGGTAGTTACCCATATCCCAGAGTGTACCTGAAGGATAACCCCCAGTAGAATTCGTAAATCCCGTTGCTGGCTGATAATTTTTGACAAAATACTGCCAAGCCGCACGAGCATAAGTTTGTTCTTCAGGTGTGAGCGGGGCTGTAATATTGCTACAGCTATTGGAATTTTGGGATAAGACTGGCGTCGGGATGTAAAACAAAAATTGCAGAAATGTTCCAATTAGGAACAATGCAATCCATCTCAACAGCTTTTGTTGAGGGGGTTTATATATCATAATGTAAAGAAAGAGTTAGGAGCGTCATAGCCCGTCTGTACAGTTATAATTCATAAATTGAGGTTTTATTAGTGGTGCTTGTACGTAGGAATATTGAGTTGTTTATCTGCTAAACAGATGATTGTGTTCAGAAACCCTCAAAATGGTAAGTATGTTGAAGAATATACTCTTACGCAAGGAACGATTACACCATTAGCATTTACAGATATTTCAGTGTCCCTTCAGAGACTTTTGCCATCAAGTAGCGTTATTGAATAGACTTATGTGGGTAAAATATGGACATTGCACAGTAGATGACCTCTATTATGCAACGCCAGTTTTTCATGGTCTGAGAATCTTAGCTGTAACTTGTGGTGTTCTGATACCCCTTTTGGTTGACTTATAGTTTTTGACTCCTGCCCAAACGGTGAGCGGTTGTCCAACTTGCTTGTACAGCAAACTCTCTAAAATTACGCCATTATTATTAGCGGTAAGAGTTTTATTCGGCTGACGCAGAGATTCATAAAAACCGTTGTACCAGCCATCTTTTGATTTGAGGTTGCTTTGAACGAAATTAAATAACTGCTGCGTGTATGCGGTGTTATAAAGTACATGCCAGCCGATCGCAGCTTTGGCACTGAGGAATCGCAAATCGTTGTGTTTTTCTCCGGTATCTGCAATCGTTGCCCAAGGTTCTCCGTTGACAAACAGGCTGCTGTAAACGAAGTATGGAGGGCGATCTAAGTTGTCTTCGGTGACGGCGGTTAATTGTTTTGTCGCTTCATAACGCGCTACTTGAGCAGCTAAAATCCGATCGGCATAGACTTTCGGCAAAGCTTGAAACCCAGTTTCGATGCCATCTAAGATATAAGGTTCGCTCAGAACGTAATTATTGGCTCCAGAGTTTTTATAGTCGCGTTTGTCGTAAGGAATTCCCTGTCCGTAAAGGTCAACAAAGGCTGTATGGGATTGATAATCTAAGGCTTGCTTAACATCCAATCCCCATAATTTCAAACCATAGGCGGCATAATTCTCATAGCCCAAGCGACCTTCTTGGTTATACTGTTCTTTACCTTTGATGACAGCAGTACCGTACATTTGGCCATTTTTGGTTAGACGCTTAACTTGCCAATGTTTCCAAACTGCTGCTGTTTGCGATCGCATTTCTGGATACTTTGCCTCGACAATCTTCAGCCAGATTGCCATTCTCCCCAAATCGATGGCTGACCAACCAATTTCTTCGCGTTTTTCTAGTTGACCATAATTAACGGGTATAAGAGTTTTAGCGTTGTAGACCTTGTTAGGTAGTTCTCCTTTATACAAGGGGATAGACGCTAATGTATTCAACATTTTGGTCATTTTGGCATCAAATTCAGCCGCAGGCACGATATTGAGTTCTCTAGCGCTAACTAAAGCTGCGATCGCCGCTGTCTGATCCCACATACTGATAGAGGCAAAACCATCCACAGAATTGATCAAGCCAGTTTCATCATTCCAATTGCGCTGGAAGTATGACCAAGCTTGACGCGCAGTTGTTATCTCCTCTGGGGTCAGTTTTCCAACTCCCGGAGCAGTATATGGGATTATGGCTACTGTTAATTGGTTCTTAGGAATGGCTTGACCTGCCAAAACTACAGATTTCGCATCCAGATCGGCAACTATTTCCGCTCCTTTAGTATCAGAAACAGGGCTTTGGGTTTGGGGTTTCCTTGGTTGTAGCAATTGGCGGGAAGCAGTTTCGGATGTTGATATTTCTGGTTTTGCTATAGAAGTCTTGGAAAGGTGCTTAGACCAACCATTTAAAATTGCGATCGCGATTACAGCAGTAACTACTCCTCCTACAGAAGCTAGTATGGACAAGCTCTTAGGTGGCGGTTGAAAATCAGAACTCATATTGTAAATTAGCGTTGCTTGCGTAGTTTCACTAAATACATTCTTCCCAACTTTAAAATCTAACTAACATAGAACTTACGCACTCGCGACCAAAAACTAAGCCTTTGCGATTACTTCTCTACGAGGCGCTCCACGAATGCTTTGCTCGTAATGACGTAAAATCGTAGTCCGTGCGTAAGTCATGATTATTAAATGTAATTTTTGTGTAAATAATTATAGTATTACTTAGGTAGCGATCCAATGCTCAAATATTGGGGACTTCCAGAGAATAAATTACCCAATTTATTCAGATGATAAGCTGTTGCGCCTGCAAATTGCATCACAAGCATGATTAGGCAAAACCTGTAAATCCTCTCCCTTGCTCCCTGCACCCTGCTCCCCTGCCGCCTCAATGTGCAAACTATAATCACAACAGCTTATTTGGGTAAATGTGTTAGCCCAGACAGATAAGCGATCGCAGTTATCCTATAATTGTTAGTTAATCTAATTGTTCGTAGACCATATTAAAATTTCTCCTGATGAAAATTTGGAATGGACAAGTAGGCGATCGCATAAGTAAAACCCTTTACCACCATTTACCCGCCTTTCGTTGGCGTAATTTTCGCCTGTTTTTTGGGGGACAGTTACTATCAATGTCTGGGACATTTATGACCCAGCAGTTGACTATTCCTTGGCTAGTATACGATTTGACTAAATCGGCTTGGTTGTTGGGAGTTGCAGGGTTTGTACAATTTTTACCGACATTATTATTGATTCCCTTTTCGGGCGTATTGTCCGATCGCTGGAGTCGTCGGGACTTGTTAATGGTGGTGCAGATATTGGGAATCAGCGTTTCCCTGACTTTAACGATTCTGACTTTTCAGAATTGGATTACATTTCCCATCCTACTGGTACTGAGTGTTCTCAATGGTTTGCTCAAGGGATTAGATATGCCCGTGCGCCATACAATTGTCACCGAAACCGTAGGCGATCGCGCCGATTGGAGTAATGCGATCGCCTTGAATTCAGTGATGTTAAGTTCCTCGCTGGTATTGGGGCCAGCTATGGGCGGGATTTTGATTGCGACGCTAGGGGTGAAATATTGTTTTCTCTACGATACTCTCAGCTATATCCCTGCCATCTTTACGCTGCTAGCGATGCGGCTGAAAGCCAGACCCACGCTGACCCTGACGAACCTTAGCGATACTTTACAGAAATTGCGGGAGGGCTTTGAATATGTCTCCAAATTCCAGCCCATTAGAGCAATTTTATTAATGCTGGCGTTACAAGGTTTAGTCGGAATGTCTCATGTTGCGCTCATGCCCATTTTCGCCGCTAAGATTTTAAATGGGGATGCAGCTACAATGGCTCATCTAAGTACCTCAGCGCCGATTGGATCGTTGTTTGCTTGTTTTTATCTGAGTACCAGGCGAGGGATTAAGGGTTTAGAGCGTTTGATTGTAGTTTCTCAAGCCTTGATCGGGATGAGTCTGATCTCCTTTTCACTATCGCGTCAAGTTTGGCTGTCGATCGTCATACTAGTGTTTACAGGTTGCTTTACCATCCTCATGATTACCAGTAGTAATATGATTATCCAAACCCTAGTGGCCGAAGATAAGCGCGGACGGGTGATGAGTTTTTATGCTTTAGCAATGGTGGGTATGATGCCCTTTGGGAACCTGTTAGCTGGAACTTTGGCGCATAATTTTGGTGCGACTAATGCCTTGATTGTCTGTGGCAGTTTGAGTATGTTAGGTGCGCTATGCTTCTCTACACAATTGCCAGCAGTGAGCCGTTGGATCGAGCGCTAAACAAATCGCTGAATTCTGAATTCTTCTTATAAAAATGACATTGAATTACTTTTAACTCACCACTCTCACTGTCTGACTTGGTATCCATACAGTAAAAATTGAGCCAATACTAACAGTTGATTCTACTTCAATTCGACCCCGGTGGAGTTGTACAAGTTGTTTCGTTAAAGCTAGTCCAACTCCTGTGCCTTCGTAGCGGCGGCGATAGGGCGTATCGAGTTGCTGAAATTTCTCAAACAGTAATGGTAATTGTTCTTCAGGAATACCAATTCCGGTATCTTCCACTTGAAAAATAGCAGTGTCATCTTCCACCCAAAGACGTAAGGTAACGCTGCCATCCGCAGGAGTGAATTTAATCGCATTAGTTAATAAATTCCAGAGAATTTGTTCTACCCTTTCTGCATCGCCGATAAAGCGATCGCGACTGGAATCGATTTGTAAATCCAGTATGAGATTAATTTGTTCGCTTGTTGCTTTTTTTCGCAGTGACTCTACAGCATTTTGAGCAACATTCACTAAAGAAAATTCCGAAATATTTAAAGCTGTCTTCCCAGCCTCGATTTGCGATAGATCGAGGATGTGATTAATCATTTCTAATAAATGTTCTCCACTGTCGTGAATTGTTTGTAGATAACCCCGTTGTCGTTGGCTCAATTCGCCCAAAGGCCAGCGTAATAATGTCGAAGACATCCCAATCACATAAGTTAAAGGCGTGAGCAATTCATGACTGATAGTAGCGAGAAACTCACTTCTGATCCGGCTAGCAGCTTCGGCGGCGAGGAGCGCATCACGCAGAGCCATTGTGCGCTCAATCACTCGTTGTTCGAGATTTTGTTTTTCTTGGGTGAGGGTTTGCATTAACTCAGCTTGGTGAATAGCGATCGCTAATTGTTCTGCGATCGCAATTAGCAAGTTTTTTTCGCTATCATTCCACTGGTGGGGTTCATCGCAATGATGAGCAATCAGCAATCCCCACAGTTTGTCCTCAAACATAATCGGTGCAGCGAACTTAGCCCTAACTTGGCATTCCCTTAAAAAATTTAACAAACACTCTTCCAGAGCATAAGTTTTTTCGACATTATCCACAGCTAAGGTAAAGCCTTGTCGATACTTCTCCCAACACTGAGAGGTTCGGATAAAGCAATTTTTCTCCGTGTAATTCAACACCGATGTAATAGCATCTGTAGCACGGGCTTCATAGACAATATAACCACCATATTTTTGATAATCTTCTAGTAGAGGTTGATTATTTACTGATATAAAAGGTGAGTCTTTATTGTTGTTCTCGTGTATATAAAAATCGATTTCAGAAGGTTCCCTAACTGATAGTTCCATGCCTATTGCCAGTGCCGTTTCATTGAGGGGAATATTATCAGATTGGTATTGTTGACTATTGACTTGGGAACCTTCAAATTTATAAATTACTAATCTGTCTAATTCCAGAAACTCACGCACCTGTGTAATTGCCGTTGCCATAATGACAGGCAAATCCAGACTTTTGCGGATCTGCGTTGTTACCTGATTTAACAACCGCTCTTGGGAAATCTGTTTTTTTAAAGCATCTTCCACTGGCTGACAGATATAAACTGCTGGCCCAACTGGGCTTGGAGATGCTATTATTTCTTGGTTTGGCTGAGTTAGGAGATATTCTAATAACAACAGCGTAAATTGACTTTGGAGCGTGGCATCATTAGGTCTAATAATTTGCTGATAGCGTTCGAGATTTTGGTGAGTAGAAGAATCGCACTCAAATAAATCTCTCAATTCGCAGACAAAAGAAGCGATCGCCTCCAAATTAAACGTCAACTGAGCATTGATTTCTGAGTAAGTTTCTTGCCCCTCTGTTTCCCTACTTCCTTGCTCAAACGTTCCTACCAAAAGGACGCTAAACTGTTCAGAAACCACTAATGTAAACCTTTGCCTTTGCCACTTTACAGGTATGTAAACCCGCACTAACACAGCTTCTCTCAGTATCAAAACGGCACTTCCCACCGTTTGAGCCATCTGTTCTAACAACTCCCCAAGCTGATTAAATACAACAATAGGCAAGGTTCGAGAAAAGCTCAAATCAGGAAAACTAAGCATTTTCAATCATTTTGGTAAGAGAGGGCTGAATCCAGGGAAAAAAGTTTGTTTTGATTATGTACTAACCAATAACTTAAAACGGTAACACAGGATTATGCATCGTATAAGTAGCACATCGGGTGGATGGAATCAGTCAGAAGGTTTAATTTTTTTAGAACAAACTCCAGCGCCTTTCGTGTTGATTACGGCTGCTGATACCGACATTCAAACCTTGGCAGCTGCGGTTCCCAAATTACCTATAAGCTTTCCGGCATTAAGAGTCGCCAACCTGTTGCAGTTGCAGCAACAATTAAGTATAGATACTTATGGAGAGCAAGTTTTAGAACATGCCCAAGTAATTATTTTGCGCTTGTTAGGAGGACGCTCTTATTGGGGTTATGGCTTAGAAGTAGTGCAGGAAATTGTGCAACGTAATAGTAGAACCCTCATTGTAATGCCAGGGGATGACGCTTTTGATCCCGATTTAATTTCCCAGTCTACCGTGCCCTTGGCTATTGTTAACCAAATATGGCAATATTTTAGCGAAGGCGGCGTGGAAAATTTCGTTAATGCTCTGCAATTTATCTCCGATAGTTGTTTATCAACTGCATACAATCCTGCGCCACCTCAGCCGATTCCGCGTGTGGGATTGTATGAGTGGGGAGTGGGGGAGCAGGGGAGCAGGGGGGCAGGGGAGCAGGGGGGCAGGGGAGAGTTAGAACTTCGTTCATCCACTTTTGAACCGGATGAATCCACCTCAGATACTCGTTCATCCACCTTTGAACTGGATGAATCCACCTCAGAACTCCGTTCATCCACCTTTGAACTGGATGAATCCACCTCAAAACTCCGTTCATCCACCTTTGAACTGGATGAATCCACCTCAAAACTCCGTTCATCCACCTTTGAACTGGATGAATCCACCTCAAAACTCCGTTCATCCACCTTTGAACTGGATGAATCCACCTCGGAACTCCGTTCATCCACCTTTGAACTGGATGAATCCACCTCGGAACTCCGTTCATCCACCTTTGAACTGGATGAATCCACCTCGGAACTCCGTTCATCCACCTTTGAACTGGATGAATCCACCTCGGAACTCCGTTCATCCACCTTTGAACTGGATGAATCCACCTCGGAACTCCGTTCATCCACCTTTGAACTGGATGAATCCACCTCTGAACCTCAAAGCTTCCAATGCCCAATGCCAAAAGTCGGCATCCTTTTCTACCGCGCTCATTATTTAGCGGGGAATACTAAAGTAATTGATGCTTTATGCGAAGCTTTGGTACAGAAAAATTTACAACCAGTGCCAGTATTTGTTTCTTCATTGCGTGAACCAGATGTGCAAGTTGAGTTGAGTGAATTTTTCCAACCCAAAGAAGCCGAATCAATCGCTGTGCTGCTAAATACCACCAGTTTTTCTCTAGCACGATTGGAAAGTGAAACACCCCAAACCGAACTGTGGCAAAAATTAGATGTGCCTGTGTTGCAGGTAATTCTCAGTGGCGGATCAATTGAGCAGTGGGAGTCACAGTTTCAAGGGCTTTCTCCCCGCGATATTGGGATGAATGTGGCGCTACCAGAAGTAGATGGGCGGATTATTACTCGTGCTGTGTCTTTTAAAGCATTGCAAACTCGTAATCCTCATTTAGAGACAGATGTGGTAATTTATGAACCAGTGAGCGATCGCATTGAGTTCGTTGCTAAACTAGCAGCAAATTGGGCGCGTCTACGTTCCAAACCCCCCCAAGAACGGCGAATTGCCCTGATTCTGGCAAACTACCCCAACCGCAATGGCCGCCTCGCCAATGGTGTGGGACTCGACACCCCAGCTAGTTGTGTTGAAATCCTGCAAGCTTTACATCAGGCTGGGTATGAAGTAGAAAATCTACCTGCTCAAGGAGACGAGTTGATTCAACGGCTAACATCTGGTGTAACCAACGATCCAGAAGGTAGAGAATGGCTTCCAGTACACCAAAGCGTCTCTTGGAAAGAATATCAAGAATATTTCGCTTCATTACCGCCAGCAGTTCAGCAAGGTATTACTGAAAGGTGGGGACTGGGGCAAAGTGCGGGAGGCAAAGGTGAAAACTCTTCTCCCCTGCCCCCTGCACCCCGCCCCTCTGCCTCCATCCCCGTTCCTGGAATTCAACTCGGCAACATTTTTGTGGGAATTCAGCCAGCAAGGGGTTATGATAATGACCCCAGTTTGAATTATCATGCGCCGGATTTAGAACCAACCCATGATTATTTAGCTTTCTACTATTGGATTAGAGAAACTTTTGGTGCTGATGCTGTAGTTCATGTGGGAAAACACGGAAATCTAGAATGGCTACCGGGTAAAAGTGTGGCTTTATCGAACAATTGTTATCCAGAAGTAGCCTTCGGCGCACTTCCCCACCTGTACCCGTTTATTGTCAACGATCCTGGTGAAGGTTCCCAAGCCAAACGTCGCGCTCAAGCGGTGATTATAGATCATCTCACGCCGCCAATGACTCGCGCGGAACTCTATGGTTCTTTACAACAGTTAGAAAATTTAATTGATGAGTATTATGAAGCCGACAGTTTAGATCCTTCACGTTTGCCAGTGATTCGCGATCGCATCCACGAACTGGTGATCAAAGAAAATCTCCATCTAGATTTAGGAATCCAAAATGAAACAGAAATTTTTAAGTCTGAATCCTTAATTTTGAATTCTATCGGTGGCTATCTGTGTGAATTGAAAGAAGCCCAAATCCGCGATGGGTTGCACATTTTTGGGAAATGTCCCCAAGGAAGGCAGCTACGAGATTTAATAGTAGCGATCGCTCGCATCCCCAATCGCCATTCTTCAGGTATTACTCGTGCGATCGCTCAAGATTGGGGACTAGATTTCGATCCCCTCACAGCCGATTTGTCAATGACTAGTGGTGAATACTCAATAGTCAATGGCACACAATGCCGTACCTTCGGTGATATCGTCGAAGTTTTAGAAGAACACGCCGCCCTTTTAGTAGAACAATTAATAAATCAGAATTCAGAATTCAGAACTCCTCACTCCTCACTCCTCACTCCTAACTCCCCACTCAGCACTACCCTTAACTGGATAAGCGATCGCCTCCTCCCAGCCTTACAAAAAACCCCCGAAGAAATCACCCATTTATTACACGGACTCGATGGCGGGTATGTCCCCAGCGCTCCATCTGGCGCACCCACACGCGGCCGCCCAGAAGTTCTACCAACAGGGAAAAACTTTTATTCTGTCGATATTCGCGCCATTCCCACAGAGACAGCTTGGGATATCGGCAGAAAAGCCGCCGAAACCCTCGTAGAATATTACACTCAAGAACATGGCGAGTATCCCAAAACACTAGGCTTATCATTGTGGGGAACAGCCACCATGAGAACAGGCGGTGATGATATAGCCGAAGCCTTGGCTTTACTCGGAGTTCAACCTGTATGGGATGGTGCAGCGCGGCGAGTAGTGGATTTTGAAATTTTGCCCTTAGCGATTTTGGGGCGTCCCCGTGTAGATGTCACCTTGCGAATTTCGGGATTCTTCCGCGATGCTTTTCCCAACTTAATTGACTTATTCGATCAAGCAGTATCAGCAGTAGCAGACTTAGATGAACCGCCAGAACAAAATCCCCTCGCCGATGCAGTTCGCCAAGAAACTGATTTGTGGACAAGCCAAGGATTAACTATACAAGAAGCTACGGTGCGATCGCGCTATCGCATCTTTGGTTCTCGCCCAGGTGCTTACGGCGCTGGACTCCAAGGTTTAATCGAATCGCAAAACTGGACAGATGACCAAGATTTAGCCCGCGCTTACATTAACTGGAGTTCTTACGCCTACTCTTCAGGAACAGAAGTAGGGGAGCAGGGAGCAGGGAGCCGAGGAGAGGAAATTACTTCCCCCTGCCCCCTGCCCCCTGCCCCTCTGCCTCTTAATAGTCCCCAGTCCCCAGTCCCCAATACCGAAGCCTTCAAACAACGCTTGGCACAAATGCAAGTTGTCCTGCACAATCAAGATAACCGGGAACACGACCTACTCGATTCTGATGATTATTACCAATTTCAGGGTGGCTTAACAGCAGCAGTGCGTTCTCTACAGGGAAAAAATCCTCAAACTTATTTTGGAGATAATTCTATACCCGCACAACCACGCGTTCGCCAACTGAAAGAAGAAATTGCACGAGTGTATCGTTCTCGCGTAGTTAATCCCAAGTGGATTGCAGGAGTTATGCGTCACGGATACAAGGGAGCCTTTGAAATGGCGGCGACAGTAGATTATCTCTTCGCCTACGATGCAACAGCTAAATGTGTTGAAGATTACATGTATCAAGGTATAGTAGACGCTTATTTACTCGATCCAGTTGTTGTAGAATTTATTCAGCAAAAGAACCCTTATGCTCTGCGTGATATTGCTGAAAAATTATTAGAAGCACATCAGCGCAATTTGTGGGAGGATGTAGATATAGGAACATTAGAAGCTTTGAGGAACATAGTACATCAAGCTGAAGCAGTTATCGAAGAAAAATCAATGGTGTAGGAAACAAATATGGAAAATCTTGCGTATTTGCACCTAGCTTTCGCCTACGAAGACAGCACACCCAGTGAATTGGTATCCCTCAGTTCTTTGTTTAACAAAGCAGCTGCGCCAGACTGGAAAAGGCTTTCTGGTAGGGCTTGGAAGTATATGTTGCCCCTTGCTCTGTCTTTATCTATTCTTGGTGCTGTGAGCAGCGTCATGGCACTAGAAAAAGGCGATCAAGGCCCTTCTGTCAGAAATCTACAACAAAAGTTAAGAACAGCAGGTTTTTACCAAACTTCTGTTAGCCAAGTATATGACGTATCCACACAAGAAGCTGTGCGGCGCTTCCAAAAAGCCGCTGGTTTACCAGTGGATGGCATTGTTGGAGCCAGCACCCTGCAAAAATTAGAAAGTTGGCAAGCCAAAAAGTCCACAGTTGTGGCAACAACACAAACTAAAAAAACTACTGCTGTAAGCGCACAAGCCAAAAAGCCCAGCACTACTACTTCAGCTAGTTCAGCTAGTTCAGCTACCAGCAAACGCCGCAATCCCAGCTACCTTGCTAAGGGGGATGAAGGTGAAGATGTGAGAGCTTTGCAAGAACGGTTAAGAGTTGCAGGCTTTTATTACGGAAACGCTACAGGAATATTTGGCCCAATTACTGAAGAATCTGTCAAGCGGTTCCAAGATTCTTACAAATTAAGCGTTGATGGCATTGCAGGCCCAGCAACATTACGTAAACTGCCAGGAATTGGCATTGGTGATGGCGAAGAGGCTCCTAAAAAGGTAGTCAATCGAGACAAACTTCGTGTAGGCGATCGCGGTGAGCCTGTTAGAATCCTTCAAGAACAATTGATCCAAGCAGGATATTTAGAGGGAGAGCCAAATGGCTACTATGGCCCCTTTACTGCTGATGCTGTAAAGAGATTTCAGACAGCTAATTTCTTAACAGCAAGTGGTGTTGCAGGCCCAACTACGCGAGCTAAGTTATATAGCTCAGTTAATACTACTAGCAAAAGCGAATTTAATACCCTAGAAATCCAAACGCGACTACGGGAGCGGGGTTTTTATAAAGGCAAACTGAATGGTGTGATGGCAGATGACACCAAAAAAGCAATTAAGCAAGCCCAAGAATTCTATGGCATCAGTCTCAAGGATCTTAAGAGCGGACGCTTTTAACATCCGCTTTGGTGTCGTTAGTATCAGTTCCCAACTGGTTGCTTGCCTCCAGTAACAGCAAATTACGAACTGCTCAGATTCCATTTATTTGGTAAATTTGAGTAGTTTCGTCTTATTTATCTACCCAAGTCCCTAAAGCGGCATCAGCGCCCGTTGGCACTTGGGACACACTGCATGAATAGTCATTTGACAGTCTAAAAGGTGAAAACCTTCTTTTTGAGCGGTTTTTGACCCAATTTTTAAAATTGAGTCATTTTTAAACTCAATAGTTGAGTTGCATCTAACACAAATTAAGTGATGGTGGTGATGAGGATAGGGCTGGTTGATCTCATAATGCTTATGTCCCTCGCCCAATTCTAATTCCCGTAAAATTCCCATCCTGGCCATCAACTTCAAAGTCCGATAAATAGTTGACAGACTGATCCCTTCACCATCAGTTTCTAGCCGATGATAAAGATCCTCCGCACTCAGATGTTCACCTTGCGGAAGTTCTTGAAAAATGTGTAAAATTGTTTCGCGCTGGGGAGTTAAACGCCAGCCTCGGTCGTTCAATTCTGCCTTAAGTGAAGTAGTTGTGTAGACAGTCATACTAATATTTCTCAACAAATATCGTTAATTGAGAATATAACAAATCTTTTGAGCAATTTGCAACAATCATTGCCTATTGAGAATTCTTACTAAATATTTAAGAACAATTCATCAAATCTTGAGCAAAATTCAAGTAATAAGCTGTAGTGCATTTAATTTGCATACAGCTAATAATTAGGATACTTGTAACAATTGCATCCCTTGACGTTGAATTTTGCCTAAGTTAAATTTGAATTGCTTAGTTGCTTCCCACCTTCAAGATATCTGAGCAAAGATTGGGGAAAACTCTTATACAGTTTAATGCTAATTATTTGCTGTAAGCCAATAAAAGGCTTTTAACTTAGGGATCAAATCAGCCTTTTGTCCCTAGTCATTTGTCAAGTGTAGTTTTCTAATGACAAATGACTAATGACAAATGACTAACTTAGAGACTCCAAATAGTCGCGGATGAGGTTGCGGCGCTTGGGTTGACGTAGCTTTTGCAAAGCCTTGGATTCAATTTGGCGGACTCGTTCGCGCGATAAATCAAGAGCGCGACCAATTTCTGCTAAAGAATAAGGATGACCATCTGCCAAACCAAACCGCATCAAAATTACATCGCGCTCCCGGCTAGTCAAATCTGACAGAAGATGATGCAAATCTCTTTGTAAAGATTCTCGCATTAACATCTCTTCTGGAGTTACACTGTCGGTTTCGAGTAATTCGCCTAACTCAGTGTCTTTATCTTTTCCTACTTTGGTTTCCAAAGAAACTGAGCGAGGAACCCGCAACAAAACTTCTCGTACTTGGGTCGGTGTCATCTCTAACTCAGTTGCTAAATCTTCTAGAGTTGGGGTGCGACCTTTTTCTTGAGCAATTTTGCGTTGAGCCTTTTTGATTTTGTTTAACTTTTCGGTGATATGAACCGGTAGGCGAATCGTGCGACTAGAAGTAGCGATCGCCCGTGTAATACCCTGACGAATCCACCAGTAAGCATAGGTACTGAAGCGATAACCCTTAGTTGGGTCAAATTTTTCTACAGCTCGCTCCAAACCTAATGTACCTTCTTGGACTAAATCCAATAATTCCAAACCACGATTTTGATACTTCTTAGCAACAGACACAACTAAGCGAAGATTCGCCTTAATCATGTGTTCTTTTGCTTGGAGTCCTTGGGACTGAACTTGCTCCAACTCTTCTACAGTCAACTTGGCGATTTCAGCCCAGCGACGTTTACCATCTGCCAAAGTTGGCCTAAGATCGGATAAAACTATATCAGCAGTAGCAGCCCATCTTTCCAAAGACGGCCGATGTCCTAGTTCGGAAGTAAGACGTTCTTGAACTTCTATTAACCGAAGATAGGGCATAATCACTTCATCCCCTTCCTTGGCGGCCTTAGCAAGTACTATCCGCATCCGCAAGTAACGTTGGACTTTTTGAGCTTCTGAAACCTCTTCATCACGCCCCAACAAGCGAACCCGACCAATTTCTTGAAGATATAAACGTACTAGGTCTGTACTCCGACGGTTAGTGCTAGCAGCAAAGTTAGCATTGTCAACAGAAGCCAGTTCTAGCTCCTGTAGGTCATCTACCGATAACTCACTGTCATCAACCGTGAGATCCGAGTCCAAAGCCTGACGGGACTTTTTGGTGTTGTAGGGGGCGTCTGTATAAAAAGATGTTGCTGGCATAAAGATCGTCTCAATGGCTCCAGGTAACAATAGATTTCGGTCAGCTTAGATTACGGTCAGCTATTCAACTGTTGCTATTGTTCCCGTGATTAACGATGAACTAACATGGTTGAAGGTTCCATTACAATTTTTTTAGAAATTAACTGTAATGGTTTTATTGGATACAGTATTACTGAACTTAATCGGCTGCTAAATTTTTGATTCAACCAATAGCTATTTCAATCCACAGCTAGGCTTTCAATATTTCAACTACTTAGTTAATATTTCAACTTCGATGGCTTTTGCTTGTAACTTTTGTAACACAGTATAAACATCCTTCAGTGAATGTCATCTTTATAATTGGCATAGTCACATTTACATGCCCACAAAAGTAATATCCTGACGATTTACCAATTTTTTCTCAGGATTATTCAGGTATAAGTAGAACTAATAGATATTGAGGAAGTGATTAGTATTAACGGCAAAAATTCTCTAAATACGGAGATAGAAGATGTGGGGAAGTTATTAAATACTCTTTTAGTGCCGTACTAACTTGTCAGTTTCAACAAGAATCGGCGGAAATCTCATCTCAACTGTATTTAATACTGTGTAGGTTAAGAAGATTTGTAGCGACTGTGTTAAAAGTCAAGCGATCCTCAACAAAAAACTAGGGCTAGGAGAATTGACGCAACTGGGAAACGCTAGGCTAGATTCGGTGGTGGCAGCTAAGGGCACAAAGATTTATCGTTAACTTTTTGAAGAAGAATTCAGAAGTCAGAATTCATGAGCGGAGCCGGAGATGCTCCGCCTCCGGTCAGAATCAAGATGCGACTCGAAAATACTCGCTATTGCAGACTCGCTCAGAGCCGTTGCCATGCCATTGGCGTTCGCGAATAGCGTGTTGCAGACAAGATTCTCGTTCGCGTTAGCGTCTCCGTTCGCGCAGCGTCTCCGATAGGAGAAGGAGAAGAGAAGGCTTTACACTGCGCTATCCGCTAGTTATACAGAATACCCAACTGAATTCTGACTCCTGAATTCTGTTTGATAAATCAACTCTTAATAGTCATTGTCAGCCACACAAATACCTTTACATTTAATACCGTTCGTAGCGGTGCGCTGACAATGAGAACATAGAACTTTTTCGTTTTCTGTTTCTTGATTTGTCTTTATACTAGTGCTTGCCGTGAGAAGGTCTTTTTCGGCATGGAGCTTTATAGTCATAACAATAGAATAATTTTTTGCAGTTTACATCTTAATAAGTGATTTACAAGCGATTGTACAGTATACACCTCATACTACTGTTTGTTTCGAGTTGGGCAGTCTACCTCCGTCCTCTAACCGATCAAAAAATAGTAGTGTCCCTTGACGCACTAATACTACACATACTACAAATAGGTATTAATACAAAAACTTTCATCAAAGGCAAAATTAAAAGTTTTGATAAAAAAGAAAAACATCTTCTACCTAGAAGCTAATTTAGAGCGATGTCCGGCGGCGTTGTTATTGGATGTTGATCCTGTGAAGTTGGTGCGGGGACGCGGTGCGAGGCTAGAACAATATGTAAGCGATCGATCATGGAAGCAATTATTTTTGTAGGAATCCAGGGAGCAGGTAAATCTACTTTTTATCGCGATCGCTTCTTTAATACTCACATCCGCATTAACCTTGATATGCTCAAAACCCGTCATAGAGAGCAAATTTTTCTTCAAGCTTGTTTAGAAGCTAAACAGCGGTTCGTTGTGGACAATACTAACCCGACTGTGGAAGAAAGAAAACGCTATATTACTCCAGCAAAAGCGAAAGGTTTCCGGGTTGTAGGTTACTACTTTCAGTCTCAACTCGAAGACTGCAAGAAACGAAATAGCCAGAGACCTCCTGAAGAAATCGTACCTTTGGTTGGACTGTTAGCAACGTATAAAAAGCTGGATTTACCTAGTTGGAGCGAAGATTTTGATGCACTTTATTCGGTGAAAAATGACTTAAGTAATTCATTCGTTGTTGAGGAATTGAACCGTGAAATTTGATGAACTTGATAGCAAAATGCGGGTGTTTGAGACAGCACACGATCATTGTGTGCTACCTGGACTTTACATAGTTGCAAGATTAGATGGACGCAGCTTTACTCGCCTGACAAAAGAAGTGCATCAATTTGAGGCTCCCTACGATATTCGTTTTCGAGATTTGATGCTTGCTTGCAACTGTCGAACATTTGTTCAACTGTGGGTTAGATATCACCTATGGTTATACCCAAAGTGATGAAATTTCTCTACTATTTGCTCAACAAGAAAACACTTTTAACCGAAAAGTAAGAAAACTAAATTCGGTTTTAGCAGGTGAAGCCAGCGCCAAATTTTCTTTATTATTAGGTGCTATTGGCTGCTTTGACTGTCGCATTTCGCAGCTTCCTAATATAGAAGAAGTAGTAAATTATTTTCGTTGGCGCAGTCAGGATGCCCACAGAAATGCTCTCAATGCTCATTGTTACTGGTGTTTGCGTCTAGATGGCAAAAGTGCAACTGAAGCAACCAGCATGATGAAAGGGTTATCTGTTGCCGATAAAAACGAACTATTATTCGAGTATGGGATTAATTTTAATCATCTGCCCAATTGGCAAAAACGAGGTGTGGGACTGTATTGGGAAGAATACAAAAAGCAGGGATTCAACCCGATCAGCGGTGAAACTATCCCAACGCTACGGCGACGCATCAGGCAAGATTTGGACTTGCCAATGAAGGATAAGTACAGCAAATTTATTGCCAAATTTTTGAATAATCCGGGCGATTTCTAAGATACTGTTGGCGAATAAATGGGGGGTAAAAGCTATCACCCCATGAAACAAGGAGTTCTACTCGCTAGGTCTAGGCATATCTTTACAAAAGTGAAATATTTTTTACTACACTATTCCTGACAATTTCAGAATCTCACCCGAATGGGTGAGAAACAATTCAACCAATCGGGTGAACTAAACGCAGGAGGTTAACGTTTATAACAAAAGAGACACTGTTAATAGAAGAAAAAATTAATTCAATCGCACCTACCTAATTAACTTAAGTAAGGATAAAGCTATGAAACTTGCAACTTTGATCAATTCTGGAATTCTGATTGCTTCAGTTGCTCTCACATCTGGAATTGCTAACGCTCAACCAGCCACAAATAACAACTACGGTAGTGCTAGTGTTACCAGTGATGCAAAGAAGGAGCCAATAAAAGCTGCAATCAATTCTAACACTTTATATAGTAATTCCACGACTAATCATTATCTCCAACCCTTCAATCTTGTTTCTCTTGCTTACCAAGGTGGTTTGGAGCAGCAGGGCATTCCCAGTGCAGGAACTCTAATCTTTGAACGCCAGAACCGAAAGATTCTTGCGGAGGATTTAGTTAGGGCTGCTGTCAGTGCTAACAAATTACCACCACAATTTTTGAACGATCAAAATTACCTGAGTGCTGTCAGATCACAGTTAACCTCCTTATCTAGAGATTTCTCTAACTAAGTACATGTCACTGTAAAAGGTGTTCGGAAATATCGAGGGTTGATGTTGAGTTTTACTACGTTCCACTCAACCCTTTCCCTATCACGTAAAATAACCCTATTGCCGATAAAGGAATGGGGTTTTTATTGATGTATATGCGTAGGCGTAGTCCGCTGCAGGCATCGAACATTATTTCAAATGGAGGTTAGCGGACTCGAACCGCTGACATCCTGCTTGCAAAGCAGGCGCTCTACCAACTGAGCTAAACCCCCATAAAATTAAAATAGTAGATAACTTTTATTGTCGTTGCTATTGTAACTTATATTGTGTAATTACCAAAGGGATGAAGCCAGAAAAGCTCCAAGTTGTCGCAACACTGTATAAATTTGTCAAACTGCCAGATTTTGCCCAGAAACGAGATCCTCTACTATCTTACTGCCAAGAGCAAGGTGTCAAGGGGACAATTTTGCTGGCACTAGAGGGGATTAACGGTACAATTGCTGGTTCGCGCCAGGCTATTGACTCTGTTCTCCGGTTTCTGCGTTCTGACCGTCGTCTAGCAGATATAGAATCCAAAGAGTCCTATACTGAAATCCCACCCTTTGAGCGGATGAAGGTGCGGTTAAAGCAAGAAATTGTGACTTTGGGGTTGCCGGAAATTGATCCAAGTGAGCAAGTTGGCATTTATGTCAATCCCCAAGAATGGAATGATTTAATTTCCGACCCAGAAGTAACCGTGATTGACACCCGTAATGATTATGAGGTGAATATCGGTACTTTCCAAGGGGCGGAAAATCCCCAAACTGAATCATTCCGGGAATTTCCCGATTATGTGCTAAATAATCTCGACCCAACTAAACACAAAAAGGTTGCTCTGTTTTGTACAGGGGGCATTCGCTGTGAAAAAGCCTCATCTTTCATGCTTGCCCACGGCTTTGCAGAAGTTTATCATCTCAAAGGTGGCATTCTGAAGTATTTGGAGGAAGTTCCAGCACAAGAAAGTTTGTGGGAAGGGGAATGCTTTGTTTTTGATGAGCGGGTAGCTGTGAGTCATGGGTTAGAGGAAGGGAGTTGTGAGCGGTGTTTCTGTTGTGGACGTCCGATTTCTGAGGAAGATAAAGCGTCTCCCAAATATGAGCAAGGTCTCTCTTGTCCCTATTGTTTTGATAGCCTCACCGAAGAGAAAAGAGCGCGTCAGCAGGCAAAATGGTGTCATTACCAAACCCAAATTGGTAACAAAAATCAGGATTTGAGTTGAAGAATAATTCATAATTCAGAAGTTTCCGTCAAGGATAATTCGGAATTTAAAGGCAAAATAACTGTAAATATAGTACCGACTTCAACTTGGCTGGTGACACTGATTTGACCTCTATGGGCATCAACGCACCTTTTAACGATTACTAATCCCAATCCAGTACCCTTAATTGCTTTGACATTTGAGCCTCGGTAGAATGATTCAAATACTCGAGGTTGGTCTGCTTCGGGAATGCCCATACCTTGATCTTGAATATAGAAAATTGCTACTTTTTCAATCGGATCGCATATTAAATCAAACTGAATCTTGCCACCTCTGGGAGAATATTTAAGCGCGTTTGAGACAATATTTGCAAACAGATAATGTAAGAGTATTTCATCCATGACAGCAGACGTATTGTCGCTATGACAGGTAAAAATAATTTCATATACGTTGCTTTCAATAATTGAAAAATCTTCGATTAAGTCTAGACAGAATTGCTCTAAATTAAGGGGAGTAGGGTTATATATGAGTTTTTCTGCTTCCGCTCTACCCATAAACAGCACTTCTTCCATGAGCTTTTCCATAGATTGCACAGCACCTTGAATTCGCTTTAAATAAATGCCTCTTTTTACATCGGTCAAATTTGCTCCTTGCATTTCTATGAGTTCTACTGCCGTTTGAACAACAGTCAGAGGATTACGAAACTCATGAGATACAGTAGAGATAAATAATGACTTTAGACGGTTAAGTTCTTGTTCCTTCTCCAATGCTTGCTCTAGCAATTTGGTTTGCCGTCGTTCGCTAAGATCCCAGAAAACAACTACTACACCATTTATCTGGTCAGGTCGTCCCTTTATTGGTGAAGCACTATCACCAATTGGAATTCTTTTGCCGTTTTTTGTAATTAGAGATGTGAATTCCCCTAAATAAGCAACTTGTTGCTCGCGCAGCACTTTTGTCACAGGGTTTTCTAATGTCGTCTCTGTCACTTCATCGACAATAGGGAAAATTTTTGCCGCCTCATTTCCTAAAGCATCTTTTTGCTGCCAGCCAGTCAGTGCCTCAGCGGCAGGATTCATAAATGTCACTTTTCCCTGCTCATTTGCGGCAATTACGGCATCACTCATTGAGTTTAAAAGGGTTGCTAACTGATCTCGATTCGCCCGTAGTTCGCGTTCTAACTGGTGTTTTAAAAGACCGATTTCGATCGCTATTCTTAAATCTTTTGTAGTAAATGGTTTAACGATATATCCGAAAGGTTGGGTAATTTTCGCTCTTTCTAAAGTATGCTCATCGCCATAAGCGGTTAAATAAATTACAGGTACATCTAACTGCTCGCGAATCTGAATAGCAGTAGCAATCCCATCCATCTCACCTTTAAGAATAATATCCATTAATACTAGTTCTGGTTGAGTTTCCGATGCTTTAGCAATGGCAACTTTTCCAGATGAGGCGGTACCTGTAACAATGTATCCTAGTTGACTCAGTTGGCTGGCAATAGTTCTAGCCACAATCACTTCATCTTCAACGACTAAAATCCTAGCTTGACCCATTTGATATTTACTAATGCAAAGTGAACTGCGTGAATTTGATTTTGAATACTGTTCCATGATTGCGTTCTAGAGTGATATCGCCTTCCAGTTGTTCTGTAACCAAGTCATGTACTAACGATAGACCTAAAGAATCAGTATTTCTCCAATCTAAATTATCTGGTAAACCAATTCCATTGTCTCGGATAGTCATTTCGATATTATTGCCAGCATTACGTAAAGCAATACTGATTGTGCCTACTTGTTGATCGGTAAAAGCGTGCTTGAGAGCATTGGAGATTAATTCGTTAATCACCAATCCACAGGCAATGGCTTGATCAACATTCAAACTCAATGGATCTATATCAGTTTCTAAAGCGATTCTATTAGGCCATATTTCATAGGAAATTAGTAAGCTTGCAGCCAAATTGTGGATATAATCAGCAACATCAATTTGTCCAATATTAGCTGAAGTATACAAATTTTTATGAATTAGAGATATTGATTCAATTCGATTTTGACTTTCTCGCAGAACTTTGATGACTTCTGGATCTTTGAGTGTTTGTGACTGAAGTTGTAATAAACTAGAGACAATTTGCAAATTATTTTTAACTCGATGATGAACTTCTTTTAAGAGAACTTCTTTTTCAGCTAAGGCAGCTTTTAATTTGACTTGAGCTTTTTGTCTTTGAACAAGTTCAGTTTGAGCTTGCTCTAAAATGCTAGATTGTTGAATTGCGATCGCTAATTGGACTGTCAACTGATCGAGCAAATCTAATTGATTTTCTTCCCAATCACGAAAACCAGAGCATTGATGAGCAACCAGTAAACCCCAAAGGTGAGAGCCAGGGTTTTGAGAGCCTGCTTCTAGTAAAATGGGCACAACTAAATTTGCTTTCACCTCAAACCGTTCTAGCAGGCGAATATGGCAATCAGTTAGTCCAGCTTCATAAATATTAGCGATCGCTCGCTTGCGTCCTTGATGATACTCTACTCCTGTGCCTGTTTGAAAACACGTATCATGAATCTCTACGCCCAAAGAAACTGTCCATCCATCTTCCACCGATTCTGCCATAATTGTGCCGATCATCTCTGAGTCAAACTGATAAACTACTACTCGATCGACACCAAGTAAATCTCGTACTTCTTGAACTGTTGCATTCAGAATATCTTGAAGATTCAAAGATTGACGAATTCGTTGAGCAACAGTTCGCATTAATTGCTCCCGCTCGGCTTGAGCTTTTAGAGCTAGTTCAGTTTGCTTACGTTCTGTAATGTCTTGCCCAATACCGATAATTTGACCATTTGAAAGGTAAACATTAGTCCAAGATGTATCTAATAAACGACCATCGCGCACCTGAGTTTTAAAGTCACCCCAATTACGTTGTGCAGACTGAATAAAATTAATTACATACTGTCGATATTCAGGATTAGGATATAACACTTCCAATACATCACGAGTTTGGAAATCTTGAAATTGCCAACCAAGAATATTTTCCCATTCTTGGTTCACCCACTGAAGTTTACCATTAGCATCAAAAAGGGCAATCATTAAAGGTATATTCTCAAAAATTGTCCGCAAAAACTCATTTTGCTCTTGGAGTTTTGTTTCAATATTTTTGCGGTCATTAATATCATTAAATACTGTTAAAATTGCTAATTCATTATTAAAGGTTAAATATTGCAATGAAGCGATCGCCCAGAAATGAGTTCCATCTGCCCTTTTTAATTTAAGTTCATAATTATGAATAAAGCCCTGTTGATTAAGAATCTTTAAAAGTGCTTCTAAATCTGCCAAATCATGATATAAATCTAAAAAAAATTTACGATTAACTAAATACTCTGGAGAAAGCCGAAATGTTTGAAACAATTGTGTATTAGCGTATAATATTAATCCATCAGACACACGCGAAATAGTGAATGGAACAGGAATAGCTTCAGAAATAACTCGAAACCTAGCTTCACTTTCTTGAAGAGTTTTTTCTATTTGTTTGTGTTCTGTAATGTCTCTTATATTAACTAAACGAGCATTACAAGTGCTATAGTCTATTGTCTGTGTGAAAATTTCAACATCAATAATCTGTCCGTCTTTTCGCCGATGTCGCCATTGTTTCACAAAATGTAAGTTAGAGTGATTTTGTTCTAAATATTCCAGCAATAGAGAGACATCTTCGGAAGGGCGAATGTCAGTTATTCGCATTTGCAAAAACTCTTCTCGTGAGTAGCCGTAATGGAGAACAGCAGCTTCATTTACATCTAAAAATTGTAGATCATTCTGGTCATATACCCACATTGGGTTAGGATTTTTAGAGAAGAGGAGATTAAAACTCTTTTGACTTTCATTCTCAGGAAATAGCATTGGTGATTTTGTGACAAAATTTTTGTTAAATGCCAGATTTAATTTGTGGAAATTTAAAAAATTGAGTTTTTGTAAAATCTGTAAAATAAAAATTGTATTTTTCTTAACGTTTGTAATACCACATTAGATTAGCTAGTACCGATTACCTGTGAGGTTCCATAGAACAGGTTGCTTAAGTAACTTCCCTCATCAAACCTGATATTGTAAAGTTTCACAAAGAATTGCTGTAAAGCATAGACTGAAATTAACCAATGTTTTTACTCTATGAGATTGTTAAAAATATTTATTTTTTCGCAGTAAAAATTTACTCCATTTGAATGAGTACTTGGGTTGCTTAAGGGTAGGTTTTAAAGAAAAATTATATTCATCATCAGTATTCTTAGCAAACTATGGTCAGTTTTTGCAACCTCATCGATTGAAAAAATGCAAATAGCGCATACTCTTACGGAGAAGCTACGCACAGCTTCTCGCAAAGAATCTTTGTGGACTTTGTATTATTTACGGTAGCCTGGGTTATCTTTTATCTAGGGCGTCCCAGTGTAGTTATATATAAAACAGCTTCATCAGCAGGAATACCCAAAACTTCATTTACTTGATCGTCAAAGAATCCACCGATACCACTGACGCCTACATTCAGGTGCATTGCTGCTAAATTCAGGCGTTGCCCCAAATGACCGGCATCCATGTGTAAGTAACGGTAAACGCGATCGCCATATTGTGCGATCGCAGATTTCAAATCGGCTGTATGAAACAATACTGCTGCTGCATCCCGCCCTAATTCTTGTCCTAAACAGAGAAAATGCAACTCTCGGCGAAAGTTTTTAAACCGAATTTGGCGTAATTCTTGGGCTTTCGGTGCATAATAATAACAACCTGCCTCCAATCCTTTGACTCCGCAAACAGCGATAAATGTTTCGATTAAATTTAGATCGAAGTAGTCTGGAGAAATATCTAAACTTTGGTCAATGTAGTTTTGTGGCTGGTAAGTGAAATCGAGTAAGCTTTTCAATTCATCGAAGCTTAAATCATCACCATTGTAGGCGCGGGTAGAGCGTCGCTTGTACATGGTGATTTCTAGTTCTGACAGCTTTTGTCCCCAATCTATAGGTGCAGTATTGGTGGGAATTTTTAAACAGAAAGGAAAATTGTATTTATCCTCCAAAGATTTTTCTTGTTTAATAGTTGGTAGATTGAGATTGCCAGTTACACCAGATTGGATATGAGTGTGTCGATGAAAATATGTTAGTAGTTCGCCATCGGGGATTTGGGGATAACTAGTTTCGGTAGCGGAAGGTAAAGCAGTACATCCCAATGGCAAATTTTGATTAATATCTAACAAGTCTGCCAGAGGTAAGACAGCGATCGCACCTTCTTGTTGCGGATCGATATAAAGTAAATCGTTAACCGATTCATCCACAAAGCCACCAATTAGATGGGGGCGATAGTCAGTAATCGCACCAGCCAATTCGATATTACCCAACAGGTGTCCCGTATCCAGAAAAATCCGACGGTAAGCTCGATCTTCATAGCGCCACGCAGAACGATAGAAAACCGCAGTCACAATAATTGCTAATTGGGTATTTTCTAAAGAAGGATGCCAGAAACAAGCTGCTTGGAGATTTTGCCAAACATCATTTTCCCAATAATGCATGAGAGAATGAGTCCGACACTGGTAGTTATACAGACCAGGTGGTAATAACGACGTACCACGGGAAACCACATACACCTCAGCAGGGTATAATCCGCCTGCACTGGGAGCAGCACGTAAATACACCGCACTACCCATAGAAGGCATTTTCGCCGTTAATCCATAGCTGCGAAACAACAACCGCGAAAGTCTTTGCCACCATTGAGCATCCGGGTTATTAGCATAAGCATCTGGTTTTTCTTGGATATAGGGTTTGAGATCAAAAGTAGAGCCAATTTTGTACTCTTTAAAGGGCACTGGTTGTTTAGTCCAGTCTAAACGCTGACCTTTAGAGGCGAGAGTCTCAGGGTTGTATTTAGTCCGTTCGTGATAATGCTGGGCAATTGATTGGTGTAATTCTGGCATAGTACTTTTAATATCCTTGGGGCATCCCATCCTTTTCTTGATCTTGGCATTCATTAGCCTCATTGTTTCGTGTCAATTAATACAATCCTCAGAGTCATAAAGTGGTATTTAGTAACAATTGAATTGGGCATTGGACATGGTTATTCTCCTTGTCCCCTTGTCCCCTTGTCCCCTGCTCCCCATCTTCCGCGATAACATATAAGCGCAAAACTATCTATGGTCGAATGTGCAATGATGCCTGTACGTCAAACTTTATCAAAGCCTGATATCCAACTTTCTTATTTGGAGTGGAATCAAGGTCAAGAACCTTTATTGCTGTTACATGGCTTAGGCGACCATGCCCTTGTATGGTCTAGTTTAGGAGATTACTTGGCGGCAGACTACCACATTGTTGCGCCAGATATGCGCGGACATGGCCAAAGTAGTAAACCAGAGATAGATTATAGCTTTGAGAGTGCGATCGCAGACCTTGAAGCACTCATGGATCATCTTGAATGGAATTTTGCCCACATTGTAAGTCACTCGTGGACAGGCAAATTAGCCGCCATCTGGGCAAGACAAAACCCAAAGCGTTTACGGAGTATAATTCTAGTCGATCCGATTTTCATCTGGAAAATGCCCAGCCTTCTTAGGCTAACTTTCCCGATGTTATATCGCTTCTTGCCTTTTCTCAAAAGTATGGGCCCCTTCCCCAGCCATGAAGAAGCCGAACAACAAGCACGGCAATTAAAGCAATATGAAGGATGGAGTTCCTTACAGCAGCAAGTCTTCCAAGCAGGAATAGAACAAAAACCCGATGGGAGTTGGGGTAGCAAATTTACCATAGCCGCCCGCGATGGGATTTTTGAGGCAGTAATGCAAGTGCCCGGTTTTACAATTTCCCTTGACACCCGTGCCCTATTCGTCCAGCCAAAACAAGGACTGAACCGCCAAAATTGGCAAATCCAACCCTACAAAACCTATCTTCAAAACTTACGTATCTGCCAAGTTCCCGGCAATCATTGGCCATTTTTGACACAACCAGAGGCATTTAATCAAACAGTGGCAGCTTTCTTGGCAGAACACAGATAAAAAATCTCATCATTATTGGACGGGATTATCATACACCAACAGAAGAATTAATAGGGGCATTGGGCATTGGGCATCGCTTATTCTTCCTCACTTCCCCCATCTCCTCCACTCCCCACTCTCCATTCCCGACTCATGAGCCTTTGTATCAATCCCATTTGCCGCAAACCAAATCACCCGAATAATCATCAAAACCGCTTCTGTCAAAGTTGTGGTTCCCATCTGGAATTGCTAGGGCGTTATCGGGTGAAGTCTCTGTTGAGTGACAAAACAGGTTTTAGTAAAGTTTATGAAGCATACGAACAAGATACCCCCAAGATTCTCAAGATACTCAAAGAGGATTTATCAGGCGACACCAAAGCAGTAGAACTATTTCAGCAAGAAGTAACCGTGTTGGGACAATTCAAACATCCCGGCATTCCCAAAGAAGATAGTTACTTCCAGTATCAAACCCGAAATGGTTTAGTAGTGCATTGCATCGCAATGGAAAAAATCGATGGCTACAACTTAGAACAGTGGCTACAGCAACAAAATAGCCTCATATCCCAAGAACAAGCCATAGACTGGTTAAAACAGTTAATAGAAATTTTGAATGTAGTACATAGCAAACATTACCTACATCGAGATATTAAGCCATCTAACATCATGATTAGATCCTCCCATGATAAAAGTTGGGGAAATCTAGTACTGATTGATTTTGGCACCGCCAGTGAAATTACTAAAACCTACCAAGACCAACTTAGCAACAGCGACAAGATGACAGCACTGATGTCATCTGGCTACAGCGCCCCAGAACAAATGAATGGTCAAGCAGTACCGCAATCAGATTTCTTTGCTTTGGGACGCACCTTTGTATTTTTGCTGACGGGATACCATCCTTTAGAAATGTATGATGTCCAGCACAATTTATTGCACTGGCAAAATCATGCCATCCATATTTCACCTTTACTATTAAATTTAATTGATTGGCTAACTGCAACTGATATAGAAAAACGTCCTGTTAATGCTCAAGAAATTTTGCTTTACCTAGAAGAAATAGAAAGTCAACTAATAAAACCTAATACTATAAATATTAATACACGAGAATTTTCTGAAATTGAAAGTTCACCTGTACCGATTAAGGACAACTTATTACCTTCAAATAAGCAAATAGAAAAAGTGCCTCTATTAGCATTTTTTGCAGCACTACTATTAGTGTTAGGATTACTGAGTATAGTAGCTTTAGCAATGCGAAATTCAGACGTTTCTGAAGTCTCAAATTATAAACAGTATCCAGAAAAAAAAGGTGATATAGATTATTTTTCTTATAAAGAAGGTAAAGATAGTCAAGGAAGAATAGCTGAGTTTAATATAGCAGTCTTATCACCAGAATATAAATGGCTTTTAGATAGTAACTTTCAAATAAAATATAATGATGAAATTATTAGTGTTGACCTTTTAAAATTGAATCTAGAGCAAGAAGGTATAGAGAAAATAATGCAATCTCCTAATGAAATCATCTCTGTAGGCACAGCTTCTTGCAAAAGTGATACAGCAGTTCAAGAACGTGTAGCTTTGGAACGTTCCAAGCAAATACAACTTTTAGTGAAAAAAATATTTACTAATACACCAAATGTCAAGAAATATCGCTTATTGAATTTGGGACAATTTCAGCGAAGTAATTGTCAAAAAATTCAGGATTTAACTGCATATCAGAGAAGTGTTGTAATCATTGGCGTCAAAAAGAAATCAGCAGGTGTGATTCTTGACGAGGCGCTAAGAAATAGGTTAGAAAAGAAGCCTTTTGCTGATTTTAGATTAGAAGATTATTCTTTAGGGTCGGCACAGAAGTTTAAAACAATACCGAGCAATCTATAGATAAGTGTTTAACCGGACATGATCTGACTCCCAACTCCTGAATCCTATTTCGATAAATGGTTCATGCTCCCATCCCAGAATACCGCTTCAAACCCATACGCCAAAGCAAGCGATTCGCACCCAAAAATACTAATATCCAACCCACCATTGACCAAAATCCCCGTCCTATATCCACAGGTAGCCCTATCAAAAGACTCGCAGGAAAATCAATTAAATAGGGAAAAGGCGTAAACATAACTATTTTTCGCACTGCTTCTGGAAAGACCTCTAAAGGTGCTATCAAACCAGATAAAAATAGATAAAATAACAACCAGAAATTTTCTAAAGCGCTAGCCCGTTCTGTCCAAAAGGCGAACATAGCAAAGGTATACTGAATCAAAAATCGCAAAGCAAAAGCTAGCGCTGCCGCCAATATAAAGAGCAAAAATCTATCCAAACTTGGTATCCAAAAAGCCTGGGGATAGAGAATAAAAAATAATCCCACTAATAGAAAAGCAAAGCTTAAACGAGCAAATCTTTCAGAAATATGCCCTGCAACGTGATGCCATATTGGATCAAGCGGTTGTAGTAACTTGGGCGAAAGCTTGCCTTCCACAACCTCTTGTTCAAATTCCCAAATTACCCAAACAACAGTTAGTTGTCTGACAATAAAAACTGTAATGAAATAACGAGCAAAATCCACGGGTGATAGCCCAAACTGCCCTCCTTGTGCTGCCTGTATCCAAACACCCATAAGGATAATTGGTAAAGAGCCAGCTAAAACCCATAAGATTAGTTCTGCCCGATACTCAACCATATAGGCGTAGTATACTGATAGGAAAGTTAGGGCTTTTCTGATTATCTGCTTCATTTATTCAGTTCCCACTACAAAAATTACCCAGAATTCTCCACTCTTATAAAGGTATAAAGACGCAAGAAATCGCGTCACTACTCCACAACACCTGCCTGAAAAACTCGTCCAATTACTTCTTCCACAGGCGGTTCGGTGACAGTTAAATCAATTACCTCCAAATCCGCCAAAATCTGAGATACTGTGCGGGTGAGTGCCTCTCGCGATACCATAAAACGCACTGCTCGTCCTTCTAAAAGTTTCACATCACCATAAGTCATAAGTTTTTCTATTGGTAGAGGTTGGGCTAACTCTATGTAGACTTCTCGGTAAGGAGCAAAACGTTCCAGCAGTCCATCTAAGCTGCCGTCATACATCAACCTTCCTTGATGAATCAACAGCACTCGTTGACACAAAGCTGTGATATCAGCCATGTAGTGACTTGTTAATAGCACTGTAGCCTGATAACGCTGATTGTATTCGCGCAAGAACTCGCGTACCGCTGCCTGAGCATTTACATCTAATCCTAGCGTCGGTTCATCTAGGAATAATACGTGGGGATGATGCAAAAGTGCTGCCAACAATTCTGCCTTCATCCGCTCACCCAAAGACAGCTTCCGTACTGGTTGGGTAAGCTTGCCTTCTAGGGAAAGCATCTCTGTTAATTCTCCCACCCGTCGCTGGAACTCTTTATCAGATATGTTGTATACAGCGGCATTAATTTTAAAAGAATCGAGTGCTGGTAAGTCCCAAATTAGCTGCTGTTTTTGCCCCATTACCAAGGTAATTTTTTGCAAAAATGCTTCTTTACGCTGAAACGGAATTTGTCCAGCGACTCTGACTGTACCGCCAGAGGGATGAATCAGCCCTGTGAGCATTTTTAGTGTGGTGGTTTTACCGGCACCATTTGGGCCTAAAAATCCCACTATTTCACCAGGGGCAATTTCAAAAGAAACATCCTGAACTGCTTTAATTGAGCGGTAGGTACGGCGAAATAAGTGTGTAATCGTACCTTTAATTCCCGGATTTTTAACTGCTACTGGATAAGATTTACTCAGATTCTCTGCAATGATGATTGACATATTTTTTATATTAGAATCGCAGATGTAAG
The DNA here is from genome assembly GCF_017115045.1 of Nostoc sp. NMS8. Classification (GTDB taxonomy): domain Bacteria; phylum Cyanobacteriota; class Cyanobacteriia; order Cyanobacteriales; family Nostocaceae; genus Nostoc. The sequence goes on along the minus strand of NZ_JABXKK010000062.1, from coordinate 101,028 downwards.
ACTGATTAGCTATGAGGATGCATTTAATTAAGCTGTTCTATATATATTTAAATTGCATATATTGGGCGGGCTAGATGCCCACCCCACAAGATTTATGTTTAATTTGATTATGCAAATTAGATTTTTTTAGCTTATTAAACGAACCGCAAATTACGCCGATATTAAGTGCAAGCTTAGGGGGAAATTAGTACAAATAAATGGTCACGTTGCTTCTCTACGAGATGCTGCGTGTAGCTTGCTTCACCGCAGGGGTACGCTCCGAATTCAAAATTCAAAATTAATGATCCCCATAAATAAATTTTGGAGCTTGTATCCTTTTGGTTTTCGATCAAGAATAAATCAAGCGATGTTACGTAATACAGTATTAATTAAATGAGTTTGTAGTAAACGGCTCTAAACCTATTTTAAGAGCTAGGACAGCTTACTACAGACCTTTAATTATTTTGAGATTTTAGATTTTTCTTCAATCCAAAATCCAAAATTTAAGATGGTTTTACCGTAAACGTCCCGATCGCAGTGTACTGATAATTAACCACAAACCCAATAAACTAGCGACTGCAAACAGGATGGTGCTTAAAAAAGATAGCTGGGTTGTCTGCGCTCTGGTAGAAATAATTGCCGCACCCATAATCAGCGAACCCACTAAAATACTAAAAGATAGTCGGTTAGCGGCATCGTCCATAGTGCGCCGCACACCATCTAAACCCCGTAGTGATAGATTCCACTGTAAGGTTTCTGAGGTAACACGGTCTAATAACAGTTCGATTTGACGAGGAGATTGGAGAGACAGACTTTTCAGATCCAAGGCTGTCCGTAGGAGCGATCGCACTGGATTATCCCCTATTAACTGGCGACGAAACAAGTCTGTAATTAATGGTTTGACTTCATCAAAAAAATTAAGCTCTGGGTTGAATGTCCGCGCCACACCCTCTAAATTTGCTAAGGTTTTGGCATACAAACCCATATTACTAGGCAACCTAATTTTATTGTTGCGGGCAACTTGTAAAACTTCATAAATTATCTGACTGAAGTTTATTTGCGTGAGGCTGACATTATGATATTTTCGCAACATGCGATCGTAATCATTTTCTAACCGCGACAAAATTACTGGTTGAGCCGAATCTGATAGCTGCAAAGTTAATTGAGCGCACCTTTGAGCATCTAAATCAACGATCGCTAACAACATCTCTGTTAATATCTGCTGTGTGCGGGGATCAAGTCTTCCCACCATGCCACAGTCTAAGAGGGCGACACGACCATCTTTGAGATAAAATAAGTTTCCTGGATGGGGATCGGCGTGAAAAAAGCCATCAATATATAGTTGTTGGAAAAATACCCGAAATAACAATGTAGTTATTTCTTTACGCTTTTCGGCAGGATCTTTAACGTTGGGGTCGCTATTCAAATCTGCCGCCAGGAATGGCACCCCATCCAGCCATTCCATCACCAGTAATTTTTCTGTGGTCAATTCCCAGTTAATTTCTGCAACTACTATTTGTGTAGGATCAAACCAACGACTTTTAGATAAGTTGCGTCGCAGTTGGTCTGTAAAACCCGCTTCCCGTGTAAAATCTAACTCAGCTTCTAGAGCTTTGGTAAATTCTTCAGCGATAGATTTGATTTCGTAGGTTTGCCCAAAATCAGTCCGCGCCACTAAATCGGCAATACCTTGAATTAAAGCAATATCTTGAGCAATAGTAGTATCAATTCCCGGACGTTGCACTTTCAGAGCGACTTCTCGACCGTCTGCTAGTGTAGCACGATGGGTCTGGGCAATTGATCCGGCTGCTACGGGGATCGGGTTAACTGTGCTGAAAGTTTCTGCTAAGGGACGTTTTAATTCTTTGCGGAGAATTATTTCGATCTCTGACCAAGGAACTGGTGGCACTTCATCTTGAAGAGTTGATAGTTCCTCAATATAGGAGGCGCTCAGTAAATCTGGGCGGGTAGAGAGTAGCTGTCCAAGTTTGACGTAAACTGGCCCCAAGTCTACCAGAATATTTTTTAAAACCGCAGGTGTCGGTAGCTGTGGTTCATCAGCTTTACCACCAGTAAGTAACCTTCGCATATAGTCCCAGCCATTGCGAAGGAAAACTTCCAGGATTTCTCGTTGACGGGGAACAGTTTGGGTGAGGAACATTTTTGTAAGTTAAGAAGGTAAGCAGCAGGGGATAACAATACAACGGAAGTCGGCTCTAGCTTTGGTGCTTGTTAAAGTCTTGCTAGCTGCGGGATTGTACGGCTTCTTGGATCTTCTGTTCACTCAGAAGAGTTTTGACGTAATTAGAGCAGGAATCTCCGCCGTGTAATAAGCGATGGAAACAAGAAAATCCTTTGGAGGGAGAAATATATTTTTGATACGCAGTAATAGAATCGATGGCCATTGTCTTGGCGAGAGGCTCAAAGCTAATAATGTCCATAACTGTCAGATTGAATAACAGACAGTCAAGTTATAATAGGAAAATAGACTTTTTCGCCTCTGCCAGGGGTTTTAACTTTTATAGCAGGTCGGTAAAACGGGAATCGCTTTGGAGAATTTTGAGGATCTGCTTAATTTCCTGGGTACGTCCTTTTTTAACAACGAGTGTGACATTGCGATCGCGCACAATCACCACGTCCTCTAAACCAATAGTAACAACTACATCCTCTGGATTTGAGGCATAAATAATCGCCCCCTGGGTATCTAGCCCTATGTGGGTAGCGAGTTCTACATTGGGAGTCTCCTCTGTCTTCAGTAAGCGTTCGATTGCATTCCAATCTCCTAAATCATCCCAACCAAAATCAACTGGCAAAACGTATGCTAGAGTTGTCTTTTCCATTAACGCATAGTCTATACTCTTCTTAGGCAACTGGGGATAGATATCAGGGCCATGTTGTTCTAAAGGTTCGATAATTTCTGGAGCATGGGTATGTAGTTCTTTGAGAACAACCCCTGCCCGAAAAACGAACATTCCACTATTCCAGCTAAAACGTCCCGTAGATAAAAAAGTCTCTGCCGTTTCCCGGTCGGGCTTTTCAGTAAAGCGGTTCACGTGATAAGCTGGCAACTCATTAAAGCTACCTATTTTTTCACCTTGCTCAATGTAGCCGTAACCGGTTGATGGAAAAGTAGGCTTGATCCCCAGTGTAACGATCGCTGCTGTGCTTGCTGCCAGTTGCGTAGCCGCGCTTAATGTGTGTGCAAACGCTTCTTGATCAGCAATCCAGTGGTCAGCAGGGAAAAAGCCAATCACAGCGTCTTCTCCATAGCGCTGTTTGATTTCTAAACTTGTCCAAGCAACGGCTGCGGCAGTGTCTCTTCCTTCCGACTCAATTAATAAGTTCTGAGATGGTAGATCAGGTAATTGTTGACGTACCCCTTCAGCTATCTGACTAGAAGTAATCACCCACAAGAAATCCCACCCGCCACCGAGTTCTATCAATCGATCGGCGGTTGCTTGTAATAGACTTCTAGAGCTACCATCAAGACTTAAAAATTGCTTGGGTCGGTCTTTGCGACTCAGGGGCCAAAAACGTTCACCTTTACCACCAGCAAGGATTACGGGGAACAATAAAGTATTCATGTTGTCATACACGCCTACCGAAGAACATTACAAGTTTACAGTGAGCTTTTCCACTGGCAATATTTGTAGCTTGGATTAACATACTTTTAGGGAGTGGTTGAGTGGGGAGATAATTGTGATAAAACAAGTCGAATGGTCAGAAAATCCGGTTACATCTCAACAAGTAGTATTTGAAAATGAAGTGCGATCGTCGCAACTTCAACGGACGGAAAGTCAACTAGCGCCTGCACCAATACCCGACTCAGAGGAGGAGGATGTAGAACTAAACCAGCCGGCGAATCCGAACCGTAGCGTTGTCGAATCAGTAGGCGCGATTCCCAATCAGCTTTCTGAGAGACTGGGCTTAACCATACCTCGATGGCTGTTGTTGATTACAACGGTTGTCATTGGCATCATCTTATCTGGATTGCTAGTGTCAACGTTAGCGCTGTGGACTCCTTTATGGAGCAATCTCGATCGAACAGATGAAGATTTAGGAACTGCTGGTAAAGACGAGCAAAAAATTCCCCTACCAGGGGAGTTATGGAGCAAACTTTCCCAATATCAGCTTTCACGACCCATGAATATTTTAATTATGGGGATTGAACCACTCAGCGGTACTGTTGATGGTTCACCAGAAAGCTTTGCCGGGAAAAGCGATTCCATGCTGTTGGTACGGCTTAACCCTAGTGAAAAATCTGCAAGGGTGCTTTCGATTCCCAAAGATACGATGATCGCTATCCCCGAAAAGGGAGAAAAGGGATTAACTAAGGTATCTGATGCCAATGCCAAAGGCGGCCCAGTCTTGGCAGCACGGGTAGTTAGCCGTACCTTAAATAACGCCCCAATCGATCGGTATATCCGTATTTCTACTAGCGGATTACGGCAGTTAGTCGATCAGTTAGGCGGAGTAGAGGTTTTTGTTCCAAAATCAATGGAATATAAAGACTCTAGCAGTCGGCTGTCGATTAATTTAGTCAGTGGTTGGCAAACCCTCAACGGCGAACAAGCAGAACAGTTTGTCCGATTCCGCGAACCAGGTTTGGGAGATTTGCCAAGAGTGCAGCGTCAGCAAGCACTAACAGCAGCCCTGCTGCAACGCCTCAAGAGTCCCACCATCTTACCCAGGTTGCCTCAATTAACTCGCTTAATGCGAAAATACTTTGATACCAACCTGAAGATGGAAGAAATGATGGCGTTGGTAAATTTCGGACTTAACTTAGATCGAGATAATTTCCAAATGACCGTGTTGCCTGGTACATTTAGCCGTTTTAGCCAAGATCCTAATAGCTATTGGCTAAATATGACTGGACAACAGAGCCTACTGAATGATTATGTTGGGGTAAATGTACCTGGTCTGAAACCAGATATGCGTCAGGTTCCTAACCTCAAAATTGCTATTCAAAATGCTTCCAATCAACCTCAGCTAACTGAAAAAGTTATTGCTTATCTCAAACAGAAAGGCTTTACTAATATTTACAAAGTTCCTGATTGGCCAGATACCCAGCGCCAAACTCAGATTGTTGTCCAAAAAGGCAACCGACGAGTTGGAGTTGATTTGAAAAAAGTCTTAGGCTTGGGTCAAATAGAAGTATCAGCAATTGGTGATTTAGAATCTGATCTGACAATCCGCATTGGTAAAGATTGGAAATAGGTAGGAGTCATTAGTCATTAGTCATTGGTCATTGGTTAAATGACAAAGCGAAAAGTCTGAGCGGAGGAAACCTCCGCTCAGAACTTTGTAAGAGAGGACTAATCACAAAGGACTGCTGAAAAATAATAAAGTTATGAAAAAGATTTTACTGCGCTTTTTAGGTTTGATTGTAATTTTGCTACTAGCATTTGGGTGGATAATACTTAATCCCAAACCAGCTTTTGCTCAAGAAAACACAATCAATTACAATAATATAAATTTAGAAAATCGTGACTTTTCTCATGCTGATTTGGCAGGTGTAACATTTGTAGCAGCAGAAATGCGGGGGACAAATTTTCAAGGAGCAAATTTAACTAACGCAATTCTGACTAAAGGGGTTTTGTTAAAGGCAAATTTGGAAGGTGCGAACTTGAGTGGCGCTTTAGTCGATCGCGTGACTATGGATGGTGCTAACCTCAAGAATGCCATCTTTGCGGAAGCAACTTTAACCCGCAGCCGCTTTTACGAAGCTGATGTCACTGGCGCTGATTTTACCGATGCTTTAATTGATCGTTATCAAGTGTCGCTTCTGTGTGAAAGAGCCGATGGCGTAAATCCGGTTACGGGTGTGTCAACGCGAGATAGTTTAGGTTGTCGATAAAGAATCTCCGCGTTTTTCCAGATACCGTGAAAAGTCAGGTACGCCACTACCCATATATTTGTACCAGGTATTTTGTGCAATAGTATTATTAAAATTGTCAAAAATCAATCGCCTTTAATTACCGTTAGGAATTTCAATTAAAAATTCTGTTCCTTCTCCTGGTTTAGAAGAACATTTAATTTGACCATGATGTTTTTCAACTATTATTTGATAGCTGATAGATAATCCTAACCCTGTACCTTTGCCTGGTGCTTTGGTAGTGAAGAAGGGGTCAAATATGTGCGATCGCACCTCTTCAGGAATCCCAAGACCATTATCAGCTATTCTAATTACAATCTGATTATTAACGGCTTGCGTACTAATCCAGATAGTCAAGGGTATTCTCGGATACGTTTGGGATAATTTCAAATACCTTTGCTGGATAGTTTTAAACTTCTCCTCTAAGGCATCAATACTGTTACTCAAAAGATTCATAAACACTTGATTTAATTGTGCGGGATAGCATTCGAGCAAATGTAAATTAGCATATTCTTTCACAACCTCAATAGCTGGGCGTTCATTATTATTTTTAAGCCGATGCCCTAAAATCAGCAAAGTACTATCCAAACCTTCATGAATATCTACAGGCTTCAATTCAGCCTCATCTGTACGAGAGAAGTTTCGCAGTGATAGCACAATCTCGCAAATGCGCTCTGTTCCTACTTTCATTGACTCAAGGGTTTTCGGTAAATCTTCGATGAGAAAGTCCAAATCAGTCTTGTCAATTTTATCTTGGACAGTTGGCAATAGAGAGGAGTTTTCTCGATAAACTTTCACCACGTTTAACAGTTCTTGAGAATATTCATTTAAATGAATAAGATTACCAAAAATAAAACTGATCGGATTGTTAATCTCATGAGCGACTCCAGCAAGTAGTTGTCCTAAACCTGCCATTTTCTCGCCCTGGATTAACCTGGTTTGAGTTTGTTTTAATTCTTGCAGAGTTTGAGTAAGTTCTAAGGTTTGACGTTTAGTTTGTTCGAGTAATTCCGCTTGCTGAATCGCAATTCCCAATTGCACCCCGACTTGAGCCAGTAAATTAATTTCTTCCTCTTTCCAATAACGCGGTTGCGAATTTTGATAAGCAACTAATAATCCCCATAATTTCTCACCTTCTCGAATCGGCACAAAGGTTTCGTTACGCGGAAGTTCGTTATCGTCGTCTGTATCTTCAAAAGTTTCTATAATCATTGGTTGAGCTTGTGTAACAGGCTTCCAACCATCTTTAAAGGAATCTGCCACAAATTTACCGCTCCAATCTGGGTTGAAGCGGTAGATTGCAACTCGCTCGACTTCAAGCAACTCCCGCACAGCTTGTGTAGTGGTTCTAAAAATAGTTTTAATATCAAGTGATTGGCGGATTTTATCAATGGTTGCAGCTAGAAGTTCTTGTCGATCCATTGCTTTCTCGCGTTCAGTGGCTTCTGCTAACTGAACAACCTGCATTTGAACTTGCTTTAAATAAGAATCCTGTTTTAATGCGACTCCCAATTGCTCGGCTATTTGACTGGCAAATTCAATTTCAGAGGGTTGCCAGTAACGAGGAGCAGTACATTGGTGAATACACAACAATCCCCAAAGTTCACCTTTTTTTAATAAAGGTGCAACCATATTTGCCCGCACTTGAAATTTTGCTAAAATTTGGATATAACAACCGGGAAACTTTCCTTGATAAATGTCAGCGATCGCATTGACTCGACCTTGAGAGTAAAGGTGTGCAAAGTTTTCCCCAAAGCAGTAATCATAAACTTTTTCTGCCATTACCGAGTTACACTCAGGCACAAAATCCTCAGAAATAAATTCTCCTTCCCAATCTTTTTGCGGGTCAAAACGAAAGACTGCCACTCGGTCTGCTTGTAGCATTTTCCGTGCTTCGGTAACAGTAGTCTGGAAGATTGTATCTAAATCTAAAGACTCCCGAATTCGAGTAATCACGGTAGTTAATGTCTTTTGTTGCTCTGCTTGGTACTGAGCGTATGCCAGTAACTTATGGTGTCGAACCGCTACACCAATTTGTGTACCGATTTTGCTCAGTGATTCGACTTCATAAGATTGCCACTCTCTGGGTGAGGAATTTTGGTAGGCAGCGATGATTCCCCAAAGTTGATCTCCCTGGAGAATAGGCGCAGTTGCAAAGGCCTTTGCCTGAAATTGCTCCAACAAGGTGATATGGCAGTCTGTTAATCCGGCTTGATAAATGTCATTGACTGTAAATGTCTCGTTGTTAACGTAACGTCCACCTTGCGTCTGTTGTAAATAAGTATCAGCGTAGGCGTAGCCCGTCGTAGACATCGCAGGCTCAAGGCCAACTAAAGCAGTCCAGCCTTGAGTAAATGATTCGGCAACAAAGTTACCACTCCAATCGGGATTGAAGCTAAAAATGGCAACTCGGTCAGCTTGCAGCAGCTTACGTATTTCTTGAGTTGTGGTTTTAAAAATGGTTTCAATATCAAGGGGTGAGCGAATTTCATCAACAATTTTAGCTATTACATGATCGCGCTGAACTGCTTGAGCTAATTTTGCAGCTTGCAGTTGGACTTCATGGAGATGCTTCGCTTGTTGAATCGCAACGGCAAGATGATCCGCAATTTGACTAATAAACTCAATTTCGGATTCTTTCCAATTACGAGCCTCACTGCACTGATGAATACAAAGCAATCCCCACAGTTCTTTCTTCCACGTTAGAGGGACAACAAGATTAGCCTGTACCTGAAATTTACTCAAAATTGCCAGATGACAATCACTCAGTCCCGCCTTGTAAATATCTGCTACTGCTTCCACTTGACCTTCTTGATAACTGGAAGCAAACTGTTCTCCAAAGCAGTAGTTGTACACCTTCACTGCCATTACTGAGTCCCAGCCAGGTGCAACATCCTCAGAAATGAATTCTCCTTCCCAATCTTTTCCTTGTTCAAACTGCAAGACTGCCACTCGATCGGCATTTAGCAATTGACGCACTTGTGTAACGGTCGTTTGAAAAATTGTTTCTAAGTCAAGAGACTCCCGAATTCGTACAATTACACTCGCCAGAGCCTTTTGTTGCTCTAGTTGTTCTTGAAGTTGAGCGCTAGACAAGAGAAGTTGATTTTCTGTGAAATTTGAATTGGGTTCCATTGCGCTGGATTATTTTGTTTTTATACAAGGGTTCCTCACGCCAAACTTCACGGAGTTAAAGGGTGTTAAAAATATGACAACCTGCAATTTTTTACAGAGTTTAACTATTTCCCAGAAGATGGTTATTGTTATAGTTCCCCTTTCTCGATCTATCCTCGTAATAAGTTAAAAATAATTTTGGCTTGTACACATTGAAGAAGAATTCAGGATCGGAGCCGGAAATTCCGAAAGCTCCGGTCAGAATCAAGATGCGACTCGACTAACTAGCAATTCGCTGTATCATAGCAATCTCAGGAATTCAATTTTCAGCCTTCGCTTTGCCAATACCAAGGGTAAAAGCATTTAAAATAACTAATTTGTGGAAATTTACCTGACAGACTGCGGAATTTCAGGTTAAATGTTTTAAAGTATGCACTCTGCAAGAGTTGTCGGGTATTATTCGTGACACAACAAGACCAAAAACCTTCTCGTTCTTTCGCTGGAATTGCTGGCATTGTTGCCGCAGCCACATTAATTAGTAAAATTTTCGGTTTAGTGCGGCAGCAAGCGATCGCTGCCGCATTTGGTGTTGGTGCTGCTGCCACCGCCTATAGTTATGCCTATATTATCCCTGGCTTTCTATTGATCTTACTTGGTGGCGTTAATGGGCCATTACACAGCGCGCTTGTCAGCGTTTTAGCCAAGCGTCGGCGAGAAGAAGCGGCTCCCCTAGTAGAAACCGTGACAACGTTGGTAGCTGGAGTGCTGTTGCTGGTGACAGTTGCTCAAATTTTCTTTGCGGATGCGATCATTGATTTAGTCGGTCATGGTTTGCAAGAAACAACCAGAGCGATCGCCATTCAACAACTCCGCATTATGGCACCGATGGCTTTATTTGCCGGTTTAATTGGCATTGGCTTCGGGACTCTCAATGCAGCCAATCAATATTGGTTACTCTCCATTAGTCCTCTATTATCTAGTATTACCGTTGTTGCTGGTCTTGGGATCTTGGCTATGCAATTAGGCAAAGACATTATTAAACCGGAGTACGCTTTAATTGGTGGAATGGTGTTAGCTTGGGGAACTTTAGCAGGAGCAGTTCTCCAGTGGTTAGTGCAGCTAATTGTCCAGTGGCGGTTAGGATTGGGTACATTACGCCTACGGTTTGAGTTTAAATCCCCAGGCGTTCAAGAAGTCATCAAAATCATGACTCCGGCGACAGTTTCTTCTGGCATGATGCCAATTAATGTTGCCACTGACCTTTATTTTGCTAGTCCTATCCCTGGTGCGGCGGCAGGATTTAACTATGCAAACCTACTAGTCCAAACTCCCTTGGGAATTATCTCTAATATCATTTTACTGCCTCTATTACCGATATTTGCTAAACTTGCCGGCCCCGAAAATTGGCCAGATTTAAAATTACGCATTCGCCAAGGACTGCTACTCACTGCCTTCACCATGCTACCGCTAGGGGCGCTGATGGTGTCGCTATCAGTACCCATTGTGCAGGTGGTATATGAACGCGGTGCTTTCAAACCAGAAGCCACAGAGCTAGTTTCATCCTTATTAGTCGCTTACGGAATTGGGATGTTTGTCTATTTGGGACGTGATGTTTTGGTGCGGGTATTCTACGCCTTAGGGGATGGACAAACACCTTTTCGCATCAGTGTTTTTAACATCTTGCTCAACATTCTATTAGATTGGTTTTTTGTGAAACCTTTTGGCGCTCCCGGTTTGGTATTAGCAACGGTGGGTGTAAATTGCAGTTCAATGTTAATGCTGTTATGGTTACTCGATCGCAAACTCAACGGTTTACCTTGGCGTGAGTGGAGTTTGCCGATTTTGGGTTTGGCTGCTGGTAGCTTAGTTGCTGGGGTGGCAAGCTATGGGACACTACTTGGTTCTCAGCACTTGTTAGGTAAAACGGGTTTACTGATTCTGGTGTTGCAATTGTGTATATCTGGCTTCGTAGGGATTGCAGTATTTGCTGCGATCGCTTCATGGCTGAAAATACCAGAGGTGAATATATTTATATCTCGTCTACGTCAGCGCTTTTTGAAGAAATAACTGACGATAAGTTATGGCATCAAAAAATTCTTGCTGTGGGGATAATAGATTGATTTGGTGCTAGATTTATCTGATATGGTGAGTTGAGAAACTTGGTATCGACAAGTTCTGTGTAAGCCTCTAAGTCTGTCCGCCAGTTACTAATGATTTGTGATATGACAGCTAGGCGCTGACTTTGTTCTTCTTGAACAATTGCGTGATTAAAACTAGCGGTAAACAGCACAATAGGCCGCACTGTTTTATCTGGCAATTGTAACCCTCCTTCATTGATATCCAAGCTCAGTTGCGCTCCTTCTAGGGTGTAACCGAACCGCATTGCCGCTTGCACCGGTGCTGTGCCAAACTCATGCCAGGGGCCAGGATTCAGTAGTGTGGCCAAGATATAGTTGCCTGCTGTATTGTTTGGCTGCTCGAAGAAAACATGTCCCCGAAAGTTAATGGAAACCCCAAGATAGTCTATTTGCGCCAATGTCTCTAGATATTTGCGAGCTAGAGCCGGAATTTCCACATCTGTGGCTTCTTTGGTGGCAATCACCTCAGTAAAAATAATCCGATTGACTTGTGCAGTTATATTAATGCTGTTTTGAAACACTACCTGAGCAGCCGAATCTGTGAGAATCGGGGGTTGAGCAAGTTCCCAATCACTAGGAACAATGCCACTATATTTAAGAAAGTCTGGAGTTAAAATTGTCGGATTGTGCTGTTTCGCTGCGATCGCAATGACAATTTCCTGAATATTTAGACTTTGGCTCATTTGCTTTTTTCTCTGTGGAAATTTAATTTTTAATTGGGAAGAGCTAATTAAAAAAATTAACCTAGTACCGCAAGGCGGAATTCGGAATTAATTGTTTACAAGGGTTTCAGACATTTAAAATGGGTGGCTTATTTACGCCGTGCGGTACTAGTCTCCTTGTGACTAAGGCTGTATAGAACACAAAGCTGGCAACAAGGGGGCTTTACTTGACTTTAATACTTTATTAAGTCCTATCAATTATCAAATATTTCTCAATAGATACTGGTATTATTATTTAAGATATTCATCTATGTTATATAGCATAATTGCTTAATTATTTTCTAACTAATTGGGAAATATTTCAGTTGCTATATCCAAGTGGGTGAGAAATAATTCAGCCACTTGGGTGAGCCAGGTGTGCGAGGTTACATTATGTAAAAAAAGAGATTCTAGTACTAGAGAACATTGATTTTACTTAACTCTAGTGAGAACGATTCTATGAAACTTACAAAATTAGCTGCGTCTGCACTTGCTGTTGCTTCCATTGTCCTTTCTGCTGGTATTGCATCTGCTCAAACAGCAGGTACTAACGGTAACTACATCGGTGCTGGTATTGCGGCTGGTGCAACCAACGGCGGACAAGGAAACGATGAAGCACAACTTGGTGGTAATATTCAAGGACGCTACGCCGTTCCCAATGCCCCTGTTTCATTGCGGGGTTCTATACTGTATGGTGGTGATGCTGCTGCAATTATGCCCATAGTGACTTACGATGCACCCATCGCCAAAAATACTAACGTTTACTTCGGTGGTGGTTATTCTTTTGTAACTGACGAAGGTCAAAGAACCCCATTGGGTAATCAGAATTCACCTGTAGTCACCCTTGGGATTGAATCAGAAGTTAGCAACAATGTCATTGCCTACGGCGATACTAAATGGGGTATTGACGCTTACAGAAATAGTGATGCTGATGCCGTCAGCTTCCAAGCTGGATTAGGCTATCGCTTCTAGTGATTAAGAGCTAGAAAACGGCTTATTCGGAAGCTAAAGCAATGATGTTTATCAGCCGTAATAGTAATACATTCTTTCATGTCTGAGTATTTATACTCGGACATGAATCATTTTTATTGATGATTTTGATAAGAAATGATATTGGCTAGTATTGATACTTTCTTTTACAGTGAAGTAAATACACGTATAAGATATTACTCATGAAAAACATTAATCCCATTTCCGAAATACTTGGTGAAACAACTGATGTAGAATCTTGGCTGAATCGAGCAGGGCTAAGATTTTCAGATTTAGGCGAAGATGCTGAAAGCATTGCAATCCGTAAGCAATGGCGGGAGTACCAAGCCGCAGTTCATAGATGCTGTGTAACCCTACACCAACTACCATCACATGTTCAACTAGGCGGTGACTATGCCAACCTGAGAATACCTGGTGGTGCATCAAGGAATTGTGCGGTAGATTGTCAAGTCGTCCCAAGTCCTTAGACCCAGCAGAAAATCGAAAATCTATCAAGTATTAGAAAATTTGGAACAAAATCTATTCAGATATAGCCGTTTATTGGCTATAGTCCAATACGATTCTGATAAGGGCTACTGGCAACAATTTTGGGTTTTCGAGACGCGATAAATCGACGTCTCTACAAGTGTTTTGAGGTTATCTGAACTGTATTGGGTATAGTCTCGTTCCTAGTCTGAGACTGGGAATGCTGGTCGTTGAGGCTTTGCTTCAAGGAGTTTCTGAGGATGATTCTGAGCAATATTTTGTGGTAGCGTTTACTTGGTCTAAGGTATTCGTTAATGAGTCATTCCGTAGCATGGGGTGTCTGCTTTGGGAATTTACAATATCATCAAAAACTTCCAGATCCTCAAGGGCCTCTGATGCAGACTGATATCGCTGTTTGAAATCATCCAGCACCATTTTACTGAGAATCTTAGCTAGGGAGTGGCTTACTTGAGTGCTATCGCTCCATTTTATCTCTCCATTAATATCTCTACCTAACTCGCGGGGGGCTACACCTGTCAAGGCTTTAATTCCAACCATACCGACTGCATAGATGTCACTACTGTAGTGCGGACGCCCAAAACATTGTTCGTTTGGTGCGTAACCCTGAGTACCAATGCCAATGGTAAAAGCCGTTGACTCTTGATCGTCAAGCGGTTTGATAGTTACTTCTTTGACAGCACCAAAGTCAATCAACACCAATTTACCGTCTGAATGTCGCCGGATAATATTGCTGGGTTTGATATCCCGGTGAATCACGTTGTTTTCATGGACAAATGTTAATGTTTGCAATAAATCCCTGACAATTCTGATCGTTGCAATTTCTCCAATTACTCTACCTATTAACAATTCCTGATTTAAAGGATGACCAATTATCTGTTCTTGGACTAAATAAAATTCTTCGTCTTCTTCAAAATACGCCAAAAGTTGAGGGATTTGTGGGTGCGTTCCCAATTTTTCTAATGTTTGCGCCTCTGAGTTAAATAAACGTCTCATAAGTTGCAACCCTTCTGATTTGTTGCTGGCTGGTTTTAGTTGTTTGACGACACATCGCGGATTCCCAGGACGTTGAGTATCTTCAGCAATGTAGGTTTCGCTAAATCCACCGGAACCAAGAACTTTGACAATTTTGTAGCGTTGAGCCAAGATTTTGCCGCATAAGGCTAAATCTCGTTGCTGGATTAGGTCTTGAAAGTCATCTTGTTGGCTGATAATTTCTTGGACAACGGGGGAAGTTTTATACTTCTGAAAAATATCTATTAATTGGCGTTTTCTGATGCTTTCCCTCGCCACAGAAGTTCCCAAGTAGCAAAATCCAGTCATGGCGATCGCAATCATTGGTACAATAGTGGGAAAAATTAACTGACTATAGACAAATAACCCATAGCTAATTCCTCCCCAAATGCCAGATAAGGCAAGGCTATAGAGAAATCTATTAATACTACGCTTGCGTCTGCTAATCATTAAGGCTGTGCTGCCAACTAGCATTAGCACGAACAAACCCTGCAATGGTAAATTGTTAATTCCTGGGGCGATCGCTTTACCTGTCATCAGAGTTGCGATCGCATTGGCATGAATTTCCACGCCGGACATGGGTTCAGTACTTTTGCTCGCAGCGATTGGATAATAATCATTGTTTAACTTATCTGTTGCACCAATTAGCACGATCTTGTCTTTGAAGAACTTTCCCTGTTGCAAATAGGTGTTCCAGTTTTCTGGGTCTAATACGTGCCAAAAGGGTATTTGCTCAAATGTACCCGCACTCCCCCAAAAATAAATGCGATCGCCCTTTGATCGGGGATAATTTACTTGTGCTGCTTTGAGGGCTGCTTCATCAAAGGAAAGTGGCTTCTGAGTAAATAAATTATCTTCACCTAATAACTTGGGAAACTCACTCGCTAATCGATGAACTTTTCCATCTACTTCTAAGGGAAAATTAACTGAGCCAATGGACACTGACCCAGTGCGAAACATTTGGTGTGGGTCTGTTAGCTGCATAAAAGACCCTTGGTGCGTCTGGGAATTTTCGTAAACGGCTGCTAAGGTAACTTTACTACCATATTTTTGCAATACGGCTTGGAATTGGCGATCGTCCGTAACTCCATAGCTACTAGTTGTATCAAAAACAATATCTAAGGCTACAGAGCGGGCACCTGCTTGGATTAATTTTGTGATTACCTGGGAGTATGCAGCACGTTGATAAGGATAAGATTTCAGTGTTTTTAGGTAGGCATACTGTTTTGGATCTGTTTTATAGTACTGTTCGGGAACTGATATTGACTGATCGTCTATTGCTAAAATTACAATGTCTTCTGGAGGCACAATCGGCCCACGCAGTTGAAAAAAGCCAGAAAGCACCTGATTATCCATCAATTGAACCAATTCCCACCCAGAACCACTCAGCAGCCCTGCACCGATTGCCCAACCGCCAGCCAGGAGATGACCTAAGCGAACCATCCATCTGGATTGGCGAGCGGATGCTGTCGAAGTTACTTTTGTCGGTTTACTTGACAGTCTTTTGGCAGTAGAGACATAGTTTTTAGTTAAGGTAGATGTAGGTTCTTCTGCCATGTCGTGTTACTGATTGATTTAAGTCCAACACTTTTATTTATTCAGACCACGTTTTAGTGTAAGCACATTGAAATAAGACTTAAATGACAATCTTATACATTTGTAAAGTATCTTCTATCGTTCAACAAACTTTTATTGACAGAGCTAGCCCCCAAGAGATTTCTACTCAAGCACTACCTAATTTATTATTTTTGGATTGAGTGAGTTACAAGTAGTGATTGTCTCATAGATCGGAGCCGGATATACTCTGTCTGTGCATTTGTTGTGGCAAGATTTTACCATAATCTAACCAACAGCTACGCTCCCAACTGGGCGCTCTACCCAAGGCTCTCCCAAGTCTGTCTTCTGTCTCTAGCGCAATGTTGTTAATCTCCACAAAGCCTATCCTGATACTGACAGCTTTATCTCCAGATAGGCATTAATTTATATCCTACCCTAAGCTTATGCTATACCTCTTTAGGAGTAAACTTTAATGTTATGCAGCGATGAATGCTGTTACTTAGTCAATTTTATTGGTAGATTTTGATCGCAGGGTAGCTCTTGTAGTGCTGGAGGTGAATAAGGTTAGCACCCAGGATCTCAACTCCAATGTTGCGGGCGTTTTTATGCCTTGAAAGAGGTAGGATAAAAGCTATAGATAAAGAGCTACTTTATAGATATTAGCAAACAAGGCATTTGAAAATTGCTATAATCTATTGTTCCATCTAAATTCATTTATATTATTAGGTGTAAATTTGTATGGGTTCTCCAATGAATCGTCTGTCTATTTTTGTAGACGGAAACAATATGTTCTATGCTCAACAAAAAAATGGCTGGTTTTTTGACCCACGGCGGGTCTTAGAATACTTCAAACATGAGCAATCAGAAACAACATTAATTAATGCATTCTGGTACACTGGCTTAAAAGACCCACAAGATCAACGAGGTTTCAGAGATGCTCTCATTAGTCTAGGATATACCGTCAGGACTAAAATTCTGAAAGAATATTATGATGATACGTCCGGTCGCTACTCGCAAAAAGCGAATTTAGATATTGAAATTGTTGTAGATATGTTTAATACAGTAGACCAGTATGACCGAGTAGTATTATTCAGTGGCGATGGAGATTTTGAACGAGCAATCGAACTATTACGCTCAAAAAATACACATATTACGGTAGTATCAACTGAAGGAATGATCGCTAGAGAGCTGCGGAATGCTACTGATAGATATATAGATTTAAATGATATCAGAGAACAAATAGAAAAAACCGAAGGTTAGTATCCTTAGCAATTATTTACAAAAGTAAGAGTAAAAGAAAAACTAAGGTTGAAGATATATTAAGCCACAAGTAAACACTAAACAACAAAGGGCAAATGACCAACCAAACAGATCGAATCATCATTTTTGATACGACATTGCGAGATGGAGAGCAGTGTCCGGGAGCGACTTTGAATATAGACGAAAAGCTAGTTATTGCCAAACAATTAGCGCGTCTGGGTGTAGATGTCATTGAGGCAGGGTTTGCCTTTGCTAGTCCTGGGGATTTTGAAGCAGTCAAGAAAATTGCTCAAATTGTCGGGACAGAAAATGGCCCAGTAATTTGTAGTTTGGCAAGAGCAATTAAAGCAGACATTGAAGCGGCAGCCGAAGCATTAAAGCCAGCAGTTAATGCCAGAATTCACACATTTATTTCGACTTCTGATATTCATTTAGAGTATCAGTTACGAAAGTCACGGGCAGAAGTGTTAGCGATCGCCGAAGAAATGGTAGCTTATGCCAAGTCCTTCATGACAGATGTCGAATTTTCGCCGATGGATGCGGCCCGTACCGATCCAGAATTTTTGTACCAAGTTTTAGAGCGTGCGATCGCAGCTGGTGCAACAACAGTTAACATTCCCGATACAGTAGGTTACACCACCCCCAGCGAATTTGGAGCCATCATTAAGGGCATTATCGAAAATGTCCCCAACATCGACCAAGCGATTATTTCCGTTCACGGTCATAATGATTTAGGCTTGGCAGTTGCTAACTTTTTAGAAGCCGTGAAAAATGGCGCACGGCAACTAGAATGTACCATCAATGGTATTGGCGAACGTGCCGGAAATGCTTCACTAGAAGAATTAGTAATGGCGCTGCACGTCCGACGGCAATATTTTAACCCCTTCTTGGGAAGACCAGCAGATTCTCAAGAATCCCTGACAAATATCGACACCCGACAAATTTATAAAACCTCCCGCTTAGTTTCTAATTTGACGGGAATGTTAGTACAACCAAATAAAGCGATCGTGGGGGCCAATGCCTTTGCCCATGAGTCTGGGATTCACCAAGATGGTGTGTTAAAAAACAAGCTAACCTACGAAATTATGGATGCCCAATTGATTGGCTTGTCAGACAATCAAATAGTTTTGGGCAAACATTCCGGTAGAAATGCTTTCCGTACTCGGTTAAAAGAATTAGGTTTTGAACTGTCGGATACTGAATTAAATAAAGCATTTGTCAGATTCAAAGAAGTAGCAGATAAAAAGAAAGAGATTTCTGATTGGGATTTGGAAGCGATCGTTAACGATGAAATCCAACAAGCACCCGATTTGTTCCGAGTAGAGTTAGTGCAAGTTTCCTGCGGTAGCAACGCTTGTCCCACCGCTACAGTTACTCTGCGTACCCCACAAGGCGAAGAATTAACCGATGCTGCGATCGGTACTGGGCCAGTGGATGCAGTTTACAAAGCCATTAACCGGGTGGTAAATGTGCCCAACCAGTTGATTGAGTTTTCTGTGCAGTCAGTAACAGCCGGTATTGATGCCATTGGCGAAGTGACGATTCGTTTACGTTATGAATCTAAAGTATTTTCTGGTCATGCAGCGAACACAGATATCATCGTGGCATCCGCGCAAGCTTATGTAAATGCGTTGAATAGGTTGTATGCATCTTTGCAAACTCAACAAAAGCAAGAAGAAGTATCTGCACAGAAAGTGTAAAAAAACGCATGTTTTAATTCATCTCCCGGCTTCAAGCCGGGGGAAAATCGAAGTCATTAGTCATTAGCACTAATGACTAATGAGAAAACTCCTAAGAAATAGTTAGCTAGATGATTTTGCGGTGAAAATCCATTATTTCACAGATCACTTTTGGGAATTTCCTCACGAAATTCTATGAGCAATTGCATAGTTTCCACCACCAAATCGCGTAAATCCCGATTGAGTGCTACAGCGCCTTGAGATCCAAACCAGCGGTCAAAAATAGTCACATATCGCTGATTACCATTGACGAATCCTTGCATGAACCTGACTAGAGAATAATTGACTGTATCCAATAATTTCGAGTTATTTTCTGGTACCATACAAGCGATACCTTCTCGTGAATAAGGGCGATCGGGTACGATCGCAAAATCATCTGGATTTTTTTGCTGTTGCAGCCATGCCTCTAAAATAATACTATCGGATGAGAAAGCATCAATTGTACCTTTTTGCAAAGCTGTGTATCCCTCTGCCCTAGTTTTAAAATACACCAGTTTAGCTTGAGGTTGTACACGAGCGATCGCCTGCTCATTTGTGGTTCCTGCCAGCACGCCAATTTGCTTACCAATAAGGGATTCAGCAGAACCTAGATCACTTCCTTTCTTAACTAATAATTGGGTTCCAGTCACACCGTAGCTAACAGAAAAGTCTACTTTTTTATCTCGCTTCCATGTAAAACTACTAGCATCACACACAATATCAACTTGTTGATTAACTATTTTAGGAATCCGTTCAGAAGGGCTAAGACCAACTAATTGCAGTTTAATTTTTTTTCCTAAGTCTTTTTCTAATTGCTCTTTAATCAGAGTTAGCATATCTACAGAATAGCCATTTAACTTTCCTTGACTATCCACATAGGCAAAAGGTAGCGCATCTCTACTAGTACCAGCGGTTAATACCCCTGTTCTCGTTACTTTTTGCATTACAGTCTCAGCAGCGACCACATTAGGTATGAGCGTTGCAAACATGAGACTTAAAATAGGAATAGCAATTTTTTTATACATAAGCTTTAAGAGTAGGTACTTTTTTCAAAAATTAAATCTGATTTACAACAGAATTCAGGAATAAAACACGCTTTATATCTGGATAACAGATTTAGCTTGTGTACTTCACCTTCTTTGAAATCTGCTGTATATATCAAGGTCAAGAAATTATCACTATCAAGTACATAGTCAGGTTATCTAGTAATTATTCTTTACATCAGCTACTTCCAGAAAATAAAATATACACTTGGGAATGATATCATGTCCGCATAATTAGTGATGATTCCCACAGTCATTGCACCCCAACCTCTTGCTAAGGCTACGGTGTACACACAAGTCGTAAATAGTCGTCTGTCAAGGGATAATTGACGAATACATTCTCTGTAGAGACGGCGATTTATCGCGTCTTTCTGCGAATATGGTATGACTCACACATAACAATATCGTAAATTCGTACAGAGCTAAATCCTATATTCATGGTATTAATGTTTGCACAGTTGTAGCTGATGTATTAACAGAAGGTGTAAACCCAGCTAGTTTACCCAACTTCTGGGGTACAAAGTCCGTTTCTTTGCTATTTTGAACCTCAGATAAGTAGCAATCTCGCACCGCCAACAACAAGCCTTTTATGGCATCTGGTGTGCCTGTTTTGACTAAATCATCTGCCTTTTTGAAAAAATGCGATCGCCATTTACCATCGTTATTCCCATATAATTCGATTAAATACCAACCTGCAAGATACTCAGCTAAAGGGTCAAGACAAAAACGGATTCTATCTTTAGCAGAACCGATAGTTTGAATTAGGTACAGGCGCTTTTCCAGATAATTGAGGTGTACTTCGGGGTCATCAATACCCAAATTTGCTAATGCAGCAATAGCATCGGCACACTTGGCGGTTCCTGGTTGATAACTTTGCTGCAAGCATTCCCAGGCGATGGTTTTGGCAATTTGATGAACAGTGCGGTCATCAAATTGATTGTCTGTAACATCACGATTGAGTTCATTGATATAACCCAGCATCAAATTAGGAATATTCTCTGGCAACGCAGAAATATTCGATGTAACGTCTTTACTGGCGATTAACTGTTCAGCATAAAGTTTAGCCAGCAAGACAGTGATATTATTTTGACCGACCATCAGAGAAAGACGGTTACAAGCGTCAAAAAATTCTTGGTCAGTAAAGCGATCGCGTTTACCTCGCTGCATGAGATAAGCTTCCATAAAGGACGATAGTTTATTAGCCTCAATCCGCAGAGGTTTAATTATCGTCTTATTAACCCGCCCCAGCTTTTCCTCAATTCGGGAAGTAATCACCAATGCATTCACTGGAAACTCTGGCGATTCCGGCTCAATTGCTTCTCGTGTAGTTGCATTCATTTCTGAGAAACGGTCTACAATCACTAGAATGCGTTTCTTTCTTAGCAAACGTAAGAGTAATTCTTGACAAATCGGCTCTGGTTCATCAATTAAAGCTTGCAACTGTCCTCTGATAGCTGATAAAAGCGGCGACTTACCTTCAGTTACCCGAAATTCTTCTTCTAACAGCACTGGTAACATCAAATGTTTGCAGAGTTGTTGGTCTTTATCCTCAGCCATTGCCCATCCAGCGATTCGACACGCTAAACTGGTTTTACCTACACCCCCTTCGCCGCCAATTACTAGGCAGCTACGTTGTTTCTCAAAAGTTGAGCGCAAATTCTCATACATCAGTTGGGGAACTGTTGTACCATCCAGAACAACGGGAATGGGAATGTAACAGGCGCGACTGCTAAATGTATCCTTTTTGGGAAATTGTTCGCGGGCTGCTTTGATATATTTAGCTACCCACGCATCTAATACTCTGGGATGGTAATGAAACCAGCCAACAAATAACACATATCGCAGAGGTACATTAACGCTGATAAATGGGAGAGAAAAATCTGTGTAGGGTTTGAGGGCGTTGTTAATTTTCAACAACCATAAAGGGGCTAATCGTAAGAGAATTAACCACACGGAAGGTAATAAGATCAGGTAGGCGGCAATTCCTAAGAGTAATTTATGCCCAGATAGCCATTCTAGAACTCTATCAAAGAGGCGAGTTTCTTTTTCTGCTTTCAAGGCATTTAGAGGGCGACGTATCAGCTTAATGTCCGTCTCTGTGAATTTGTCTTTGTATTTTTGTATAGTTATTAATACCTGCTCAAAGTCTGAGATGACTTTCTGCAACTTGGAGGTAGGTAAAGCATTTGCTTTATCCTGAAAGCCTGCTGCTATTCCTCCTAAACCTTTGATAGCACCTAAACGCACGTAAAACTGGTTATCATTCAACAGGGCAATTAAATTCGGGACAGAAGATACTGCTTCTGTACCCATTGCACCCAGAGCGTAGGCTGAATTGTAACGTACAGTGGGGTTATGATCTTTTAAGGCAGCAGTTAATACTGGGACAGCTACTTTCGCTTCTACACCAATTTTTCTGAGTGCAGAAGGAACATAAATCCGAACGAATTGCTCCTTGTCTTGTAATGCCGCCATCAACGATGGAACTGCTGCTTTGGCTGCTGTACCGATATTTCCTAAAGCTAAGGTGGCGTACAGGCGGACTTGTCCATCCTCATCGTGCAATGCCGCACATAAGGCTGGAACTGCTGGTGCTGCTTCTGCACCCAAATCTCCTAAAACCGAAGCGGCGTGCCAACGAAGATTAATATCCTGATTTTTCAAAGCTTCAATCAAAGACGGTACTGCTGGCGAACCAATATTAACTAAGGCATCTGCGGCAATGCTACTGATGTGGGCATCGTTATCTATTAGCTTCTGAATCAGGGGAGCAATTTTGCTGTCAGTAGTGATTTGCGCCCAACTATTGCTTGTGCATAGTAGGAACAGTGTCAGGCATAAGACAACCACCTTGAGCGCACTAAGTAATACTTGTCTGGTGTGCTTTGTCATTGAATCGGATTGAATTACCCGATGAACAACTCCAGTCAGAGAAACTACACTTAGATTGTAATCTAACTGTGAATGCGGGTTAGCGATGTCTACGACGGGCTACGCCTACGCACTGGTTTGCTCCCGCTTTGCTCAAGCTTGATTAGCATTGGGATTTAAACGCATCATGATTTTTTCCGGTTCTGTCAAATTTTTAAATCCATAACGTCGATAAAGTCCATGAGCGTCTTTTGTACCTAACATCCATCTTTGAACATCTTGCAATTCTGGATATTCCAAAATATATTCTACAAACCATTTTCCTAAACCATGTCCTCGATAAGGCTCCAGAATAAAAACATCTTTTAATAACGCGGAAGTTGCATAATCAGTAATAACTCTCGCAAAGCCAACTTGTTGATTATCTTCATAAATTCCAAAACATAAAGAATTGTTTATTGACTTTTCAACAGTGGCTAACGGGATATTTTCAGCCCAATAGGAAGTTTGTAAAAAATCATGAATCATTTGAATATCTAATTTAGATTTATCGGTGTTAATGTAAAATCGATGTTTTAATTCCTCATTCATCTTGCTACATCTTTTATTTAATAGGTTGAAAAATTATAATTCATTTTTGGGGTCAATGGTTTTGTAGTGTCAAATGATGAAATTACTGAACCATTAGCTGGATAACAAAGGCTATATTCAGTATTCAAGGATATGGGTGCATCTACCATTGATTATGAATCAGCCTACAACAAAATCTTGGCAAGAAGTCCTCGCTGCTTTCAAACAAATCTGGGGTTATGAAGATTTTCGTCCGCCACAGGGAGAAATTGTCAGCAGTTTATTGGCACAAAAAGATGCGCTGATTATTATGCCCACAGGTGGCGGGAAGTCGATTTGTTTTCAACTTCCTGCACTTCTACAAACAGGACTAACCTTGGTAGTTTCGCCCTTAGTGGCGTTGATGGAAAATCAAGTACAGGAACTACTACAAAGCGGTCAAAAAGCAGCACTTTTGCATAGTGAATTATCTTCATTCCAACGCCGTACAACTCTGCAAGCTTTGGAACGTCAACAGCTAAGATTACTTTATTTATCGCCAGAAACTTTACTCAGTCCGCCAGTGTGGGAAAAATTATCTCAACCAAAATTGCAAATTAATGGCTTAATTTTGGATGAAGCTCATTGTTTAGTGCAGTGGGGTGATACTTTTCGCCCAGCTTATCGCAGATTAGGGGCGGTGCGTCCGGCATTGCTAAAATCAAAACTACCGGGAACAAAAATTAGTATCGCCGCTTTTACCGCTACTGCTGACCCTTCAGCCCAAAAAATTATTCAAACAGTTTTACAATTACAGCAACCAGAGATTTTTCGCTTGAATCCTTACCGTCCGAATTTGCATCCTAGCGTTCGCATTGCTTGGACACCACGAGGTAGAAAACAACAATTATTAAAGTTTATTCAAAATAGACCGCAACAATCGGGATTAGTTTATGTTCGCACTCGGAGAGATAGCGAAGATTTAGCTGAATGGTTAGCAGAGATGGGTTATGCCACAGCTAGCTATCATGCGGGATTGGGTGCAACAGAACGCCGTGAAGTAGAAGCAAGCTGGTTAAGTGGCAAAATGCCCTTTGTTGTGTGTACCTGTGCGTTTGGTATGGGGATAAATAAAAGTGATGTTCGCTGGGTGGCACATTTTCACGCGCCGCATCTGCTATCTGAATATGTGCAAGAAATTGGCCGCGCTGGAAGGGATGGGAAACCAGCCGAAGCGTTGACATTGGTAAGTGAACCTACGGGGTGGTTAGATTCAGGGGATAAGCAAAGACAGGAGTTTTTTCAAGAACAAATGCGATCGCAGCAACAAATAGCGCAGCAACTTGTGAAAAAATTACCAAAACAGGGAGAAGTGAGTGCAGTAACTCGACAATTTCCTGAAGGTGCGACGGCACTGGCTTTACTCCACAGCAGTGGTCAGTTAAACTGGCTTGACCCTTTTCATTACACGATTGGGCAAAAAGCCGGAAATCAGCCACCGACGCAATTACACGCCGCCAAACAGATGCAGCAATATCTGACTACAAAGCAGTGTCGTTGGCAATTTTTGTTAAACGCTTTTGGTTTTGACAAAGAAGCAGCTAACTGGCGTTGCGGACATTGCGATAATTGCTGTTAACTAACAGTCCGTTTCATTGGAATTTCTATCCAGAACTCACAGCCCTTACCAGCTTCAGAAACACACTTGATATTACCACCGTGTTTTTCGACAATAATTTGGTAGCTAATAGATAACCCTAAACCAGTGCCTTGTCCAGGTTGTTTGGTGGTAAAGAAAGGTTCAAAAATACGCGATCGCATCCTCTCTGGAATTCCACAACCGTTGTCAGCAATCCAAATCAGAATAGTATTCTCTTTTATGACTTCTGTACGAATCCAAATTTTGGGATTTTGAATTTTTTTTCTACTAGTTGCTGAGTTTTCTAGTGCATCGATCGCATTGTTGAGAATATTCATAAATACCTGATTTATCTGGCCTGCATAGCAGACTACTGGAGGTACTTCACCATATTGTTTAACTACTTCAATCACAAAAGAATTAGTCTCGGGTTGCAGTCGATGTTGTAAAATTAGCAAAGTACTATCGATGCCTTCATGAATATCTACTGGCTTCATTCCTGTTTCGTTAAGTCGAGAAAAGCTTCGTAACGACAAGACTAATTGAGAAATTCGATCTGCCCCTATCTTCATTGAAGTCAGAATTTTAGGAAAGTCATCACTAATAAAATCTAAATCTAATGCTGCTACTTGCTTTTGAATTTCTCCTGTTGTTTTGGGATACTGTTTTTGATAAAGGTGTAGTAATTTCAATAAATTTTCCGCATGTTCTGTAACATAAGTGATGTTGCCATAAATAAAACTAATCGGGTTATTAATTTCATGTGCTACACCAGCAACTAACTGCCCTAAGCCTGCCATTTTCTCACTTTGAATTAACTGGCTTTGAGTGTCCTGTAATTCTTTAAGAGTCTGTGTGATTTCTTCTTTTTGACGTTGAGTTTGTTCGAGTAATTCCGCTTGCTGAAGCCCTACTCCTAACTGAGTACCAATTTGCATCAGCAAATCTACTTCATCTTCTTGCCAATCACGGGGTTTGATATTTTGATAAGCTGCTAGTAACCCCCAAAGTTTCTCACCCTGAAAAATCGGCACAATCATATATGCCCTAGCCTCCATTAGCTCTATTAGGGCAAGATAAGGAATAGAATCATCGGTACTGTAAATATCCTTAATAACAAGAGTTTTACTATTAGTAAAATCTCCGCCTTGGATTTCTTGCAAGTAATTACTGGCGTAGGCGTAGCCCGTCGTAGACATCGCAGGTACAATAATATCCTTGACTGCTGTCCAATCTTGGGCTAGGGACTCAGCAACAAATTCCCCACTCCAATCAGCCCCGAATCGATAGATTGTCACTCGATCGACTTCCAATAGCCGCCGGACTTCTTCTGTACTGGTAGCAAAGATGGTGTCAATATCAAGAGACTGGCGAATTTTCTCCACCGTTGTGGCTAAAGCCTTTTCCCTTTGGGCTGCTTTCCGTTCTCGTTCCGCGGCTTTAGCCAGTTTTTGGGCTTGCACCTGCATCTGTTTCAAGGACTCAGCTTGCTGTAATGCTACCCCCAATTGAATGCCAACTTGTGCTAGCAAATTGATTTCTTCATCTTGCCAATAACGGGGCTGGGAATTTTGATAAGCTACTAGCAATCCCCACAGCTTTTCGCCCTGAGAAATTGGGACAAAAACTTCATTACGTGCATACTTACCTGCTTTCGTTCCCTGTACAAGAATGCGTTCGGTTACAGGCTGCGGCTTAACCACTGGTGTCCAGCCATCAACAATAGAATCAGCCACAAATTCGCCACTCCAATCAGGATAGAAGCGATAAATTGCGACTCGTTCCACTTCCAATAGCCGACGGACTTCTTGAGTAGTGGTTTTAAAGATGGCTTCAATATCAAGAGACTGACGAATTTTTTCTACGGTGTTTGCCAGCGCCCTTTGCCTTTCAGCAGCTTTGCTAATCTCTGCGGCTTGAATCTGCATTTGTTGGATAAATTCTGCTTGCTGCAAAGCTACACCTAATTGAGTGCCCACTTGGGTAAGCAAGTAAACCTCATCTTTTTGCCAATCACGATTTGTAGCATTCTGATACACTGCTAGCAGCCCCCAGAGCTTTTGACCGTGGTAAATGGCAATAATTACATAAGCTCTGGCTTGATATATCTCTAAGATTTTAATGTAGCAGTTGCTAAAGCCTGAATTGTAAATATCATTACAAACACGGTAAACTTCACATTTACTAAAACTACCACCCTCTGTATCTTGTAAGTAAGTATCAGCAACGGGGGGTTTAGCTAAATCTTTAGCACTACATTCACTGACGTTTTCTTTCAATTCCGGGCGCTGCGATTGTTCATGGATGAGAGAAATCCAACCCTCTGCTACTGATTCAAACACAAATTCACCACTCCAATCGGGGTTGAAGCGGTAGATGGCGACGCGATCGGCATTTAGCAGCCGCCTAAGTTCTCCGGTGGTTGTGTGGAAAATGTTTTCTAAATCTAGGAACTGACGAATTTTCTCAATGGTTATGGCTATGGTTTTCTGCCATTCGGCTGCTTTTTCTCTGGCTTTTGCTTGTGCTAGTTCTGCCGATTGTAGTTTTACTTGTTCTAGGTAATCTGCTTGCTGCAAGGCAACTTCGAGATGTTCGGCGATCAATTGCACAAACTCAATTTCTGACGCTTCCCATTGGCGAGGACTACTACACTGATGAATACACAACAAGCCCCATAAATCTTTACCTTTCATCAAGGGGGCAGCTATGTTGGCACGAACTTGAAATCTTTCTAGCATCTGGAGGTAAGAATCACTGACACTAGCTTGATATATATCAGCAATTGCTTTAATCTGACCTTGCCGATAGAGTCTTGCAAACTCCTCAGCAAAATAGCGGTCAGATAGTTTGGCTGCTAGTGCTGAACCCCATTCTGTTCCCACATCTTCATAGATAAATTCCCCTTCCCATGCCAACTCAGGATAAAAACGAAATACGCCAACCCGATCGCTTTTCATCAGCTGACGTACTTCGGTGACTGTAATTTTGAAGATGGTTTCTATATCTAGAGATTCCCGAATATGGGCAATAACTCCAGACAAGGCTTTTTGTTGCTCATTCTGACGGAGAGAGAATGTCACATCTGAATGAGATTGTTGCTGTTCTGAATTTGGTTCTATGGGTTGAGTAGTAGAGGAGTTTTCCATTCCCAGTGGGACTTTAAGTATTGAAAGTCTTCTATCTCATGATTCCCGTTGCGATCGCAAAGGTAACAGTTATTTCCTGGGAATGTCAAAAAAACAATATAGGGACACGATAATATCATGTCCCTACAAAAAGATTGTTCAACCACAAAGGAATTATCGCCGCTTAGGAGGGGCGCTGCGGGTGGTGCGTTTCTCTTCATCTCGGCGACGGCGATCGCGCCAATCTGCCAGGGTTAAATAACCAATACCACCAGTGACTACTACGAGTAGCAGTACGGCTACTAAAGCTAAAATACTCAAAAATGGACTTTCCACAATGCCTCTACAGTCCGTTACGTCCCCACACTACCATTGCAATTGACCAAGTGAACACAACTAACAGCGATACCCAACCTAGTGTCAAAATCTCCATAGTCCCACTTTTCAAGTAATTACAAAAGGTTTCCTAATATTTATCATACAGGGATTGGGCAGGCTCAGATTTTTTATCTAATGACATTGGAACTTTGGCGATCCCACGCCAAGGAGACACTATCTTTTATTGATACCCTCCTACTTTACGTAATTATAAAGACGAATGTAAAAAAGTAGCGATCGCGCTTTTTCAATTGATGATTTGGGAATACTAGGGCAATGGGTATATATTTCAAATCTCGTAACCCTTAGTATCATGCCGACATTTTTCAACAATTATTTCCAAACTAACGATTTTATTCCCCACGGACATTGTTATCTCTGGCAAACTGGATTAGTTTGGCTGCACATTATTTCTGATGCCGCGATCGCTCTTGCCTATTATTCAATTCCTTTCCTATTAATTTACTTTATTTACAAACGCAGAGACGTTCCTTTTAATGGAGTATTTCTATTATTTGGTGCTTTTATCATTGCCTGCGGTACTGGACATTTGATGGAAATTTGGACGCTTTGGCATCCAGATTATTGGATTGCAGGTGCTTTAAAAGCTCTAACTGCCATTATTTCAATATATACGGCATTCGCGTTAATTGATCTCATGCCTCAAGCTCTGACGCTACCTAGCCCTTCCCAATTAGAAGCGATCAATCGAGTGCTTTCAACTGAAATTGTCGAACGCAAGCGCATCGAGAAAGAACTACGCCTTGCAGAAGAAATCGCTCAAAACTCCAGCCAAGCAAAGAGTGAATTTCTTGCAAATATGAGTCATGAACTACGCACACCCCTCAACGGCATCCTTGGCTATACCCAAATTCTCCAACGCACAGAATCTTTAAGTGAAAAAGGACGTAAAGGAGTCGGCATTATTTATCAATGTGGTTCTCATCTTTTAACCTTAATTAATGATGTCCTGGATCTCTCCAAGATAGAAGCTCGAAAACTGGAACTGCATTCTGTTGATTTCTTCTTACCTTCCTTTCTAGATAGTGTGACTGAAATTTGCCGCATCCGAGCAGAACAAAAGGTCATTGCCTTTGATGTCCAACTCGATCCTAATTTGCCAACAGGTATTCATGGTGATGAAAAACGCTTACGACAAGTATTGATTAATTTACTTAGTAATGCCATTAAATTTACTAATCAAGGCAATGTCACTTTCAAGGTTCAAGTCATTGAGAAAGAATTAAAGACTAATGAAAAAACTAACTACAAAATTCGCTTTGAGGTGATAGATACTGGCACAGGTATAATCCCCGAACAAGCTGAAAAAATCTTCCAGCCCTTTGAGCAAGTCGGAAATCAGAAACGACAATCGGAAGGTACAGGTTTGGGATTAGCAATCAGCCAAAAAATTGTGTTGTTGATGGGTGGTCAAATTCAGGTGCAAAGTGAACTTGGCAAGGGTAGTACTTTCTGGTTTGAAGCAAAATTCTCAGAATCTAAAGACTGGGCAAAGGTTTCGAGAATAGTTGAGCAGGGAACTATTATTGGTTATCAGGGACAACGCCGCACCATTTTGATTGCAGATGACAAATGGGAAAACCGATCGGTAATTGTAAATTTACTAGAGCCAGTTGGGTTTATTGTTGTAGAAGCTAGTCATGGTCAGGAAGGTTGGGAACAGGCTATAGCACATAAACCAGACTTGATTATCACTGACCTAGTGATGCCTATATTGGATGGATTTGAATTTATTAGTCGTTTGCGTAAATCTGAAAAGTTTAAAGATATTACTGTCATTGCTTCATCAGCAAGTGTATTTGCAGCCGACCAATATAAGAGCATTGATCTAGGTGCAGATGCCTTTCTACCAAAGCCTGTAGAAGCTGAAGCGCTATTGGAAATTCTACGGAAGTTTTTGCAACTGGAATGGATTTTTGATGGCAAGGTAGACGCGATTCAAAAAAATCAGGCAGGTGATATGGATCAAAAAAATGAGATAATTTATCCCGCCAATGAGGTTTTACAACAGTTACTCGAACTCATCCAAGACGGCGATATTCAAAAAGTTTTGGAACTGGCTGAACAACTTTCTGCATCTGATGAAAAACTAAACATTTTTACTCAACATCTGAGCCAGCTTGCTAGTAATTTCCAACTCAAACGCTTGGAAACTTTTGTTGAACAATACATCAATTAATTTGAGTTGAATTTTACTTTTAAATGGATCATGAACAAGAAGCAAAATACTGGATTTATTTTGATTGTGGATGATAATCCAACAAATTTATCTCTCCTATGTGAAGCGCTCAATAGTGAGGGTTTTCGTTTCCGTGTTGCAGTCGATGGTGAAAGTGCGATCGCTCAAGCCGAACGGAATCAACCAGAGTTGATTTTGCTGGATGTACAAATGCCAGGTATTGACGGATTTGAAACTTGTCGTCGTCTCAAAGCCAATCCTGTCACCCAAAACATTCCAATTATTTTCACCACTGCCTTAGCAGATACAGAGAGCAAAACGAAGGGATTTTCCCTTGGTGCAGTAGACTATATCCCGAAACCCTTTGCACAAGAGGAAGTTATTGCTAGAGTGCGCGTGCATTTACAACTTAAACAATTCAATGAATCTTTGGAACAACAAGTTAGCGATCGCACTAGGGCTTTGCAACAAGCCCAAGTCCAACTAGTGCAGCAAGAGAAACTATCAACACTCGGAGAGTTAATCGCTGGGATTGGCCATGAAATCAATAACCCCGTCAACTTTATTTCTAGCAATATTCCACCTTTGCAAGAATACATTGCCGGAGTAACTAAGTTGCTTCTACTGTATGAACAAGAGTATCCAAACCCAACAGCTAAAATTGCCACTGCTATTGAGGACTTGGATCTAAACTTTGTTCTCGAAGATATGGTAAAAATTTTGAACTCACTCAAGCTAGGAAGCGAACGAATTCAAAACCTTTCTAATTCACTCCGCAACTTCTGTCGCTCAGATAGTGATAAAAAAATTTCTGCTGATTTGCACCAAGGATTAGATAGTACACTCATGATTTTGCAACACCGCCTTAAAGCTAATGGCGATCGTCCCCAGATTGAAGTTATTAAAAATTATGGTGTATTACCACATATAAACTGCTATTTAGGACAGATGAATCAAGTATTTATGAATATTCTGGCAAATGCAGTTGATGCCCTTGATGACGCTATCATACAAGGCAAAATCAGTAATCTAATTCCTCGGATTAAAATTACTACAGAAATAGATTCGGAACAATTGATTATAATTCGGATTGCTGATAATGGAATTGGTGTTCCTGAACGGCTGAAAAAACGCTTATTTGAGCCGTTATTTACCACAAAAACTGTTGGTAAAGGTACTGGACTTGGTTTGTCGATCGCTTATGAAATAGTTGTAGAAAAACACAACGGTGTATTAGAAGTAAATTCTCAACCAGGTGGGGGAACCGAATTTATCATCAAAATGCCCGATGACAGCATTTAATTAATTACAATTATTTGAGTAAGTTTATTGAAGCAGTGAAGGCAACTTTAGATTCTCAATTAATGGCAGAGCGCCTAGAATCCCTCAAGGCTGGAATAGTTGGAGGTTTTTCCCTATTTTCTGCCTTCGCTATCGCCAGTCTTTTGAATACTTTTGTACTAGCGAAGTATTTTCAGACACTCGTAAGTCTGCAAAGTGATGTGAATTGGCACTTGTGGGTAAGTGGTGCGATCGCAACTTTTATTGGTTTCCTATTTGGTGTTACCTACCGCTATATCATTCGCTCAGATCAAAATCCTCAACTCAAAGCTGGCGGTGTATTGGCTTTTGGCTTGGTGCGGGGATTAACTCAGATAGAACTTGGCTGGAATTCTAATAGCACGATTTGGCCTTTTTTGATATTGGCGGCAGAAAGTTTATTGTGGTTTGTGTTGGCTGCGATCGCTCTTGATCTCGCTATTCAATTCCGTTGGGTTAAACCTTTTTCATCAATCTAAATTCTCTTTGTCAAGTTCTTGTTTGGTAGAGGGTTGTGGTTCAAATAGATAAAAAAGACTGTAAGCATCACGTCATTGTATTACAATAAATACAATAAAGTTACAGTAATTTACGTATCTTCCAAAAAATACGTATGAATAGTATAACTAATGATAATTATCAATACCCAATTACATGATATGAATACTAAAATATCCCACTATTATTTGATAATCGATCTTGAAGCTACGTGCTGTAACAGTAGAACTATTCCCCGTCACGAAATGGAAATCATCGAAATTGGTGCGGTGATGCTCAATCGAACAACGTGGGAAATTGATTCTGAATTTCAGCAATTCATCCAACCTGTGAGACATGCCCAACTGACAGATTTTTGCACCGAATTGACTAGTATTCGCCAGCAAGATGTTGACGAAGCACCAAAATTTTTAGAGGCAATTTCTCGCTTAAAAGAATGGATTTATTCATTTCCCAACCATATTTTTTGTTCTTGGGGTAATTACGACAAAAAGCAATTTATTCAAGATTGCGCGTTTCATAATTTATCTTATCCTTTTACTTCAGAACACATAAATATCAAAGAGAAATTTTCAGAATATCTTGGCGTGTCTAAAAAATTTGGTATGGCACAGGCTCTCAATGAGTTGGGAATAGAATTAAAAGGCACACACCATCGTGGTATTGATGATGCCCGCAACATTGCAGCTATCTACAGACAGATGAAAAACAAACAACTAAGCTGAATAATCGAAAATTCTTAGTTGTGTAGCCTAGCTAAAGTAGTGGATAGTATTTAGCTATTATGGTGTAGACAAGATGTTCATAAAATACAGGCGAGACGCCCACACATAACAGAACTATTATTATTCTTAACAAAGAAACTTTTTGGTTACAAGGTTTGAATTATAGATTTAACAAAATAAAAGTTTATACTAATTTGAAAAATGATTACGACAGATGGATTAATAGAACCCAGACAGAGAAGGCGATTCCCAATCCAAAATCTTAAATCTTAAATCCAAAATGGCATTAGCTATTTTATTTTTGCTCTAATTACCTGACAACTGAGGTAATATACGTATTATTTGGCTTGATTTAGCTGCAAAACAACAGTCTACGATCAGATCAGAAGCCAATAATATTGATTTTGAGGCCGCAATTTATGATAAAATTTTGGGGAAAAACAATAGTTTTTTTCTTCACAACAATCATTTTGACAATTCTGCTAAGTTCTCATGAACTAGTACTAATAGCTGAGGCACAATCTTCTACACCAACACCAACAGCTGCTAGATCGTTTACCACTGTAGCTTATCCTAATAGGTCATTAAGTGCTTCTCCAGCACAGCTACCACCGTTGCCTTATGCTTATGGGGCACTAGAAAAAGCTATTGATGCAGAAACGATGAAATTGCATCATGATGCACATCATGCCACCTATGTCAAAAACTTAAATGACGCATTGAAGCAGTATCCAGATTTGCAAAAAAGAAGTGTTGAAAGTTTACTACTGGATTTGAACAGCGTACCTGAAGATATTCGGACAAAGGTACGTAATAACGCTGGTGGTCATCTCAACCATACGATTTTTTGGCAACTGATGAGTCCCCAAGGTGGAGGAGAACCATCAGGAGCGATCGCTCAAGAAATTAACCGAACTTTTGGCAGTTTTGACGCCTTTAAAAAACAGTTTAATGCAGCGGGTACTACTCGTTTCGGTAGTGGTTGGGTTTGGCTAGTACGTAACCCCCAAAATCAACTCCAGATTGTCACTACAGCAAATCAAGATAACCCGATTACGGACGGTTCATATCCGATTATCGGTAATGATTTGTGGGAACATGCTTATTACCTGAAATATCGCAACCGTCGGGCTGAGTATTTGAATAATTGGTGGAATGTGGTGAATTGGCCGCAGATTAACAGGCGATATCTTTCCTTGGGAACGCCACGCTAACGGTAAGCTTCTCTTCTCTACGGGAGGCTATGCGTAGCAAAATCCCCAAAGGGATATAGGAATAACTGTCAAGAATGCCAAACCGCTTATAGACATCTAAACAGAGCTAACTATGGAGGTAGCTTTGTTTAGATAAATTCTAAATCCCCGTAACATAATTATGAATTACGAGTTTTTAAAGACTGCTGTTTATAACGCACTATACATAGTAGAACAATTAGCAATATAAGCGCTTTCATCATTGATGGCTCCACTACTTTTCTCACTTCCGTAGGGGGTTTAGGAGTAACATTACACGGAATCTCGATGATCTGTGTGTGATCGGAACCATTACCACTAGGAGTCAGATCGCATTCACCTTTGTTGGTGAGAGACAAAGGTGTATTTGTTGGAGAAGGTGTATTTCCTAAAGAAACTGATGATTTAGCTGAAGAACTATCACCACTCAGTAGTAGAAGCAGAATTAAACCAAGACCTGCAACTCCGATTATTGGCCCTAGTGGAAATGAATCAGAATTGTCGGGTGTCAAAACATCTCCATCAGAACCAGGGAAACCATCGAAAGCAATTGTTTCTCCATCCAACGGTACTGGATTGTCACTTAGTAAAGTATCTCCGGCAATATCTTCTCCTAATATCTGATTAAATTCTTGTGGAATCCCGTTATTGGGGCGTCCGAGTTCCCCACCGTCTTCGGAGTATGGAAAGGATAGTACTTCAAAAATCTTCTGTTGGAGTTGGTTCTGATCTCCAGAACTCAATGCATCCAAGCCTGTAGAGATTTTATTTAAATAAAAATTTGTCATCTCCGGCGATAGACCTAGAGATTGAATCTGCTCCTTAATATTGGAAATTTTCGAGGCCTCTTCAAACAGCAGTCGTCCGTATGACAATTTTAGGTCTAGTAATCCATTGCGGAGACTGACTGAGTTATCTACTCCTGAGTATGGTGCCCAGTAGAACTGCTTAGTTACAAGTCCGAGTCCTTCTACTGGATTGCGACCAAAAGGTTGTCCAAGAAGGTATTGAGATCCATCCATGATTGCGGGAGATGCGTTTCTCCAAAATGAGGCGTAAGGCACCGCAGAGAGATTAGGATTATTGCCGTAGAAGCTAGCGAAATTCTGAAAGTTTTTCTCACCACCGGCTGCTCGCATCAGGAGATTTTGATAACTAGTTCCGTTATTTAACTCTACTAATTGTTGGATTACCGATCCTGTTTTATTGCAGGTCAGACCAAATCCCACATCACATGCAGGAATGACTCGCATCTGATTCAAATTCTGGTTATTGAGTTGGTACTGGAGATACTCAGACTCCAGCCCTTGTTGGATACCATAGCGTCCAACATTTAACTGTGCAAAAGCAGATTGACATGTAGTGAGTACTACTGCAACAGATGAAAATGCGATCGCTGCAAACCGACTCGCTTTCGACATCGCAATTCTTTGAACAATTGATTTAGGCAAGATGCACCTCCACTAAACGACAACGATTTAATTGGGGATTGGGAAATCAATGAGTCTTTGATGTGAATACTTCAAGTTCTATCTCCCCTAGTCCCCAGTCCCCAGTCCCCAATTCAACTCTTAGGTAAATAAATGTTGATCGTGATTCCTGTACCTTTGAGATTTCCTGATGAGAGTGAGTGATACAAGACCAATCCCCGGTTTGGTTGGTCGAAAAGAAACCCCCGACGTGTGGGTTTGATCTTCCCTTGCTTTACTAAGGAAACGAAGGTTTCTAAATATCTACGGATACCTTGACGGTTCTCTTGAGTAGTATTCGTATGATGCTCAATCAGCATCATAAAGAAGTCCAAGCTACGATTTTCCTGCCCTTGAATCAGACTCCCCTCATCAAGGAAAGAGCTTGCTATAAGCCTGTTATCAACTTGTTTAACCTTAAATAGAGTAAAGTAACGCCCTTCTTTTTTAGGATCGTTCGCATAGCAGACCCAAGAACCCTCTTTATTCTGTGTAAAACCCTGTTCAGCAAGGTAAGAAAGGAAAGAGTTATTTGTCTTAGTCTGTGGTGGAGGCAATAAGTCCTCAATGGGATCTAAAGAGCAAATCCTCTGTGTTGCTTTCGGTTGAGAAACAGCATGATTTTCCCGAAGACGGACGCGTAGAGGTCTGTCATCAGCCATTGCCATACTAGACATGGCAGCCAAAAAAGATACTTGGAGAGCGATCGCTCCAAACAAACTAACAATGATATTCATGTTTTTCCTGTTACTCTTAGTTACGTTGTTAATAATCGATTTTTTACTAAATCAAGATTGATCTAGCAGTCCTAAATCATTTGTTGAATTTAAGTATTTGCCTCATTTGCTAGAGGTAGCTTAAGTTTTCATCAATCAAATAGAACTTTTATATATAGGTAACTAAATACAAAAATAATCAATATCTAAATAAAACACACAATATTCATGTATTGTTGACAACATAAATCGGGCTTTTTGATATTTTTACATATACAAAAAACAGTTGACATTGTGTCAAAATTTTTCTATTTACTCTTGTCTAATTTTTTGCCATTCTAAAAGAGTTTTATGCCTTTTTAGCTGGCTAACATGATTCCTAAAAAGGCTTTATTTAGCTCTTTAGTACCTTATATAAGCAAATTTCCAAAAGCTCCGTGCCTTACAAATTGGCGCTTTCGTTGATTTCCTGGATAGGTCGAATAATTTTTTCCTCTTTGGAAGCAGCACACTTAACTAGTTGTTTCAGCATGGTTGCAATTTAATGTATAAAATAATATCTCCCTGACAGTAAAATAATATTACCATGAGCTTGAGACGTGCAACAGTATTGTGGACAGTTATCAAAGTTGTACACTGGCAATTGTCACCACCTCTTCATTAAATTTCATGGCAAATAGGCGAGATATACAGGGTAAACACATCTAAATTACTCTCAATCGCAACCAACCCTAAGAAGCAACAAAAAATCAGTATTTCCAGTTTTATTTATTTTTCAAGTCTCAAAATGATTACTAAGCCGAGCTACGCCAACGCTAAAATCTTTGTCGGTAAGCAAGGATTAATGAGATTATTAGACTTATTGATAATATTTCAATCTTATTGACATGGTGCGATCGCCCCGGATAGCAGACAAAGGGAAGTACTTAGAACAATGTTATAAATATATACTAAGTGCGGGAAATTGCAAAGCGATCGCCTGAAGATAGCTGAGTCAGCCCTGCAATTAGTTCTTCAAGAAAAAAACTCACTTACCAAAGATGAGCAAAAACGCCAATTAACACTAGCGGCTGTGACAGCTATTGCAGATTATGCACCTGGTAGTGAATTAGATACATTCTCTGACTTACAAGGAGAAGACTTTTGCGACTATCCAGATTAAGACTTCCACAACTCAGGAAATTATGTATAGAGGTGAAGTCTGGTTAGTTAATTTAGATCCAACAGTAGGGACAGAAATTAGCAAAAAACGCCCTTGTATCATAGTAAATGATGATGCTTTGGAATTTTGCCTTTGAAGGTCATTGTCCCAGTTACGGATTGGAAAGAAAGATATGCTGTTAGACCTTGGATGGTGCGGCTGGAACCAAGCACAGAGAACAGTTTAGCTAAAGTTTCTGGTATAGATACTTTTCAAATACGTTCAGTTTCAGAAACAAGATTAGTTAGAAAACTAGGTCAACTCTCTGACTCAGAAATGCAACTTGTTTGTCAAGCATTAGCTGTTGTCTTAAATATTTCTCACCCAATATATTAGCGATCGCTTTTTTTAACGAACCACTCAAGGCATAAAGGACACAGAGGAAGCAGAGGGCGATCGCACTGTGCAGATTTTGCAGGCGATCGCTCTTTTTAAATAACTACAGAGGCGTAGAGAAGACAGAGGGAAGAAAAGAGCGATCGCACGCTGAAGATTTTGCAGGCGATCGCTATTTTTAACGAACCTTTCTAGGCGCAGAGCAGACAGAGGAAAAAAAGGAGCGATCGCACTTTAGAGATTTTTCAGGCGATCACTCTTTTAACGAACCTTTCTAGGCACAGAGGAAGAAGAGGGGCGATCGCACTGTAGAGATTTTTCAGGCGATCGCTAAGAAAGCTACAAGGACTTCCGAAGTTACATGAAGTATAATAAAAAACGTAAAATTGAGAGTCAGGTGTATTAATGTCTATCGTAAAACTTACCTTGCATGAAGGTTCTGGTAAAAGACTGGAATCTGTATGGAAAGGAGTATGCCCTATATGTCAAAAAGAGCGTCTTTTTAATCACCAGTACTTTGATACTAATATTGCATTTGCCATATTTTCTGAAGTGACTAAAACTTTTTGGACTAAAGGCAAATCTTTTGTAGATTTACTTAGTGCAACAAATGCTATTGATGTTATAGGCTGTGAACAATGCCATCATCCTATGGCTATTTGTCCTTTTTGCAATATGGCTTTCAGCACAGATGTTAATGCCTCAATTTATCATTGTCCTCAATGCAATAAGGATTTAGCTTAAAGTTGTCTCTCCCAAAAAGTTTTGGTTTTGCAGGATTTCGATTAAATAAGTTGACATAGAAAACAAAAAATGAGATTTATAATGAACACATCTCCTGTGTTATTCGTATCTGATTTTGAGCGCAGCTTAATATTATATGATGCTATAATGACAGCACTAGATTTTACTCGATGCAATAACTTTGAAGCAAATGGTAGAAGAGAAGCACAATATTGTTTTGACGAAGATTCAAAAGTTTTGTCAATTATTGAAACCCCAGACTATCCTTCAGGAACTACCCAACTTTTTACTAGTTTGTCTAGTTTCCCAGCTAAAAATCAGAGTGCTGTAGATAGATTTTTTGTGGCTGCCATAATAAATGGAGCTACTGAAATTGAAAAACCAGGCTTAAGAGAAAACAACTGTTATACTACTTCTGTAAAAGACCTAGATGGTCATCATATTGGAGCTTTTTGGCTTAATTCAAATTGATTACCCTAATTTTCAGATTCCTTGTTTGACTAAAAAACTTACCTTCAGATTTTTAAATCTGAAGGCAAGCCAACTCTTTAAATTCTTTACTCCGCGCCCTCTGCGGTTCGTTTCTCTTAAAGTTGCTTCACTTCCGAAACCAACTTCGCCACCATATCCTTCGCGCTACCAAAAAGCATCGTAGTTTTATCCTTGTAGAACAACTCATTATCTACACCGGCAAAACCCGTACTCATCCCGCGCTTAATTACAATTGTCTGCTTTGCCCGATCTACTTCCAAAATCGGCATACCATAAATCGGGCTATTTGTATCACTTCGCGCCGCCGGATTTACAACATCATTTGCCCCAATTACTAAAGCGACATCAGCTTGATCGAACTGGGGATTAATATCATCCATATCGTACAACTGCGTATAAGGCACATTTGCCTCTGCAAGTAATACATTCATGTGTCCCGGCATTCTTCCAGCAACGGGGTGAATGGCATACTTAACATCAACGCCCATTTTTTCTAACTGATCTGACAATTCCCGGACGCTATGTTGTGCTTGGGCAACTGCCATACCATAACCAGGTACGATTACCACAGAACGGGCATAACCCAACATCATCGCCCCTTCTTCAGGATCAATGCTGCGGACGGTTTGATCCGTTGCACCACCACTAGCAGCACCACCACCAGAAGTAGATCCTGTACCAAAAGCGCTGAACAGAACACTAAATAACGAGCGGTTCATCGCCTTACACATAATCTCGGTGAGGATTAAGCCAGATGCTCCTACCAAAGCACCAGCGATGATTAACATATTGTTCATCACCACGAACCCAGCAGCCGCCGCCGCCACACCTGACAACGAGTTCAACAGCGAAATTACCACTGGCATATCGCCGCCACCAATGGGGATGACGAACATCACGCCCAACACTAAAGAAACGCCAACCACTCCCAAGAATATGGGTAAGCTATCTGGTGTGATGATTAAGTAGGCACTACCTACTATATAAGCACCCAAAAGCAGGAGGTTAAATGGTTGCTGGAATGGAAATGTAATCGGGGAACCGCTAATTAAACCTTGCAATTTGGCAAAGGCGAGAAAACTACCGGTGAAGGTAACACCACCGATTAACACGTCCAATAGTATGGAAATGTTGACATCTAGGGGTATTGCTTGAGAACTATCCAATAATCGCCAAAATTCGGCAACGGCTACTAATGCCGAAGCCGCACCGCCCAAACCGTTGAGTAAACCCACCATTTGGGGCATTTCAGTCATTTGGACTTTGTAGGCAACGATCGCACCAATTCCCGATCCAATCGCCAAGCCCAACAATATCATCTCGTAGTTCAACACATGTTGATCGAGCATTGTCGCCACAATTGCTAGTAGCATCCCCACAGCCGCGACGAGATTACCGTTTCTCGCTGTAGCAGGCGATCCCAGCTTTTTCAAGCCCAGAATAAATAACGATGCAGCGACTAAGTACGTCAGCTGAATGCCAGTTGGTAAAAAGTCGCTCACGCCTTAATCTCCTTCTTCTTGAACATTTGCAACATTCTGTCTGTCACTAAAAAACCACCCACAACGTTGACTGTTGCTAATACCACAGCAATCAAACCGAGAATTACCGACACATTCGTTTCTCTAGCACCAGCAGCAACTATTGCTCCCAGTACCGAAATGCCAGAAATCGCATTTGAGCCTGACATTAAGGGTGTGTGTAGAGTCGGTGGTATTTTGTTGATGACTTCAAAGCCGATAAAAGATGCCAAAACAAATACAAACAAAGCAGCAAGTAATGCCTCTGTCATGAAATCAAAACTCCTTGTGTAAATGGGAATGGGGCGATTCAATTTTGGATTTTGGATTTTAAATTTTGGATTAAATTTCAATCTAAAATTTAAAATCTAAATTCTTACTTCCCATTCCCTAATTAACCGCCTGTTGTTGAGTATTCAAAGCTTGTAGCGCATCCCGTACTCGTTGATTGCGAATTTCACCTGCGTGGGTAACGCAAGCAGCATCAACAATGTCGTCGCCAAAGTCCACCTGTAAAGCTTTGTCTTTAATTAGCAGTTGCATCAATGAAGTTACGTTCTTGGCATACAATTGGCTGGCGTGAATTGGCATCGATGATGGGAGATTGATGGGGCCGATAATTGTTACACCATTCCAAACAATATCTTTGCCGGGTTCGGTACAGGCGCAGTTACCACCTTGTTCAGCAGCCAAATCTACAATCACTGAACCGGGTTTCATCTGTGCCACCATTTCTTCTGTAACTAGTCGTGGTGCTTGTCTCCCAGGTACTTGAGCAGTAGTAATCACCACATCAGAATTCTTAATGTGTTCAGCGACAACTTCTTGAGTGCGTTGTTTGCTAGCTTCAGAAATTTCCTTGGCGTAACCACCTGCGGCGACGGTTTCTTCGTCTAATTTAACTTCAACGAATTTTGCCCCTAAGCTTTGCACTTCTTCTTTAACAGCAGGACGGATATCAAAGGCTTCTACCACTGCTCCCAAACGTCTGGCGGTAGCGATCGCTTGCAATCCAGCGACACCAGCGCCCATAATAAATACTTTCGCTGGTGCGATCGTACCTGCGGCTGTGGTTAACATCGGGAAATATTTTGGTAACGCAGCTGCGGCAATTAATACTGCTTTGTAACCTGCTAATGAAGCTTGCGAGGACAAAGCATCCATACTTTGCGCCCTGGTAGTACGGGGAATCATTTCCATACTCAAGGCTGTGACTTTCCGATTTGCTAATTGCTGTGCTACAACAGGATTTCCCAAAGGATTGAGGAAACTGAGTAAAACAGCCCCTTCCTTTAACAAATCAATTTCTGAGCGTCCATCTTCTCGTTCTTGTGGTGGACTGACTTTCAGTAAGATATCTGTTTCGCCCCATAATTTGGCAGTATCGCTGATAATTGTGGCTCCTGCTGCTTCATAGTCAGGATCGCTGAAAAAAGATCGCTCTCCTGCACCTGCTTCTACCCACACTTCCAAACCTTGTTTTACCAATCGGGCAACGGTGTCAGGAATTAATGCCACACGACGTTCACAAACTTCAATTTCTTTAGCAACTGCTATTCTCATGAAATCTCCTGAAGATAAATACTTAATCTCTGCCAAGTAAGCGATTGTCCAGACGATGGGTGTTTTACGCTCATAGTACTTAGGCAGCAATATCAGCCATGACTTTTACTTGTAGATTGAACCTTAAATCTTTCCTCTCCCACTCTTAGCTCTTTAGGCAAAGCCTGAATTTACCGCTTGCAGATGTCATATTTTCAGATAGTTGCAAACAGGGTTACGTATTGCACATCCTAAATTGATTCCCAAATTTTGCATCTTTATCTTCAGCTTGTTTTCGGGATTGAGAAATTTTGGTATTCCTTTCTTATAGAGTAATATTGACAGAATTTTGAAAGCTTGATAATTTCCCAATTAAATTTTAATGATTACGACTTTCATTCCAACTTATTTTAATCAATTTATCTCAACTTAACTGGCGATCGCTGATGGCGCGGCTCAATTTTTATAACAAAATTATCAAATTTAGATACACTTATACATATTTAGAAATACAATCTAATCCCAACTGTGTTTCTATCTAGTTCAAATTTAGACCAACTAAACTAATCAAATCAAGACTTTACAAGGGTAATGAAGTAAATTTAATATCCTAAGTTGAATTTAATACTAAGTAATTTTACTACTAAGCAAACTTTGGAGAAAATGGCACTTTTTATTACAATTAAACGTCCATTGTTAGGAAGTCAGTAGTAAAGTTTAGTAAAGAATACTAACACACAGTTATTTTAGATAACAGATTTATCTTTTGGTAAGAGGAAGCCCGAATTATGCGACGTTTACTTTCTGCTTTAGCCGTGACTAGCTTTTTGGTTACGGGATTACCAGCCCTGACTTGGGCACAAAGTTTACCTGGATTAACCCTGTTTAGCGGCGTCAAAGGCGAGAACCAGCTACCTTTTCGGTTAGATTTTGGTGGACAAGCTAATGGTTGGGATCGATACATATTGAGGATTCCAGCCCAAAAAATGAAATTGGCAGTTGGTCAATTTGCGATTACCTACCCCGATTATTACAAAGGAACTTTTGACCCGAAAAACATTGAAGTCCGAGTCAAAGGCAAAGCCGTTAAGCTTTCGGAAGTGAAGTGGGACAAAGAAGGTAAGCTGATTAATATTTTTCCCGAAGAGCCTGTGCCAGCAGGTAGTAAGGTTGAGTTAGTTTTATCTAACGTACAAAACCCATCCTTCGGTGGAGTTTACTATTTTAACTGTCAAGTCCTCTCCCCTGGCGATGTGCCACTGCTGCGTTATTTGGGAACATGGATTTTGAGCATCAGTTAGGAGCAGAGAAGAGGCAAGGGAGCAGGGAGCAGGGAGCAAGGGAGAAAAGTTTTCCCCCCTGCGCCTCTGCTTCTTCTCAATTCCCAATTTTCTAAGAAAGTGATACAATTAGAGATTGTGAGTTTTTATAAAAATCACCTAAGAGGAGAAGAGTATGAAAAGAACACTGGGCGGTACTAGCCGTAAGAGAAAAAGAACCTCTGGTTTTCGCGCTAGGATGCGGACACCAGATGGAAGAAACGTGATTAGCGCCAGAAGAAAAAAAGGGCGTCACCGTTTGAGCGTTTAGGGAATATCAAGCTAAAAGAGCATCTGTGGCTTTGCCCAAAGCAAATCGGCTAAAATCCCGAAAGGATTTCCAGGCAGTTTTCCGGGAAGGAATTCGGCGTCATGGCTCTTATTTAACATTAAGAGCCTTAAAACCGCTGCATTCAATCAAACCTGCATTAGATACTGTCAATCAGACTACACAAGCAACTGACTCAGCACATCTTGCCAGCACGCAATTTGGGATTTCCATAAGCACAAAAGTCAG
This sequence comes from Nostoc sp. NMS8, assembly GCF_017115045.1. GTDB lineage: Bacteria > Cyanobacteriota > Cyanobacteriia > Cyanobacteriales > Nostocaceae > Nostoc. The sequence goes on along the minus strand of NZ_JABXKK010000062.1, from coordinate 56,760 downwards.
CAAAAGGGCAGTAGTTCGCAACCGAATCAAGCGGCAAATTACTGCTGCCTTACACAATTTATTACCAAAATTATCACCAGGATGGCGGCTAGTGGTCATTGTCAAACCCACAGCAGCAGAATCTAAGTGCGTAAGCCCACAATTTCTGCAAGAATTAGAGCAGTTGTTGGCACAAGCTGAGGTGTTCGATGGGAATTCGTGAAGATGTCTATTATGAAGGTGGCCCCCACGTTGGGGATTTAATTATCAACCTGTTGATTGGGCTAACTGTTGTTGGCATACCATTAACAGTCGGGGCAATTGTCAGGGCATTGTGGCTGCGTTTTCGCATTACCGATCGCCGAATTACGGTGATTGGAGGTTGGCAAGGGCGCGATCGCACTGACGTAATTTATTCAGAAATTGTCAAAATCGTCAAAGTCCCCCGTGGCATTGGCTTTTGGGGAGATATGGCTATCACCCTAAAAAATGGCAGTCGTCTCGAATTACGTGCAATTCCCAACTTTCGGGAAGTCTATGACTACATCAACGAAAGAATTGCGGCGAAAAATCCCGAATATAGCGCTGCTGCCAACAAGTGATGAGAGTAGGGGGAGATTAGGGAGATGGAAGAATCAATGCCCAATCCCCATTACCCCTTATCCCCAGAGGGGGCCCCACCTTCCCCATTTAAATGTGCGGCTATCCGTAGCGAAAGATAGTCGCCGACAAATCATGTATTTAGATAAATTAGACTCAGTTTACAGTACCTCAGGTTGAATTCAGAATAATGGATTTTGGTATCGGCTTTCTCTCGAACAACGTGATGCTGCCAATCATAGATTTCTTCTATGGTATAGTGCCTAGCTACGGATTAGCGATCGTTGCTTTGACCTTGATAGTCCGCTTCGCGCTCTATCCCCTGAGTGCTGGCTCAATTCGCAACATGCGGAAGATGCGAATTGTACAACCTCTGATGCAGAAGCGGATGGCAGAAATCAAAGAGCGCTATAAGGATGAACCGCAAAAGCAGCAGGAGGAAATGGTCAATGTTCAAAAAGAATTTGGCAACCCCTTGGCAGGTTGTTTTCCATTACTAGTACAAATGCCGGTTTTATTAGCGCTGTTTGCCACTTTGCGGGGTTCACCTTTTGCAAGTGCAAGCTACAGCGTTAACCTGCAAATTCTTCCCGCAGAACAAATCGAACAAATTCAACCGCAAGCCTTTGCTACTGCTCCTCAAAATATTTATGTTGCCGATGGGGAACACGTTAAAGTAGCTGCAATCATTCCCAGCGGTACTAAACTAGCGGTTGGAGAACAAACCAAGATACAGTATCAGACTACTGAAGGTAAACCATTTCAGGTACTTTTAGCAGAACACCCAGAAAATAAGCTGATTCCTGATTGGAAAATTACCAAAGGTGAAGATAAGATAAAAATTGATGCCCAGGGCAATGTAGAAGCCTTGCAACCGGGAGAAGTTAGTATTCAAGGAACAATTCCCGGACTAGCAGCAGAAAAAGGCTTTCTATTCATTGATGCTTTAGGCAGGGTTGGCGCACAAGATCCAGATGGCACAATCCACTGGGATATCGTCGCCATGATCGTCTTTTTTGGAATCAGCCTTTATGTTAGCCAAATGCTTTCTGGGCAAAATTCCAGTGGTGGCAATCCGCAGCAGGATACAGTTAACAAAATCACTCCCGTCATCTTTTCTGGGATGTTTTTATTCTTCCCTCTGCCAGCTGGAGTGCTGATGTATATGGTGATTGGTAATATATTCCAAACCGCCCAAACTTATCTTCTCTCCCGCGAGCCTCTACCAGAAGAACTGCAAAAAATCGTGGAAACCCAGGAGAAAGAAGCCACAGTTACAGAACAAAAGGCACTCCCATTTGAACCAAAAAGTGCCAAGAAAAAGGCTACAGGGGGATCATGAGCAACATTTCAATGCAGCGAGGCCAGCAGTGGTTAAAAACACTGCTAGAACTCACTGGAATACCATCTGAGATTCAGGGTCATTTAGAAACTGCCCAATCTCAAGAGGGCGATTCCCCGGAACCAGATAACTACTGGTTGACAATTGACCAAACTAATTTAACCTCAGAACAAATCCAGGTATTAATTGGTGCTGATGGTTCTGTGCTAGATGCGATTCAGTATCTAGCAAATTCGGTTCTAAACCTCAGTCAACCCCCAGAGGAACAAGCCTCTTACACCATTGAGTTGAATGGCTACCGCGTCAAAAGAGAAGCCGAAATTCGCGCATTAGCAGAAGCAGCAGCCGATGAAGTGCGCTTTTCTGGTAGAGAAGTGGAAATCAAATCTCTTAGTTCTGCTGAACGGCGCCAAGTCCATACCTTCTTGAAGGAATTTGGAGATTTAGAAACCTTCAGTCGCGGTAAAGAACCGCATCGTCATCTGGTTGTCCGTCCAGCTTCGTTGGAAGGAGTTGAGGGTTAGGAGTCGTTCAATTTTGGATTTTAGATTTTTTATTCAATCCAAAATCCAAAATTCAAAATCTCAAATTGTCAGAGTTAGGAGTTAATTGAAAACTCATAACTATATAATTTCAAAATTTCTCTTGTTCTTAAGAGATAAAATAAAGATGTATTGTCAGTATAATTGCTGATAATGAAGATAACTTTTAGTGAGGATATCTCACGAATCCTATGGACGCAATTTATATTCCGCAGCTAACTCAAGCCCCGGAGCGGACAGAGGAAGTTCAGGTTAATGAATTTCTGCCTGGTCTGGAAACCTTGACGCCAGTTCGCGGCCACGTGCGCGTACAGCATCATGGTAATTACTTGCAAGTGTCTAGTCAGGCAGAAACAATTATTACTTGTACCTGCAACCGCTGTTTGCAGCAATACAATCGACGTTTAGGGCTTGATACGAAGGAAATCATCTGGTTAGACGAAACTGCAAATCAGGCAAATGACTTGCCCTTAGAAAGGGAAGTAGTTATGGAAGAGTTGCTGGAAAGCTTACCGCCTGATGGTTATTTTTATCCCAACGAATGGCTGTATGAGCAGATGTGCTTGGCAGTACCACAACGGCAACTGTGCGATCGCAATTGTCCAGGTATTCCTGTAAGTAGTACTGTTGAGAGTTCTGATAGTCCTGAAACTCCAGTTGATAACCGTTGGGCTTCTCTGGAAGCTTTGAAAAAGCAACTTCCAGGATAGTAAGACCCGTTACGGTGCATCACTTGTTGACTTTAAGTGTTACCACTTATACAGTAGTTTACTATGCTAATCTATGACATTTCCATAGAAACCCGGCTTCTCTAAGAAACCGGGTTTCTTCAGTTTTACTTGGCAAAATAAGTTAAATTGCCAATAATAGAATTAACTTAGTCAATAAATAATACAAAATGTTTATCAAGAAGCTGCAAGTATTTAACTATAAGTCATATCTCGACTCTGGATTAATGGAATTTTCACCAGGTATTAATATTATTGTTGGGCGAAATAATGCGGGTAAAACATCTTTACTTGAAGTCCTCTCACTAGATTTCGATAATTATCCTCATAGAAGTATAAAAACATTGCCAAATAAGGTTTCTATTATAAAGGAAAATAAATCTAGAGTAGAAATTATTTGGCAGATTAAGACGGAAGAAGTCCGAAAGTTTATAAAAAACTGGTCTCCTAATATTGGAATACCTGAACCCAAAAAACTGTCTTTTATTGGTTCTGAAAATCATCAAGAAGATGATCTAAATCTACAACAACTAGTTCAAGAAGACTATTCTGATACATTGATGGAATATCTAAATGAAGCATTAAGCAACTTTAAAAATAAATTAGAAAATCAGAAGTTATTGGAAATAAGAATATCTTTATACTCTAATAGAGTAATAGATGATATCAGTTTAAAAAAATTACTTAGTTTTGAGTCATTTGAAGCAAAATTTAATAGTAAATTTTTCTATAGAATTGAATCTGATGAATTGGGAGAGATTTCGCTCTCATTAGATGTTCAAACGCAAGAAGATGATGCTTCTATAGTAAAGCCTCGTCAGTATGAAGCAGAAATTTATGAAAGCATAGGTTGCAAGATATTCAAAATATTTTTAAGTCGTATTTATAGATTTCAGGCTGAACGTCTAAATATTGGTATTTGCAAATATGAGAATAAAGCTGATATAAACCTAACATCAAACGCTTCTAATCTTGCGGAAGTACTCTTTATATTGCAGGGTAAAATTCCAGGCATGTTTGCTCAGTTCAATAAATTAGTTTCAGATGTTTTATCAGAAATAAAATGAATATCTGTTGTAATAAGAGATGATAAAAATGTTGAAATCCTGGTTTGGAATACAGATAATCTTCACAGAAATGATTTATCACTTCCTCTTTCATCCTGTGGAAGTGGAGTAAGTCAAGTACTAGCCATTTTGTATATTCTAGTTTCTTCTGAAGAACATAGAACGTTGATTATTGATGAACCGCAATCTTTTTTACATCCAGGTGCAGCTAAAAAACTTATAGAAACCATTAAACAATTTCCGCAGCACCAATATTTTATTGCTACTCATTCGCCAGAAATTATCGCATCTGCGAATCCATCTACTATTATCAAGCTTCAATATCAAGATTGTGAAACAAGTGCATCAGTAATAAATCCAAAAGAGATAAAGTCACAAAACCATATATTAGCTGAACTTGGAGTTAGGTTATCCGACGTTTTTGGTGCTGATAGTATTCTCTGGGTGGAAGGACAAACTGAGGAGAAATGTTTTCCACTGATATTGGAGAAAGTTGCAAAAATAATATTAATGGGTATTAAAATTTTATCTGTCAATAGCACTGATGCTCTTTTGGATGGAAAACGGTCTGACCTTGTTTTTGATATTTACACAAAACTCACAACGAGAGCAAGCCTGTTTCCGCCAGCCATTGGATTTATATTCGATAGAGAAAGTAAAACAGAAACAGAGATTCAAGAATTAAAGAATAGAGGCATGACCTTTTTACGCCTACCTATGTATGAGAATTATCTACTTGATTCTGAAGCTATATCGGTGACAATAAATGAAGAAGCTACATGGTTAGAAATACCTATTAGCATTACTCAGGTTCAGCAACATATTGACAAAATAAAACAGGAAAAAGCCTGTCTGCTTCAAGGTGTAAAAAGAGAAGAAGTTTCAGATAATAATTGGTTAGAGAAGATTCACGGTGCAAATATACTTGAAAGTATGTTTAAAGAATTATGTGACAATAAATTGGAATTTAGAAAAACTAAACACTCTTATAAGCTTACAGAATGGCTAGTTGAAAATAAACCTAATTTCTTGTCTGAACTGGCTGAAGAATTAAGAAATTCCTTAAATAAAAATCAGTAGTTATTTTTATACTAATTATCTAATCGCGATCGCGCTTTTGTAGCGATCGCTCACCCTTGAGTGAATATCTCACATAGAGCGATCGCATTGCCAACCGCTATAAAGTAGTAAATGTTGGTTTTTAGTTGTTAGAGGCGATACAAACCTGAACAATGAGAGGATAACTAATAACCACAGCTAAATATGAACTTCCGTGAAGAGTTTAAACTGTTGCTACGCGCCCGCTACCCCTTGATTTATATTCCCACTTATGAAGAGGAGCGGGTAGAAGCAGCGATCCGAGAAGAAGCAAGCAACCAGGGTAATCGCCCAGTGTATACTTGGGATTTTGTCGATGGCTACCAAGGAAATCCCAATGACGTTGGGTTTGGGCGACGTAACCCGTTACAAGCTTTAGAATTTATCGAGAAATTACCAGCTTCCGCACCAGCAGTATTGATTCTCCGAGATTATCATCGCTTTTTAGATGATGTAGCGATCGCTCGCAAACTCCGCAACCTGTCTCGACTCCTGAAGTCGCAACCAAAAAATATTGTCCTACTGTCGCCGCGCATCGCCATTCCTGACGATTTAACGGAAGTGCTGACAGTCGTCGAGTTTCCCTTACCCGCCGCCCCAGAAATTAAAACTGAGGTGGAACGCTTACTGCAAAGTACTAGTAACTCCCTTTCTGGCAAAGTTTTAGATGACTTAGTGCTATCTTGTCAAGGACTTTCGATGGAACGGATTCGCCGGGTTTTGGCAAAAGCGATCGCTACCCACGGTGAATTACAACCAGAAGACGTGGATCTGGTTTTGGAAGAAAAGCGCCAAACTATCCGCCAAACCCAAATCCTGGACTTCTACCCCGCCACTGAGCAAATTTCTGATATTGGCGGACTGGATAACTTGAAAGACTGGCTGATTCGTCGGGGAGGCTCATTTACAGATAAGGCGCGACAGTACGGATTACCGCACCCCCGTGGTTTAATGTTGGTGGGTATTCAGGGAACAGGTAAATCGTTAACGGCAAAAGCGATCGCTCATCACTGGCATTTACCCTTACTACGTTTGGATGTGGGCAGATTATTTGGTGGTTTAGTGGGTGAATCAGAATCTCGGACTCGCCAAATGATCCAAGTTGCTGAAGCCCTCGCCCCCTGTATTTTGTGGATTGATGAAATAGATAAAGCCTTTGCGGGACTTGGTAGCAAAGGGGATGCCGGAACAGCCAGCCGTGTGTTTGGCACTTTTATTACCTGGCTAGCCGAAAAAAGCTCACCCGTGTTTGTCGTCGCCACTGCCAACGACATCCAAGCATTACCGCCGGAAATGCTCCGTAAGGGGCGATTTGATGAAATTTTCTTTGTAGGTTTGCCCACTCAAGAAGAGAGAAAAGCAATTTATGATGTTCATTTATCCAGATTGCGCCCCCATAACTTGAAAAGTTATGACATCGACAGGCTAGCTTATGAAACACCTGATTTTTCTGGGGCAGAGATTGAGCAAACTTTAATTGAAGCGATGCATATTGGATTTAGCCAAAACCGCGACTTTGCTACCGACGATATTTTAGAAGCAGCCAGTCAGATTATACCCTTGGCGCGAACTGCCGTAGAGCAAATTCAGCAACTCCAAGAATGGGCGGCTGCTGGGAGAGCGCGTTTAGCATCGAAACACAGTCCTTTAAGCGAACGCCTCCGGCGGAATACGTGATAGACGAAAGTTCGGTACTGGGTATTGGGTACTGGAAAAAGTTTTTTAAAATTATGGTGGTGCGTAAAAGCCCTCACCATAGTTTTAAGGGTTTGGCACTTAATCCCTAATCCCCAGTCCCCAGTCCCTTTTACATTCGGTCGATGTCTATTTAGCCATAGCTACAATAATGAGTTAGTCAAAAGCCCATAGCCAATAGTTAATGATGAATTATTATGGACTATTGATTCTTATCGGCTCGGTTACTTGCTGTAACCTTTGGGAGCCAGTTTAACGCGACTCCTCTCAATGGGAGGAAAATACGCAGATAACTTGCTCTCCTCCACCCTTAACTCTTGATAATCAGGTTTTAATTATGTTGTCTGGCTTCACAAAGTTTATACTGGGGTTTTTCTTAGCGATCGCTGTGTTAGTCGGTAGCGGCGTTGCAGTTGCACTCTACTTCATGAATCGCACCGGTGTACCCCCTGCCAAACCCGTTTTTTCTAACGATAGTCCCTCGGTGAAAGCTCAAGCTCCAAAAGCAACTGAGCCTAGAGGAGGTAAACCCACCCTAGCACCTGGAAATCAGGCTCAATCGTCTCCAAGTCCAACTCCTACTCCCACAGAATCACCAAAGGCTACTCCATCGCCAAAACCATTGCCAGCAGGAGCTTACCGAGGGCGTGTGAATTGGGCTGAAGGTTTGAGTTTGCGATCGCAACCAAATCAAGAAGCTGAAAAGATTGGTGGGGTTGCTTTTAATCAAAAAATTATTATTTTGGAAGAAAGCGATGACAAATCTTGGCAAAAGATCCGTTTGGAAGGTAGCGAACAAGAAGGTTGGGTAAAAGCAGGTAATACTGAAAAAGTTGATGGAAAAGTTGACGGACAATAGTCTAAAAAATCATAAGTGTCTACTCAATAGCTTCATCTGGCTTTCTTTCAGATCGGCTGTTTTGACTAGTTAAACGCTCAATTTCGTTGAAAAAAGATGTAAGCAGCGTCTATCCTAAAATGAGTAATTTAAGCATTAGGTTGAATATCATCCCCAATTCAATAGAAGACTAGATCCACTATTTATCTGCGTTGCTCATGCTCAAAACCCAAATGGATATAGCAAAAATTTTGTCAGGCAAATAGAAAACCAGCCTTGCTTTAGATCGGTTATTATTCCCTTTACAGAAGTTTATGTATCATAATTCACCTGGGAATTTATTGTAAAGAATCATACTAAAAAAAAGCATAATACAGAGAAGGTGGTATAATCTTGTTTAGCCACGACTTGAAAAAAGCAAGTGAAAACAGGGTTAGATAGCTATTTAACTGAGATTGCCTTGGAATATGAGGCATCTGAAAGCGTCAAGGTTGTTCCTACCGTACCTAATTTCAAATTTTTGAATTGGAAAAAGTTATCTAGCAGTGCGGCGATACGTCTTTTATCTGTAGCACTGATTACGGGGCTTCTGAGTATTACTGGGCAAGCTTTAGCACTTCAGAAAATAGGAAGTAATGGGCCTGAAGTTAGCACCAGCCAGAGGTGTTTAAAAAAATTAGGCTACTTTAACGGCCCGGTGAGTGGCAAGTTTGCTAGCTTGACTCAAAATGCTGTGATTAAATTTCAGCAAGCCAATAGAATATCTGCTGATGGAGTTGTGGGTATTAGTACTCAACGAGCCTTGCAACGAGCATGTCAGAGTAAAACTTCTAGTCAGAATATTGGTAGGACATCACAATCGCCAGTTGGTCAATATCCTACTCTCTCTCAAGGTAAAACTGGTGCAGCCGTGACAAGATTGCAACAGCGTCTACGGCAGTTAGGCTACTTTAATGCTAATCCCACCGGGAATTTTGGACGAATTACTAAAGATGCTGTAATTGCATTCCAGCGGAACTATCGCATACCTGCTAGCGGCATTGTCAATCGACAAACTTGGAACGCATTAGCGGGTTCCTCTCTAACTCCAGTTAGATCGAGTCTCTCTACTCAACAAGTAAGAGAACTACAAGTGCGTTTGCGGCAGCTAGGTTATTTAAATGCTGATGCCACTGGGAATGTTGGCCCAATGACTAGAGAAGCTGTAATTGCATTCCAGCGAAATAACCGCCTACCTGTTGATGGCATCGCCAATGCCCAACTATTAGACTCAGTACGTAGAGTCTCCGGTGGTACTCAACAATCGGGCAGAGATTATCTAACTTTGGGCGATCGCGGAGAGAATGTCAGATTAGTTCAAGAGCGTTTGGGGCAATTGGGCTTCTCTAATACTAATCCTGATGGAATTTTCAACGATTATACCAGACAATCTGTGATTGCATTCCAGCAATCTTCTCGAATTAATTCGACTGGAAATGTAGATTGGCAAACTTGGGAAGCATTGGGGTTAAATGGTGCAACTGGGGGTAATTATACTGAGAATAATGATTATGTATTAGCTGACACTAATCGCTATGCATTACCTCCTGCCAATGACAATGTAGTACCTGTTACCAATGGCAACACGTTAGTTGCTAATAATCCTTACAGAGTCATAATTCCAATTTCCAATAATGATACTCTGAGTAAAGTGCAACAATATATACCCAATGCTATAGCAGAGCAATCCAATCTAGGGGATTATGTGAATGCTGGAGCATTTAGCGATCGCACCCAAGCAGAAACGCTAACGAAAAAGCTCCGCTCATTAGGTCTTGATGCACGGGTAAAATTCAATTAACTAATTCTTCCAGTTAAATTGACAAACTCAGCTGTGAACCTTCTTGAGTTTTATTCACTTCAATCCTGGCTTGGAAGGCTTCTTTGAGGTGGGGCATATGAGTTACAGTGAGGATGCAGGCAAAATCAGAGGCGATCGCATTAATTGCAGCAATCAAGCGCTCGCATCCTTCGGCATCCTGTGTACCAAAACCCTCATCCACAATCAACAATTGCAATGCCGCCCCCGCCCGTTGCGCTAATAATTTTGCCAAAGCTAAACGGATGGCAAAGTTAATTCTAAATGCTTCCCCACCAGAGTAAGTTTCATAAGCTCGTGTTCCTCTAGAATCTGCGATTAAAATATCTAAGGTGTCTATCAGCTTGGCGTTTTTCTTGGTTGATTTAGCACTACGTCCAGCTTTTTGAGTAATAAATTGTACATGAAACTGATTCCCACTCAACCGCGAAAGTAGTTGATTTGTCTCGGCTTCCAGTTGCGGTAACACATTCTCAATCATCAGTGCTTGGATACCATTTTTACCAAAAGCTTGCGCTAATTCCTGATAAACACGATATTCTTGCTTGCAAGATTGTAATTGCTGCTGCTGTTGTTCATACTGAATTTGCAACGTTTCCAGTTGATGCGCCAGCTGTTCTAAACGCCCTAACTTGGTAATTTGCTCATCGAGTTGCCGTCTGCGTATTGCTAACTGCTGCTCTAAAGCTTGAATTTGGGCAGATGGATTAGCTGTTGCTTGTAATTGCTGAATAATGCTTTCAATTTGTCCGCCGAGTTTTTGCCGCTCGGTTAATCTGGCGCTTCTAGACTCCCCTAACTCTTGCAATCTCGTCTGGAGTTGCGGATATTGCTGCTGGGCTGATAGCAATTGTTGATACCGCAAATGCCAAGATTGAGCTTTCTTTGCAGCTATACGCAAATTGTTGTGCTGTTCAGAACTGTAGCCAATTTCGGCAATGTGACGCTCAAGAGCGGCGATTTGTTTAGCACATTCAGAATCAATCTGATCTTGCTGGATTCTGGTTTGTAATTGAGCAATACTCGCTTGTAATTCTGGTTTTCGGGCTAATAGTTGCGCTTGTCGCTTAGTTGCATCTTTAATTTGCCCTTGTTTAATTTCTGCCCATCGCCACCGCTCAACTTCGCTCCGCGCCAGGGCGTGGTCTTGTTCATTATAATTAGCTTGTTGCAGATATTGGTTTAGCTGTCGAAGTTCGGCTTGTTTATCCGGAGCGTAATCACCAGCTTGGAGCGATCGCTCTAAATGCTGTTTTTCAGCAGCAATTTGCTGTAACTGTTGTTGCACATCAGTTGTCGCTTCTAACTGGGCTGCTAACTGTCCCCGTTGTTCGCGTAAACCATCGTAGCCTGCCAATTGTTGGGATATATCACGATATTCCTGCCTGAGTGTCTGAATTTCTTTGTCAGACACAGCCAATTGTTCCCGCACTACCCAAAACTGCCCTTGAGTATCCTCTAACTCACTTTGGGTTTTTTCCACCACCCGACTCCAGTGATGTTCGTCTAAAGGACGCTCGCATAATGGACAAAGTGCTTCAGGATTTTGGAGCATTTGCAATTTCTGCTCTAATTCTCCCAGCAGTTTTTCATAATCCCGTTGGTGAGCTTGCAAACGTTCGATAAAGTGCCGCCTTTCTTGCCCTTTTTCTTGGACTCGTTGCAAATAAACCCGCTTTTTTTCCAGTTCCTCAATCTGGATTGCCACATCCATCACCGCTTGTTGTAGTTGCGGTTGGCGACCATGCTGGCGTTGCAATTGGTTCTCAGTGCTTTGGAGTTGTTCGAGTCGCGCTACTAAACCAGCATGAGTGCGATCGAGTTGGCTTTGTAAAGTTGCTCGTTGTTGCAACAAGGGAGTCACTTGCATTTGCAGTTGATCTAAACGAGCAACATGGTGACGGGCTGCCGCTAGTTGTGACAAAGCGGCTTCTACTTCACCTGATTTAGTCAGAGTTTGCTGAATATCTCGCTCTTGTTGCTGCAAAGCTTCTAGCTGCGCTTGGGCTTGTTGCAGTTGCCGTTCGATTTCGTGAATTTGTTTGGTAAGCTGTTGTTGCTTTTGTTGGCGATTCTGCCCGGCGCGGGTGTGTTCTTCAAATTTGACAGCAAAAGCTTCTTCTTGAGATTGTAAACTTTGATATTGGGCGTATCCAGCTTTAATCTCAGCTTCTTGGTGTAATATTTTTTCTAAATCTGATAGCTGAGAGCCAATAGCTGACTGTTCTTGTTGGAGGCGATCGCAATCTTGGGTAAGATTTTGGTATTGCTGCTTTACAAAATTGAGTTGTTGTTCCCAATTTTGGCGCTGGTGCTGGACAACTTGCAAACTTTGTAATTGAATATTATCAAAAGCTTGTACCTGTTGCAGTTGGTTGAGTTCGGCTTCTAACTCCACTCTTTGCGCTTGGGTAATTTCGCGTTGTTGCAGCTGAATTTTAATCGACTCCAGAGAACGCTCTAACTCTACTGCCCTTGCTTTAAATTGGCGAGAAGATTCCTTTGCTCGTTCTTCTAAATCATCATACTGATTGAGTTTCAACAACTCCGCTAAAATTTCTTTGCGTTCTGTGGGACGCTTGAGCATGAATTCATCTGCACGGCCTTGACGTAAGTAGGCAGAATTAATAAATGTATCGTAATCGAGTTTGATGTGTTCTAAAATCAAATCTTGGGTTGCTCTTACCCCTTTGCCAGTGAGTGAGCGAAACCCAGATGGTATTTCTATTTGAAATTCGAGAACACTAGTACCTCCCCGAATTCGGGTGCGAATCACCCGATATTTTTGCTGGTTACTTTGGAAAGTAAAATTAACCCGAACTTCTTTCGCACCAGAATAGATGACATCATCTTCAGCAGTGGCGCGGCTTTCACCCCAAATTGCCCAAGTGATTGCTTCTAAAAGAGAAGATTTACCCGCACCATTGGAACCACAAATACAAGCCGTATGCAAACCACCAAAATCTAAAGTTGCATCACGGTAACTGAGGAAGTTTTTGAGGATAAGTTGTACTGGGATCATTCACGCTATAGCGCCACATCTACTTTTAATAATTAACAGTACAGATGCACTGTTTGTTAGTTTAGCTATCTAGATATCAGGTTTCTAGTCTTGAAGACATCAATTTTACAAAAATTTACAATATGATGAGTGAATTTTTCTTGTTGCATGAAAAAGTTTTACTGTCTTCGGAGAAAAATGAAACTCTCCAGGAGGCTTTTGTTATTTCTTTCTGTTGTCTAAGAAGAAAACATTCTTTTTTGATTTGTGAGAATTGAAAGTTACAGATCCCCGACTTCTTTGAGAAGTCGGGGATCTTGTCTCTTAGGAATTATTTAGGATTGCCATAGCCCACATTCCGCACCCTTAACTGTCAGCCTGACTTTTCACGTTATGTGGAAAAGCCAACGATTGACCTAACCCCCTTCCCGACGCGGGAAGGGGGAAAATTCAAAGTCTCTCTCCTAAAAGGAGAGATTTAGAAAGAGGTTTTCCAGATACCGTGAAAAGTCACAATCGGTTATTACGGAAGTTGATTAATGAAAAAGGAGTAAAAAATTACATTTAGCTCAACAAAAAAGATTTTGGATAAGAAAATTTATTAGATATATTCTCAATAAGGAGCATTAAAACTCAAACAGCAGCAACTTTCTAAAAAGCAGAAAGGTTTCACAATACTGTGGATGGTTCGGCTGTAGGTACGCATGACAAGCGCCAAATCATTGAGGAGCCGGATGAGGTCAAAAGTCTCTCATGTCCGATTCTGTAGACAAGTCGCTGTGTCATCACAGCAACTTAATTTAACCTTCCGCGATACGTTAAAGAGGAATTTATGGACTAAAATTCCCGCCCACTTTGAAAGTGCTAGTTCTAATAATGACTCAAAATCCCACGGCTTTTTATGAAAACAAGCGATCGCGCGGGCATGTCGCTAGATAAACAATCATAGCCGTGGGATAAATTACCACTCTATAGGTTATGAAAGCGCTGGTACCGCTTCCAAATTGTCGGCTTTCTTCTTCAAGATGGTTGGTAATTCGCTACTGAAGGCCTCACCTTCAACCACTTGCGATCGGAAACCATCGGGCCCAACTGGAACGTCACCTGTGATGGTAGTGCGATAAAGTACACGCTCAACTTCCACGTGATCCAAATCTTGAGGGGCCAAATGCGAGGTGGCGCGGTTATCCCAGAAGGCAATGTCTCCGTTGTTCCAACGGAAGCGGGTAGTGTAGGCGGGCTTGGTGATCTGGTTGAAGAACAACTCAAGCAGCAGGTCACTCTCTTGTCGTGATACGTCAAGAATGTGCGAGGTGAAGCCAGGGTTAACATACAATGCGCGCTCACCAGTCTCAGGATGAACCCGAACCACTGGATGGATTGAAACCAGCGGATTGGCTGCAATGCGCTGGGCAATCTTGCTGTTGCTAGGCAAATTCAAACGTGCATTGAAGCGATGTTCGGCTTTCAATGTGTCTGCAAGCGCCCGTAAGGGTGCTGACAGACCCTCGTAGGCTGCAACTAAATTTGTCCACTGTGTATCACCACCGAAGCTGGGCACGTTAACCGCACGCAAAATCGATGCAGCCGGTGGGTTGACAACTGCTGTCACATCGGTGTGCCAACGGCTTTCGTAGCTGGAACGGCGTAGACCATTCCGCCGCTCGTAACGACTGCGGTCAATGGGTAGAATTTCTGAAAAGCCTTCAATCGGCTCATCTTCATGGGGATGTGCGTAAGTTACTTCGCCGAAACGAGCTGTGAATGCAATCTGTGCAGCATGATCGATGTTTTGACCACGAAAGAATACGACTTTCCACTTCAACAGTGTTTGACGAATTTCTTTGACTGCATCATCGTGCAAAGGGCGCGACAAATCTACGCCGCTAATTTCAGCACCGATGAAACCTGCTACTTGTTTGACTTCAATGTGTTTGTTGCTCATGTCAATTCTCCAGAGTTTGATCGATATGGACGGTGTTCGCACTCGTCGGTTTACTCTGGTACGTTGCTTGTATTCAAATGGCTACATACCAAAGGAAGCGATCGCAGTTCAAAATACTATCATACGGCAAATCTATCAATTTACCGTAGTATTTAATTATCATATTTTAGCCTGCTAGAACAATACTTGATTGTATTCCGGTAAAGTCAAGTTTAAATAGACCTACAAGTACTAATTGAGACTTGCCACACCAGTAGTACAAAGCTGGACATCGCTATATTTTGGCACTTAGTACCGCAAGGCAGAATTAAAAATTAACACAGCGTAAGCGTTTCATTGATTTGGAATAGGTGGTTTATTTTTGAAAAAACTCAGTACACATCACGTTTATTCGTTTGTGTTCTGTTCCCTCTTCGCAGTTAAGAGTTAAGAGTTCCCTATCCTACGCAAGTAAGTTCAGGAATCCGATTTGATTCCTATCGCATCTTCGTGTTGCTTGCTACTCGCACGCAGGTTGATAGTATTTTTATATAAACTTTATGAAATATTTTTATTTTCAACACAAGTATTTCATGTCTTGATTAATTTATACTATACGATGACAGGTAAACAATTATATTTATTATGGGATTTTGTTGTCAAAAGCTGCAAAGTCCTTGAAACTCATTCTGTAGAAATAGGAGATTTTTATTTCTCTGGCGATAAAAAGTAATAAAACTTTGCCACCGTTTATTAAGGCTTTGAGGATATTAAAAACTACATGAAAAAGCAATTGTCACAGAGCTGGATTATTTCTAAATCTGGGTTACATTTTTTAATCATTATTCTATTAGTAATAGGCGTATTTTTTCGCTTCACTAATCTTGACAAAAAACTTTATTGGGGTGATGAAGTTTTCTCATCTTTACGCATATCTGGCTATATGCAGTCAGAAATGAAGGAGCAGTTAGACAATGGTAACTTGTTAAGCATAGAAGATTTGCATAAATATCAGTATCCCAATCCTGATAAAAACACAATTGATACACTTAAAGGGGTTGTTTTAGAAGACTCGCAGATTTTGCCATTATATATCCTACTGGCCCGATTTTGGGTAGAGTGCTTTGGCAATTCTGTAGCAGTGACGAGAAGTTTTTCGGCATTCCTGAGTCTGTTCACATTTCCTTGTATTTATTGGCTATGTCGAGAATTATTTAAGTCTTCACTAGTGGGGTGGGTAGCCATTGCGTTGGTAGCCGTTTCACCTATTCATTTGGTGTATGCACAAGAAGCGCGAGCATACAGTTTATGGATAGTTGCCATATTAATATCGAGCGTAGCACTGCTGCGAGCTATACGCCTAAAAACAAAGGTTAGTTGGTGTATTTATACAGCAACATTGGTACTAGGGTTTTATTCTCATGTGTTTTTTACCTTGGTTGCTTTTGCACAAGGAATTTATGTACTTACAATTGAACGCTTCCGATTGAGTAAAACATCAATTTATTACCTAATATCATCGCTGGCGGGTTTTATAACTTTTGTACCTTGGATTTGGATTATTTATAGCAATCCTCAGCCAGTAGCAGTAGCTTGGACAAATGCTAAACAAACATTATTTGGGTCAGGGGTAAGGTGGGCTGGCATCTTTAGCCGGACGTTTGTTGATTTCGGTGTTAGCCCTATCGATATAGAAAAAATTCAGATTGTCTTTATTCCTTTTATTTTCATTATTTTAGCTCTAATCAGCTACTCAATTTATGTTCTCTGTCGAAGAACATCTAAAGAAGTTTGGTTATTTATCTTAACCTTGATTGGGTCTGTAGTGCTTCCCCTACTGATAACGGATTTCATCTTTCAAAAGCGATACGCTACTAGTCGATATACACTTCCCTCTGTTTTAGGTATACAGTTGGCTGTTGCTTACCTACTTACCACTAAAATCACGTCTATTTCTCCTAAAATTTGGCAAAAACAACTCTGGTCAATTGTAGCGTTCATAATAATTACGGGCGGAGTTGTCTCTTGTGTATACCACTCTCAATCTAAGATTTGGTGGAACCAATTCCCTGAAAAATACCAGGAATTTCCTAAAATTGCTAATATTATTAGTCAAGGTAATAAACCCTTGATAATTAGTGATGAGAAAAATCTACTTCCACCAATACAAATACTTGGTCACTTAGTTAATTCAAAAGTGCAATTTCAAATTGTCAAAGAAAATCAGTTACCAAAAATTACTGATGGCTTTACTGACATATTTGTATTCTTGTACGAACCGTCTGACTTCTTAAAAACTGGAATTGAAAAAGTTTATAACTCAAAGTTACAGAAGGTAAATAACTTTCTCTGGAAAATAATAAAGCCTAGTTAAACGTAAGAATTCAGCACTGGTTCAACCCTAGCTATCTGCTAATAGGAGTCAGAAGTCAGAATTTACAGCAGGGAAGAGGCAACAGAGTTGAAAGTCTATATCACTAGTACAACACGGCGTAAATAAACCATCCATTCAAAATCAATGAAACGCTTACGCTGTATTAATTTTAATTTTTAATTCCGCATTAGGGTACTAGCCCTTTCAAGGTGAGTTAAAATTTTGCTCAAAACATTCCTCTCTAATCTCTTTTGATGTTTATTGTCAATGCGTAAGTCCTAGTAGATTAAAAATTAATATCAATTAGCCTAATAAGTGGCACATCAGAGCAAAAATATACTTTAATTAAACAAATAATTTAAGTATATACTTGTACTCCCGCCGCTTATGTCATCGCCCCTTGAGCGTCCGCTGATAATTGAAGTCAGACTGCCATCTTCCCATCCTCATTTATTAGAAGGACTAGATATATGGCTGCGCTTAGGTTTAATATCTGATACCCAAGTTAAGCAGCTATGCCAAGAGTTTCTGGTGTGTGCGGTGGTGTTAAAACCCCAAGCTGAAGCGAAAACAAAGGTAGTATTTGCAACTTATGACCCCGTACAGCAGTTATCTACAGCAGCTTTACAATCTAGTAGCCGTAGACAATCGCAACAAACACCACCTAAACCCAACTTTATCAGCACAATGTTGCAGTCTTTGGGGGCTGAACTGAGTGTACGTTGGTTGCTTTTTCTAGGCGTTTTCCTGGTAGTGGTATCCTCTGGCGTACTGGCTGCTAGTCAGTGGGAGAGGTTTCCTGCTTCTGGACAGTATGGGGTTTTATTTGCTTATACTTTAAGTTTTTGGGGGTTAAGCTTTTGGGCGACTAGGCAAAATAACCTCAGATTGACGGCTCAGACATTGCTGATTGTCACTCTTTTGTTAGTGCCAGTGAATTTTTGGGCAATTGATAGCTTTCAATTGTGGCGAAATCCTGTTGATTGGATTGTAGTTGCGATCGCCTGTCCTACCCTCACTGCTATAACTGTTTTACTCTCCAAAAATCGGACTATTTTTGCTAATTTACATCCTGGCAAATTACCTCTAGCGAATATTTTGGGGCTGAGTTATCTGCATTGGGGTTGGCAATTAAGAGGATTTCCCTTAATCGCTGTTTATGTGGCAATGATCGGCACAACTATTATTACTATCTATCACAATCTTTACCAACAGCCTCATACTATCAGTGAGGAAAATCGAGGCGATGTCTACGACGGGCTACGCCTACGCCGTAGGTTAAGTATTAGTTTAACTGCTGCTGTAATTATTTATGCTCTAATAGTGCTGTTAGTGCGAGCAATTTTTGTTGCCAAGGTAGATATCACGCAGTTGGGGTTAGCAATTGGTATTTGCGGCTGGTTGGTGACTTGGTTAGTACAAAGGGCAGGGGGCAGGGGGCAGGAGGCAGGGGGAGCAGGGGAAGTAACATTAATATCCTCCTCATTTCTTTTACTCTGGGAAAAACTCGGTGGCATTTTAATTTTTTTGGGTTGGTTGGTATCGGTAGTAAATTATCCTTGGCAAGCGATCGCTGTCAGTGGTTTGGGTTTATGGTTTGTGGGAAGTTGCTTGCGGCAGTACAGTCTCAAGGTAGACTTGGCAGCGGTTTTCGTCATTGGCTTAGAGACAATTTGGCTAGGTTGGCGGTTAGTACCTGATAACTTACAGAAATTAGCGATCGCAACTAGTACTCAACTCACCAATTCTCAAAATGAACCTTGGGCTTTATTGGGTATAGCTTTATTTCCCTACGTAATTTTGATGGTGGCGCTCACAGATAGCTTGCATCGCAGTCAAAAGCGAGAATTATCTAAATTTGGCGAACTACTCACCCTCTTATTAGGAACTTTTTTAACAACGATCACTCTGATAAATCCGACATTGCGATCGCTAAATCTGCTATTCTCCACCACCACTCTGGCATTCGTCACTCAACGCCGTTCCCCTTCATCCCTTCCCTTGATATACCTAACTCACATCATGGGGGTGCTGGCATTTTGCTCTACCATTAATTGGCTGTTACCAAACCTGAGTCCACAAGCCTGGGCAAGTATTTTATTGGCTCTGATGGTTGCAGAATGGGGATTTAGCCTCAGCAATGGACTATGGCGGCGTAGTGCATGGGACATCGGTTTAGGACTAGCCGCAGCTAGTTTTTTAATCTTGTGGATGAATGCAGAATCATCTTGGTATGGCATAGTTGAAAGTCAAGGCAATTGGGGAGTCTTATGGCTAGTTACGCCTTTAGCTCTCACGGGTGTTGCCAATGCCACAATTATCGAGCGTCGAATTACTAGCCGTTACTTAAGTGTCTTAACTGTAGTAGTTGCACAGTTATTGACGTTACAACTACCAGGAATCAGATTAATCGGTTTGGCTGTAGGTGCTGGGTTGATGTTTGCCAATACTCGCTATTTGCGAAACCAAGCATCTGCGGTAATTACAGAAGGATTTGTTTTAAGTTTTATTGGGGCATTGCTGTGGACAGGTGTGCCTGGTTTGCCTAGCCTAGTCGTAGGAGGTTGGTTTGTTGCAGGAGCGATCGCAACCTTAAGTTTATGGTTAGCACGGGCTGTTTTAAGCCGACGTGGTAACGAATTAGCAGCTATCTATGCAGCCGCTAGCGATCAGTGGGCGATCGCCTTGTGTGGTTTTGAATTGTTGGGTTTGACGCTGCACTCAATACTGATTTATAAGGGGTTTACCACTTCGGTATTTTTGTTCTTAATTGCCACTGCAATCACCTTAGTAGCCATTATTTACCGCAGTTGGCGAGAACCGACAAATTGGGCATTTTATGGTATTGGTTGGTGTTTAGAATTGTTGATTGCCCAGGTATTGGGGTTGGGGGAACGCTCAATTGTTAAAATAGTGATCGCCAATATTGCCTTAGGTTTAATTGCTCAACTTGTCGGCGAGTGGTGGCGACGAAGACATCAATTAGAAAAGCTTCCTAGCAGCCTTCACATTTTGCCATTAATCTACGGTGCATTCAGTGTATTGCTGCGTTTGGACACCTTTACCGAGTGGACAGGGTTGTGTTCCTTAGGTGTAGCTTTAATTATTATTGGCGTGGGGCGACGGCGCGAGAACTTCAAACCCTTGCTGTACTTAGGAATTATTGGCGTATCAATTTCTGCTTATGAACTTTTGTTTTATCAAATGTCACAAGCATCAGGAGGAGCATTAGGTGATGGATTAATCGCCATGTCTACCCTTGGTGCAAGTATCATGTATGCTTACCGCATTCTATCACCTTGGCTTGTCAGCTACTTACGCCTAACTCCCCAAGAACTGGAAGGAATTGCCCATATTCATTGGGCTTGGAGTAGCTGTTTATTAATGGCTGCCATTCCTCTTCCCATTGCAGTTAACCGTTTGGTGGGATTGGCAACAGGAGTATTTTTGATTCGTTATGCCATCTTCCGAGGACGAAATTCGCGCACTTCCCCCAGCGTCTTCAGAGGAATCACAATCGCCGAGATGTGGGTTTACCTTGGCTTATTAGAGGTAGCCGGTATGAGGGTTTATTGGCGCGAGACAGCAGTCGGAAAATTTTGGGCTGGGCCATTAGTTCCGTGGAATGGTGCGATCGCTTGTGTGGTTGCCTACTTTCTGTACATCCTACCTTGGGAAAGGTGGGGTTGGTCTAAAAGACCTTGGCAACAAGCAGCTTACATCATACCGCTAATAATTTTGTGGGAAACCAGACTGCAAACTTACCCAATTACCTTAGTACTCGCAGCCGGATTCTACATCTTCCTCGCAAAGGTGGGTGGAAACATCCGTTTTACTTATGTTAGTGTCGCGTTGATTGATTGGGCGCTTTACCGTTGGTTTAATTCCTTACATCTAACTGATACTTTGTGGTATGTCACACCAATTGGATTATCACTGCTTTATATTGCTCAAGTAGATACCCAGCTGAAGCTACTAGAGTACAAAAAATCTCGTCATCTTCTGAGAGTGCTAGGGAGTGGTTTAATTTGTGGGTGGGCAATTTTATTTAATCAAGATACAGCCTGGATACCTGGAATTTTCAGTCTTATCGCTATTTTTGCTGGATTAGCTTTGCGAGTACGGGCTTTTCTCTACATTGGTACAGCCACTTTTTTAATTACTACAATCAATCAATCGGTAATTTTAAGTTTGCATTACTCTTTTTTAAAATGGGTTATTGGCTTACTAGTTGGCATCTTGCTAATTTACATCGCCGCCAACTTTGAAACCCGCCGCGCTCAAATAACATCCCTAATTCGTAGCGCCATTGATGAATTTCAATCATGGCAATAGCGATAGATATTTTAGAGGGATAAGCGGACTCTCTTTTTCTGCTTGGAGTTGATAGTCGCACCTTTAACCGCATCTGACCCGTCGGTTTAGTGTAATTGAGCCGGAGATAGAACAGCAGATTCGCACATTCTCCATCGCTCAACTAGAAGACTTAGCGGAGGCACTGTTAGATTTCTCCAGTCAAAGCGATCTAGTAAATTACTTAGGAAATATCTCTTTAGCTCAACCCAATCAGGAAGATTAAATAATTCGTAATACTCGCCATTCGCGTAGCGTCTCGTAGAGAGGGCGAGAAGAAAGCTACGTAATTCGTAATTATTTGATCGGATAGTTAACCTACAGCGATCGCACTTTTTGAAAACACGTATAAGTTGTGCTTCTCTCAATTGCGATCGCTGTGGTTAGATGCCGACAGTGAAATAATCTCAGAAAAACGTGAATACTTAACCGCATCGGTAGTAGGATAATCTACTGACACTGCAAGTAACCCAACTTTTATATCCTCGAAATAAATCATACCGCCAATACGTCCTTTAAGTTGGAAAGTCCCATGAAATAAACGATACTGTGCAATGTAGATCAGCAAAAAGTCAGTAATCTTTATTGCCCTGTTAAACATTTGCTCACAAGTTTTGTGGAGGACATTATCTAGGTATTCATTATAGGCAGGCTCACCCAGTTCAGTAAATTCTGAATGATCCGCAAAATGATCCATATAAAATAACCAGATATGGGACAAGTCTGCTTCATTCGTCAGTTTTTGCTTAAGTTCCTGCAATCGATCGATATTCATAGTGCTAATCAGGAAGATTAAGTTTTGCCATCCCCATCATTAAGCACTTCTTAAGGCCACAATGGGGTCGAGTTTAGCAGCGCGACGTGCAGGAACAACGCCAAAGAATAAACCAATACCTCCAGAGACACCAACTGCCATAGTAATCGCTACAGGAGAAAGACTCGCTTCTAAAGGAGTCAAGGCTCCCACTATTAGGATGCCACTAACACCAACTGCAGTCCCAACTAAACCGCCAGCAGCGGAAACTATCACTGCCTCAATGATGAACTGTAGCAAAATATCTTGCTCAGTTGCCCCGATCGCTTTTCGCAATCCAATTTCTTGGGTGCGTTCGGTGACGGAGACAAGCATAATATTCATAATCCCAATGCCGCCGACAAACAACGATATACCTGCGATCGCTGCTAGCATAATTGTCAATGCACCTGTAATTTGACCGACAGTTTGCAAGGCATCCTTTTGAGAACGCAGAGTAAAGTCATCTTCACCATTAATTTTGTGCCGTAGACGCAGCAAATTAGTAATTTGAAACTCTGCTGCATCCACGCTATCTGAATCACGAGCGGCAGCAACGAGGTAATCTAAGGCGATACCATAGGGAGAATTCTTGCCCACAAGTCGGTTTGCTGATGTCGTGATTGGTATTAAGGCAGCATTATCATAATCTGCTCCCACGCTGGAACCTTTGGCTATTAACGTCCCAATCACTTGAAAGCTGGTATTTCCAACTCGCAATTGCTGGCCAATGGCGTTACTATTACCAAATAGTTTTTCTGCCAAGTCTGCACCAAGTACTACCACTTGGTTGCTTCGCTTGATGTCTACCTCAGAGAAAAATCTGCCTTTAGCAGTTTCAAAATCCCGCACAGATAGAAAGCTGGGAGTTGTGCCAATAATATTGACATCAGTATTTCTGTTGCGGTATGTAACTACCTGTCTTCTGTTTAACTCTGGCGCAACTCCTACTACTGTTGGTACTTGAGAAGCGATCGCTTCCGCATCTTGCAACACCAGAGTTTTTGGTACTTCAAAGGAGATTCGCTGAGTTTCTTGATTACCTGGCAGTACAAATAGCACATTTGGCCCTAGTGACTCGAGTTGTTTATTAACGAATTTTTGCCCACCTTCGCCAATACCAATCATGGCAATCACTGAGGCGTTACCAATAACTATACCCAGCATAGTGAGTGCGCTACGGAGTTTATTTGATAGCAGGGTTTTCCCCGCCATATTCATACTTTCGAGGAGATTCATGCCAATTTTGGATTTGAGATTTTGGATTAAAAGTCTGTATTAAAAGGCTGTTCGGTGAAATTTCAAACAATACTACTTATTCAATTTAGGTTTATCAAGGAAGGCATTGGGTAGGAATAATACGGCTGTTTTCAAGTAGATAAGGTACAAAATGTAGGACTTAAGATCAGACATAAAGAGTTTCTATTTACTGCCTCCTGCCTTCTTTATTTATTCTGTTTCTCTTTGGCCTTTTCGATTTTGTAGTCTTTGGGTGGGTTCACAAATATGCGATCGCCTTCTTGAACTCCGCCTAAAATCTGAGTTTGGTCTTGGATTTGTGCCCCGACTGTAATTTCACGGAACTGGGGTTTATTCTTGGCATCTGGGATGAGTACACCCGTTTTACCCTTTTCGGTGACGATTGACACCGTTGGTAACACCAAAGCATTATTAACGCGATCGCCTAAAAAAGTCAGATCCACATTTAAGCCAGAACGTAGTTTATCTGTGCCAGTATCGAGAGCAATCCGCACCTGGAAGGATGTTACACCTTGTTCCACCACTGCTTCGGGAGCAATCAGCCGCACATGACCTTTAAAAACTTGATCGGGATAAGCATCAGCGACAATTTCCACCTGCTGTCCCGATTTAATTCTGCCAATATCGGCTTCGGGAACTTGAGCTAATATTTCTAAACCCCTGGCTACGGCAACTATTGAACTAGAAGTTGCCGATGCACTAGTAGAAGCAGAAGTTGTGGGTGTGACAAATGCCCCTGGTTCTGCATACTTTTGGGTAACAATTCCCGAAAGAGGAGCGCGAATAATAGTATCTTCCAATTGCACTTGTATACCCTTCAATTGAGCCTCAGCAGATGCAACGGCGGCTTGACGCTGGGCAATTTCTTCAGAACGAGTGCCATCTTGCAACAGAACTAATGCGGCTCGTGCTTCGTTAACAGCGGCTTGGCGTTGGTCAACTTCCTCAGTCCGAGTGCCACTTTGGACTAAAGACAATCGTTTTTTAGCTTCTTCTAAATTGGCTCTAGCACTTTTGTCGTCACTGATGGCTTGATCGAGTAATTGTTTTTTCTCTGCTCCCTCTTGATATAGATATTGATAACGCTTTACCTGTTCATTGGTGTAATTCACCTTTGCTTGAGCCGCATCCACTTGCGATTGAGATTGAGCAATTTCTTGGGGACGATTACCAGCCTTAGCTGCGGCTAACTGGGCTTGAGATTGTGCTAACCGCGCCTTTGCCTGAGCGATTTCTTGAGGACGACTACCAGCGAGGGCTTCGGCTAGTTGTGCTTGACTTTGGGCTAAATTGGCACGATATTGACTCCTTTGGGCTTCAATACTGGCACTATCCATGCGGGCGAGAATTTGCCCTTGTTGAATGCGATCGCCTTGTTCTACGTATAATTGCGATAGCACTCCCGGATTCTTCGGGCTAATATTTACGCTTTTAACTGGTACAACTTTGCCACTAGCTGTAATCCGCAACGTCACGTTTTGTGCTGTAACTGGAACAGTTAGTTCAGCAATGTCTTCTTTATTTGACCCTTGATTTATCAAGGTGTAAGTTGTTACTGTACCCACAACCAATACCCCCCCCGCTATCAGCCCAATTAGCCAGCGTAATGGATACTTAACTTTGCCAATAACTGGAATTTCTATGTGAGTAGCCATATTATAAAAGCCTGTAAATATTCTTGTATAGAAGTAGCCTTTGCTTCGAGGGTAAGTTTAGAATACGGAGATGTTAAACCTTTGGGATTAAATTTTTATGAGTCAATTGACAACTAGACGCATAATTAGCTTCATCGTTGCTTAATCTTCCTTCATACTAGGCAGTGCTTTTTATGTATGTCTTCACCTGAATGGATGACTTTTGTCACTAGTACCGCCTCCCTCGGAAATACTTTGGCGTACTTCTAAATCATTGAAATATTTAGTTCTGACTCTGCAACCACAAGTAGCGATCGCCTGCTTAATACCAATTTTGAGCGAAAAACTTTATCTGACCTAAATTAACGCAAAAAAACAGTCCTTAACAAGACTATATAAGGCTATTCAATTGACTCATAATGATCAGCTTGACTGAAAATGTAAAGGATACAAGCCCCTAAATTTATTTATGGGAATCATTAATTTTTAATTCGGAGTGAAGCGACGTGACAATCTACTTTTATAGTACTCGTGAAGAATATGGCTGTTTCTCCAATTTTTCCCCCCACGGCTTTGAATTAGATGGATTGTATTGGTCAACTAGCGAACACTATTTTCAGGCACAAAAGTTTGTCGGTACACCTCATGTAGAAAAGCTCCGTCTAGTTAAAACACCCAAAGACGCGGCAAAAATGGGGCGTGAGAGAACCCGTCCCCTACGTCAAGATTGGGAGAATGTTAAAGATGACATTATGCGGCAAGCTGTACTGTGTAAATTTCAAACTCATACAGATATCAGGAATATTTTACTTTCCACAGGCAATGCAGAAATTGTTGAGAACTCCCCTATTGATTTTTACTGGGGTTGTGGAGCCGATGGTAGTGGTAAAAATATGCTAGGAAAAATTTTAATGGAGGTGCGAGAGATCCTGCACCATACATACAGTGCAGATATTGATAATACAAATTTTAAATAATATTGTTGCGATGAATGCTTGCCCTAGTGTAGTAAACCAGCCTGATGAAAGATGCATCCTGGTTTGGGGAACACTAAATTTAGTACCAGACTTGCCTCAAGACGAAGGAATACAGATCGAAATATATATAGGACTCGTATTTTTTGAAAAATACCAGTACATATTTATTCCCTTCTTTCCTATTCCCTTCTTTCCTGTTCCCTTCCTACGCAAGCAAGTTTTCTGAATTAAATCGGATTGCTATAGTTCCCCCGCAACTACCCATAACATACCTAAAACCAGTGAAGCGTAATACAATTACCCATGAATTTGACTCTGGTTCACAAGCAGAAATACTACCTCCACAGGAAAGTGACGACCATTCATCGGAAGGTTCCAAGCTATTACGGCAAGGAATTCAACAGCAGCAAGCTGGCGAATTAATAACAGCCATGAAGTTTTTACAACAA
This sequence comes from Nostoc sp. NMS8, assembly GCF_017115045.1. Taxonomy (GTDB): domain Bacteria; phylum Cyanobacteriota; class Cyanobacteriia; order Cyanobacteriales; family Nostocaceae; genus Nostoc. The sequence goes on along the minus strand of NZ_JABXKK010000062.1, from coordinate 30,248 downwards.
TCCTTGGCACTGTTTCAGGCAGCTGGGGATTTGCAAAAACAGGCTCAGGCACTTTCTTTTTTAGGATTGGTAACTTACAGCGCTGGAGACTACAAAGGTGCTATCTCCTACTCCCAACAGTGTTTGTCTTTGCTTAATAACACCTCAGATTTAACATTGCAAATGCAAGCACTTTCCCATTTAGGTAATGCCTACCGTCACTTGAACGATCATCAAAAGGCAATTGAGTTTCTAGAAAAGTGTTTGAAAATAACCCAACACCTGCAAGATAAACGCAGTCAAGTGGCAGCACTGAATAATTTGGGATTGGTTTATAAAGCTTTAAGTAATTTTACACAGGCAATTGAGTATCAACAGCAAAGTCTAGAGATTGTGCGGGAACTCAAAGACAACTGGGGCGAGGAACAGGTACTCAAGAATTTGGGTAATGCTTGGTATGCTTTGAACAATTACTCAAAAGCGATCGCCTATTATGAGCAATGTGTAGTACTATCACGCTCTTTAAAAAATGTTCGCAGTGCTTCTCAGGTGCTAAAAAATCTGGGTAATGCTTGTTATGCTTTAGGTGATTATCCCAAAGCCATTAAATATTATGAAGATCGGTTGCAATTAGCCAAAGAAATTCAAGATAAACGTAGCGAGGAACAATCTTTAAGCAGTTTAGGGGTTGCTTGTGAAGCTTTGGGTGACTATAACAAAGCAATTATATATTATGAAGAACGTTTGCTGTTAGCTAGAAATACCAAAGATCGCCGCAGTGAAGAACAAGCCCTTGCCAGTCTAAAAGTTGCCTGCTATGCCTTAGGTGATTATGCCAAAGCTATGCAATATCAGCAGGGAACATCTTCAAATAATTTGTAATGACGCTCGTTCGCTCTTAGCGTCTCCCCTTGGGAGAAGACTCGCTACCGCTTCGCTAACGTAACTTTTAATGGGGATTTAGAAAGATCCACAAAACGATCAATTCTCTCTCATTGTCTTTTGTTGTTGGAGATATGCGAGAACTTCTAATGTATCGACTTGGGGAAATTGGGCGTAAAAATTACTCACACTCCAAAAGGGTTCCGGTGTTTCCAAGATGATTGTGCGATCGCCCCACTGTTCTAACCAGGGTAGCAATTTTTGTGGCGCTACTGGAGTACACAGCCAAACTGCTGCCGGAGAAAGCGCTTTCAAGGCAATTGCCGCTACCGCTATTGTCATACCTGTAGCAATGCCATCATCAACTAAGATCAGCGTGGCATCCCGTGCATTGAACTGCGGACAAGCAGAAATTAATTGAGCTTCAAGAAACTTAGCTTGGTTTATCGCTTTATTTAAAGCCACTTCCCGCCATCGCCCATCATGTTTAAGGCGAAGTAGCTTTTGATCGGCCCAAAGAACATTTCCCGAAGTAGTCACTGCACCAATTGCTAACTCTGGATTTTCTGGATGGCTAATCTTTTTCGCCACAACAATCGTCAATGGACAATCCAAAAGACTTGCTATTGGTGCTGCTACTGGTATACCCCCTCTTGGCAAAGCATAAACAATTGGTACGGGCTTTACCCCAGAATCAATAGTTTGCTGAGTCAAAATATCATGAATCACTTGCGCCAATAACTCACCCGCATGGGTGCGATCGGCGAAAAGTGGGGTATGTGACATAGTTTCCCCCAGCATCTTAGGACGGCACTGCTTTTATCATGACTGAATTTTGTCTGAAATTAACTGATACAATAAGATTTATATAAAAAACTAAGTATTCAGCAAAAATCTATTTATTTTAGTAAGTTTCCAGCAAAAACGGTATTTCACTCAGACATAACAACTGGCGCTGATGCCAAAATCCTGATTTTCATGAGCAGCGAAACCCAACTCAGCCTTTTTGACGACTCAACCTTTAACGAACGAGAACTGATTCCGACAGACGCGAAAATTCCCATAACTCCCGGAACTTATGCCAGCATCACAGAGTTGACACAGCATTGCGATCGCTGTCACCGTTGTCCATTAGGAGACACTCGAATTCATGCTGTTGTTGGACGTGGCAATCTTAAAGCCCCAATTATGGTTATTGGGGAAGCGCCAGGTCAAAATGAAGATGAAACCGGCTTACCATTTGTAGGTAGATCGGGGCAGTTGTTAGAGAAAATTCTCGCATCTGTGAATCTGACTACTGAGGATGATGTATACATTGCCAATATAAATAAATGTCGCCCACCAGATAATAGAGTTCCCACTCCTGTAGAAGTGGCGGCTTGTCTACCCTACTTACTAGAACAAATTCGCTTAGTTGACCCCAAAATAATCTTGTTAACAGGCGCAACAGCTGTTAAAGGCATTACTGGCGATAAGCGGGGGATTACAAAAATTCGCGGACAATGGCTGGAATGGGAAGGGCGTTTATGTATGCCAATTTTTCATCCTTCCTACTTGTTGCGTAATCCTTCTAAAGAAAAAGGCGCGCCAAAATGGTTGATGTGGCAGGATATTCAGGCAGTGCGTGCCAAGTTAGACGAAATCCAAAATAACAACTAATGTGGTAAACTCACTAAAAATATCTAGTCATAGCTTGAAGTCGTCAAAGGAATAGTGTTTTAGCTCCATTGCTCATGTATGTGGAAGTTTTATCAGCTTCAATAGACGAAAAACCACTCATCCAGCAGATGATGGAGCTTTACCAATATGACTTTTCAGAGTTTGAACACAAGGATCTTAATGAGCATGGTTACTTTGGCTATCCATACCTAGATTACTACTGGGTTGAGAGCGAGAGTGCTTCGCACACGCTTCGCGATCGCTACCCCTTCATTGTGCGGGTTGGGAGAAAGCTTGCCGGATTCGTTTTGGTGAATCAGTACACTTACATTCCAGGTAGTCAGTATTCAATCGCAGAGTTCTTTATCTTACGAAAGTACAGACAACAAGGAATTGGTAAAAATGTCGCCTTTCAAACCTTTGATCGATTCTGTGGGAAATGGGAAATCCATCAGATAACCACAAATGTACTTGCTCGAAAATTCTGGGGTTGTGTGATTGCAGACTACACAGCTGGAAAATTTACAGAAACAGTAATGGAGGTTGACGATTGGCGAGGAACAGTGCAGTACTTCGACAATACTGATAAGCGTGCAGTAGTGATATGAGCAATTTATTTAAAATATAAGTTTTATCATGCTGCTCGTTTTGTATTACACTTGTAGCATTCAATTACCTCAAGAGGTTCATCGGTGATGGCAGCCGTAGAACTGGAAAATTTATCTAAGACGTTTACTTTGAGTAGGGGTTGGGGACGCAACCGCACTCACAAAGAGATTGTCGCCGTAGATGGCATTAGTCTGACCGTTCCTGATGGTCAAGCGATCGCCTTCATTGGCCCCAATGGCGCGGGGAAGTCCACTACAATCAAGATGCTGACAGGCATACTACAGCCTACATCTGGGACAGCCAGGTTACTGGGATTAAACCCTTGGCGAAATCGGCGCGAACTAGCGTATCAAATTGGGGTGGTGTTTGGACAGCGATCGCAGCTATGGTATCATCTACCTCCCCGCGATACCTTAGAATTACTGGCGCGAATCTATAATCTTAATCGGCAAGAATACATTAAACGTCGTGACCAACTAGTTGAGCGTTTTGACCTCAACCCGTTTTGGAATACCCCAGTACGTAAATTGTCTTTAGGTCAGCGGATGCGGGCAGAAGTAGCAGCCAGCTTACTCCATGCACCGAAAGTACTATTCCTCGACGAACCCACAATTGGACTGGATGTCATTGCTCGTCAGGAATTACGCGATCTCATCCGAGAGTGGAACCGCGATGAGGGAGTAACAGTGTTTCTCACCAGCCATGATGCAGGCGACATTGAACAAGTAGCGCAGCGAGTAGTGGTAATTAATCACGGGCGTGTGGTACTTGATGACAAAGTTTCGGCAATGCGTCGCCAATACCTTGGCTCAAAGATTATCAGCGTCAAATTTCATACCTCCCCCGCCCAAATCAGTCTCCCAGGAGTGACGCAACTCAAAGCGGGCGAATATGGACTCAAGCTGGAGGTTAATACCAGCATTACACCAATTGAAACCGTGATGACTCAAATTCTCCAGGCGGGTTCGGTGGCTGATATTGCGATTGAAGACCCACCGCTAGAAGAGGTAATTGCACACATTTATGCTCAGGCAGCCTCATAATTCAGTGAACAAATATACCTGGATTGGTTGGACGGCAGCTCGCTCCAACCTGGCTTATTTCGGAGAAGTTGCTTCCAGAGGAATTTTTTTGTTTGTCATTCTCTACATCTTTTTACAACTGTGGCGTGTCACCTATGCCGAGACGGATGCTGAACAGTTGGGAGGTTTAACACTGGCTCAGATGCTTTGGTACTTAGGTATCACTGAATCTATTGTCCTCTCCAGCCCCCAGGTTGCTTTAGAGGTAGACGAGGATGTACGGACGGGGGCGCTGGCAGTGCAACTAATACGCCCTCTATCCTACCCTTTGTATCGCCTGTGGACTACTTTGGGAGAGCGGACAGTGCGCTTCGGGTTGAATGTAGCGATCGCATCCTTAGTTGCATTACTATTTGTCGGCACAATTCCTCTAAGTTTAGGAGGGATTTTATTATTCGTAGTGGCGCTACCACTGGCATTTGTCCTAGATTTTTTGGCAACCTTCTTAGTGGGTTTAGGAGCTTTCTGGCTGGAAAATACCACAGGGCTAATGCTCATTTACTCTCGGTTGACGATGATTTTGGGTGGAATACTGATTCCCTTGGAACTAATACCAGAAGCCTGGCAGCCAGTACTACAAGCTCTACCCTTTGCCAGTATTTTGTATGGCCCGGCGCGTTTATTTGTGCATCCCAACCTGGCTTTTGCCAGTCAATTGTTAGTGCGTCAGGCAGTTGCTATAGGTGTGCTGGCTCTCTTAGTAGCCCTTGTGTACCGCACGGCAGTTAAACGCATCCACGCGCATGGAGGTTGATATGTTTTGGCGTTTACTTTCCTACCTACAATTAGCTGGTGCTTATATTCGCCTCAATCTAAACGCTCACTTAGAATATCGCGGCGCATTCCTGACGCAAGTGTTAGCGATGGTACTGAATAACCTAGTGTGGGTAACATTTTGGGGGCTATTTTTCACACGTTTTCCAGTGCTACGCGGCTGGACAGTACAGGATGTAGTTACTCTCTGGGCGATCGCCGCAACAGGATTTGGTCTGGCTAATACTATCTGCGGCAACGCTATGCAACTGACAAGCTTAATTGTCCAAGGACAGTTGGATGTGTGGATGTTGTACCCTCGTGCCCTTTTACCGCACCTATTACTAGGACGGATGAATGCCACATCTTGGGGAGATATGCTGTTTGGGTATGGGGTTTATTTGTTTTTTGTCAAGCCTGATGCAGTGCATTTGGCGTTGTTTACTGGGTTGACAGTTTCGGTGGCGACATTGTTTGTCGGCTTTAATATTTTGACAGGTAGCCTCAGCTTTTATCTGGGCAATTCCGAAGGAATAACACAACAATGGCGAAATGCCATGCTTACCTTCAGTACCTATCCAGCGACTTTGTTTGAGGGAACGGTGAAACTACTGCTGTACACCTTGATTCCGGCGGGATTTGTGACTTATTTGCCAATTGAGGCATTGCGATCGCTATCTTTGATTCATGCTGTGCTAGCTGTAGCTGGATCAACTACTGTGCTGTTGGTTGGTACAGGTGTGTTTTACCAAGGTTTGCGTCGCTACTCCTCAGGAAATTTGATGCAGATGCGAGGTTGAGTTCAGTGTTGGCGAGTTTTCTACTTTTTACGTTCGTCTCTCGTTGAGATGCAGTTGTTGAAATTAAAAAGGTTGCCCACTGGACAACCTTCTTATGTAATTTATCAATGAATTACTTAGCAGCCTTAGCAGTCTTTTTCAAACCTTGCCATCTTTCTCGCAATCGCTTCAAGTTAGGAGTTTGACCACCATAGCGCCAACTAACATAGGCTTGGCTAATCTCATCTATAACTTCAGCGGTTGCTGGGGCATGATGTTGGTATGATCGTCTGGCGTACTCTAAAGGTGTTTGTGCTGGATGTTTACCCAAACCTTTTTGGGTTGTCCATTGCAGCATTTGTTGATAAAGGCTTTCCATTGCTGGCAATTTCTTTAACCATCGGCGGTTGCGCCACTCTTGCCATTGTCCCCAACCCAGCCAAGCAAAGAAAGCTGCTGTAGTTGCCAAGATTAAGCCAGTTAAGACACCAAACCAACCTTGAGAGAATAAAGCGATAAACCAAGCGATCGCTCTAATTACCCACTTAAATATTGTCTCAAATACATTATTTAACAAACCCGTTACCGGAGAAGGCAACCAGCCAGCAACCCAGTTCCACAACTGACGCAACACACTAAAAGTCTGGGTATCTTCAATTGAAGGTGGTATTAGAGGATGATTGGGAATAGGGTCAAAAGCAAACCAACCATATTTCGGAAAATACACTTCCGTCATCGCATAAGCATCAGTATTACGGACAACATACAGCCCTGTAAATGGATTAAATTCTCCTGCACTAAACCCTGCTACTAACCGCGCTGGGATGCCAATGGAACGCAACATCACCGTCAGAACTGTTGAAAAGTGGTCTGGATAGCCCCCGTTTTGCTTAAACAAAAAAGTTTCTACCAAGTCTTCTTTCTCACTCAAATAAGGCAGTTCTAAGGGATTTCGGGGAATAGAGTAGCGTTGCTTTAAATATTGAGCTAAGTACAGAGCCTTTTCATAAGGTGAATCGAGTCTTTTCGCAGACTTTGTGACTCCTTCCTGATTGTAGTTAGCAAGAATTTCTTCGGTACGTTGCCGGACTTTTTCGGCAATTTCGGGAGGAATTTGCAGATAATGTTTTTTAATATGTTGTGGATATTTAGTAGAAGCTTCACCTAACAAAGTGCGATCGCGGTATGGTACTTCTGAAACTACTGTATAGGTGAATCCTTCTGATAATTCTACAGGTGATCGCAATCCGTCTTCTTTATCAACAGCGATTACTGGTGCTGGAAAATAAACTTCCTTGGCATTAGCCATCGCTGGAATGAGGTTAGGCAAATCTGACACCACTGTATAAGTTTGTACTACCTCTTGGGTTTTAGCAGTGAGTATGGATGGGGGAATAAAAATTTGGTAAGACCAAGGCGATCGCCTAACAGTCATAACATCTTCATTGCGAGAAACTTCCCATCCCTTACCTGTATAGTGGTCAAATCCTAATACTCGCCAAAAACCTTCAGCTTGCGATCGCACCCGCATTACAACCTTGGGTTTCATCTCGCCCCGCAGGTTTTGGTTAATTTGACTATTAAAACCGTAATAAAAGTTATTATCTACTTTACCTGGTTCACCAGCTTGATTTTGTCCCGTACCACCGCTACCACTGCCTTGATTCTCACCTTTACCTTGGCGGACATAACCGGGATTAATGATACTACGTCCTGTGAAATTACCTTTGACATGAATACCAGAACTTACAGGAAAATTTCGTAATTGATAGCCGGGAAATCTAGGTAAAACAGCAAAAATTGCCAGTCCCAGACCGACAATTAGCAAAAAATTCAGAATGAAAAATTTAAAATTAATAGTTGCGGAATTATTCTGATTTAATTTTTCATTTTTTATTTTTAATGGCTGCAAACCCAAGCGCGAACGGTAATCTAATACTAAAGTTGGCAGAGCGATCGCTAAAAATAACAGCAACACAGGTGCAAATGCTAAAGTCTGACTTAGGGTTGCTGCCACACCCAATAAAATTAGTCCGATAACAATCGAATAGCCCAAATTTTTGCGACGGGGTGTATCAAAGCTGTGTAACACCTGGAGTTGAATTAATAACTCTGCCAAACCCAACCGCGTATCATTCAACTCTCCCACTAATTGCCCAAAGAAAGCACCCAATGCTACTAACATCCCAATGGCGATGCCGAATTGAACTGCAACATTGCGATCGCGGCGACGATAGTAACTCCAAATCGCACCCACTATACTCAGGGGTAACGCCCAAAAACTGAATGAAGTTTCAGCAGCAATATCCGTCGCCACAATTCCCAAAATAACCAACGCTAGCACCAGCACCCGCAAAGAAATAGAATCTTCCACTTCTATCAAAGGCGAACCCTGCGGATTTTGCCGCCAGAAATTACCTACAGGGAGACGCCAAAACCGATTCATCCTGGATAAGTTAAACATTTGAGTCTAGTAGAAGCAATGATGTAGATGCAAAAAACACAATGCGGGGGACATAATTGCCTACCCTACTACTGTGTCAAAAAATTTTGGATTTTGGATTACCGACTTTGGATTGACCCCGATTGCCTCAAGGATTTTAAATCTAAAATCTAAAATCGGCACGGTTAAAAAAATGACCGATAGGGGTTAGAGATGGAGAGAAACGAGAAATGGGTGACACGGTGAATTGAGAAATAATCAAATACTTTCTCAATATTCCCATGTCCCCATATCCCCGTGTCCCTGTGTCTTTGTAATAACTGCTTCTCGTAGACACCCTAATGACCGTTTGTTGAAAAATAGGATGAGCTTCAAAACCAGGAAAATCCTCTTAATATATATCGGCGTTGATTGACGTAGTGTGCTAGCGGTGGAAATTTAAATTAAATCGTGGGATTAATCACAAACAACAAAGACTGTTCATCTATTTCTGGAAACTCAACTTCCAGAGTATAAATTGGGTTAAGTTGCTCGCAGCCTAACTCTACATTTAAGTATCCCGAAGTCGAAGATGTTGTCATTGCTAAAGTGCCACTTCCCCGCAGCGTTAAAGTTCCTTTAACAGGTAACTCAGCTTGAACAAGTAGCTTCGTAAGTTTACCTAGAGACTGGTACTCTACTCTGATATTCAAAGCACCAACACTGGTTAGCCATTGTCTTTCTACTACTGGACTGGTTGCTGAAACTGGCAGAGTTAGATTTTCTAGCAGTTGTTTAGCTGCTAGCAACGACAAAGCCATTTGTTGACGTGGTTGTAAATCTGAGTAATCGCTCTGAATTACAGGCATTGTCTCCAGAGTATTTACAGACCGATAGGTGCTTCTTAGCACCAACCCAGCAATATCATTTAGTGCTTGAGACTCATTGGGAAAAAAGTTCTCCACCACTTGAACTAATTTTGCCCCCAACGGCACTGAAGATGTCACCAAAGCCTGACACTGTTCTAGCAATTGCTGGAAAACTCTTTCCGGTAAGCGAGTTGGCAAGGTCAACTTAGACTGTTGTACCATCCATCCCCAGCTAGGAACGAGTGTCATTGACGGCTCATCAACAAAATCAGGATAGTCGATTAATTGTGTTTCCCAGGGAAACAACGGTGGGTGGTCTTGGGCTTGGATTTGTAACCGACGCTTAAGGACAGCTTGAAAACGATCTTGCACAGTAGGAATTTCTCCCAATTGAAAGGTCTGGGGTGTTCCTCCCAATTTTGGCTCACTGTTTTTTGAAGCAGTGGCTTCATTGAGGAGGTTTTTTACCCCGTCATTTTCCTCACATTCTACCGATCGCTCATGATTTTTGACATCATCTGTCAATAACCAATCGAGACACCGGTGTTGTAAAGATTCTGAGTCACTATTCATGAGTAGATGCACCTGATCCGGAAACTAATGAGTTACGAATTTCCCAAGCTTGCTCAAGCAGCTTAAACCATCTTTTTTGCAGTTGTGCCATTGACAGCCCTAAAGTTTTTGCTATTTTTTCATCAGCTTGTCCTTGTTGCTTCAACTCTAATAAAGACCGTTGCTTATTGTCCAGCTGTGCTGTGTAGACTTGCCATTGCTGGGGAGTTAAGCCCAAATTTGTATGCAGAGAAGCTTCCAGCCATTCGTGAACTAATTCCCAACGGTGCAACAGGGCAAATCGAATCAAATGATACTTAAAGCGCTGTTGCAAATAATCTCTCTGACGAGGGGTTAAACCTAACACTGACTCAATTTCCTGTGCTGATAAATCCTGGAGGCGGAGAGAAAAGTAATCAGCGCAGTCTGATTGTTGTCGTTGTTCGAGATAATTCATTAATTCCGTAACCACAACGGAGCGCAAGGTGTCTTCTTCAGGTTCGGGTTCGGCTTGCGTTGCCATTGTGGAGCGCAATTGATGAACTACTGGCTCTTCCCAAGAACCATCACCTTCATTATTGCTACCCTCTGAGGCTTGTTCTATATCTACGCTGGTTTCTGGGGGCTGCTGTTGGGAAAAAGTTTGCGCCCGCAAGATAATTAGCTGCTGCTGACGACCTGGTAAGGGAATGCGTCGCTTGCCGTAGCGCTCGGTAAATGCCATATACTCGGACAATTCCAAGAGCGTTTGCGGGCGATAAGTGGCACCGAGTTGATTTTCTCGTCGGAAAGCGTTCAACGCTTCCAGATAAAAACTCTGGAGGAAATCTTCAATGATCGTCAGCCGCCCTTGATAGCTCAGTTGCCTCTGAGGAGGATTAATATATCGATAAACAATTGCACTCAGAGTACTGTGTAATTCGACCCTGCCCCGATTTGAACCCAACTGATAGTACCTGAGACACTGTTGCAGCCGATGCCGAGCCAGGGTCAACGCCGAGCTTTCTACAGTTCCAGAAGCTTGGATACGTTTGCTTTCATGACAAATCCGGTAGACTTCGGTGGTGATACGTCTTGCTACGTCGTGGCAATTCTGTTCCGAAGCTTTGGTTGACTGCTGAAACTCCTTGGACAGGAGTTGAAAGATCACCTCCACGCCTGTAGAATTTTCTCCCAGAATAGTTGCAGATGGAATAGTTGCGGTTGCGGCTGAATTCATAGTCTCGGTTTTCAAAAGACCCTAACTTACTTAAATACAACCTGTACGACTGTGGGTATTGGCTTTTTTGGTTTTACGTATAAGCTAAACGCAGACCAATCCTACTATTGAGGATGTGGCTGATTTTATTATTCCCAATTCTGATGGGATTGTTCGCACTTGATAGATGTTATTGCCGTTACCCAGGAGCCGTATACAAGTCATTATGGATTTAGAAGCACAAATTCAATTGCTGATTGACAATGCACCCGACGATGGTGTAATACCACATCTTGTTGCAGCAATTGCTCCTGCCCTTAGAGCGATCGCTCAAAAATTACGCTACTCCCAGTATTATGTTCTCCAAAATTCGGAGTCAAGCTGGGTTGTAACTACGTTGAGCAATCGTGCTAATCCAGGATTGGAAAAACGTGTGATTTACGCTTTCCCTACCATACAGGATGTCTCTCTAATTTCCCCTGATGGGCTTGACCCTCAAATGCTAGCTAAAATTACTCCTGTCACCCATATTTTGTTCCAAATGGTGGCATTAGAACCCGTAGATAGTATCGTTTTTTTGGAGACGCCGGGTAAGACCACTCATACCCTTGAAGTTCAGCGAACTGAACTAGAAAAACTCATGCAGAAACAGTTACGACAACAGCGATCGCCAAAACACATACCCCCTGATATTGCATAGAAAAAATTTGGATGTGGAGTTTTTTAGATACAACCCCACATCCAAAATTTTAAATCTCAAATTCTTTGAAAAAAGTTTTCTAAATCAGTTAAAAAAGAAATTTTTTCTTTCCCTTAGACCATGCGACTGGTTAAATTTTTGGTAGAACCTAAAATTTGTTAAAAAACAGTTATCAGTGAACATTTTTTAGTTTTAATTTCGCAGTGAACCAGAGTTTTACACTTAAGAACTTCAAAATAAAAAACTCTACTTTCTACCCGGTAAATAAGTGGCCTGAATTAAATATCAAACTGCTTTAGTGTGTTGAAGCGTCATTAAATCACAACATTTCAGGTTTTTGGTGTGTTACGAAAGTCATAACACACCAAAAACCTACAGGAATTACACACGAGTTACGGAATAACGTAGACGCAAAACGGTGAAGCAGCGCGGTCTTCTCCCTTGGCGTTAGCCTTTCCGCGGAGACGCCAAGGACGATAGCGCAGCGTTAGCGAGTCCGTGAGCGTCTGGGAGTTTACCCCATAAGCGAGTGCTGTTAGCGACGTTAGGAGCGTCAGCCGGTGGGATTGCCGCAGGCTACCGCAGAGGCACAGAGACACGGAGAAATCAGAGGTTGAGAGATATTTTGCGTAAGTCTAAACCTAAATCCATACTTTCTACCTAAAAACTAATTTAATAGAGGCGACTCAGTGTGTACTCAGCTATGTTAATCAATGCCTGGTGAGATTCTGAGGGTGGGAGAACTGCAAGATGTTCAATTGCCAACTTAGCATGGTGAGCAGCTAACTCTCGCGCCTGCTGTATACCTTCACTATCTTGAATCAATTCTAGTGCTTGCTCTAAATCTCCTTCTTGAGCAAACTCTCGATCAATCAGCACTTCTAAAGATGGTTTTTGGGCTAAAGCAAATAAAACGGGTGCTGTCAGATTACCACTTTTGAGATCCGACCCCACTGGTTTACCCAAGGTATCTGTTGTACTAGTGAAATCTAGAATGTCATCAACAATTTGAAATGCTATACCAAAATGACGACCATAGCTATACAGATGCTCAACAGTTTCTCGTGAGACTTCACTGAGTAACCCAGCAGCTTTAGAACTGTTGGCAATTAACGAAGCTGTTTTGTAATAACTCTTCTCAATGTAAGTTTCAATAGAGATACCAGCATCAAAACGATTTAGTCCCTGCTGAATCTCCCCGGTAGCCAGATCCATAATGACTTCTGAGAGTAATTTCACCACCTCCAAATTGTCCAAGTTTGCTAAATACCAAGACGATTGGGCAAAGAGAAAATCTCCTGCTAAGATGGCAATGCGGTTCCCAAACAAACTATGAACGGTAGGAACGCCTCGCCGCACGTCTGATTCATCTACGACATCATCATGTACCAAGCTTGCTGTGTGAATCATTTCTGTAATCTCAGCAAGGCGACGATGACGGGGTGTAATGTCTTGTTCTAACATTGTTGCCCGCGATATTAGCAGGACAATTGCTGGTCTGATACGCTTTCCCCCAGCACCGAATAAATGCTCGGCTGCTGCAAACAGAATGGGGTGACGATTTCCAACTAGCTGCTTTAGGTTATCTGCTAGTAGTCGCAGGTCTGCTTCCACAGGGGTAAACAGGGAGGTGGCTGGGGTCATGGATGGGCGGACTCTGACTTAGGTTACGAAAGTTTACATATCCTATACTCATTTTAAGATAACCCTGTGCCAGCGCAAAGTTTTCATAAGGTAATCCCGTTTTTATGAGTCTATGGGTGATATTTAAGGTTACTAACATTTTTGTCAATAAGTAATTATGCTTAATTTATGGAAACTTAGGCTTTAAACTAACTTAAAACATGAATTCTCAATGAATAGTGCTGAGTTCCGCGGCAAAGAGAGTGGTGATCTGTAAAGACCGCGCCATTTGCGAGCGGAGTATCAACCTTCTCCCACATTAAAAGATTCCGCTTGACTTCGGGCAAGGCTTTTACCATAGCGTGAAAGTACTAAGTATGACTTGTTACTCAGCACTTAGCACAGGCTAAACGCCCCGCTATCGCTAACAGCACTTAGGACTGAGTGTGGTAAACGGGGATAAATATGAGATTAAATTATGTTAAGTAATTTCTCATCTCACTTTTCCCGCCACAGTTAAAATCATGATTTAAGCAATATTACTTATTGACAAAAAGAATATAACTTAAATTTGTCGCCAATGATTCAGGCTAAATTTATCCAGATTGATGGTGTAGCTCTTCAAAAAATTTGAAATTTAGCAGCCGAATAGGCTCAAAATTCAGGGTCTTTGTGTTACGCTAAAATGTAGGAATTTTAAATTTTGTAAGATATTCAAACCGCAAAAGTAAGTCAGCTAGTAGTTGATTTTACTGAATTAGTGTTGTGAGGCTAAAATAAATATTCGTCGGTGAGATTAAGGGAATAAATTCTTTAATTTTTCCTACGATACGCAAAACTCCTGGTTTGGAGCTATGTGATATTCCTATGGGAAGCCGCTACACGTCTTCAGCGCACGTTGAGCGCAAGCATTGCTCTTTTCACAGCAGTTTGAGCAAAAATAAAGCAGATCGAGTAGACCGCTGAGAATCGTAGTTTTAGATTGCTAGACGGCAACCTAACTACTGTGGGATCTATGGTCTGCAAAAAGTCGCATTAAATTATAAATTCTTTGTCCTTAGAGGTTTTGATCTCTATGGGTAATTTTACTATATGAAACTACAGCCATCAAGAATGCACTTGGTTGGTTGAGGTTCTACTAATTTTATGGAATTTTATATTCGTTTAGAAGCGTGGTAGTAGAACAATGATTTACGGAAGTATGCCTATGATGATTTTTATTTTAGCGTCTGGATATTTGTTCACAGTCTACTTGTTATTAGCACTAGCGAAGCGAACGGGTACAAAGACTGTTCCGACAAGTTTTCCTTCATCTGCCGAAGGAAAACACAAGCAGGAGATATCAGTTAATAGTCATTAGTCATTAGTCATTAGTCATTAGTCATTAGTCCTTGGTCATTTGTTTTGATAAAGGACTAAGGACTAATTAGTTTTATTGGAGTTGGGAAATAGCGATATCAGTGAAGGAAACCTCTTCAACCATTGGGGTATAGCCTAGCCATTGGACTCCTGACTGAGAAAACTGTTGCGGACAACCGCTGACGGCGAAGCGAGTTGGTAATGGTAGATGAGTATTTCTTAACCCTAACAAGTCTAACTCTTGGGCGCAAGCTGCCACAACATGAACAGCTGGATCAATTAATTGGACTTGAGAGGGGAGGAGCGATCGCAGTATTGGTGTAAGGTGGGGATAATGGGTACAGCCGTGAACTAAGGTATCAATTTCCTGCTCTAATAAAGGCTCTAGGTAAGCTCGTGCTACTTCAGCTGTATATGGGTCATGAATGCGGTTTTGCTCAATCAGTGGCACAAACTCTGGACACCCAACTTGCCAGACTTGGACATCAGGAGCAATTTCGAGTATGGCGTGCTTATAAGCATTACTCTTAGCTGTAGCGGGAGTGGCAATTACACCAATCCGCTTTCCTTGCTGCACGGCAGCTTTTGCACCCGGTAGAATCACTCCCAAAATGGGTATGTTGAATTCTTGGCGCACGGTTTCTAGTGCGAGGGCGGAACTAGTGTTGCAAGCCATAATTACCATTTTTACCTGCTGCTGTTGTAGCCAGGTAATAATTTCACGGGTAAATCGTAAAATTTCTGCTTGTGAACGAATTCCGTAAGGAAGTCTAGCTGTATCCCCAAAATAGATAATTGATTCATTGGGGAGTTGCCGATATAGTTGTCGCAATACTGTCAGCCCACCAACACCACTGTCAAAGATGCCAATTGGGGCACGTTGGGGTTCTTGATCGGAAAAATCGTCAAGATGCCCTTCAAAAATGGAAGATGAATACACAGGCAGATATTAATTTAGGTTTTGGGATTTAAAATACAGAATTTAGCAGACAATCTCCAAATTGACTACTAAATTATGCACGTCAAAGAAGTTTAAATACCACCTCTTTAATGAGTAATTTGTACTATATTACCTCTGCTGTAAGTATTTTAGAATGCCACGAGCGATCGCTTCTGCCATCCGATTTTGATATTCTGGTGTTCCCAATCTGGGATTATCCTCATAACCAGTCATATAGCCTGTTTCTACGAGAATAGCAGGTATGGAGTTTTTTCTGAGGACGTAGAATCTAGCTTTGCGGGTTCCTCGGTCTTTGATAGTACCGATCTCCTGGAGGATGGTTTTACGAACTACTTCAGCCAGACCATAACCACTATCGTAATAATATACTTCTAACCCATTGACATCAGGGCGATTATCAACGGAATTAGCGTGAATGCTGACAAACAAAGTCGCATTAGCTCGCTTGGTAATGTCTACCCGTCCCTGAAGTTCTACGAAAAAGTCGGCATCCCGCGTTAGCACCGCTTGTACACCATTTTGCTCTAGAATCGCTCCTACCCTTTTACCAATAGGCAGAATTACATTCTTTTCTAAAAGTCCGCCCAAACCAGGGGCACCTGAGTCTTTTCCACCATGTCCTGGGTCAATAACTACTACCAATTTCCCTTTAGGAACGGAGGGGCGTGGCCGTGACTGGGAGATGGGACGAGGATTATCTGTGGAGTTTGGCAATTGACCTTGGTCTAGGGATGGCAGGGGAGGTAAAGTAATGGACGGTGTGATACTGCTGCTACCAGAGCGTCGTAATTCTAAAGCTAAAAGCTCGTCGCCAACCTGGTTAAGTTCCCCAATTTGTACTCCGGCTGCTGGTTGAACCAAGACGGTGACAGTGTTGGATTCTTGTGGTTGCAGGCGTACCCGCAGTATTGGGCTATTAGGATTAAAAGTAGGGCCTGTAACTTTGGGAGCTAACTTAGCATTGTTAATAGTGATGCGGAATAAACCAGAGGTTCTATCCCAGCCTCCTGTAGCAGATAAAGTTTGGTCGGCTCTAATCAGCAGTTGTGTGCCATTATTAGCCAGCTGCACAGACTGAATAGTAGCAGTTGAGTTACTAGGTAGTATGGGACGTGGAGTGTTACTTCCAGGCAATTGGGCAACACCACGACTGGGTAGAATCACAAAACCACCAACGCTGCTAGCGGTTGCTCGCCAATTTGGACTATTTTGATCTACCTGTAAAGTTAGGCGAACAACAGATGGAATGGTTTGCAGTTGGGTGAATTGGATACGGCTGACGCCATAGCGATTAATCGACAAATCCCGCTGCTCTAGATTTGGTGATAAAGTTGCGCCCGCAATGTCGATGTTGATTGCTTTTTGATCGTTGCTACGATTTACCTGAACCTGAGGATTGCCACCACTTGTAGTAATGAAAAAACCATCGCCTGTGACTTGTAATTTCTCAATTTGAGTAACTCTGGCGACAGCCATTCTGTTGTTAGGTCGATTAACAGAGTCAGTTCTCACCACATTGTAAATATCCCTTTGAGGGAATGCTGGTGTAGATGTCCTGGGTGAAGTTGCTGTGGCTATAGCTTGTTCTTGCTGCCCTTCAGTGTTTCTTGAGGGTGTATTTTCGGCTTCTGGCGTAGGTAATTGAACTGTCCAGCGATCGCCAGTTGTGGCGACAAATTGCACTCCTTTGGGGTCTAAAGTATAACCAGGAGTCAATTCCACGACTATGCGCGTTGTTTGTTCATCAAACTGCCCAACACGGATCGAACGAATTGCACCGCCCACCTGTTGGGTTAACTGCGGACGCCCAAATGTGGTTCCTGGCAAATCAATTACCAAACGAGTGGGGTTAAAAATTAATTGTGCTTGGGGTTGAACATTTCCGAAAGTATTAATTTCCAGCCTGTTTTGATTGGCATCAAAACGCCAAGATTCTAGTTTCGCGGCCATTGCCGGCGACGATAGCATGAAGATGGTTCCAATAGTACTGGATAGTAACCAGCGTAATTTCACAGTCTTTTCTCCTGATTCACATTTATGGGAGCCGTCAACATCTCAACATATTGGCAAATCCTCACACCGTCACCGCGCCACTTGAGTTTTGCGCTGTTATTAAGACACAGCTAATGGCGTAAAATATAGCACGCTCCTCTGGTTTTGCCATGCCATTAGCCTATATATATTTGACTGCCAATTTTAGATTTTAGATTCCCGATTTTAGTTTTTTGCCAGACTAGCGTTTTGCTACATTAACACCTGTTGTAGATGATACAAATCCAAAATCTAAAATCCAAAATTTGTTGACTGACAAGCATTGCATCAAATGACAATAACAAAGAAGCTACTTCTACCCCGCCGCAAGAATACTTAAATTGTTTTACTACTAAATTGGATAAAAATGGTAAAGATGAGATGTACTTACTCAATAATTTAGAAATTTAGACTAAATCACTTATCTTCTCTTTAAATACTGAAGAACACCACGAGCGATCGCTTCTGCCATTTGATTTTGGTAAGCTGAAGTTCTCAGTCTAGCCATATCCTCTCGACCAGTCATATAACCCGTTTCCACGAGAATGGAGGGCATAGAACTTTTTCTGAGGACATAAAATCTGGCTCGTCGCACTCCCCTGTCTTTGAGAGTACCAATACTTTGCAGAATACTACTACGGACAACGCGAGCTAGATCCAGTCCACTGTCGTAATAATAGACTTCCAAGCCATTAACATCGGGACGACTCGCACCGGCTGAATTGGCATGTATGCTAACAAACACATCAGCGTTAGCTCGTTCTGCTAATTGCACCCGTCCCGGAAGAGTAACAAAATAGTCAGAATCCCGCGTCATAATTACTTGTACGCCATTTTGCTGCAAAATCTCAGCAAGTCTTTTACCAATAGGCAAGATCACATCCTTTTCACGTGCCCCCCCAATGCCAAGCGCTCCTGAATCTTTACCGCCATGTCCGGGGTCAATAATAACTACCACTCGCCCATTGGTAACTCGGCGCTGTGGTTGTGTTATGGGCTGGGGATTGGGGTTGTTTGGATCTGGGAATGGCCCACGATTTGGCGGTGGTAGCCCAGGTAAAGCAAAAGGTGGTCTTCCAGAGAGGGCAACCACTCGCCGAGAACCTTGTATTGGTAGAGCCAAAAGCTGCCCGTCGATTTGCCTGGGTTGCCCAAGTTGGATTCCGGCTGCTGGTTGAATTAAAACAACAACAGTGTTGGGTGCTTGGGGTTGCAGACGTACCCGAAGAATGGGGCTATTGGTAGCAAAAGTAGGGCCTGTGACTCTGGGAGCTAGGTTAGCATTAGTGATAGTGACGCGGAACAGACCAGAGGATCTATCCCAAGTTCCTGTTGCGGATAAAGGTTGGTTGCCTCTAATTAGCAGTTGTGTACCATTATCAGCCAGTTGCACAGACTCAATTGTTGCTGGCGAGTTATTGGCAGATGGTCTACTAGGAAAGGAAATAGCTTCTGATTGGTTGTCCGAATTATTACTTCCAAGCAATGTGACAACGCGATTAGGTAAAACTACCAAACCACCGCCGTTACTATTAGTTGCTCGCCAGTCTGGGCTATTTTTATCTACGCGCAAAGTCAGGCGGACACCGGGAGGTTGGGTTTGCAATGAGGTGAATTGGACGCGGCTAATACCATGTTTGTTGACGGGTATATTATTCCGTTGCGCTAGACTTGGTGATAAAGATGCGCCAGAGATATCCACAAAAATGGTAGCGCGATCGCGGCTGCGAATTACCTGAATTGGAGGATTACCACCACTGGTACGAATGAACAACCCATCACCTGTTACTTGTAAATGCTCGACTTGAGTAGCCCCTCGCGTAGTAGTAGCAACCCTTGAAATACTAGGTTGAGGTTCAGAATCCGGAGTAACTACACTGTAAGCACTTCTGGGAGATGAAGCTACTCTCTCAACTTCTGGTCTAGGTAATTGCACCGTCCAGCGATCGCCACTTGTACCAACAAATTGTACTCGTTTGGGGTCTAACGTGTAACCAGGAGTCAGTTCGACAACTATACGTGTTGTATCTATATCAAACTGCCCAACACGGATCGAGCGAATTCCACCGCCCACCTGCTGGGTTAGCTGCGGACGCCCAAATGTAGTTCCTGGCAAATCAATTACCAGCCGAGTCGGGTTGAAAATTAGTTGTGCTTGCGGTTGAACTGTTCCGACAGTATTAATTTCTAGCCTGTTTTGATTAGCATCAAAGCGCCAAGATTCAAGTCTCGCTGCCATTACCGGCGACGATAGCATGAAGATAGTTCCAATAGTGCTGGGTAGTAACCAGTGTAATTTCACAATCATTTCTCCTAATTCACGTTCATGGGAGCCGTCAATATTTCAACTCATTGGTAAATCATCACACCGTCACCACCTAAACTTGACCTCTGATGCCTTTTTTGATTTTTAAGCTGTTATTAACAGCATTTTTCAAGTAATTTAACTACACCACTCCCTACTCCCCATTCCCCATCTCAATGGCGATCTAAATACCTAAAAACTGCTCTAATACACATTTAAATCAGTTATCAAGTTTAATTTTAGGTATAAATCTCCACACGAAACCTTCCACCTGTAGAGGTGGGGTTGACTCCCTAACCAAGCTAGAAAACTGATAATTGATAGCTGTTCAATGATAAGTGTTTGTTTTTTGTTGCCATCGATGCACTGAGTAAATAATTCCCATTACTGTCAGATGATCTAGCAAAATTTATGGGTGTTACTCCCCAATTATCTGGAAAATATTCAGATAACGGCTTACAAGCCGAGGGAAACTAGAAATAACTAACATTTTGAATGCTGGTAAAAATTAGAAACAAACAATTATTCTACAATCACACGCGACGGAGATTTGGGGATAGAAGTTTCCATTGCACAATGGGGGAGTAGGGAGGCAGGGAGCAAGGGAGAAAAGTTTTCCCTTCCGCCCCCCGCACCCTGCCCCTCTGCCTCTTCTCAATTCCCCATTCCCAATAATTAACGATCGCTAGAATCAGGGGTTACTTCCAAATTGCCACTATCATTTGATGCTGACACCCTTGGTTGAAGTGGTTCAATTACCAACGAAGTCCCAGAGGAACCGTCTAAAATTAGTTGCTCTGAGCCTACCTCCACAGTTTTTGGATCTGGAAATACAAATCTTAACAAGGGAGGAGCTAAAAAGGTTGTCAAGATAACCATCATGATAATTGCTGCCCCTAATGGTTTCGAGAGAGCGCCACTGGCAGCGCCGACACCAGCAAACACTAACCCAACTTCGCCTCTGGGAATCATTCCTACACCGATCGCTAAACGGTTGATTCCTGGTTGACCAAACACGCTTAAACCTGTGATCACTTTACCGATAATGGCTACTGTAATCAGGAAGGTTGCCATAATTAGACCTTCGCGATTTTCGGGAATTGCTGGGTTTAAAACTCCCAAATCGGTTTTTGCGCCAACAGTCACAAAGAAAATTGGCACTAATATATCGGCAATGGGAGAGACTTGCTTTTGCAGTTCTTTACGTTTATCTGTCTCTTCTAGAACTAAACCCGCCGCAAAAGCTCCCAGAATTGCTTCTAAGTGGATGACGGCGGCAAGGTATGCCATTGCAAAGGCGAAAATGAATGCTGGTATTACCAGTCCACCACGGGTTTTAAGTTGATCGGCGATCGCTACAAAGGATTTATTGAAAACATTGCCTAGTAGAATTGCTCCCAAAATAAAACCAGTGGCACTAATAATCAAGTAAATGACTTTGCTTACATCCACCACACCATCTTTAGCTAGGCTAGCTACTACCGCTAAAACGATGATTCCCAGAACGTCGTCAATTACGGCAGCACCCAAAATAATCTGTCCTTCTTTAGAATTGAGTCGCCCCAATTCTGACAGCACCTTAGAAGTCATGCCAATACTAGTAGCAGTCAAAGCCGCCCCTGCAAAAATTGCCGGGACAGCGCTAATACCAAATAAAGTCATTAGTCCTACAGTCCCAGCGGCAAAGGGTACTGCTACCCCCACTACTGCGACGACAGTGGCTTGAATGCCAACTGCCATTAAATCTTTTAAGTTCGACTCCAAGCCGATTTCAAAGAGCAGGATGATTACACCCAATTCGGCTAAAACGGAAACAACCTCAGACTGGGCTGCAAAAACCGCTGGAGTCGCTTCAGGTGTTAAACCAGCAGTGGTTTGAAGGAAGGACACGATCAAAGAGTTAGAACTGTCTGTGCCGCCTTCTGGAAACACCAAAAGGTGGAAAACAGAGATGCCTACTACCACACCACCTACGAGTTCGCCTAAGACAGGTGGCAAACCCACTTGGTTTGATAACTCTCCACCAACTTTGCTGGCGAGATAAATGACTACTAAGCTTAGTAGCACTGCTTCGACTACCATTGAACTGTCTGCGGCTTGTGTTGCGCTGGCCAGCAGAGGAAAAGAGAAGTTGATTGGATCTAACAAATGCATGGGTTCTGTGAAAATCCTTCTCTTTGATTCTGACGCGTTTCTGAAAAACATCCTATAAAGACGCAATCTGAATTCAAAATTAAAAATTCACAAAGGTATACAACGTAAACATTTCATTGATTTGGAATAAGTAGTTGATTTACACTGTGTTGCACTAATGTAATTTTTTTAGTTTCAAAAAATGTAACCATTCCAGCTTTTGACGATCGCAGTGTCAAAGTAAGAACATACAAATCGTATCTAGCGATCGCACTTGAGTTGTGAAAAACTTGTGGTGGCTGTTGGCTCTCAACAACCACCAGAAGATTGCTACATACGTTTATTCAAAACATCTGTGGATACTTTGAGGAGTGCAAATATTATGACTAGAGCCACTTTACCCGGTTCTCGATTTCCATCTGGAAACTTGTGGAAAATACTACCTTTAGCAATGCTAGTATGTGCAACTTTTGTACTACCTGCATTCGCACAAGAAAAAGATAAATTGTGGCGAACCCTTAGTGTCAGTGGTCGCGGAGTAGAAACAATTCCGACAACTCTGGCACAAGTCAGTTTAGGAGTAGAGATTCAAGGAAAAACAGCACAGGAAGTACAGCAAGAAGCCGCTCGGAGGTCATCTGCTGTAGTTGCGTTCTTAAAGAGCAAAAATGTTGAAAAATTACAAACTACTGGTATCCGGCTCAACCCAGTTTACAGCTATACCAATAATGTGCAGCAGATTACAGGCTATGCTGCCAATAACACCGTGAGTTTTAGAATTCCTACCGAACAAGCTGGGACATTATTGGATGATGCAGTGAAAGCGGGTGCAACACAAATTAACGGTATTAGTTTTGTGGCGAATGATGAAGCGATCGCAACTGCTCAAAAACAAGCATTAAAAGAAGCCACTCAAGACGCCCGGCAGCAAGCTGATGCCGTTTTTAGTGCCTTGGGTTTTAAATCCAAAGAAATCGTAAGCATTCAAGTTAATAATGCCACTGCGCCACCACCACCCATGTTTTTACGTGCTGAAGCTGCCAAGTCAGCTGATGCTTCCACCCCTGTAATTGGTGGTGAACAACAAGTAGAAGCATCGGTAACGCTGCAAATTAGTTATTAGTCATTGGTCATTAGTCCTTTGTCATTAGTCCTTTGTCATTTGTAAAGGCAAAGGACTAATAATCAATGCCCAATGTCCCTCAAGAGTGCTGAGTAGGAAATCTAATTTCTTTACTCAGCACTCGGAACTGTTTTGCCCAATACCCAATTAAAAATGTTCTGGAGACATATCTCCCGTTCCTCCGTCTCCATCTTGCTTAGAACCCAATAAGTCCACCTGATCTACTAGAATAACTGGTTTAGAGCGGCTAATTCCTGTTTGGCGATCGCTCCAAGCGTCAAACTTCAAGGAACCTTTAACGGCAATTTGTTTACCTTTTTGTACATAATTCTTGGCAAACTCTGCTGTCTTTCCCCATAGTTCCAACTCGAACCAGTCAGGTTGATCGCTGTTACGCGATCGCCTTTTTACTGCTAGTGTCAATCTACACTTCACACTACCAGACTCAAAATACTTAATCTCTGGGTCGCCGCCTACACGACCAATGAGGTTGACAACATTGATACTCATTACGTTACCTTTTAGTACAAACGTACTTAACAAATTCTGACTTTCATCATAGCGAATTGTGAAAGACTTGAAAATAATGTGTTAAACAGTTAACAATATAATTGACTTGAAAAATTATACACACTATATGGAGAAACACATAAAAATATACGGATATACTAATCTAACCAGAGAATATCAAAACATACGGGGCTTGAGACATAGTAAATATTCCTGGGAATCATATAAAAATATAGTCTAGTTGACTCAACTCAGGATACGAACTTTATCGAATCCGACACAAATTAACTCTTAACCGTTGTAGTCAAAAAGTATCGCACATAGGGGGCTTACAGACGCGTGGGTATTTTTAGGAACTTTCGCACATCATGGGATATGGGTATCGACCTCGGTACCGCAAACACTCTAGTTTATGTATCTGGTAAAGGTATTGTACTACAAGAACCTTCTGTAGTTGCTATCGACGTAAACGAAAAGGTAGCACTAGCAGTTGGAGAAGAAGCCAAAAAGATGCTCGGTCGCACACCTGGAAATGTGATTGCCCTCCGTCCCTTGCGGGATGGTGTAATCGCTGACTTCGATATCGCCGAGCTAATGTTGAAAAGCTTTATTCAGCGTGTAAATGAAGGTAGATCCTTAATCTTACCCCGGATTGTCATTGGTATTCCCAGTGGTGTCACAGGAGTAGAAAGGCGAGCTGTGATGGATGCAGCTCACCAAGCAGGAGCAAGAAAAGTATATTTAATCGATGAACCCGTAGCCGCGGCGATTGGTGCAGGATTACCCGTTGCTGAACCTACTGGCAACATGATCATCGATATTGGTGGTGGCACAACAGAAGTTGCGGTGCTGAGTCTTCAAGGTACAGTCATCAGCGAATCAGTTCGCATTGCTGGAGATGAACTGACTGATTCAATCATTCAGTATATTAAGAAAGTTCATAACTTAGTCATTGGTGAACGTACTGCCGAGGAAATCAAGATTCGGCTTGGTTCTGCCTATCCCACTAACGATGATAATGACGCGATGATGGAAGTCCGAGGTTTACACCTACTTTCTGGTCTACCGCGTACTGTAACAATCAAATCCCCAGAAATCCGTGAAAGCATGTTGGAACCGCTATCAGTAATTATAGAAGCTGTGAAGCGGACACTGGAACGCACACCTCCAGAATTGGCAGCAGATATTATTGACAGAGGTATTATGTTAGCTGGCGGCGGTGCTTTGCTCAAAGGCATAGATACCCTAATTAGCCATGAAACAGGGATTATTACCCACATTGCTGCTGATCCTTTAAGCTGTGTTGTGCTGGGAACAGGTCGTGTGTTAGAAAACTTTAAACAGTTAGAACGAGTTGTTACCGAAAGCTCTCGCAATATGTAGCAAAAAAAATATCAGACCTGAGTTCTATTTGAGTTCTATTTGGGTTCTATATAAATAGAATCCAAGTAGAACTTAATTTGTATAGATATACAAAGGTATATATGGTGACAATACGGCGTTGGTGGGATCGTAAAGGGTTACAAATCGGTTTATTAGCTCTAGTAGTTGGTAGTGCTTGGATATTGCGACAGACTCAAGGTGAGTTGGTGCTTGAGACATACCAGGCAATTACCCGGCCGTTAGAGATGTTGCAGTCAGGGCCAACTCCAGAAGAACGTCTCAGAGATGCCCGGATACTAGAATTGCAAACCCGTATAGTAGATTTGGAAAGTCAAAAGACAAAGCTACAAGATTTATTAGGCTATGTAGAAAAAGAGCCACTGGCATCACGGCCAATTCCAGCACGCGTGGTAGGACGTAGTGCTGACCAGTGGTGGCAACAAGTTACCCTGAATCGCGGTGCGAATGTAGGCATTCAGGAAGGCTTCATAGTCAAAGCAGAAGGCGGATTAGTAGGTTTGGTGGAGAGTGTAACTCCCAATACTAGCCGTGTGTTGTTAATAAGTGACCTCAAAAGTCAAGTTGGTGTATCAGTTAGCCGCACGGCAGCTAAAGGCGTTTTGCGAGGAGATTCTTCTGCCGAAGCAGTGCTGGAGTTTTATGAAAAAGTTCCAAATGTCAAGGTAGGAGATTTAGTTTCCACGTCTACCTATAGTCAGAAATTTCCCTCTGGTTTGGCGGTAGGACGAATCAAGTCGCTGGATTTAAAGAAACTTCCAGCATCAGTCGCGAAAATTGAGCTTTTTCCGCCAATCCGCTCTCTTGATTGGGTAGCTGTTTATCCCAAGCCGGAAAACCAAGAGTCGGCA
This sequence comes from Nostoc sp. NMS8, assembly GCF_017115045.1. Lineage (GTDB taxonomy): Bacteria > Cyanobacteriota > Cyanobacteriia > Cyanobacteriales > Nostocaceae > Nostoc. The sequence goes on along the minus strand of NZ_JABXKK010000062.1, from coordinate 4,467 downwards.
AATCAAGTGCCGCAAAAGTCTAAGTAAATTCTTCCTTAAAAATCCATAGAAAAATGAAGATTCCTGCATTTGGTGGTAGCAGGCAGAAAAAGCCAAAATCGTCAGAGCGAAAATCGAAATTCCGAATCCAGCCGCTTGCTCGTTGGCATCCCGGTATACGCCAGTTGTTGGGTTGGATAGTGACGGTTGGATCTGTATTGTTATGTTTACTATTATTGCCAACTCGGTTCCCAGGTATGGAATTATTGGGAATTGGCCCTAATTGGCTGTTAATTTGGGTAGTAGCTTGGAGTGTGAAGCGCACGGTGTTTGCCGGAGCATTGGCAGGCATAGTTCTAGGGTTGCTTCAAGATTCAATGACATCACCTAACCCTACTCATGCCCTTAGTTTAGGTATAGTGGGAGTTTTAACTGGTCTACTCCAAAAACAGCGTTTTATTGAAGAAGATTTTATTTCGATTGCTGTAATTGTTTTTGTGATGGCAGTTTTATCAGAAACTATCTTTGGGTTGCAATTAACTTTGCTTGGTCATGAGCGTAACGTGACAGATATTTGGACATATTACCAGCGTGTCGCTCTTGCTTCTGCCATTCTGAGTAGTTTATGGGCACCGGTGGTTTATTATCCCCTAAATCTTTGGTGGCAGCGAATAAAATTGTTGGAGCAGTAGTAACCTAAGTTGCGGGTTATCAACTGATGCGTGCTTGTAAACCCTCAATTTATGCGATGCCTGCGGTGGAATACGTCTACGCGTACAACAAAGTTGTGCTGGCGTATAACGTCACCGCACCTAAGAGTTGATTGAGGATTCATTTTTTATTTTTTCATAACAGAGAAGACTTGTTTTCTGTTGCTTCAATAAATGCCTCAAACTGACCATTAGGCGTCCATTGAATAGCCCCATCTCTTCCTGTAAAAAAAAGTTTGGTTTGGCTTTGATTCAGTTCAGATAAAGTTTTTGGATCAAAGTTAGCAGAAGAAGCGATCGCTACTTGTGGTCGCAGGGCAATAACTAAATCTTTCAATGACTCAGGCGCACACCAAAGCACTTGGGGGTGAGGTAAACTTCCATTTTTAACTAGTTGTTGTACCTCTTTAGATTTAACGTTACCTACTAATAACCAACTCTGGTCTAAAATTTGCAATTGTAAGATAGGTAATTGGTCGTTGATTAATTGTGCTACTGTCGAACCAGCTTTCACAGATTGACCAACTGCCAAAGATTGATAAATTCCTTGATGTTTTTGTAGTTCCTGTTGAATTGCCTGAGTTGTAATAGAATCATCTGTTTTGGGTGAATATTCATAAAAATTATTGATTGGTAAACGTTGCATTAATTCAAACCAGGCATTACTTTCATTGCCTTGAAAATCAGTTGCGATCGCCCAATTGATTTGATTTACACCCTGTTGTTGTAAAAACGGTAGAATTGTGAAGCTTCCTGTACCTTCATCTCCACTATTAATTACAGTTACACTACCTCTATCTTGAACAACTACAATTGGTTCCGTACCAGATTCTAATACCGTTATCCTAAATAATGTATTTGTAGAATGCCAAAGGGGAATGAATACTAAAGCAATCGCAATCACATTAGCAAACCACCACCGTCGCTGCCACCAAGGCACTAGCCAAACCAATAGAATCAGTACATAAATTGTCAAAAGTTGCCAACTAGATATACTACCCACAGCAACAGAATTTCCTGGCAACTTGCTAAAAAATTCCACTAGTTTAATTAACCAATCAGTAGGGTAATGTAATACGCCAGCCAGGAAGCTTCCGGCTTCAGTCCAAACTAAACCTACTAACGCACTGATAATTCCACCTATGCTAATGACCGAAATTAATGGAGTACTAACCACATTCAGGAACAAACTGTAAGATGGTACAACTCCAAAGACAAAAAGTTGCACAGGTAAAGTCCAAATAGTGGCAGCTAGAGGAACGGCAATTAAAGAAGCGATCGCAGGTGGTAGCCATGCTAGGCGGTTAACTAGTGGGGTTACTGTAACAACTAATCCCAGTGTTGCTAAAAAACTTAATTGAAAACCTAAATCCCAAATCCATAGAGGATTAAATACTAATAGCAGAGTTGCCGCTAATAGTAACGATCCAAACTGTTTTACCTTCCTTTTTAATAGCAAACCAACTAGTGCCGCAAAACCCATAATTACGGCTCTGAGAACCGCAGGTTGAAAACCTGTTAAACTCAGAAAAATGATTAAAGCCAAAAAACCAACGGTAAATTGCGTTCCTTTTTTTGTCCGCCTGGTTAACTGTAAGATCACACTTAAAATCAAGGAAGTTTGGAACCCGGAAGCTGCCAAAGCATGAGCCAATCCAGCTTGCACAAACAAGTCGCGGATATCGTAGGGTAAATCAACAGCTTTGCTACCTAAAACCATTGCACTGACAAGAGGCCCTTCTGGGACACCCAACCAACGAACTTGCGATCGCACAATTCGCTCCCGAATTTGCCACCATCCCCATTTACGTTCCTGATCTAAAACATTTATTTGTCGCCCAATTAGACCAGCAAAAGTTCCTTCTTGCTTGAGAAACTTCTGAAAGTCAAAACCACCAGGATTGGAAGCCGCCTTTGGTTTATACAAAATCCCAGTCACAGCAATTTGTTGACTAGGGTATAACCCAGTAGCTTGAAGTATGGGTACTGTCACATATAATTTGCCTGACACACCTTGTGGAACACCCGCTGAACCTTTTTCATTTTTGACCTCATCTAACTGAGTCGCTTCTAACCAAAATTGTCCTCGTTGACTGCGAGTCAAGCGGGGATTACTGGCCACTTCGCCGCGTACAATCACAAGTTGTTCTTGATTGCTGCTATTTCCAAGCGGGACGAATTGACTAATATCTTTTACACCCGGTTGCGGTACTCGCCATTGAAAATATAGAGTTGCCAATAATCCCACCAAGCCAGCAGCTAGCCATATTCGAGCATGGGGACTAGTTTGCCAAGTGTTCGGCACTGCCTTATTTTTGCTTCCAGCATTTTCTGCTTTCTGAGCAAATTGCCGTGAATTGGTGCGTCTTCTAAAAATAATTGCTCCCACTATCCCCAAAACCAAAATCCATATACCACCCCAAGGAACTGCTGTAAATAGCAACCCAAAAATATAGCCAAGACAAATAATTACACCACTGGTTTGAATCATAAGATTTTTGTAAAAGCACCTGGCAACGGTAATTTGCAGCTGACTTAAATATAGATAAAGTAGCAATGTGCTGAAGTATAGTCCATCAAGTTTATACAAACAAAGCCCGCACAGGCGGGCCTTATCCTTGTAGCTTTAATATTCTAGACTCAAGATTTAACGGGATTTTTGACCTTTAGCAACAGCCACATCATAAAGATATACTTAGCTTAAAGAATGCAAAAATCAGGGGTTTAACCTGCGGAGGCAGGTTTTGTCTGTGTAGCCGTGACTTCTAGTTGCCCAGGCATGACTTCAAGCAACGGAAAACCCAATTTCTCCCTTTGCTCAACATATAAATGAGCCACCTTCCTAGCCAAATGCCGAATCCTGGCAATATAGCGAGTTCTCTCCGTCACCGAAATCACACCTCTAGCATCCAGCAGATTAAACGTGTGCGAACACTTCATTACATAATCTAAGCTAGGCAAGACCAATCCTCGCTCCGTCAATTGGGTAGCTTCCTGCTCATATAAGTTAAATAGTGTCAGTAGCAACTCAGGATTTGAAGCTTCAAAGTTATACGTACACTGCTCAATCTCACTTTGCAGGAAAACATCTCCATAGGTAATATTGTCTGTCCATTGGATCTTTGTAAATGCTTCTACCTGCTGGAGATACATTGTCAGCCGCTCTAACCCATAAGTAATCTCAATCGACACCGGACGGCAATCAATTCCTCCACACTGTTGGAAGTAAGTAAATTGAGTAACTTCCATTCCATCTAACCATACTTCCCATCCAGTTCCCCAAGCTCCCACCGTCGCATCTTCCCAGTTATCCTCTACAAACCGAATATCGTGGTCTTCAGGACGAATACCTAAAGCTCTTAACGAATCAAGATAAATCTCCTGGATATTATCTGGTGACGGCTTAATCAAAACTTGGTACTGATAATAGTGTTGGAAGCGGTTGGGGTTTTCGCCATAGCGCCCATCCGTTGGGCGACGACACGGTTCAACATAAGCCACAGCCCAGGGTTCCGGCCCCAACGCCCTTAAAAAAGTTTGAGGATTCTTAGTACCAGCCCCCTTCTCAATATCGTATGGCTGGGCAATAAGACAACCGCGATCGCCCCAAAACTGATGCAATAAACCTATTACTGACTGAAAATTCACGCTTCCCCCTTCCCTACTTAACACAGTGCATAAACCATTGTTGCCTACAACCCAACACTGTAGCTAGTTTCAGGAGACATGAAAGCATTTCCAAATTATTTTGGAAAAAGTAGTTGACACAATGAAGTTG
>NZ_JABXKK010000026.1 GCF_017115045.1 Nostoc sp. NMS8 | reverse complement strand
TATGTTAGCGTAGATCATCCGCTAACTCCTCTGCCACACCTTTTTTCGTTCACCCCCTCCTCATAAACAAAATCTGGTTTACAGTTTGCCTCTGGAATAAATTTCTGAGCAGCATTGGGTAATTTATATCCCCGTTGATAAATTTCCTGCAAAACCACACGCTCAAAATCAGAGTTAGGGTCTGTCTGTTCCAGCAATTTTTGATATTGCTGATCGCGAGAAAGCCCTTTGACTTGACTAATAACGCTACTTTCCAGTAAGAGGTCAAGCCAAGGTTTGATTAGGTGACGATTTATGAGTGCATGGTCAAATTGATTGCGGTAAGAGAGCAAGCATTCATAGCAAGCTTGAATACAACTGTCTTTAGGTTGTGTAAAATGACAAATGTCAAAAGCTGCATCAGCAATTTTTCTGAATGCCTCTGGTTTTTCTAATAACTGAGAGAGTACACCTGCACCACCTTCAGCAGCTTCCCAAAAAAGCAGGTATTTGCCTTCGCCTAGTCTTTCAGAGTCGAGTTCATCGGCTTCTAATTTGTAAACGGCTTGAATTGCAGTTTCTAAGGTGTATTGCAAGGTGGCAATAAAAGCTTCTCTATCCTCAACAGGAACATTTAATGGCTCAACAATCAAGATATTGCAAGTATCATCAACCATTAAATTGACTTCGGTATGCAAGCTATCGGGTGTCTGTTGAGCCTGTGGATTTTTATGGTCGCCCCATACACCCGTTGTTGGATTAAGCTTAAATCCTCGTTCTTCTCTATTCTTCTTCAGCCCCCGATTAATTCGCCAAATGGTAGCTGTAGCTCCATAAGTTAATTTGAACAGTGGCGTACCGTCGGCAGCTTGAACAATAGCTGATTCACGTTTTTGGCTAGCGTAGCGGAAGTGAGTTGTAATGTTATAGCCATACTTGAGCCGTTCTTCTTCGTCGCAGGTAATGCGTTCTCGACGACGAGCGATCGCAGTTTCCATTGGCAGTACACGAGTCAATTTAGCTACATTGCCATGAGCATCAGGTTTAATTTCTGCGCCGCAGTTTTCACAAGTGTCACGAAAATCGCCATCGTGGTAATACCCGCAGTTAGCGCAGACACTCACCCGTTTATACTCGCCTTCAATGCCACCAACAGGAACTTTTGTTTTGGCCACCATGAATTTACTACCTTCGTAGTAAAGGATGTTGTTGGGAGCAAATTCCCGTAATGCCATTAAGCGGGGGCGAGAGATGAATTCACCACCTTCACCAGCCGGAATAAATGCTCGGACTGGCAAGCGAGGGAAGTTGAACCCTGGTAAAAACCCTTCGGCGGCAAAGTAACGATAAGGATAAAATTCAAACTGGGAATTACTCTTGCCTTGGCTGTGTCCTACAAGTAAATCAATTTGTCGTTGTGCTTCTCGTGCCTGTGCTTCCGCATTGTTACGTTCTTCCTGGGCAACATCACCTCTAGCAAAACGGTCAATAGTGCGACGGGCAGATTCTAACTGCTTAACTGACTCTATATATAAATCTCGCCAACGTTTACAGGCCCGATCAAAAGCATTCAAAGCATTTTCGATGGTATTCTGTAACCAATTTACAGAATACCAAGAAGCTTTTTGCAGATCCTCTTGGCAGAAAAAGTCTGAGAAGATAGATTGGGCGGCTTGCAGACATTGGGTTAATTTGGCTTGGCTCAGAGTAAGTTGTTGGCGAATGCTGTCTTTGAGAGGATAATTTTCTAATTCCAAATCCAAGATTTTATTCATGGAATCTTCCAAGTAAACCCCAGTATGTGCCAGCCAGATCGAATACACATGAGATTTAATTAAATCTTGATTGGCTAGCTCTAGTTTTGGTGGGGCAACTACCCCAGCAACCATTTGATTTTGTCGTTTGAAAAAGTATTGATCGTGACCGCTACCAATGGAAGCATAAGTAATTACTAAAGCTTGCTGTCCACTTCTACCAGCACGACCGCTACGTTGAGCGTAATTAGCGGGGCTGGGGGGAACGTTTCGGAGATGGACAACGCTAAGGTCGGAAATGTCGATGCCTAATTCCATTGTCGGAGAACAAAACAATGCAGCTAATTGTCCTTGACGAAATTTTTCTTCCCGTTCTTGACGGTCTTTGTTGCTTACCTGTCCGGTATGCTCTCGCCCTTCCATTGTTTGGATTTGCAAGGCATTGGTTTGGTAGAAACCTTGGAAAAATTGGTTAACTGAAATATTGGGTTTATCGTTACCTTGCAAGCGACGCGATGTTAAGGGATCGGTAGGAATTTCCTTGAGGTTGGTTGCTTTCCATAGTAATGAGTCTATGCGTAGCTGTACCTCAGATTTTTCTTGCACTAGGTAGCCAGCATCACACAAAGCATCAATTAAAGTAGTGATTAAGCTGTTGAACTCTACATCTGTTAAAAGTTGGCTGCGGAGCGACCATGTATTTGGCGAACGCAAAAATCGTCCAATTTTACTTCTAGTAGTCAGTTTAACTTTTGCTCTTTCATTACCACCAGTGCTAATAGTTGCCCAAGTTGCTAAGTATAAGTATTCGTTCTCATCGAATACCCAAGGTTCTTTAAGAGCTTGAATGACTTCGCTTTTGAGTGAATCTTTTTGGTCTGGTTGTAAAAGTTTGGCATCAATTGCCAGTTCTCGTCGCAAATGGTTGAGGAATGCTTGGGTAATGATGAAACGTTCTTGCGGAGTGGCTTGTAGTAAAAGAGGATGGCGGTGTTTTTGCCAAAGGTTGTTGTCAGCACAGTCTTCTTGTAGCCCATTATACTCAATTACCAACAGTCCGCACTGTTCGAGGTTGGGTTGGACGATGCGCCATCCCCGACGCAAGTCTTCGTAAAGACGATATTCAATCAGTTTGCGAAAGGCTTCTTCATTGCGCCGCTTACCGCCACTAAATTCTGCTGGTTGCTTGGCATAGTCGTTTTGAGTAATTCCCATGTACTGCACGACTACACTAGCTAATTCGCTGTGGGTGAGTTGCCCTTTGGCTTGAATTGCGCCTAAAAGTGCAGCCCGTAAGAAACTGGTTTGGACAAAATCATTGAAATGTCCCGCTTGTAAAGACGCATCTTGACGGTTATCGGTAAAACTAAGGATTTTGGCGGCTTTAGCTTTCTCCCCTGTAAACACTTGCTTGAGGCGGCTGGTGGTAGAAAGACAAAGTAGAGTGGTAGCGGTACTGCGTCCTTCACTGCTGAGGCGAGAGAGTTTAGCAAATTCGTTTCGCTTTTTGTCATGAAGTACGCCGCAGTTGAGACAGGTCAAAAAGGGCTTAGGAATAAACCAACAAGTGGTTCCTTGCAACAAGGAGGATGTAACTTTACCATTAGGTAGGATTTGAAGTTTTCGGGGAATAAATCGCGCAAAGTCTTTTTTGGCAACCCGTCCTTTCTTTTTGGTTTCACTAAACCAAGAGTCAGGAAGTCTATCTTCATCGCTTGTATCCCAAAGTTCTGGTTCATCAAGCGTAAGATAACCTTCGGTAATATCTGCATCATCAGGACTAATATCTAATGCAGTAGGCAATTGGGGTAGGATAATGTGCTTATCGGCATCGTAGCGCACGACATAGTAATCTTGTCCGCATTCCCGGCAAAAAACGAGGGGATAAAGCAGGCGGTTGTCGGTAGTTGTATATTGTCCTTCAAGGGTTAAATGACGTTTGTCTCGATTTTCAATAGTGGCGTAAACGCTTCCCCCTTGGGAAATGAACTGATGTAGGCGAAAAGCAAGTCCATTAATCTTGCTTCCCCAAAGGAACATCTGTTTGAGGACTGTTAAACAAGTTTCCTCTAGAAGCTGGGTTTGTTGGGCAAGTTTGCCTGCACCTGTTTCTAAACTAATGGGTTGACGGCGAACGAGATACCCTTCTCTTTCTTCTAAACCGAAGTTCATCTCGATCCAGTAGCTCAGGGAGTGGTTTCGGAATTCTGTTAGTGTTTGTTCTAACTCGGTTGGTAAACCTGCCAAGATTCCTTGGCACAGTTGTTCAATAGTAGGTTCAGGACGTTGGATAGAACGTTCTAGGGTTTCATCAATGACATTGCTGGGTTTGATTTCCACGCCAAATAACTTACTAGCGACATCTGCCACAACTTGACGGCGTTGTTCGCGGGAACCGACCGTTGACATGGTGGCACTTGTGCCAATGCAGAGTAATTCGTCATTACTTTTGCTACGCTGACGGAGTTTGCGGATCAATATGGCAACGTCTGCACCTTGTCGTCCCCGATAGGTGTGTAATTCATCCAGTATCAGGAATTTTAAATTGGGAGACTCTACCAGCTTATTTTCGTGAGTGCGTGAGAGCATTAACTCTAGCATCACGTAGTTGGTGAGTAAAATATGGGGTGGGTTGTTTTGAATTTCTGTTTTCTTGGTTAAACTTTCTTGCCCAGTGTATTTTTCAACACGAATGTGAGTATTAGGAACTTGGCGTAAAAATTTGTCGAGTTCTTCTTTTTGGGAGTTAATTAAGGCATTCATCGGATAAACCAATATTGCCCTGACTCCTGAAATTTCAGGATGACGCAGTAAATCATCGAAGATCGGCACGACGTAAGTCATGCTTTTACCAGAACCTGTGCCTGTAGTAACAACGTAAGGTTCTTGGCGTTGTGCAGTTTCAAATGCTTGCTTTTGGTGGTAGTGGAAAGTAAAGGGTGTGCCGTCTTTTTTGTAAAAATATTTCTCGCAGTCTGGATGAAGCGTTCGCTGTTGTACTAATTCTTTGACTGTTGCACCCTTTTTATAACTAGGATTGAGTTGTACTAGGGGATCAGTCCAGAGTTGCCCTTTGTCTAATTCTGCGTCTACAAATTCTTTGACTTTGCGATCGCGGATTTTAAGGAAGCTTTCAATATAGCGGCGGTAGTCGCCTATTACCTCGTTGCGAAAGTTAAAAATATCAAGAGAATCAGTAATTGATAATTGGGGCGTGGCTTTTTGTTGTATGGCTGTACGTCCTAAGCGATAGTCAATGTGTTGGTAAAGTTGGTTGGCAAAGGTGTCTGTTAGGGTGTTAGTGTCAAAAATCTCTGTTAGCTCTGCATGATCCCATTCTTGGGGAACATGGGCGAAAATTAGGTTTAGTTGTTCAGAAGTGACAGAAACAATATTTGTACAATCAACTAATGCTAATCTTTGTCCGATGAGGGAACTAATAGATAAAATAGCCGATTCTGGCTGTTTGATTAATTCTTGTAGTTTGACCGGGATTTTCATAATTAAAAGCTGTTATGATAATATAAAAACTGCCTCAAATAGCTAGTATTCTCATGTTTTACATTCCAGCTTTTAAGTAATCCCAAAGTACTTGTCTATTTAATTCCGTTTCTTTCAAATCTTTGGAAAAAGGTAAAGAATCAATACCAAAATTAATAGCAGCATCGACAAATTCGGTGTAGGAAATTTTTGGAGAAAAATAACCATATCGCTTTTGAGTATAAAAAGTGTCGATAGTCTGAAAAGATTTAGCAAACAAAACTCCTAGCTCTTGGAGAGAATCATAGGTTAATTCTGAACTAGGGTTAATAGGCCATAGATGTCTTGACTGCCAAACTGCATCTGTAATAATATTTCCTCCATAACGCTTAACTTCTTCTTTTATTCCCCCTTCTAAAGATGAACCAGGATACAGCAAAAGAGGATATGCTGAAACACTAGTGACATAGGGTATATTCTTAGTAAGATAAGAAAATGTTGTTGCTATTGTTTCTAAAGTATCTCCTATATAAAAAAGAATATTGAGCTTGATCATAATACCAAGGTCATAGGCAGCACGCAGTATTTCAGATGCTCTGTCAAGATACCTTTGGGGATCACGAGTTTTACCCATTCGGAGAAGAATATCAAAAGAAGCACTTTCTAATCCCAAATCCAAAATTCGACAGCCAGCTTTTGCTAATTTATCGAGACGGTTTGGAGTTAAATATTCTACACGTGTGCTAGTTCTCCAGGTAAAATTTAAACCTCTCTCTTGACGTTGAATAGCTAACTGGGATATTTCTTCATCTTGCATGAGAAACATAGGTGTTTCTAGATAAATACAAATTTCATTATCCCCATATATATCAGTAATATATTCCGCTTCATCAATAATAGAGGGTATGTCCTTTTTACGCACTCCAGTTTTTGCAGAAACACAGAATTCACAGCCGAAAGTACAACCTCTACCAACTTCCAAACTTGGTGCAAATGTCTGAAAATTGGGATAGAGACTATAGTTAAGTAGAGTCATTTTTTGAGGATTGAAAGCTAAATCATAATGAGTTGAGCAAATCTCTCCATTAAGATTACGATAAACAATATTATTAACTGTATCAAGAGGTTTCTTGTTAGTAATATGGTCAACAAGTTGACACAAAACTTCCTCGCCTTCACCTCTGACTACGATATCTATCGCTGAACATTCCAATAATACTGTTTCTGCAATTTGTCCAACATGATCTTTACCACCAACAATTATAGGAATAGATGGAAATCTCTTGCGAATTGTGCTAGCTATTTTTAGGCAAGGAGGATAACTAAAACCACTGACGCAAGATAAACCAATCACATGAGGTGAAGTCTGCTCAATTTCTTTTAAAAGTTTTATTAAACAATCTTCTTCAGGATGGGATTGAGGGTCAAAAATACCAACATTAAATCCTCTCTCTGTCATATAAGAGGCGATTACTAGAATGCCAAAATTCAGCCTTTTTAAAAATGAAAAAGCTAAATCATAGGGTTTTTTACCTAAATCGATTGGTATATTAACTAAAAGTAAGTCCATAATTTTACCTATTGTTTGATTTTTTGAGTGTTTAGTAGCTGTTTAGATTTATTAAATTAAGAAACTTTTGTAACTAAAGTAGTAAGTAAATTTTCTATTTTTTGAAATAATTCTTCTTGGAGACCATCATTAATAATAATAAAATCTGCTATAGCTATAGTTCCACCTAGCTCTATTTTCTCGATTTCTCTATAATCTCGTGCTTCGGCTTCATCTCTTTTAAATGGTCTTATTGTTCTAGAAGCTAGGCGTTTATAACGGATATGCTTGGAAGTAAATAAAGCTAAGACTACTAATTTATCACCAAACTCTTTTTTCAGAGATTTATATTCACTAAAGCTTCTTATGCCATCAATGATAACAAAAGAATTTTTAATCAATTTAGCTTGAATCCAAGGTAAAGACAGTTTTACACAAGCATCCATTCCATACTGATTTCTGATTTCTTCTCTAACTATTGGCTCTGTCAGGGGCGTAATTTCTAGTCCGCGTTTTAAGATTTCTTCTCTGATTAAGTCTCCAAAGCTTAATACAGGCAAGTTATGATTTTTAAAATATTCAGCTACTGTACTTTTACCAGAACCAGCCATACCAACAATTGCTAATACTTTCATTGCTTACCAATCTAATTTTATTAAGAAGAAATTGAATAAAATCTAATATGCGTCTTAATTACAGCAAACTTCAGAAATCTTGAGTAAAATAGGCTAAGTATCTAGTTTTGATTCTAGATTTTGTACTTGGTTTATCTACAATCTGCTGTAAGAATAATCAGGTTTAATTTAGGTGTCAAACATTCTATCCCATGCCTCCAAAACTAATCTCTGTGTGCGGTATTCACCAAACTGTTTAATTTCGTTATTCTTTAAAACGCGGAATGTTTCGCTGGGGAAGTCTGCGCCATAGATATCAGCAGGGTCTAGGATATATCGCAGTTCATCACGGGTGAGTCCGTAGAGTTTGGCGTAATGTGCGTCTAATTCTGCTCTTAATAATGCGCGTCTGTTGGGGTTCCAAATGAAGGGTTCGCCGTCGTATCCCATATCTTTGGCGAAGGGTTGCAAGTCCCAGGCGGTGTAGACTAATTCGAGTACGCGATCACTAATAAATTTGATATCTTCTGCGGTGTATAATTCTGGGGGAAGAACGGGGAGTTGTTTTAGGATGAAATAACTAAAGTCAGTTCCACCCATTTTTTGTCTAGTTACGAAATCAAATACTAAGGAATTTAAATTAGCTAAGAGGCAACCAATTAATGAGATAAATTTTTTATTAATCAAAACAAGTGGTGCTTTATGTCCTATAGCAATTTTAGGTAATACACTAAAAATAGCAGTACGTTCATCAGTTGACCTACAAATACTTCTAAAACCCAAAAGCCAATCTTTATTCCACTTTTCAGCTAAACGATTTTTCAGATCAACTCGACTCACCCAATAACGCGGCTGAACAGCAAAATGTGGATTTTGCTTTACTTCTTCTAATGGTTTAGGCAATATTCCGACATTAAGCTGTGCTTGTGTTGCATCTTCATAGGTTGAGTAACGGTGATCAAACTGGTGAAACATCTTTGCTTCATAGAGTGGAACTAAACCATTACCCATTATGTTCAGTTAGCGGCATAACAAATGCTGCTGTCCATAAGTTACAGGCAGAAAACTTGACCCACCAATTAGGTTCTTGTAGATTCTCTTTATATTTCTTTTGTTTACTTCTAACTTCTTGTGGTGTCGTCTCAGGAATTACCCCCAATTCTCGCCACATTTCTGCATAATCTATATTATCAGTTGCTAACTTTTCATAAATTGATAGTTGATCTTGATTTTCCCGTTCTTTCTTATTTCGCTTTTTAAGCTGTATTGCTAATGGTTTATCATCCCCAGTTACAGCTTTAAACGCTTCATCGGGTATTCCTTCATCTAGGCAACTAATATCTAATACTCCAACCAAGGAATTACCACATTTAATTCTGTGGTCTAAAAAGCTAAGTGGTAACTTACCAGGAAATCCTTCAATCCATAACGCAACCTTGCATAAATCCACTGCTAACGGGTTTAAATCCACCCCATAAATACAATTTTGAATAACATCTCGAATTGCTAATTTTAAAGGTTCAATTCCAGGCTCTCCTTCACCTGTACGGACTTTGGCTAATTCTTTACCAATACGCCTTGCTGCTGCTAAAAGAAAATGACCTGAACCACAAGCAGGGTCACATACCTTTAAACTAAGAAGTGCTTTTTCTAATTCTTGATTGTTTTCTGAATTGCCCAGCTGCTGTTTTATACTGCGAAGTTTTTCTTCAATTACTGGTACAAGTGCAGTTTTTATCAGTTGTTGTACAAGCTGTGGCGGAGTATAATAAGAGCCAGTAGTTTTCCTGTCGCTGCCAAAAACTAAAGCAAATTCATATATCCCTTGATGCAAAATTACTTGTGGATGAAAATCAAGTAAACTTTCATACACACTTCCTAGTTCTTCTACGTCTAAATATTCATAATTAACTCGCCGTAGTTGTCCCTTGTCTTGGTATAACGATAGCTGACGAAGCGCTATCAGTAAATCATGATTATCAATTGCACAATTATCTAAAGCTGAAAGAGTACCCGAACCAAATAAATCTCCATTGAGGGGAGACAAACCTAGTACTTCACCGCGCCAGTTTTCATCAAACAGCAAGAAAGTTACCCACAAACCTTGCCATAAATCTTGAAAACCTTCCCGTCGCCAATGAGGACGTTCGGCTAACTCTCGCAAGCGTTCAATACTGTAATATTCTCGGTAGATTCGCGTTTTCTCTAAGTCTTCTCCAATTAATAATAAATTGCGAGATTCTGCCACCATTAAAAACAGCAAGCGATAAATTAATCGTAACAATTGGCGATAGAATTCGTAATTTGTAACTTCTGCTTCATAATTGGGGATAATTCCAAGTTTTTGACGCAGGCGTTCGTTTTGCGGATGTTGAATAAAGCCATTACCTAGCTGAATTAAGGCTTTTTCAACCCCATCCCGTAGTTTTTCGCGTACCCGTCCGCCTTGTTGAATTGCCTCTTGGTGATAGTATTCCAGCAAACACTTGTCTGCATCATCTACACCTTCAGGCAAGCGGGAACGGTGGAACAGCCGATAAAATAGCCCAAACTCAGCAAAGTTCTCGCCGTCGAGAATCTGTTCTAAGTCAAATTCGATATAAGTAAGCCGAGTCATCAACGAAGAGTCACGCAGTAATCGCCAGCGATAACCATTGGTTGCGATCGCCCACAGATGCTCTGTCTTGTTAAGATATTCCTGCACCAGTGCGTGTGCCGATAACCTGGGTGTCCCACTGGGAGGACGTTTATCGATTTCTAGCCGACAACCAATAATGTGGATAGGTGGTTTATTTTCTCCTGGTTCCCCACGATGGGAAATCGCATAGGTTTGTCCTTCTACTACTTCGGCTGTTGCAGTGTATACAGGTTCATAACCTAGACTTTGCAGTAATGGCACTGTCCAAAGTTCACGGGTAATTGTAGTAGCTGAGTTATTCTCATCGAGCCTTGCCAATGCGCGTTGAAATACTGCCCAGTATGCTTTAGCATCACCCCAGGCAGTAGCAATTTCATCTGCTAATTTATCAGTTTTATTAAAACCAAAGTCTTCTGGTAATTGTCCTTTGATGCTGCCTTCTAGCATTTGGGCAGTCATATCTGGAGCTAGTAAATTTCCTTCGATTTGAAGCGCAGTTAATGTAGTTTTCATATCTGGAGAATTAAAAATAAAAAATTAATGGCTGTTAGCAGTACGTTTGCACTATGACCAGCCTTTTACTTACGTCCGGGTTGGAGGATGAAAATGCCGAGAACATCCATCGGCAATTGAGGGGTGACGCGAATTCGGCCTTCTTGGGTCATTGTTCTGACGCGTCTATGGCTTTGTAAAAGTTCTTCTGCTCTTTCTCTGGCAAACTTTTCCAAATCTGGCTGGAGTTCTTCTAGCCTTTGAAGTAACTCACTAATTTCCACCTGCTTGATAGCTTTACCAGCATCGCTGACTGGCTTCGCTTGTTGCAGTAGTGATATTGCTTCCAACTGCGTCAACCAGCTAGGGCTAGAGGGCGAACCTGTAAAGCCAATAACCGCGCATTCTTCTGCTAGTAGAGATGTGGTATTTCGCGTTTCTGTAGTACGTTTAGAACTGTCTAGCAAATGCCGTAACCTTACCAGCAGCAAAGTTGTGCGCTTTTGTACCGCATTAGTTGTAGTAAAGCCGCATCGTGCTGCGATCGGTTCTGTAGTATAGGAGAGTGCATCTTCTAAGATGTACCGTGCCAAGCCTTCTACTAAAGGGTGATTCCGGCCTACGTATTCCACGCCCTCCGGTGCTGGGGTGGTAAAAGAGAGTAAACGCGACTTATCCCCTAAAGTTGACTTGAGAAAATCCGGTGGTTGAGAAAGTAACCATCCCTGCTTTTTCTTAATTAAAGAACAAGAAATGCGAAGGCAAGCCGATAGGACAAACCGCTCTACATCCTGCTCATTCCCTAAAATCTGATCAGAGTCAATTAATTCTTGTTCTACTTGCTCAGGCTTAATGGCACGTTGAGCAAAGCGAGTCCGATTGGTTTTTTCACGTTCTACTGCCTTGTCCCAATTCTTATGAACTTTATCAACCGCAGATTCTTCTTGAAACTCAAACAGCGATAACTGAATAACTTCAGTAGTACGTTCAAAAAGGGATTTAAATACTGCTTCTGCTACAGTAGTACTTTCCATCGGTACGGGAACAGTAATCCCTAAAGACTTGTGAATCTGCACAGCTTTGCGAATCAGAACATCTAGAACTGCACCATCAACAGGATTATCCCGACCATAAAGCAAACAGGCTTTCACTTTAGTTGCTGTTTGGCCGTAGCGGTCAATACGTCCTTCGCGTTGTTCTAATCGATTAGGATTCCAGGGTAAATCGTAGTGAATTACTGCACTGAAGTGCGTTTGCAGGTTGACTCCTTCGCTCAAACAGTCTGTAGCAACTAGTACTCTTTGGGGATAAGATTTTAACTCTTCTAGTCGAGTTTCCCGCTCGTCTTCAGAAAGTTCTCCAGTAATCGCAATTACGCGGATCTGACTACCTTTTTTCTCTAATTTCTGTCTGAGAGCATCAGCTACATAGTTTGCCGTAGCAATATAGCGACACCAGACAATCGGGTTCATCTCGTCTTTAAGCAGAGATTCTACCGTAGCAATGCACGATTGCAGTTTTTGGTCTTTGCCACCTTGCAACTTTTCTGCTGATTGCACAAAAGCTTTTAACTTGCGTTTGTCTGCGTCTTTGTAACTTTGCTGTCCCTGTTCTATGACCAAAGTTGGTGAGGCATCAACCGCTTGTTCCTGTTCTGTGGGATCGTGGACATAAGAACTCATCAAATCTTCGTCTAAATCGCCCAGTAAGCGATCACTTGATTTACTAACTTGGCGATTTAATGTAGCGATCGCAGCCGCAGGTGAAGACATGACACAACGGATCAAAGCCAAAGCCGACCAGTATCTTCCCCGACGTTGAGCATGACTCATGTGCGCCGTAGTCGTTTTCACTAGTCCACGGGCAAAATCATAGACTTCATCAAATAGTTCTTTGTACTCTTTCGATAACTTATATGATTCTTCGCTTGACTCTCGTTCAGGAAAAGGAGTTTCATTCCCTAGCCAAAGCTTGACATCTGCCCGTCTGCGCTGAACAAAATGATTCGCTAAGTGGTCACGTTGTTTGTCAGTTAAGCTATTGAGATTGAAATGCTCAAACTCCGGCTTCAGCAAACCTAAAAGTGAGAGAAAAGATTCTTCAATCCCACTGTGAGGAGTAGCTGTAAGTAACAGTAAATGCTGTTCTTGTTTTTGAGCAATTTCTGTAATCAGCTGGTGTCGCTGCTGCTGTGATGTAGTGGTTTTATTTGGACGGGCGCAAGTATGTGCTTCATCCACAATCACTAAGTCAGGGCAGTGAGTTATAAAACTAGCACGACGACGCTCTGCTTTGGCATAGTCCAAGCTCACAATCAGGTGGCGATAATAACTAAAAATACTGTCATTATTTGGTATATTCCGCTCTAACTTGGAAGCTGTACCAGAGCGTACAACCACCGCATCAATATGAAACTTTTCATGTAATTCCTGCTGCCACTGGTCACATAAGTGCGGTGGACAAAGCACTGCAATTCGCTTCATCTCTCCTCGGTCTAGCAATTCACGAGCTATTAATCCAGCTTCGATGGTCTTACCAATCCCTACATCATCAGCTACCAGTAATTTTACCGTCTCTAACTTTAGTGCCATCAACAAAGGGACTAACTGGTAAGGACGAGGACGCAGTGATAACCGCCCTAAACAGCGAAAAGGGCCTGCACCGCTACGGAGTAAAAGACGTGCAGCATCCATGAGTAAAAGTGCAGCTGCATGGTCTTGTACGCTATTAGCTTGAGGTAAGGGAAATGTCGCTGATTGGATGTTCTCTAATTTTTCTTGTAAAAGTTGTTGATAAATACCAGCTATTTCATCTTCGTTGCCAGAAAGCGGTCGTAAGCGAATAACATCCTGGTTTTCAGAAGGTAGTACTACCCATTGCCGACTGCGACAGGTGACTATGGAACCGGGTGAATGGTTCACAGTTTGCGCCATTGTTAGCCTATATTAGTATTGAAAATTTGGCAGCAGATTAATTAGTAAAAATAGTAGTAATTACTGAATTAATACTTGTAAGCAAGCAAGTACTATGCTCACAAGTCTTTTCTGTTTTAAAGTAAGCTTAAGTACAATGTAAGTAGTAAGATTACGTAATTTAGTTAGTTTTTATAAAATTTCTGCTTTTGACCAAGAGCAAGTGACAATTACTGCGCTCGTAGTTATGCTCAAATCTCTAAAGCTCATCGGAAGCCTCCTAGCATTGGCTACTGGACTGACACAAGCTAAAGTACCAAAATTCGCGATCTCAGCAAGCCGTTAGAAAAGCCACTATTGCGGGAAAACTGAAAGCAAGACCCTGTGTAAAAAAATCTGATTGTGATTCGCCAGCCAATGCTACTAATTACAAGATTACTCAGCAAAATGAATTACTGCTCAAGGATGTAGGTTTGTTCTTGTTAGAGGTTATTAGCCAAGCTGCACTCAATCCTCAAAATTTAAGTTCAATTTTTGGTAGTTAATTCACGCTAAATACCAGAGGCAGCACTTGCTCGGAATGCAACAACCTGCGACCCTATCTCACAAACCTGGATGTCACGACGAGAGACAATTTGCAACTCGTGAGGGTAACGCGGACGCGGATCGTTCACCAACCAGATTGGAGGAACCATTGTGGTTTCATAGTAATCAATCTGATGCAAAACCCCAGGATTATTTTTGAGTTCTACCACTGTCCCCGGCAGATACTCAAATATTTCATCCCAATCAATAGCCGAATCGACGTTCATCACACTCAACCTGTTTAATACCTGAATTACTTACTTGCCCATACCAGCCAGACCTTGACCTTGCATTGTTAACCCGGCAAATAAAACATTAGCGAAATAGCTGGTGGGTATATCAACCATGCTTTTGATTAGCAATAAAAATCACCGCGATCAAGTACCACTTCACCGTAATCTGGCACCCAGGCAACCCAGGTAACTGAGGATTCCTGGCAGAGCAACTTGGCTTCCTCAAAGGCATAGTCACTGGGTGGTTGGAGCAACTTTACCCAGGTATCTCGGTTGTACGTGATGTGGCAGACGGGGTTCCAATCTGAAGGGATCTGGGTTGCCAGAGTCGGGGCGGTCGAATTAACCGAAACTGTTTGATGGGACATAGGCTTTCTGCATCTGTAATCTATTAAAACTTGCAAGCATTACTCTCTGCGACTAAACCAGAAAGAATAAAATAAATATTTTTTGTATCTATATTTACAAAATTGGAGGTAAATAGCTCAATCACCCTAAATAAATTAACAAATCCTGACATAAGAGATAATAAGTCCTGATTTATTGCTTCTGATGCTGTTCAAAATTCTGGTTATCCTGCATACTCTGGGAGCCACGGTCTGGACGGGTGGGCATTTGGTGCTTGCCGTTACGCCCCATCGTTAATATCTCGGCTCAAACACGACTAGCCAAATTTTGCAGTACGGTTATCAGTAGTAGCTTAAATCAATGGTAATTAGATCGTTGGTGGTCTGACTTGTCGGATTCTATGCCACATTTAGTTGCCATGACTAACAAGCGCAAGAACCTGTTTTCTTTATAATTGTTGCTTCTAGTTTTAGCTTTAATGCAGATTTTGTTTGTCCTAACTCCACACTCCAGTTTTAGAAGCGATCGCTATCCTCTGGGCATTCTCGAAAGCTATTTGATTCGGGCATTCCACTTCACCAAGTCGCGTTTTAGCCAAGCCGCTTTTAAGCATTTCCTCTTGAAAACTAATCTCAGCCTCACCCTGCCCGTGAGCCATCACTTCAGCAACAGTACGCCCATCGCTGTCTTTTGCTACTGGAATAATCATCACTTGGTTATCGGCAGCAGCGACTAGCTTGAGTAGTTTATCTTTTGCTTCATTACTGAATGCTTGTGCTGGCACTTCACCTTGTTTCACTTGTGGGGCATCAATTCCACAAAGCTCAACTTCGATTTGGCTACCATCGGTTTGGCGGACTGTGATGCTGTCCCCATCTATCACTTGTGTAGCTATCCATTCTTCAGTAAGGGGGATGGATGGCTGGTTAGTTCTTTGGAAAATCAAGATAGCGATGACGGTAGCTCCAGCGATCGCAGATCGCAGTTAAAATTATGGGAGTTCTCCAGAATGGCTTCATGTTGCTAGCTCTGTTGTTGCAGGAAACCACAATTCTTTTCTGCACTCCGTTCCAGATTCTGGGGAGTGCGATCGCTACATCAAGGATTATGTCGGTTTTCCACTGGCTCAGTTAAGCAGCTTCAAACCGTTGTAGAATAAGCTCTTTGGCTAATTTTGAGAGTGCTAGGTCGGCGTATGACTACTAAGTATGACTACATTGTTATTGGTGCAGGTTCGGCAGGCTGCGTTGTCGCCAACCGAATGTCACAAAACAGTGATACAACTGTGTTACTCCTTGAAGCAGGCGGCCCAGATACGAAACCGGAGATTCATATTCCGCCGGAATGTGTCAATCTACAAGGCTCCGAGGTGGACTGGGGCTATTTGTCTGAACCAGAGCCGTACTTGAATCATCGCAAAATGTTTTGTCCCCGTGGCAAAGTTTTGGGGGGCAGCAGTTCAATCAATCTCATGATTTATATCCGGGGCAATCCTCACGATTATGACCACTGGCAGGCACTAGGAAATCCCGGTTGGTCGTACCAAGATGTCTTGCCCTATTTTAAGAAGTCTGAGAACCAGCAACGCGGTAGCAATGCTTACCACGGAGTTGATGGTGAGTTGAGCGTCACCGATCTGATTTCCCCTGCTGTAGTATCGCAACGCTTTGTCGATGCCTGTGTAGCAATGGGATACGACTACAATCCTGATTTCAACGGGATGCAGCAGTCAGGAACCGGACTTTATCAGGTGACAATCAAAGATGGTTTTCGGCACAGTGCTGCTGCTGCCTTCCTGTTGCCGATTCTCCAGCGTCCTAATTTGACTATAACGACAGGAGCGTTGGTGAGGAGCTTGTTGTTTGAGGAAACTCGCGCTGTTGGAGTGGAATATCTGCACGAGGGAATGCTGCATCAGGTCAGAGTCAACCAGGAAGTAATTTTAAGTGCGGGCGCGTTTGAGTCACCCAAGTTATTGCTGCAAAGCGGCATTGGCGATGCAGAATACCTGCAAGGGCTAGGAATTTCTGTCGTGGCTGATTTGCCAGGGGTCGGTCAAAACCTGCAAGACCACCTGATCGTTCCAGTAACCCAACAGACGACTCAAGAGGTACACCCTGCTATCACTAGTAATGTGTCTGAAGCCGGACTGTTCTTTCATAGCGAGGGCAACCTGGAGGCTGCACCCGATGTCCAGTTCTTCTTCGGCCCCGATATATATTTACCGCCTGGCTATGTCCGTCCCAATTGGGGATTCACGGGTGTAGTCTCTTTGACTCGTTTCCAAAACATTGGCAGTGTCAGTTTGCGCTCATCTGACCCCCAAGATGCTCCAGTTATACGGATGAATTATTTGCAAAGTGAAGCTGATGTGCGTCTTCTCATTGCCGGGATTCGATTAATGCGGCAACTGTTTCAGTTTCGTGGTTTTGATGAGTTTGGCGGTAGGGAAATTGCTCCGGGGGAAAGTGTGACTAGCGATGCAGCACTCGTTGCCTACGTCCGGGAAACTTGCAGTACTGGACATCATCCAGCTGGCACTTGCAAAATGGGCACTGATCCAATGGCAGTGGTAGATCCCGAACTGCGAGTATATGGGGTTAAGGGATTGCGGGTTGCGGATGCATCGATTATGCCAACTCTGGTCAGGGGCAACACAAACGCGCCCATTATTATGATTGGCGAAAAAGCAGCCGATTTAATTAAAGCCGCAGGTAGCATTTTATAGCAAGCACTGCTTGACATACTCACAGTTAAGGTAGCTATACTAACTGTTTGAAGAACTAGCTTGATTGAAAAGGTCAATAGCATCTTGATCGAGATTTATATTGACAGCTTTGATGATATCGTTGAGTTGCTCAACCTTTGTTGCACTAACAATAGGTGCGGTAATGGTAGGATTAGCAATGAGCCACGCTAGAGAAACTTGGGTGGGAGTAGAATTATAAGTAAGAGCCACCCGATCAAGTGCCTATGGTATTTCTGTTTAAGTTCTTCAAATGTTAGCTCTGGTAGATTGAGTGTGATTTAAGGCGTATTAATACAATACTTCGGACAAAATTAAGCAGCAATAACGCCATAAGAGCGTAGGTTTTGAT
>NZ_JABXKK010000082.1 GCF_017115045.1 Nostoc sp. NMS8 | reverse complement strand
CTAAAATTCTATCCCAAAAATAGTACCTAAAAACAGACACCTTGAAAGGGCTGGTCCTATATATTTTGTTGTTAATTTTAAATTTTTAGGATAGATATTTTTGTTACCCCTAGTAATTGATGTGTAAAACAATGTAAATTAATACTTAATAAAATTTTGATAAGTAATTGGAAGCACGTGATATCTCAAAGAGCGCTACCTTCGGGCAAGAGGTTCAAAACTTCGCAACTGCAAATCTTCCTAGCTGATAGTCTGACTATTTTTTGGGGAGATTGGTTAGATTTACGTGTGAGAATCTTACCAATTGCGGCATCAGGCTTAATATCTCCACTGATATATATTTTAGCTTTTGGCTTGGGTTTGGGTAGTTCCATCAAACCAGGTTCAGGAATTAGTGGTAACTATAATAACTATTTGGAATTTATATTACCGGGAATGGTGGCGCTGTCGTCGATGACGGTTAGCTTTGCTGGAACGACATTTTCCATTTGTGGAGACAGATTATTTACTAAAACCTTTGAGGAATTATTGCTAACTCCCATACATCCCTTAGCGTTGTATATCGGTAAAATGCTGGCGGGAGTCGTGCGGGGGTTGATGACTTCCGGTTCGGTAATTTTGGTAGCGCTGCTGTTGACTGGAAACTGGAATTTTATCAATCCACTATTTCTGCTGTTGGTGGCGCTGAATTGTTCGGTATTTGCCGGGTTAGGAGTGATTGTGGGGTTGAGTGTGCGATCGCTCGAATCAGTCGGACTCTACAACAATTTTATCATTATCCCCATGTCATTCTTAGGAGCGACCTTCTTTGACCCGGCGACATTACCAACGGCTTTCAAAGTCTTAGTTTACCTATTGCCACTAACCTACGCCAGCATGGGATTGCGTGCAGTTGCTCATTTACCCTTGTCTCAATTTCCTTGGTACAGTATACCGATTTTGCTGGTGGTTGCGATCGCTCTTTCGCTGTGGGGTGGTTATAAATTTGCCCATCAACAAGATTAAAATAGGGAAGATTTAGATAGGGATTCAGTCCCCAACTAAACCTTAAATGTTACTCCTCAGCGATCAACTTTCTTTCTTCCGGGAGTAAGGTAGTTTCATCCTCAGCGCTTTCCTGATCTACAGATTGGGCTTTAGTACTATGGGGTTTGATAATTAGGCTGACGCCAATTGTCCAACCTAATGCAACCATCCAACCTGCGAGAATGTCACTAGGAAAATGAACTCCCACATAAAGACGACACCAGGCAATAGCGATGATATATAAGCTACCAAAGATGAAAACCAACCAGCGCCAGGAGGTAGCCCAAGTTAAAAATAGTAAAATTGCTACCAGAGTTATACTCGTCATGGCATGACCACTGGGAAATGCAAAACTATACTCAGGTGCAATAGACTCCCACAATTGTGGACGCACTCGATGCATTAATTGCTTTGCTGTGCGGTTAATAATCACACTTCCCAATGAGGTGGTGAGTAAATAAGCTAGCGATCGCCAGCGTTTTTGAAGTAGTAAGATGAGTGCGATCGCACCTAAAATCGGTACCGCCGTCCAAGGCAACCCAACTAGAGCGAGAGTGACAGCTAAAACATCTAACTGTGGGTTGGCTGTAGAATGGACTGTTAACAAAATAGGCACATCCCACGGTAAGCCTGCTTGATTCTCCCATATTTTCACTGTCAGGATTTCAAATACCTGCAAAGGTAAATAGACTCCTATCAATAGTAGCAAGAGCGATCGCCAACGAGCAATTAACAAGTTTTTGAGAAAATCAAGTGGCGACTGACTCTCTTTGTTAGCTTTTTCCACTTTTTCCATATCTAACTTAAAAAGACTAATCAACGACTTCACTAATTACAAATTACTGGAATTTTGAGCAGTTCCACAATGTTTACAGTACGACAAATGCTTATAAGTAAGATTATGACAGTTTTGGCATTCAACGTCCTGATAATAACCGCAGTGCGGACAGTAAGTATCAAGATGTCGAATTTTCTTAGCGCAATTGACACAGCGGGATTTTTGAACTCTGCTAGCTGCTTGGACTTTGACATTGAAGACAAATTTTTGAAAAAACTGGATAATTCCAAAGCCAATAATTGGAATCAGTAAAATATAAATATAATTGATTAGGAAAAGTAAACCACCAAAAAGGGCGCTAATTATATCAAAGAAGAATCTAAATATTACACCTATTTGGAGAAATTCAAATATTTTAACAATTAGTGGGATAAAAAAGATAACTAGCAAATGCCAGCTAATTAGCGAGACAAGTCCATATCCTCTTCTTTGGGCAAAATTGTGAACTGATAAGGCAATCAGAATCAGTGGTAAAAGAAAAAGAGACTGGAAAGCAAGCTGGATACTTGGATACCAAAATGATGCCTGCTGATAACCTTTTTCAACTTCCCGGAATTGATTAGTATCTTTAATAAAGGCTAGAAAACTAATATTTTCTGGTTTGGTAAGTAGTTCATTTTTAAGAGTAGAAATTTCTTGTTTTAGGGTAGAGATTTGGCGATTATTTTGCTCTAATGTCTGTTTAGCTTTTTCAGCACTGACTTGATTAATTGATTGTTCACGACCCTGACCTGCAATTTTTTCTAATAACGTTGAGTCATATTGAGATTTAATAGTGCTATTGGTTTGTTCAAGCCTACTAATTCTTGCTTGTTCCCGATCAATAGTTTTGATAATTTCCTGCTTTTCAGGATTATTAAGTTTATCTTTGTAGTCTGCATATTGCAGGCAAGTTTTAGAAACCTTACCTAAATGTCCTACTTCAGCTTGCTGATAGTTTCGCTGAAAACTGAGTTGATTGTTTGGGTTATATGGCAATGAAAGTCTAACAATGTCATAGTCTTTATCTTTAGTGGTTTTTGTCTGATAATTTTGCCACTCTGAATAACATGGATAAGCTGCGGTCGGACTGATATGCCATCTGCTAATATCATCAATTCCTGTAAAGACATTAATCAAGATAAAAATATCAATTATAATAATCACAACCAAACTCACTTTATTCAGTGGTTCGTTATTGATTGTCCTTGATTTACTAAAAAATTGACTCAAAATTCGGCGAATTCTGGCAAACATATTGTCTTTTCAATAAATGGAAATTCAATCCGAATCAATTTTATCTGATCCGTAGTCAGTAACTAAACAAAAATACATCGATTCATCTGAAGATTTGTTAATTACTTTGTATAATCAGGGGGTTCATGTTGCCCACCCCACAAGAATTTGATTAGTGCAATTTAGATGTTTTTCAATTTCATCACGAAAACATCCAAGAAATCACTGATGCTATAAAATTAAAATTTTTACACAATACAAGGTAATAAATACTTAATCTCAATCAGTATGGGATTGATTGTGGTGCTTTTGCTCGTTAGCTTATCGCTTATCTTAATCAAAGTGTGGTCATCTCAACCACGGAGCAATGTTTCTAAGCCATACTTCAGCGATCCGAAAAACAGAAAACTGCAAAAACGTTTACTTGTTTTACTTAACGGTGATTTGACAACAGCCGAACGATTACTCAAACAGCAGCGCCAGAAGCACCAGGGTCAATCAGATACATGGTACTTAGAGAAAGTGATTTATGACTTGGAACGCGATCGCCGTTACTAAAATTCAAAACAGAATAAATGGCGATCTTTGAATACGTTATGGGGGCGCACAGCTAGCTGTGCGCCCCTAATGAAACCTATTTAGCAGCGAAGTAGGCTTCTAATGCCTCAGAACCACCAATCAATTTACCATCGATAAACACTTGGGGAACTGTTGTCGCACCTGTAACCGCTTGTAACGAGCGTGTGGTGATATCCTTGCCCAAGGTAATTTCTTCATAGTTAATGCCATGTTCCTTGAGCATCGTCTTAGCACGCGCACAGAAGGGACAACCGACTTTCGCAAACAGTGAAACTAGTTCGGGCTTCACTGCTTGGGGGTTGATGTATCTGAGGATTGTCTCAGCATCGGACACTTTAAAGGGATCTCCTGGCTCTTCTGGTTCAATAAACATCTGGCTAATTACGCCATCTCTCACCAGCATAGAATAGCGCCACGATCGCTTCCCAAACCCCAAGTCTGATTTATCTACCAGCAGACCCATGCCTTCAGTAAATTCACCATTACCATCAGGAATTAGTGTGATATTTTCCGCTTCTTGCTCCTTGGCCCATTCGTTCATCACAAAGGCATCATTCACAGAAATACAGATAATGTCATCGACACCATTTTCTTTGAAAACCGGAGCCAATTCGTTGTACCCAGGGAGATGAGTTGATGAACAAGTTGGGGTATAAGCACCTGGTAAAGAGAAGACAACCACTGTCTTATTAGCAAACAATTCATCAGTTGTCACATCCACCCACTGGTTATCCTTGCGAGTATGAAACGTGACATTAGGTACTCTTTGTCCTCGGCGATTGGGTAACATAATTTTGCTTGCCTTTAGTAATCAACTCCAGTCATAACCTATCATGGGAGAACTGGCACAATGTAACTGTTAATCAGCTAAAAAACTTCATTAATGAATGGAGCGATCGCTGCTACAAATTCAGTAGTTGATTCATAAGGTAAAACATTACGCCCATTTATTTTTATACCTCGACTTTGAGGCAAACAAGCAAGGTAGTGAGCCAAACGTTCATCCGGCCTTTCTTTTTTATTGTCTTGGCTAATACTCGATGCAGTTTCCCCCACAACTGTTAATGTTGGTTGCCCAATAGAGGCAATAAAATTAGTATAATCATCTCGCCAAAACCCTGCTAAAAAAGAAAATACTGCATGGCGACTAGCAAGATTTTCTGCACCTGCAACCAATGTATTTAACCACTCTGCATCCACAGCATTCTCAGAAGCAAAGAGTTGACGAGTCGAGAAAGAACGTAAAAATTTTGGGGTGCGTGCATAGCGATAAAAAGGATTTCCAAAAGGCGAATCTAACACATTCCAAAGGAATTTTTCTTGCCATTTTGGTGATTTATTTGTCATTAAAGCCCACGGTGGCGGCCCAGAAAGTACTAGTCCGGCAATTAAATTTGATTCTTTTTGGACTAATTGGATCGCAACTGGCAATAAAGCACCTTGCACTACTACAATTACAGGTTTTTGCACTACTTCTTGTAAAAAGTACTGCAACTGTTCTGCCCAATCACTAGGAGTGTAAGCCAGATGAGGCATATCACTTTCACCACATCCTAGTAAATCAGGGTTATAAATTGAATTTCGTTGACCTTGATTATACCACTCGCGACAAAATCGCTGCCAAAATTGTCGCGATAATCCAACGCCAATCGGATGGATTAGCAGTAAGGGAATGCCCTCAGATGTTGTATTAATTGGTTGATGAACTTCGTAGGCACAACGATAATTCTGCCAACGATAAAACTGGCTAGGAGATGCTGTTAAATTGGTTGTTTTTGCTACAGCAGATGGTTGCATAATTCCTAGTTGTTAATACTTACTAAAAAATCATCTGTGGATGAATCAACTCGTATCCAGCTTCTTTGAGTTTTTCATTGGATACCCAAGCATTATATGGCCGGATACTCTTGACAGAAGTATCCCATTTAACCTTGGGTAAATTATATTTTTCAAATAAGCTATCTAACAAGTCTCGGCTAGTAAGATGTGCATCATCAACTAAATTGTAAATCCCTTGTAAACGACGGTGACGGGCAAATTCTATCGCACCAACAATATCATCTAAATGAATCCAATTTGTGATATCTTCACCACTGCCGGGACGGGTTGTATTAGAGTATCTGCTAAATATCTTTACTAATTCTCTGCCGGTTCCATAAATTCCTCCTAAGCGGAAGATACAAACACGGAGATATTCGCTAGATGCTGATAGCAATATCTCCTCTGTTTTTCTAAGAATTTGTGCATTTAAATTAGCGGGTGCAAGGGGTGTTTCTTCATCTACCCATACACCATTTCTGTCACCATAGACAGCATAGCTTCCTGTGTATATTAATTGTTTCACACTCTTAATTTGCTGCAAACATGAAACTAAAGCTTGGGCAGTTTGTAGATAAGTTTCTTCATAAACTTCTCCACTTTTTGCACCAATACTCAAAAGTACAACATCTTGATTGTGCAAAACTGATTTTAGACTATCTATGTCATTACCGCAGGTAACTATAACTCTTTGAGATACTGATTGTAGTGCAGGTATACGCTCAGGGGAAGTTGTGGTTACGCTGACAACAAAATTCATATTTTGCTGCCAATATTGAGCAACTTTATAACCAACATAACCACAACCAATGATTGCAACGTTCATGACAAATTAGACACAAATAAATTAAACTACTCATTGAGACAATATTCTCAATTAAAGCACTAGACGCAAATAAATTTAATAGTCCAGAGCTAACAGTCAATAGTTAATAGGATAGAAAATTTTACCTAATAACCAATGACCAATGACTATTTTGCTAATTCCTTCTCAATTATGGCAATTATTTCTGGTGAATTTGGCTGCACGCTACTATTAAATCGAGCGACTACTTCACCTTGCTTATTAACTAAAAATTTTTCAAAGTTCCAAGCAACAGTCCCCGTTGGCTCAACGGCTTTGGTAAGTTGCTCATAAAGTGGATGCTGCTGTGAGCCTTTAGCATGAACTTTATCGAATAGTTCAAATGTAACACTATATTTACTAGTGCAGAATTGCACAATTTCTTCATTGCTTCCTGGTTCCTGCGCTCCAAAATCATTACAAGGGAACCCCAAAATACGTAACCCTGCTTCTCTATACTTCTGGTTTAGTTTTTCTAACCCCTCGTATTGAGAAGTATAACCGCAATAGGAAGCCACATTCACAATTAAGAGTACCTTGCCGGTGTACTCGTTTAATTGTTTATCCTCACCGTTAATGGTCTTGACTGCAATATCCGAAATTGTGTTACTCATCGTGAATCTGATTTATAGGGAATTAGGGAATATTGCCAAGTCTCCCATATTACAGGTACTCTAAACCCACTTTCTTTAAGGAAATTAAGTTTGTTGGCTTTCTTAACCCTACAATTCTGTTTAACTCAGAAGATGTCTTAAATGTAACAGACGATCTGATGATATGATTTACCTGCTCGTGTTCCAGTTCTTTCAACCCGAATATTAAGTACTTAACTCCAATCCAATACTTGTCGGTTAAGGGGAATAGAGTAAAGGGAAAGGAAAAGAAAAAACCTTTAACCTTTACCCCGAACTCAATTCCTAGTTGAAAATTCTTAACCAAGCGGTATTGGGACTTAATATAGGAATCGTATTTGATTGCGTGAAGCGGCTTCCCGCAGGGTATTGCCCTTACGGGTGTACCTCATGTGAATGATAACCGCTATGATATTCCGGCAATACTCGTCAATTCCATAATTTTCTCAAACTGAAAATCATGAGCCAAATTCTTGATGAAATTTCTTAATACAGCATTTTCAGAAGGGATTTGCTCAATCAATTCTAAAATCAAATCATCACTACATTGCGCTGCGGCGGTGTACAACTGTTTCACCCATTCTGGTGACATTGCAGATAATAGAGTCACTAAATCGGTGAGCGTCAACATTAATTTTAATCCTTCTTCTTTTGGGTCTATTAGCTGATAGCTTTCTTCTTGATAAATATATTGAACTCCTAAATATTCGCTTAATTTTTCTAGTAATTGTTCTTCACGGAAAGGCTTATTAATATAATCATCACAACCTGCTTTGATCATTGCTTCTCGTTGTTCTTCAAAGGCATTGGCAGTTAAAGCAATAATAATAGTTGTGCGCTTTGGGATTGAGGTTTCAACTCTCGCTTTAATAATTCTTGTGGCTTCATAGCCGTCCATAATTGGCATCCGCATATCCATTAAGATTAAGTGTGGTTGCCATTTCTGCCAAAGTGCGATCGCTTCAGTACCGTTTACTGCTTCCTGGACTGCAAAACCAATAGATGTCAGAATTTTCACTAGTACTAAACGGCTCTCTGTGGCGTCATCAACTACTAAAATGCGGTATTCGCTTTGAGCAGGAGCTAAACTAATAACTTGACATCTAGTTTTTTTGACCTGGATTTCGCTAGCTGTAGCTAGATTAATTTGAATATCAAAAGCAAATTTACTTCCCTCGTCAATAGTGCTGGCGACGCTAATATTTCCCCCCATTAGTTCCACGTATTTGTGGCTAATTGCTAAACCTAGTCCTGTTCCCTGTTGCGATTTTCTTCCGGTTTCAGTTTGCCCGAAAGCTTCAAACAGTAGGTCAATTTCTTGTGGCGCAATACCGCGACCGGTATCTTGTACCTCGATGATTAGGGATTGGGGATTGGGTATTGGGGATTGGGTATTGGGCATTGGGCATTGGGGATTAATTATTCTCCTCCGCTCCCCTGCTCCCCATGCTCCCCCTGCTCTACTGCCCCAGTCCCCAGTCTCTAGCCCCCAGTCCCCAGTCCCCATCCCCACCCGCAACGTCACCCTTCCAGTATCGGTAAATTTGATGGCATTTCCCAGGAGGTTAAGTAAGACTTGACGCAGTTTACTTTCATCAGCTTGGATGTATTGAGGAAGACGAGATGTATATTCAAAGACCAATTCTAATCCTTTGGAGGTGGCACGAAAGCGCAACATTTCTTCGAGGTTTTCCAAGAGGCGAATTAAGTCAAAACTGTTGAGATTTAATGTTATTCTGCCGGCTTCGATTTTAGACATTTCTAAAATGTCGTTGATTAAGTTGAGGAGATGTTCGCCAGCACGATTGATGATTGCTAGATTTTGTTGATGTTCAGTGGATAAAGTACAATCGTGGCTCATGACTTGGGTAAAACCAAGGATGGCGTTAAGTGGGGTACGCAGTTCGTGGCTCATGTTAGCGAGGAATTCGCTTTTGGCACGGTTAGCGGCATCAGCAATGATTACTGCTTCTTGCAATGCTTGTGACTGTCTTTGAGTTTGCGCCAGCAATTGTGCCTGCTGTAGCGCAACACCCAATTGATTGCCAATTTGAACTACGATGTTGATTTCTTCTGGTTTCCATTGGCGGGAATCAGAATTTTGATAACTCGCCAGTAATCCCCAAAGCTGACTACCATACAAAATGGGGACAATAATGTAGGCTTTGGCCTGAAAGCGCTCTAAAAGGTTGATATAAGTAGGATGAAATTCAGCCTTGTAAATGTCTGGGACACAGCGAAAATTTGTGCCTGGAGTTGCTTGCAGATCGGCATCTTCCACTGGATTATCTGCAATATCCAAAATTTTTGCCAGGCAACGGCCATCTTGTAAAACACCCTCTGTGAGATCGGGATGATTATTGTGTTCTTCTATAAGAGAAATCCAACCATTACCCACCGACTCGGAGACAAATTCGCCATTCCAGTGAGGATTGAAACGATAGACAACAACCCGATCGCAGTCGAGTACTTGCCGTAATTCTTCGGTTGTAGCTGCAAATATCGTCTCTAGATCGAGTGTTTGGCGCATTCTTTGAATTACTTGGGCGATCGCTCTTTCCCTTTCTGCACTCTCACACAAGGCTTCTTCTGCTAATTTTCTCTCAGTAATATCTGTAATTGTACCAATATAGCCTTTGATTTCTCCATCATCTCCAAATTCGGGCAAAGCCTGACAAATTACCCAGACTACTGTACTATCATCACGCAAGAAACGATGTTCATACTTATACGTTGACTTAGTGGCTCTGGCTTGATTCCATACCAAGAATAGTTGTTCGAGGTCTTCTGGATGTACAGCATTTGTCCAACCTTTTACCAGAGACTTTTCTATACTGTATCCAGTAATTTCACTCCAGCGTTGATTAAAATATAAGACATTGCAATTCATATCAGTGTGAAATATACAAACTGGTGAGGCTTCTGCTAGAAGTTGATATCGTTGCTGACCTGATTGCAAAGCTAATTCTGCTAATTTGCGATCGTTAATATCTGCCCAATAACCAACCCATTCGATGGGGAAGTTAGCTTCGTCACGAATTAACCTCATCTTTTCGTAGAACCAGTGATAAGTTCCGTCAACGTGTAACCAACGGTATTCGTAAGAAATGTACTCCTGCTCAACAAAATGGGAAAATTTTTCCGAGATCAGTTCAATATCTTGGGGATGGACATGATGAAGCCAAAAACTGGAGTTATTGATAAATTCCTGTGCTTCGTAGCCCACCATTTCTTTAACGTTCTCACTAATAAAGGTAATGCCAAAATCTTCTGATGTTTTGCTGCTATAAATGACTACAGGGCTAGAGGTAAGCAGATATTGTAGGCGTTCGTTGGCTAAACGCAGTTCTTGTTCGACATGTTTGCGATAGCTAATTTCTACTAAAACTGTGCCGACACCAGAGGGGCGATCGTCTTCACCAAGAATCGGAAAATAAGAAGCTAAAAAGTGGCGAATAACATCTGGTTCTTTAATTGATGCGCCGCTTAATTCTTGATTGATAATGGGTTGACCAGTCAACAAAACCTGTTGATAAATTGGTTCCACTTGAGGGGCGATATGAGGTAAAATGTCATAGATAGTTTGACCAATATGATCTTGCTGAGGTACTCCATTAATTTCCGCCAGCAGTTGATTGATTTGCACAAACCGCAGTTGTTTATCTAAAATGTTCATGCCGACGGGGGCACTGCTAAAAAAGGCATTGAGACGAGCTTCTCTGAGTGCTAATTCTTGTTCTAGGGTTTTGCGCTCAATCAACCCACCCAACTGAGCTGCAACAGCACTAACTAGTAAGAGTAAACGCCGATCGACCAATACTAAGCTACGTTTAAAAAATACTAAAACAGCTAATACTTGCCTTCCGGCCACTATGGGAACACCAAAACCAGCTTTTAATCCTACCTTGGCTGCTTGTTGCGATCGCAAAAAAATTGGCTCTGTAACTTTAGAAACATCTTCTATCCATTCTGGTTCCTGGTTTTGCCAAACTCTTCCTGGTAGTCCCACTCCCAGAGCAAATTTGATACCTTGGCTTTGGCGGGAAAATTCTGCTAAACTACACTCGTCACCGTACCAGCCTAGACTGTGTTTTAAAACAGTCCCATCTTCATTAGGTATCCATGCTTCACCAAAATCCCAGCCAATGGTGTGACAAATTAAGCGTAAAACTACTGCTAAGGCGCTTTTGACATTACTGGCGCGAGTGATAGCTTGGGTTGTCAACAGCAGTAAACGGCTTTCATTTTCTGCCTGCTTGCGTTCAGTAATATCTTTCGCTGTGCCCAGTACGTACCAGTGCCCATCAATCTTAATCATTTCTGCACTCAACAGTGTTGTCCTGATTTCTCCTGTTGTAGTGCAGACATCAATCTCAAAGTTGCGGATGGCTTTTGTTTGTTGCAAAATGTGGGTGAGAAAATTATATTCTTCTGGATTCACCCAAAAATTTAATTCTTCATCGGTGCGATCGATTACCTGAAAACGAGAATAACCAAAAAAGCGACAAAAGCTGTCGTTAACTTCAATATAGCGTTTGTTGCGAACCGTAATTAAGGCAATTGGATCGGGAGATGACCGAAAAGCTGATGCTAACTTTTCTTCAGAAGCTCGTTGCGCTGCTTCTGCCCGTTGACGTTCTTTTGCCTCCAACACTAAGGAGACTAAATTGCCCAAAGAGCGAGCAAAATTTTGGTCTTCTAGCGTCCAATAATGAGTAACTTTCACTGCTTCTAAACATAAAACTCCTACAGTCTTTCCCTCCAGCCGAATGGGTGTATCAAGTACAGAGGTAATGTTTAATCTTGAGTAAGACGCAGAAAATTCTTTAGTTCTGGGATCGGTATGGGCATTATCTGTAGCAATTGGTTGTTCTTGCTGCAAAGCTGCAAAATAAGCTGGATAGTTTGCTACTAATAAGGAAAGTCCTTGACTGTGTTGATTGCGACTACCTTCAAATAGATCGAAACATTGGATTTTCATGCCTGTTTCGTTATATAGCCAGACACTAGCTCGTTCCATCCCAATATTCTTGACAGCTGCTTCTGTGATTTTACTCAAAGCTGTTTTCAAATCACCCTGATAAAGTGTCTGATTTTGTGCCAATTGCGTGAGGACTAGGTTATGGTTGCGGAGCTTAATTGCACTTTCTTGGAGTAATTTTTCCACTCCCCGACGCTGTGTAATATTACTAGCAGTGCCAGTTATGCCTATAACCTGACCTTCTTCGTTGCGTAATGCGATCGCATTAAACATTAGATAAAGTAAAGTACCATCTTTAGCAACACAGGTAGTTTCATGTTGAAAGATCGACTTTCCTTGAAGAACCCGCTCAAACGCTACTCTATCTTCAGCAACTTGTGTAGGCGAGATGAAATCAGTCAAGACACGCCCGATCATTTCTTGGGGTTCATAGCCATAAATCTGTTTGACTGCCGGGTTGACAAAGGTAATTAGTCCATTAATGTCCACCGACCAGATCATATCCTGGGATGTTTCTACCAAGTGACGATACTGAATTTCACTCTTCTTCAGGGCAGCTTCGACTAAAAGGCGTTCGCTTTGGTAAACTTCTCTACAAATGGATTTGCTAAGGCTAACGGGAATTTCTTTAAAAATATCTTCTATTTGTCTGTTACAAATATTTAACTTAACTGTAACCAGTTGACGCTCTTTAATCTCCTGTTGCAGTTGAGCATTTTGCTCTTTTAATTGTTGTTTCAGCCTTTGGATAGTGAGTTGATTTTGTACGCGTAATAAAACTTCTTTAGTTTGGAATGGTTGATAAATATAGTCAATATTGCCTAAATCGAAAACATCGGTTCTTTCAAAAAATTCATCTAAAGCACCGAAAAATATTATCGGCATCTCTTGAGTTTTATCGTTAGCTTTCAACCTTTGACAAACTTCATAACCATCCATCTCCTGCATGAGAACATTTAGCAAAAGCAAGTCAGGAGGAGAAGTGAGCGCCGTATTAATTGCCAATTGCCCAGAAATAACACTTTGCACCTGATAACCTTGGTGTTGAAGGATGTCTGATAAAAAATGTAAATTCTCTAAGTTGTCATCAACTAATAAAATTTTGATTTTTTGAGCATCCATATCAGTTCCTAAGTTAATTTTCAATCAATAATAATTTGTTGAATCAAACTGAACATGAAATCAGAAAGCAAAACTATATCACCAGATTGTAAATAAAATCATCGTTCCTTACCACCATACTTCAGCATCGGGTGTATGGAAAAATTTCAGATTAAGCAGGATAACTTGTTAATACTGCCAAATCTCTGTGACGCAAGAAGATCGAAAGACAAAGATACAACGCGGACATTGCTCATACACGAATGGCACTAAGTTAAGATACAGCCCTTGCCCCAACTGGTTCCCAGCCTAGAGGCTGGGAAACCATTCCCTGAGGCTCTGCCTCCTCTTTGTTGACGAGAGACAGCAGCCCATTCAGAATACGCCCCCAGCCTCCAGGCTGGGAAAGATGCTACATAAGTCTTTGGGCTTTTCTTAGTGCCATTTGCCCATACACCTTGTTTATTTAATGGTTTGGCATTCACTGCTTGGTCTTTTTCCTTTACAGCAAGCTATGTCCAGCATATCTTTTGATACAATAATTAGCGGTTTTAGCCCTTAGTATTGGGCTAGAGCTTCTGACTACAAGCGAATGTAATTAAATTTACATTACGTAACGCAGTTTAATTTATTATTGCATACTTACTTTGATATCAGCTATCTCAAGTTTTTCATCCTTTTTTTGTTTGATACGGTAAATCCAACCGATGCTTGTACGGTTTACCCAACTGTTTTGAGATTTTGATTTTATTAAATTACTTACT
Organism: Nostoc sp. NMS8; assembly: GCF_017115045.1. Classification (GTDB taxonomy): domain Bacteria; phylum Cyanobacteriota; class Cyanobacteriia; order Cyanobacteriales; family Nostocaceae; genus Nostoc. Next base: position 88,983 of record NZ_JABXKK010000082.1, on the reverse strand, counting down.
AGAGAGAAGAAATAAAGCTCCTCTCAAAAAAACTAGAGGTTCGATAATTACTTAAATATCTGAAACTTCTAGATACCTCTAAAACTTTGTTTGATTACCCAAAATTGAATTAGAAAGTTAAGGAGAGATTGAAATATGGCACTCCTTCGTTGGGAACCATTCCGTGAAATTGAGATTCTGCGTCGTCAAATGGATCAACTCTTCTCTGATCTGACAGTAGCCGAGCGCGGCAACTCTGAGATTTCTCGATCATCGAAAACAGCATGGGTTCCTGCTGTTGAATTACATGATAATGGTTCCGAGTTGCTATTAAAAGTTGAGATTCCAGGCGTTGAAGCTAAAGACCTTGATGTTCAAGTCACTCAAGATGCAGTTTCGATTGTTGGCGAACATCGTTATGAAAAGCAGTCCCAATCTAACGCTAAACTTCATTCTGAATTCCGGTATGGTAAGTTCACTAGAGTAATACCTCTGCCAGCCAAAGTTCAGAATCAACAAGTTAAGGCAGACTTGAAAGATGGGATTTTAATTTTGACTTTACCCAAACTTGAGCAAGAGCAAAGCAAGGTATTCAAAGTCAATTTAGGTCAATCTCAAAGTGCTACAGCTTCTATAGAAGCCGACAATGCTAACACACAACCCAAAATTACATCATAACAAAACGTTTAAATTGTGTAAATTTTAATAGAAACCCCAGCTAAATTTATTAGCTGGGTTTTTCTTTTTTTGACTCAGAATTGTTTCAGCAAATTCAGTGAGAGGGTACTATTTCTCTTGTACATCAACCCAGATGCTACCTTCTTCTACACGAATTGGAAACACTGGTAATGTCTTTGGTTGTGAAACTAACGAGAGTACCTTACCTACACCAGGGGGCCAAGAACACCAATCTTTGACTTCACCAGTCCGCAGGTCAAAAGCACTGCGATGGAAAGAACAAACAATTGCCCCACTTTCACTTATTTTCCCACTTTTCAGCGGTAATTTTAAGTGAGGGCAGGTATTATCTACAGCATAAAGCTGATTTTCGTGATTCAAAAGCAGAATTTTCCGATCGCCAACTTTCACCACTTCTCGCGCACCCGGGGAAAGTGCTTCGACTGCCAAAACTTTAGTCCAACTCATTCGGTTCTCCTCTCCTAATATCTCTGCTTTCAGTTTCCCGCAATTGTTACCAATGCGATCGCCTTTCAGTACCAGAGAGTGGAGAAGGATAAAGTCAACAGATCGCCAACTTTTCTCGAAAAAGCGATGTCTACGACGGGCTTTGCCTACGTTGGTGAAATCCAAAAACTATAAAATCTTACATCAAATTCTTTTTTTACACTGAACAAACTTATTTCTGGGTAAACTAAATAAAGCACTGGCTGTCCCGGCATCATAAGACTTGTGGGTTCTCAAAGACAATTTGAAAGGATATAAAAAATGATTAAGACAAGTTACGAATTTGACCAGTCCATCCTCCCCGCAGGATCTTCATTAAAGACTAATATTCTGCTACGTTTTCGTGTTGACATAGCTGAATCTCCCCGACGTAACCTTAACCTTTCTCTTGTAATTGACCGTTCCGGCTCTATGGCAGGCGCGCCCTTGCATCACGCCCTAAAAGCTGCTGAGTCTGTAGTAGATCAACTTGAGCCTTATGACATTCTCTCAGTAGTTGTTTACGACGATGAAGTGGACAGTGTTGTGCCACCCCAGGCTGTGACTAACAAAGCTGCACTCAAAAATTCTATCCAAAAGGTGAGAGCAGGCGGTATTACCAATTTATCGGGAGGATGGCTCAAAGGCTGTGAACACGTAAAGACGCAACTCGATCCGCAAAAAATCAATCGGGTTCTGTTGCTGACCGATGGTCACGCTAATATGGGCATTCAAGACCCCAAAATACTGACGGCGACATCGGGGCAAAAAGCTGAGGAAGGTATTATCACGACTACCTTAGGTTTTGCTCAGGGTTTCAATGAAGACCTGCTGATCGGGATGGCAAGGGCCGCCACAGGCAACTTCTACTTCATTCAGAGCATCGATGAAGCAACTGAAGTGTTTAGTATTGAGTTAGACAGTCTCAGAGCAGTAGTGGGACAGAACCTCAAGGTGACACTGGAATTGGCTGATGGTGTCACCCTGGTTGATACCTTAAGTCTTGCTAAAGTTAACCAAAATGATGCTGGTCAAGCTGTACTCACCTTGGGAGAACTGTACGAAGGTGAAGACAAACTTCTTGGTTTAAGTTTAGCGATCGCCAGCGCTCAAGTTGGTGATTTACCTGTGATGAAACTGCATTACAGCGCCGATGTTGTCCAAGATGATGTTATTCAAAATATCTCAGGTACAGCAGATATCATCGCCAAAATTGGCACCGTTGAGGAAGCCGCTTTTGCCTCTACCAGCCAGATCATTCTTGAACTGAGTCGCCTCACCATTGCTAAAGCCAAAGAGACTGCCCTTAGTCTCGCTGAACATGGCAAGCATCAGGAAGCGGAAGAAACCCTCCGTGCCCTTGTGAAAGATTTGCGAGATAAAGGGTTGAACGAAAATTTTGAAATAGCTGAAGAGATCGATCAGCTTGAGTATTTCGCAGGTCGGATCGCCCAAAAAGCTCTAGGCAATGCCGGACGCAAAGAGATGCGCGATCAAACTTACCAAACGATGACGCGCAATCGCAGCGATTTAGTAGGTCGCGGTGTGACTGCTGGCGATGAAGTGTATGCAATGCCGATTGTCAATGAAGTTGGTTCAGGTGTTGAATTGCACTGCGTTCGTGAAGGGGGTAAACTGCGGGTGAAAGTCGTATCTGAAGGTTACGATTCCACCAAGAACATCCAGTTTCCCCGGGCCATTCGTGCCGAGGGGGCACGCTATGTTGTTGAAGGATTGGAACTTTCAAGCGATGCCACTTTCTACCGTGTACGTGGTGATATCACTCGTTTTGCTCAACCCGGCGAAACGGATATTTTCGTTGCCCCTAGACAATCGAATTTCACTAACACAGGTAAAGCTTCCAAAGGCCCCGCCAGTGCCGCCGATCTTCCCACAACTGATAGTGTTGAGGACAGCATTTTAGTTCAATGTGTTAAAGATGGCAGTAAGCTACGTGCTAGGGTAGTTTCCGACGGATATGAACCGGATTGGAACATGCGCTTTCCGCGATCGGTTCGAGAAGAAGGAATGCTTTACGTCGTTGATGAAGTCAAAACCGCACCCGATGGCAAGTCTTATATTGCCTGTGGTGAAATTAAGCGATTTGTTCAACCAACTTGAATTGGGGATTGGGGACTAGGAAAATAAGTATATGAGTTCATACCCTAACCAAATCTTAATACTTCGAGTTCGATAAACCTCTTCCTAGCCTTGAACTTTAGTTCAAGTCTCTCCCTCTCCGACTCGGAGAGGGACGGTTTTGCGTAGTAAAACCAGGGAGAGGTCTTTTATTACGAATTATTCGGATTGCTATAGCATCTTTTAAGACTTACGCACTCGTGACGAAAAACTAAGCCTTTGCAATTACTTTGCTTCTCTTCAAGACGCGATCGCTCGTAATGAAGTAAAATCCTAGTCCGTGCGTAAGTCCTAGCTTTAAAAGAACTTCTTTCCCAGTCCCCAGTCCCCAGCCCCAATGCCCCAATCCTTAAAAGATGCCAAGTAAATATGCCTTAGCCGACTGAGACTGTCAGGATCAAAGAGTAAAGAGTAAAAGGCAATCTATTTTGACTTTTAACTTTCTCCTTTTGTTCAACTTTCCACAACGGGAGGTTTAATCTTGACTAAATTAAAAGTCGGTATCAATGGCTTCGGTCGAATCGGGCGACTTGTGCTTCGGGCTGGTCTCGATAATCCCAACATTGAGTTTGTGGGCATTAACGACCTAGTACCACCAGATAACCTAGCTTATCTATTAAAGTACGACTCAACCCACGGTAAATTAAAGCACAAGGTTGAAGCCAAGGAAGACGGCATCCTCATTGACGGACATTTCATTCCTTGTGTGTCAGTTAGGAATCCCGCCGAGTTACCTTGGGGTAAATTAGGTGCAGATTATGTAGTGGAATCTACGGGACTCTTCACTGACCATGAAGGAGCTGCAAACCACCTAAAGGCAGGTGCGAAGCGAGTGATAATTTCCGCTCCCACCAAAGATCCAGATAGAGTTGCTACCCTGTTGATGGGTGTAAATCATCACCTGTTTGACCCTGGCAAAGATATCATTGTCTCCAATGCTAGCTGCACTACAAACTGTCTAGCTCCCATTGCTAAGGTCATTAATGACAACTTTGGGTTGACTGAAGGGTTGATGACCACAGTTCATGCTATGACTGCCACTCAGCCGACTGTAGACGGCCCCAGCAAAAAAGACTGGCGGGGTGGTCGAGGTGCATCTCAAAATATTATTCCTTCTTCCACAGGTGCAGCCAAAGCCGTAGCACTGGTTTTACCAGAATTAAAGGGTAGGTTAACTGGTATGGCATTACGAGTTCCGACTCCTGATGTCTCTGTAGTTGATTTAACTTTTAAAACTGCCAAAGCCACCAGTTACAAGGAAATCTGTGCTGCTATGAAGGAGGCTGCCGCAGGTTCACTATCAGGTATTTTGGGCTATACAGATGAAGAAGTAGTTTCCACAGATTTTCAAGGCGATACCCATTCCAGTATCTTCGACGCAGGTGCTGGGATTGAGTTGAATTCTAACTTCTTCAAGGTAATTGCCTGGTATGACAACGAGTGGGGTTACTCAAATCGCGTGATTGACCTGATGTTGTCTATGTCACAAAAAGAAAAACTCGCCCCGATCGCGGCTGTGGTTTGATTAGTCATTGGGAATTGGGCATAGGACATGGGGCATAGGGCATTCTTTATGAAGTTTCTTCCCCAGTCCCTAGTCCCCAGTACCCAATTTGGGATTTGGGTCAGATGGTAAATACTCCGAAAACAAAACGTAATCTAGTATTTTGATTTAGCAAACCAGTGATATGAAGCACGTGTAAATTTGGATGTTTTGGGCGATGTCTACGACGGGCTACGCCTACGCTCAAGGCATCCAAATTTGCAGGTTACTCCTCAACCCCCAATCCCTATGCGTCGAACCAAAATCATTTGTACTGTTGGGCCGGCTACATCTGCACCTGAAAAGCTGCAAGCCTTAGTAGAAGCTGGAATGAATGTGGCGCGGCTAAATTTTTCCCACGGAGCTTATGAATTCCACGCCCAAACGGCTCACTATCTCAGACAGATTAGCACTGAGCAACAAAAGCCGATCGCAATTATGCAAGACTTGTGTGGCCCCAAAATTCGCTTGGGAACTTTACCACCGGAAGGGTTAAATCTGGAAGCTGGTACTGAAGTCACTTTTGTTTTGCAAGAAAAGGGTGAGAGTATTGACGAAATACCTCTACCATTGCCGACTTTGTTCGCAATGATGCGACCAGGCGAACCAATTTTAATTAATGATGGTCGCGTCAAGTTAATTGTCACCAATCGTGATGCAGATCGCATTCGGGCACAAGTAAAAATTGGCGGTTTAATTTCTACCCACAAGGGAGTGAACCTTCCTCAAACTCCTTTACCTGTCAGTTCCATCACCGAAAAAGACTTGCTGGATCTCCGCTTTGGCATTCAGTTGGGTGTAGACTGGGTAGCGGTGTCCTTCGTGCGATCGCCACAAGACTTAGAACCCGCCAGACGAATGATTGAAGCCGCTGGTGCTTCGATTCGTTTAATTGCCAAAATCGAAAGAGCAGAGGCAGTAGAGGAGTTTGACTCCATTTTGAAGGTCGCCGACGGCATCATGATTGCCCGTGGCGATTTAGGCGTAGAAATGCCCATTCATGAAGTCCCTCTGATTCAAAAAGATATAACTCGCCGTTGTAATCATGCTGGTAAACCGGTGATTACAGCCACGCAAATGCTAGAGTCAATGATTAGTTCTCCCGACCCCACCCGCGCCGAGGCAACGGATGTTGCCAACTCTATCCTCGATGGTACGGATGCAGTAATGCTTTCTGGTGAAACAGCTGTCGGACAATATCCCGTCGCCGCTGTCCAGATGATGCACAATATTGCTGTGCGGACAGAACAGGCTCTAGATGAAGGTAGCAGACATTCCTGGTGTCATGAGGCAGGCAGTCTCAGCGTCACCGAATCTGTGGCAGAATCGGTATGTCGCATCGCTTATGAAACAGGCTCACGAGCAATTCTCTGTAACACTTCTTCAGGGAGTACAGCAAGAATGGTGTCTAAATACCGCCCAACTTCTCCAATTATTGCCTTAACCTCTGATATCACCGCTTATCGCCAGCTAGCCCTTTCTTGGGGTGTAGAACCTTTACTGATTCCACCAGTTCACAATGCCGAAGAAATGTTTACCAATGTGGTGAACACAGTTGTAGATATGGGTTTAGCAAATAAGGGCGATAAAGTGGTAATTACCTCTGGCGTTCCAATTGGTAAATCAGGAACAACTAGTTTAATCAAAGTGCATTCCATTGGACAGCCAATTTCGGCATAAGGCACTTAGAATAAGGCTGTGGCTCTGAATAGTAAACAAACTTGGGCAATGATTCCAAAACAGAATTGAAGGGACTGGGGACTAGGGATTGGGGGCTGGACGCTGGGAAAGAGAATAATAACTCCTAACTCAGCACTTCTAACTCCTAACTCAGCACTTTTCACTCAGCACTCACTAAAGACCTGGGGAATTAAGTAAATCCTAAACAAACATCACGGAGTATTTTATGTCTAAGAATTTACTGGAACAATTACGAGAAGTGACTGTTGTGGTCGCAGATACGGGGGATATCCAGGCAATTGAAAAGTTCAAACCCCAAGATGCCACCACCAATCCTTCTTTGATTACTGCTGCGGCACAGATGCCGGAATACCAGGGAATTGTCGATCAAACTTTACTTCAGGCAAAGAAAGATGCTGGATCTGGAGCCACCCAAGCACAGATCGTTTCTTTAGCTTTTGACCGTTTGGCAGTTGCCTTTGGATTAAAGATTTTACAAATTATTCCCGGTCGCGTGTCTACAGAAGTGGATGCTCGCTTGTCTTACGATACCGAAGCTACCTTGACAAAGGCACGGGAATTAATTGCCCAGTATAAAGCTGCTGGAATTGGCCGCGATCGCGTCTTAATTAAAATTGCCACTACCTGGGAAGGCATCCGCGCTGCGGAAATCCTGGAAAAAGAAGGTATTCACTGTAACCTTACCTTGTTATTTGGTCTTCACCAAGCGATCGCCTGTGCCGAAGCTGGCGTTACTTTAATTTCTCCCTTCGTTGGCCGGATTCTCGACTGGTACAAAAAAGATAGCGGACGCGATAGCTACCCAGCAACCGAAGATCCAGGAGTTTTGTCTGTCACCAAAATCTACAACTACTACAAGAAATTCGGCTATAAAACCGAAGTTATGGGAGCAAGCTTCCGTAACCTTGGTGAAATTACTGAACTTGCAGGTAGTGATTTGCTGACCATTTCTCCATCACTTTTGTCTGAATTGCAGTCAAATACTGGAGAACTACCACGTAAACTTGACCCTGCTAAGGTAGCAAACTTGGAAATTGAAAAGATATCCATTGACAAAGCTACTTATGACAAATTGCACGCCGCTGACCGCATGGCAACCGACAAACTAGACGAGGGCATCAAAGGTTTCACTAAGGCACTAGAAGACCTTGAGAAACTTTTGGCAGACCGACTGGTTCGCCTTGAAGGAGAGGTAGTAGCAAGTCATTAGGGACTTCCAATTAAAACAACATCTAAGTAATAGGGTGCGTTACGGCTTTAGCCGTAACGCACCGTTATTTTATGGATAATTTATTTTTTGGTATTTTTGAGAACATAACAATAGCTAATGGTTAATGGTTGATAAGACAACCACTAAGGGACTTCCAAATAATTTATTTCTTGGAAGTTCCTAACCATTAACTTAGTTGTGTCACAAGCCATTAATACCGTCGTCGGATTATCTGCCGTCCGCCAAAGGGCTGCCGACGTTGGATTATTTGCCGTTGTCTCAACTGCTGGCGTCGGATTATCTGCCGTCCGCCAAAGGTCTGCCTTCGTCGGATTATCTGCCGTCTGCCAGAAGGTTGCCGGCGTTGAATTATTTGCCGTCGTCGGATTCTTTGGTATCGTCCTTCTCGCCGTTGAGCAATCAAAAACTCTCCGGTTTTATTTCCAACCAGGTTAGCATCTGGTGCAATGCTCTGTTCATTCAAAGCATTACTTTTAGAAATATCTTTTGCTTCAGCTAATGAGGGCGGAGACACAAAGGCAAATAGCAACATTGCTATTGAGGATAGCTTCCTGAAACCTTTCATGTTTTTGCTTCTCTAAACTTCGGTAATAACTTTATTAAAACACTTTCAAGTCTGAAAGTTATCACTTACACGCTTTTTTTAAACTGAATTTGGTATGATATTCTAATATAGAATTTCATCCCTATGAATAGTTGCAAGTTTTTTAAAATTGTGTATACAAACATTCAATATTTAGCAAGATGTAATTTTTTCTACATCTATAGTAAATAGATTATTAAGTGAAGAGACTACATTTGTTTTATGGGAAAATGGGACTAAAAGCCTTATCCAGTAAGAATTAAGACCATCTATTGTTATTTAAAATATCCTTAGCTCGGACTTTTCTCTACCCCATCAAATGTATCAAAACTATATGTAAATGATAACTACTAAATATTCTTAGTAGAAACTGTAAATAATAAGCTGTTACCAGATTTTTAGATCCAACCAAACCGACTCAAATAAACCCTAAATATTTTGAGACACGATATGCAATTAAAATACCTACAATTCCCCCGATAACACTCCATAGGATCGAGGTAATCGATAGCAAACTTCCACCCCATAATATCGGGATATAACTGCCAATAGTAGTTCCTAAAAACATACCAATTCCGATAAGTAATTTATTCATTTGGAAAAAGCCTCAAAAATAGTTGAAATGAGTGGCTATGAATGTCCATAATTTAGCTTTCAAAGGGAAATTCCGTACTTCTACCTTGCTCAACTTTTGAGTTACTGGCAAGGGTAAAATTAAGTAATTAAGCGATCGCTAATTGTTCAACTCTGGACAAAATTACACCAAAGACTCAATATACTAATGTTTTCCAAAATTATTGATATTTATTTATACTGCGAATTAGCAACCAAGCTCCTCCAGAGGAGATAAATAACAATGGTGTTAACCAATCACCCCAACGCACATATAAAGTCTGTGTCTGTCGCCGATAAATTATTTCAGCATGAGTTTCATAGGTATTATATCCAGACATCCACAAGGTTCCACCATGAGGATTTACAAAGGCTGAATATCCAGTATTAGTTGCCCGTGCTGACCAGCGATCGGTTTCAATGGCCCGCATGATATCCTGTGCATGATGCTGGAATGGCATCGATGGAGTGTAATGGGCATCGTTAGAAGAACTGAGAATAAATTGCCCACCCGCCGCCGCTTGACGGCGAAATTGTTCAGGAAAAGCAGATTCGTAGCATATACTAGCGATCGCACGACCAAATGGAGTGTCAAATATCTGATTTGCTGAACCGGGAACTTGGTGTGCCTCCAAAGGCGACAAGCGTTGAACTATCCCGCCTAAAATTCCTTCAAAGGGAATATATTCTCCCAAAGGTACTAGTTTGGCTTTATCGTAGCGGCTGACAATTTCACCTTTACTATTGAAGGTAAACAAACTAATTGTATAACTGTCTCCCCGTTCGCCAAAAGCCCCAATCCAAGCAACTACGCCTTTTTCCTTCACTACTGCGACTAAGGCAGTTCCCAATAAGTCACGCTGGAAAATAGGTAAGGCTCCTTCTGGGGTGAGAACTGCATCTACACCTTGCTCTGCTAAAGTTAGATAGCCATTAGTGTAATTTTCTTGGGCACGACGAAACCCTTCGGAACTTCGTAAAAGTCGGTTCGGGATGTTACCCTGAACAATCCCCACTTTTAACGCTGCTTCTGGGGGTTGGGCGATGGGACGGCTGTATAAGAAAAAACCGATGAGGTGTAAGGTAATTAATAATCCTGTGGCGATAACCCAGTATTTATTAACGAACCGCAGAGGCGCAGAGAACACGGAGGAAATTTTCTCTGTGCCCTCTGTGCCTCTGCGGTTTATCCATCCTTCAGCAATCAAGCCATTAACAGCAGCGATCGCAGCTGTCACAGTATTAGGCCCAGAGAGTTGCCCCAAATGTACAATTACGAGATTGTGCGGACTTTGGGTGTAAGCAAGGGAACTCCACCACAAAGGGCCAGCACTCCATAGACTCTCTAAGCCACACCAGACGGCTGTACCAATAAGTATACGTAGCCACGGTTTTTGTCCCTTCAGACGAACCATTACAGCCGCCCAAATACTAACGAATACCCCTCCCAATACACTGATAAATCCCCAACAAAAAAGGGTAATTACCAAACTCGGCAACCAAGGTACACCCAACCATGTCATTGGGTGAATTCCGGTAATCCAGAATAGGGCAACACCGTGATAACCGATACCCCAGAAGAAAGCAGGGGGGGATTGGTTTTGGCGTTTGGAGTAAGTAACAACTAGTACCCATAAAGGGACTAGGGCAATCCAAGCCAAGAACCATGCACCCACTGGAGCGACGGTTAATCCCATTAAAATCCCACTGGCTAAGGCAATCAAGTAAGGGAGTAAGGCGGTTAACCTCTCCCCCTGCCTCCCCTGCTTCCCTTGCTCCCCCTGCTTTCTACTCTGCTTCTTCTGCATCGACAGCATCAGGTGGAACTATTGCTACTCCGGTAATAGCGTCATCTTCATCTAAACGCTGCACTCTTACCCCAGTCGCCGATCGCGATTGGATAGAAATCGCATTCACTGCTTGACGGATGATAATACCGCGATTTGTCACCATCATGATTTCATCATCATCATTGTTGACAATGCGTAGGGTTGCCAACTTGTCTTTGGTTTTGCGGTTTTTGAACTTGGTTGCCATTAAACCCTGACCAGCACGATTTTGCAGCCGGAACTGAGCAACGGGTACGCGCTTACCATATCCACCCATTGTAATTACCAACACCCAAGGGCCAACTACGCCACTACTAGGCACTTCTGCGGACTCTTCAGTAATTTCGGTAATTTCGATATCTTCTGTTTCGATTGTTTCGATATCTTCTGTTTCGGCTATTTCGGCTTCTGTAACTATATCCAAAGTTTCAAGAATTGCTGCGGGCAGAATATCCATACCCACGAGTTCATCTTTATTTTTGAGTTTCATGGCTTTCACTCCACGAGTCGCCCTACTTAAAGGACGCAGTTGTTCGTGGTTGCACCGGAAGTTAATTGCCATCCCGTTACGAGAACCAATGATTACACTGTCCTCGACTCTGGCACGTCGTACCCAGCGCAGTTGGTCGCCTTCTTCTAAGGAAATAGCAATCAAACCATTGGCGCGAATATGACTAAAGGCTGCCAATTCGGTTTTCTTGATATTGCCGCCCTTAGTGAGCATGACCAGATATTCTTCGCTGCTAAACTCGTCAACCGGTACAATGGAGGTGATTTTTTCCTCTTTGGGAATCGGTAACATTTGGACGATTGGTGTCCCGCGACTGGTGCGCGAACTCGCTGGAATTTGATAAGCTCTCAGGCAATAAACAACACCACGCTCGCTAAAGAATAAAATACTGTCGTGATCGCAGCAAGTTAAGAAATGCTCAATGGTATCATCATCCTTCACCTTGGCTGCGGCTTTACCTCTGGTAGCACGGCTTTGCGCTTCAAAGGTGTTCACTGGCATCCGTTTGATGTAGCCTTGCTCTGTCACCAGAATTATCGCTTTTTCATTGGCAATGAGGTCGCGATCGTCTAATTCCCCTTCCCCTGGTAAAATCACCGTGCGGCGGGGTGTGGCGAAGTTAGTTTTGAGTTGTGCGACTTCGGTTTCAATGATTTCTAGCACTCTCTCCCGACGTGCCAAAATATCTTGCAAATCGGTAATCTTCGCTTGCAATTCATCGTGTTCCAGACGAATTTTATCTGCTTCTAAGGCAGTCAAGCGGCGCAATTGCATCTGCAAAATCGCATCTGCTTGCACTTCTGAGAGTCCGTAAGTTGTGATTAATTCGCCTTTGGCTGTGGGTGCATCGGGCGCATGGCGAATCAAGACAATAATCGGATCTAACTGAGATAGGGCAATTAATAATCCTTGCAGGAGATGATCGCGTTCCTCGGCTTTCCGCAATTCGTAACGAGTGCGTCTGGCAATGGATTCGATGCGGAAATCCAAGAAGACGGTTAAGAACTGCTTGAGGGTGAGTACTTGGGGTTCGCTATTCACCAACGCCAGCATATTTGCGCCGAAGTTTGCTTGCAGTGGCGTTTGCTTATAGAGGTTGTTTAGAACGACGCGGGGATAAGCATCACGCTTGAGTTCGATGACAACTCGCATCCCGTCGCGATCGCTTTCATCCCGGATATCTGCGATGCCCTCTAGCCGCTTTTCGTTCACCATTTCGGCGATTTTTTCAATCAGCGCCGCTTTGTTGGTTTGATAGGGCAATTCGGTGATGATAATTGCTTCTCTATCTGGGCGTCCCCGTTGTTCAACGGTTTCAATGTTAGCGACACCACGCATGGTAATGGAACCACGCCCGGTAGTGTAAGCTTCGCGAATGGCAGATGTCCCCAAAATCTGCGCCCCAGTTGGAAAATCTGGCCCGTGGACATACTGCATTAATTCGAGATCGGTGATTTCTGGATTGTGGATTACAGCCACCAAAGCATCAATCAATTCGCCCAAGTTGTGGGGGGGAATGTTGGTGGCCATACCCACGGCAATCCCAGACGAACCGTTGAGCAATAACTGGGGAATCCGTGCGGGTAAAACTGTCGGTTCTTGTTGAGAACCGTCGAAGTTATCGGCAAAGTCTACAGTTTCTAATTCGATGTCGTGGAGTAAACCAGCACTAGTTAAAGCTTGCAAGCGGCATTCTGTGTACCGCATCGCCGCTGGCGGATCGTTATCTACCGAACCAAAGTTACCATGCCCGTTAACTAGGGGCGATCGCATGGAAAAATCCTGCGCCATCCGCACCAAGGCATCATATACTGCCGTGTCGCCGTGAGGATGATATTTACCTAATACTTCCCCTACCACACGGGCGCATTTCTTAAAGGGGCGATCGTGGAGCAGACCTAGCTCGTGCATTGCGTAGAGAATGCGACGATGCACAGGTTTTAGACCATCCCTGGCATCTGGCAACGCCCGACCCACTATCACGCTCATGGCGTATTCCAGATAAGACTGCGACATTTCGGTTCGCAAGTCAATCGGGATAATCCTCTCCTGTGAGGTTGTCATAACCTAAAAATCTCCAAAAATCGTAGATTTTAGCTTTTTTACTCAACAAAGCGCAAAATTATTCTAAATTGCTCTTGAATAATTGCTATATTTTGATACAATCTTAGCATATATTGCTTTTTATTGCCTGGACAGCTAACTTAAATGTCTGGCAAACAAATAGTATAATTAATTACAATTAGTTAGTTAACAAAAGCAGTGAATTAAAAGCTTACTTAGTGCAAATTTACCTAACATAACATCAGGGTTCCCTACTATTTAGTCAGACACAGCAAAGTATGTATAGGATAGTGTCTGAAATCTCCTCTAAAAACCATTCATAAAAATGTAGAGAAGCCTGATGTAATCTGGGAAATTTTTCTAGGAGTAGGCATTACTTCCATCATACCGAAAGATTTAGCAGAAAACTTATATACAGTGAAGAACAAGAAGTCTATTTAATGATTAATGCAGATGAAGTGATGATTTTCCTAGAACAAATTCTGGTTGCTCTATCAGGTATTAGGCAAATCTCCTTCAGGTAAGGCATTATCTATATTGAGTACCCAAGGTATACCTTTGTCAACTGGAGAACTAACAGTGATTTTAGCTCTGTTGGCAAACTGTTTTAAGTGACCAGCAAATTGGGGAACAGTTTTCATGATCTGACGATAGCTTTTCATATTATTACAAATCACGATTAACGTCAAAACACCACTATTGATTTGGAAATACCAATGACAACTCGATAATAAAATCCGTGTCATGCGATCGCACGCTAAGAAAAAGCTTTTTTTAGTTGTTTCTTCAAGCTGTCTAAATAGTATTTCACTCAGCTTGATTGTTTGAGGTGAAGGCAAATCATCTGGATGCAGGCATGGTTGATTCATAATATTTTAGCAAGCTTCAAAAATAACGAAGCTGCGGTGAAGATTGGTACTTTTGATTTTTTGCAGATTGAATTTTGTAGAAAAATCAGGCTTACTAGATTATTGTTCTTGGGTGACAATCCACAACAAGTCTAACCACAACTGAGGATAAGCTTGCTTGAGATTTGAGAGTGGATCGCGCATTAAGTGATTGGCATTCAAGCAAACAATCTCTACTAAACCCAAGTATTCTGCTACTTCTTTGAGTAGGTTTTTTTGTTCTATTACAGCGCTCATTACTCTGTCAGGGCAATAAATACCAATGTATTTTGCATGGCGGATGCATGTTTTTATATTCACTCTTGTTAAGTGAGGATGAGGATCTATCACCTTTACATAACATTGACTTAATAGTTTCCATACCCGTGGGTGAGTGTGTTCAATAATTACGTTAAACTGCTGGGCTAAGTCTTCTTCGGTAATCATTTTTCTCTCCATTGCTTTGTTGCCATCTGTTGCATACTTTGGTAAATCCCTAATTGATTGTGCAAAAACTTAAAATAGCAATTCTTGGCTGATGCTATTTGTATATTCACTTTAGTCAAATAGGTAATTTTTCGTCAGGGCAAAATTTACCCCAAAACACGAAATTGGTTGGTATGTTTTCTAAGGCTTGTATTACTCGCCTATCAAGCATCAAAGCTGAAACTAATCTCTAAAACTGTATTAAACGCCACTTTATACCAATTTAATTGGTAGAAATTTCTGCTAGATAAATGCTCTGTTTATCGGAATTTGGGGCTTTTGAGCCAAAAAAGTGGCTAAAAAGTAACCACGTGCAAAAATAATTTGCGCTTCGCAAGCAAATTGGCAATTTCTGTGATAGTCTTTTTGTATGGGGAATCAAAACAGCGAAAGTACAAAAAGTTGTCAAAGAGAAATGATATAAACTCAAAGACCCCACTTTCGCCTTGGCAGATGCAATGTTTAAATCCGCTACGGCTTTTTGAAACCAAGAGACAAAGCCAATGAAGCAGGATAGTGACCTCCGTAATAACTTGAAGTCAATTAGAACTCGCTTAGGCATGAGCCAACAAGATTTGGCTAACATCGCTAATGTGACTCGTCAGACTATTAGTGGTGTAGAGTCGGGACTATATGCTCCCTCAGTAGCCATAACACTTCGCTTGGCCAAAGCGCTTGGCTGTCAAGTAGAGGATCTATTCTGGTTAGAGCGAGATTTACCTGAAATTGAAGCAGTTCTTGCCAAACCCGTTCCGAATGGTCAGCAACTACGAGTCAGCATGGCTCGTGTCGGAGGACAATGGATAGCTTACCCCTTGATTGGTAAGGATGCTTTTCGCCAAGATATGATTCCGGCTGATGGTGAAAGTACAAGCCTTGCAGGTACAAATAAAGTTCGAGTCCGTCTTTTAGACGATAATCTCGACACACTTCACAACACCGTTGTGATTGCTGGTTGTGCCCCTGTAATTTCACTATGGGCAAGAGCCACCGAACGCTGGCATCCCCAACTGCGAGTCCAATATAACTTCGCCAACAGCATGGCTGCATTGCACAGTCTATGCAGAGGTGAGGCGCACATCGCTGGGATGCATCTGTACGATCCTGAAACTGGTGAGTATAATACTCCCTTTGTTCGAGATGTTTTGGCTGGGAGGGAAGCAGTTCTGATTACCCTTGGTGTTTGGGAAGAAGGACTTTTGTTGAAGTCTGGCAATCCAATGGGAATTAGAACAGTTAGTGACTTAGTTGCTGGGGGAGCGACTATTGTTAACCGCGAAATCGGTTCTGGTAGTCGGATGCTTTTGGAACAAACACTCCAAAAGGAGCAGATACCGTTCGATACCATTCAGGGCTTTGATAATGTACTCAAAAGTCACCAAGATGTTGCCCAAGCTGTAGTCAGAGGAATTGCCGATGCTGGTATGAGTACGGCATCTGTAGCTACCGCCTTTGGACTGGGATTTATCCCTTTACATCAGTCACGATATGATTTGGTGATTCTCAAGGAATATTTAGAAGAAGCACCAGTACAGCAGTTGCTCAGTACTTTGGGACATCGGATGGTTCACTCCCAATTTGAAATTCTCGGCGGTTACGATATCAGCAAAATCGGGGAAGTTGTAGCGACTGTTTAGAGTGGATTGCAATGGTTGGTTGTGTGGTTTAGGGAAAACTTGGCGTAAATTGAAATTCCTGCTGCAACCACTCTTAAGGTATGAGCAACCTTCAGGAGATTACAACAACTGATAATGCTGAATTCGTAATTCGGATTTCAATTTGAGTTTCCGGCTTGGAATCTGTAGCTTTCTTTTTTCCAATTGGTATTATACCAATTCAATTCATGACTGTAACACATCCTTGGGTAAAGACGCGACGCCAGTCGCTACAACGGGGGGAACCCCCGCAACGCGCTGGCTCATGAATCGCGTCTCTACAAATGGTCTATTTGTCGCTTTCTTTTTTCCAATTGGTATTGCTACCGCTAGAGAAATCATTTAAGTGAGCGGATGGTAATACTTGCAATATTCCTTGAGTAATGACTAATGGTCAACGAAAACTGACCAAAACTTGAATATGTTCTTTCTTCGGACTCTTTTTGCTGTAGAACGCGCACCTCCAACAACGTTCTATATCAGATTGCTGCTGTAATTTTACAGTGCGATCGCCTCATCAAGCGACAGACTCACCAAACAAACAATTACAGGATTAATCATCATGTCCGACGGAAAAATTAGACAAATTGCTTTTTACGGTAAAGGTGGTATCGGGAAATCTACTACCTCCCAAAATACTCTCGCTTCTATGGCGGAAAAGGGTCAACGCATCTTGATTGTGGGTTGCGACCCCAAAGCTGACTCTACCCGATTGATTCTGCACTGTAAAGCCCAAACCACCGTATTGCACCTAGCTGCTGAACGGGGTGCTGTGGAAGATATCGAACTCGAAGAAGTGGTAATCACTGGCTTCCGGGATATCAGATGCGTAGAATCTGGTGGGCCAGAACCGGGTGTAGGTTGCGCCGGTCGGGGTATCATCACTGCCATTAACTTCCTCGAAGAAAACGGTGCTTACTCAGACGTAGATTTCGTATCCTACGACGTATTGGGCGACGTTGTGTGCGGTGGTTTCGCCATGCCAATTCGTGAAGGTAAAGCCCAAGAAATCTACATCGTTACTTCTGGTGAAATGATGGCAATGTTTGCAGCTAACAACATTGCTCGTGGCGTTCTCAAATATGCTCATACTGGTGGTGTACGTTTGGGTGGGCTGATTTGTAACAGCCGTCAAACTGACCGGGAAGACGAACTGATTAGCACCCTGGCAGCCAGATTGAATACCCACATGATTCACTTCGTCCCGCGTGATAATATCGTGCAACACGCCGAATTGCGCCGGATGACGGTAAATGAGTATGCACCTGACAGTAAACAAGCTAATGAATACCGCACATTAGCGGACAAAATTATCAACAATACAACTCTTACCGTTCCCACACCCATTGAGATGGATGAACTAGAAGATTTGTTGATTGAGTTCGGCATTCTTGAAAGTGAAGAAAATGCTGCAAAAATGATTAGCCAAGCAGACGCTGCTAAAAAGCTAGAAGACGCTCAAGGCGAAGCACTAGAAGCAGTGAAAAAAGGAAACGTAGAAATAGTTTCTGGTAGCTAAGACTCAAGTGCTAAATACAAAGTAAATATTTGGTGGGCTATTCTCGCCCACTTTCTCACCAATCTTTTAAAATGGAGGTAATCGAATAGCTAATCTTAACCTCTAAGTATTTTATCCTCACCGTGTTAAAACTAATCTACTAAAGCATACACAGCAAAATTAATACTTTAATAGTTTAGTTCATGTTTTTGTTTTCTCCTTCTCTAACCTAGTTGATGTTTATATTTTAGGGAATGATCAATTCTCTTGATCATTCCCTTTTATTCCATGTTTTAGATACATTAATAAATGAAAGTCCTATAAAAGCCTTTGGGAATTCAGTTAACATCTAACAAATTCTACCTATTGTCACCAAACAAATGAATCCCACTCCAGGAAAAACCAACGATTCACTCAGTGACTCCAATTCCGAAGATGCTCGTCAGCAGCAGAAACAAAAGAAAAAAAAGTCCTCCACGCAATTACCCCAACCTGGAACTACTCAAGGGAGTTGTGCTTTTGATAGTGCAATGATTACCCTAGTACCAATCACTGATGCTGCTCATGTAGTTCACGGGCCAAGTGGCTGTGCTGCCAGTATTTGGGGAAGTTACAGCAGTCTCTCTTCTGGTTCGATGCTGTATAAAATACGTTTTACTAGTGACATCGATGAGAACGATATCATCTTCGGTGGAGCCAAAAAGCTGTACAAAGGCATTTTAGAATTAGCAAGACGCTACAAACCGATGGCGGTATTTGTTTACTCCACTTGCATCACCGCCCTGATTGGAGATGATATCGAGGGAGTTTGCAAAGATGCTACCGAAAAAACAGGAATACCTACTATTCCTGTACATTGTCCTGGCTTTATTGGGAACCAAAATTTGGGCAACCGTGTTGCTGGTGAAGCATTGCTAGAACACGTTATTGGAACAACCGAACCAGACACTAGTACACCTTATGACATCAACCTAATTGGTGAACATAATATCGCAGGTGCAATATGGAATGTTCTACCGTTACTGGAAAAATTAGGTATCAGAGTTTTGGCAAAAATTACAGGCGATGCTATCTACAAAGAAGTTTGCTATGCCCATCGTGCCAAACTTAACGTGCTGCTCTCCTCCAAAGCATTAATCAACGTGGCAAAAGGGATGGAAAAAAAATATGGCATTCCCTATATTGAAGAGTCCATCTATGGTATAGAGTCAATCAATCAATGTTTAAGGAATATTGCTGCAAAGTTAGGTAATTCTGATTTGCAGGAAGGTACAGAAAAGTTAATTGTAGAAGAAACTGCTGCAATAGATGAAAAACTCGCTCTGTATATTACCCGATTGCAAGGTAAGCGTATTATCCTTTCTATTGGAAGTTTCAAGAGTTGGTTGATTATCTTTGCTGCTAAGAAATTGGGTATGGAAGTTATTGCTATTCTGACTAAGAATAATATTGAGGAGGATAGAATTAGAGTCAAAAGTTTGCTGGGTCAACATGGCATAATTCTAGAGCAAAATAGTCCTGAAGAAATTTTACAGGTAATTAACGAAAATCAAGCTGATATGTTAATTGCTGATAAACGCCATCAAGACACCTCTCTCACAGCTAGAATTCCATTCCTAGATATTAATCAAGAACGCAACCATCCTTATGCAGGGTATATAGGAATTTTAGAAGTAGCACAAGAAGTGTATGCCGCTTTTTACAACCCTGTGTGGGAGCAAGTATACCAGCCAGCCCCGTGGTCAGCAGGAAATTCTTCAGAGGAGGAAATCTAATGGCGATTATTAGTGTTACGAGTACATCTGTTGCAGTTAATCCCCTAAAGCAAAGCCAAACTGTGGGTGCAGTTTTAGCCTTTTTGGGGTTGAAGGGAATCATGCCTTTGTTACACGGTTCTCAAGGCTGCACTGCTTTGACTAAGGCAGTATTAGTACAACATTTTCGTCAGACGATTCCTCTTTCCAGTACAGCGATGACAGAAGTTGCAACCATTTTGGGGGGAGAGGAAAGAGTTGAACAAGCAATCTTGACTTTGGTGCAGAGATCCAAACCAGAAATTATCGGTCTTTGTAGCACCGGACTGGTGGAAACCAGAGGTGATGACATGGGACGCTTTGTCAAGGAGATTCGCCACCGTCACCCAGAACTGGATTATTTACCAATTGTGCTTGTCTCTACACCGGATTTCAAAGGTACATTACAGGATGGCTTTGCTGGTGCAGTTGAGAGTATAGTCAGGGAAATTCCCCAAAAAAGCTCTAAGCAAGACGCTTGTGCCACACAAATCACTATTTTGGCGAGTTCTGCCTTTACACCAGGAGATGTCCAGGAAATCAAAGAGATTGTCACCTCTTTTGGACTTGTACCTATTGTTGTACCTGACCTTTCTGGCTCTTTAGATAGTCATATAGAAGATTCTTCTAGTGCAATAACAGCTAATGGCACAAATGCAGCACAGTTGCGCTCAATTGGTAGTTCTGTATTCACTTTGGCGCTGGGTGATAGTATGCGGGGTGCGGCGCAAATTTTGGAGCAAAGGTTCAATATACCTTATGAGGTATTTGGTGAACTGACGGGACTAGCAGCAGTAGATAAATTTCTGCAAGCATTGGCGGATATCAGTGGTGTTAGGGTACCGGATAAATACCGCAGTCAACGCCGTCAGTTACAACACGTGATGTTGGAAAATCACTTTTACTTTGGTTGCAAGCGAGTTTCTTTGGCGCTGGAACCAGATTTACTCTGGTCAACAGTTTCTTTTTTGCGATCGCTAGGAGTTGAGATTCACTCAGCAGTGACAACGACACGCTTTCCTATGCTAGAAAAACTGCCGATCAAGAGCGTCACTATTGGCGATTTGGAAGACTTTGAGCAATTGGCGGTTGGGTCTGATTTACTAATTACCAATTCTCATGGAGTAGCGATCAGCCAACGCTTAAAAATTCCTCTCTACCGTCAAGGTATTCCCATTTTTGACCGCTTAGATAGTGGTCAGTTCTGCAAAGTTGGCTATCGAGGTACTATCCAGCTTTTATTTGATATTGGCAATCTGTTTTTAGAGCAGGAAATAAGGGTTAAGCATTAAATACAATCAACTCTAACTGTTGATGAAAACTTTCTGTCAGACTTCAGAATTTATTGCCATGACAATCTGATTGTTGCAGCCAATAATAATGAATTAAATTAGGTGTTCATTAACCAGGTTAGGAAATAAAAGGTAAAAAGATAATTGCCATAAATAAATTTAGCGAAAAATTCTGTAGGTGGGTTTCCCACCATAGGAAACTTTTCACCAACGAAAAACCAGTATTTCTGGCTTGATTTATTTTCCAAGGCTAAATGAATAATCTCCTCGATTTTATTGCTGCTAGTCTCACACAAGCTAAACCCACTTTAGCTGATATTGTTGAACACTTGAAACTCTATCAACAAAATCTAGCAAATCCAGCCGAGTAAATTATTGAACACACCGAACAAATCGATTTGGATTATAGCTTATCAGACTTGCCTAAGATGATTCATTCTATGTCTATGGCGTGCGACAGGTTGAAAAATATCAGCACCAGTTTACGTACTTTCTCCCGTACCAATCAAGACTACAAAGTGCCATTTAACATTCACGAAGGCATTGATAGCACGATTTTAATTTTGAAACATCGTCTCAAAGCTAATGAACAACGTCCCGCTATTGAAGTTGTCACTAACTACGGTAATTTACCTCAAATTGAATCCTTCCCAGGGCAATTAAATCAGGTATTTATGAATCTGATCGCAAATGCTATTGATGCCTTAGATGAATCTAATTAGGGACACAGTTTTCAGGAAATTTAAGCCAGTCTTAACTACATTACCATTACAACCTCGGTCGAAAACAATAGCGTTAAAATTGCTATTGCTGATAATGGTAAAGGGATGAGTAAACAAATCAAATCAAAAATATTTGACCATTTATTTACTGCAAAAGCTGTGGGGAAAGGTACAGGATTGGGGTTGGCGTAGACGCAAAGCGGCTTGTCGTCAGACATCGCTCGTCAAATTGTTGAAGAAACCCACGGCGGTAAATTGGGTTTTAACTCTGTTCTCGGTGAAGGTACAAAATTTATCATTGAAATTCTGGTATGACAAGGAGTTGGGAGTGGGGAAACACCCTTCCCTCAGCGCCCAATTTCGACATCTTCCAGGATGCCAAGTGCATCGGGGATGAGAATTGCTGCGGAGTAGTAGGCGCTGACAAGATAAGAAATGACCGCTTTTTCGCTGATGCCCGAAAACCGCACAGACAAACTGGGTTGGTATTCATCAGGGATACCCGTTTTGTGTAAACCTATCACCCCTTGGTTTTCTTCTCCGACACGGAATATCAAAATAGAGCTAGTACCCTCCTTGGTGATCGGAATTTTGTTACAAGGAAAAATCGGATAGTTGCGCCATGCAGGTACAATCTTTCCATTGACCTGCGTGTTTGGGGAATAGATTCCACGACGGTTACACTCCCGGTTAAAAGCAGCGATCGCGCGAGGGTGAGCTAGGAAAAAATGGGATTTGCGCCGCCGAGAGAGCAATTCATCAAAATCATCTGGAGTTGGTGACCCGGTGCGGGTAAAGATGCGTTGCTTGAGATCGGCATTGTGCAACAATCCAAAATCAGGATTATTCAGCATTTCGTATTCTTGTCGTTCCCGCAACGCTTCGATAGTCAGCCGTAATTGTTGCTCCGTCTGGTTCATGGGTTCGTTGTAGAGGTCAGCAACTCGCGTATTCACCCGTAAAATGGTTTGAGCGACGCTTAACTCATACTCCCGTGGACTCAAGTCGTAATCAACAAATGTCCTGGGTAACTCAGTTTCCTGACTGTGACCGGCAGACATGGCGATCGCCGCTTGATTATGCCTATCCTGGGGTTTGCTCAATATAGCTCTAAAGCGATCGACCTGAGCCTGAAGCGTTGCAGACTGGTTCATCAACTCCCGAAACGCCTGTACTGGCAAAGACAAAATTATGCAGCGCGTAACAGCTCTCAGGCTAACCTCCCAAGTGTCCTGAGATAGAACTATAGCTTCGCCACCAAAACAATCGCCATGAGCTAAGATATCCCGTAAAGATTCCGCCTCATATTTGCCTGCCTTCAGCTTATTAACTTTACCATGAGCAATTAATAACACCTGGTCGGCTGGTTGACCTTCCTGTACAATTACCTCACCAGGGGCAAATTCTTGTTGTACAAAGCGGTTTGCTAAAGCGTTGAGTACCTCAATATCCTCAAAACCACGCAGTAAAGATAGTTCACAAAGTGCTTGGGGAATGACCCGCACCTGGGCCCCTGTATTGGTAAAGCTGACCCGTCCGTTACCAAGATCATAAGTCAAGCGACGGTTAACCCGATAGGCCCCACCCGTGATTTGTACCCAAGGCAACATCTGTAACAACCACCTGGGGGTAATGCCTTGCATCTGGGGCGAAGTTTTCGTGGTTTTGGCTAAATTCCGCGCCCCTTTCGTGCTTAAGCTCATCTGGAGTTGCCTGTTTTCTTGGTCTAAATCAGGCCTAATCAAAGCATCTGTCATAAAGTTAACGTTTCATGCAACTAAATTTACATTCCTAAGAGAGAGCATCAAAGAGTAAGAGCGAACGACCGTTCGCCCCTACTTTGGAGAGGATGTCCGACTACTTAAAGACGAATGGCACTAAGAAAAGGCGAAAGGCTTGTGTTACCTCGTTCCCAGTCTTCAGACTGGGAATATATTCCAAGAGGCTCTGCCTCTGGTCAGCCCACTGAAGGCGGAGCCTCCGAGAATGGGTTAAGAGCCTCCAGGCTCTTAACCAGTTAGGGCAAAGCTTATAGCTTTTCTTCGTGCCATTCACTTAAAGACCAAGTTCTACATCTTCAAGGATGCCTAGTGCATCAGGAACGAGAACAGCTGTAGAGTAGTAAGCACTAACCAGGTAGGAAATAATGGCCTTTTCGTTAATACCCATAAAGCGGACAGACAAACTAGGCTGATATTCATCAGGAATGCCAGTTTTATGCAGACCAACAACACCCTGGTTGGTTGCTCCCACACGCATTAAGAGAATGGAGCTAGTACGCTCTTTCGTAACGGGAATCTTATTGCAAGGATAGATGGGAATACCACGCCAAGACGGAATTGCACTGTTACCTGTGGGGATAGGATCGGGATAGAGTCCTAGACGGTTACATTCTCGACCAAAAGCAGCAATAGCGCGGGGATGAGCTAAGAAAAAGCTCGGTTCTTTCCAAACAATAGAGATCAATTCATCGAGATCGTCAGGAGTTGGGGGGCCACTGCGGGTAAAGATGCGTTGTTTGAGATCGGCATTGTGTAACAGTCCGAAGTCACGATTGTTCACTATTTCGTGTTCTTGGCGTTCCCGTAATGCTTCGATGGTGAGGCGCAATTGTTCCTCAGTCTGATTCATGGGTTCGTTGTAGAGGTCAGCAACCCGTGTATTGATTTGCAAAATGGTTTGAGCGACACTTAACTCATATTCTCGTGGATTGAGTTCATAATCTGCAAAAGTCCCAGGTAATAATGCCTCTGCGAGGTGGCCGGAGGTAACATCAATCGAGGCTTCCCCGTATTGGTTTTTGGGTTGGCGCAATTTTGCCCTGAATTGATCCACTTGCACTTGTAAAGCTTCAGACTGGTTAACCAGGTTTTGAAAAGCTGCTTGAGGTAGAAACAAGATGGTGCAACGGGTAATGGCAGTGAGGGTGACATCCCAAGTATCTTGGGATTCGACTAAAGCGTAATCGCCAAAATGATCGCCATCGGCTAATATACTCAAAACAACGCGATCGTCATACTTGCCTGCGCCAATTTTGTTGACTTTACCATGAGCAATCAGCAATACTCTATCGGCTGGTTGACCTTCTTGGATGATCACATCACCCGCAGCAAATTCTTGTTGTACAAATTGACTAGCTAAGGCGTTTAACACTTCAAAATCTTCAAATTCCCGCAATAAAGGTAACTCAGCGAGTTCTTGCGGAATGACCTGTACCTGCGCCCCTGTATTAGTAAAGCTGACCCGTCCATCCCCAACCGTATATGTTAAGCGGCGGTTGACCTGATAGCTACCCCCCACGGTTTCTACCCAAGGCAGTAGTTTTAAGAGCCACCGTGAGGTAATTCCCTGCATCTGGGGTTGGGTTTTGGTGGTGCCTGCCAATTTCCGCGCCGCTTCGGTCTGCAAAGCCATTGGCAGTTGCTCAATTAGATTTTCTAGGGGAGTGTTTGCTGTATTAGTCATGATGAATCTCCATTGGTAATGTTTGTTGACAAGTTATTTGATTGACCGGAATAGGGACTCAGATTGAGCTAATCTTTTCTTCCTAACAGCGTTCCGATTTTGATCCCTGAAGTCCCTAACCCTGTCGGATTACTCAGTACGTTCTGCACTATTGGCTGAACATTGGTTTGAGTTGTTTTCTGACCAACGCTTGGTCTAATTTGAGTCGCAGCAGTCCCTAATCCTGTTGGGCCTTGGAGTAAGCGTTTTTCTGACGAGTTATTCCGCAATTCAAATTCCTTATAGCGGTCTACTGCTCTATGCCATTTGAGTACCCCACACATCCACTGCTCCAGTTTCTTGACGTAACCGTACAGTTTCTTACGGGCACTGGTATCCAGTCCGAAATCATCACACAAGGCAGGGAGTTCAGTCGCAACAATATGTTCAAACTGAAGGGCACGAGAGGTCATCAGGTCGTTAACAATTGCGATCGCGTGGGGGATATCGCAGTTCAGGAAATTCTGAATCGCCAGCACACCGTTATTAATCTCGCCCTCAAATTCGATTTCTTTCTGGTAAGAGAAAATATCGTTTGTTAAACAGGCGAAATCAGCAGCCGAATTATCGATATTCTGCATGGTTCGGGTGCGGAATATCTCTGGTGGGATCTCGTCTCCTTGGGAAAGTCGAGACAGGCTCATGGTTAGATCGGAGCCAAAGGTCTTACGACGCATTTCCACATAGTCTATCGGGTCTGGAATGCGATTTTGGATTTGGTTAGCCAGTTCCCATAACCAGCTTTCCGTCATATCTTCAATCGCCCGACGGAACTGACGGCGAGCATTAGGGTTCATGGGGCCAGCCGTCCGCGCCCAAATATCCGCCAAACCCCGTTCGACTGGGTTGGTGGCTTCGGGAACAGGACTCTCATCAAGGGGCATAAAGGTTGATAACCGAGCGTTAAAGATTTTCGCTCCAGCCATGTTGCGGCTATAACCATACAGTGCAGGGAAGTAGTCATCAGCATAGGTTCCCCAAACTAGCCAGCAGGCTGTGATATTCAACTCAGCACTAGACCCATTGGGATGAATATAAGCACCGCATAAAGCTACGTCTGCCACATCGAATTTATGGTCATCCCAGATGTAAATGCTGGGCATCCCTGGTAGTCTGTCCAGCATCCCCATTTGACGCGCCCATTCCTTAGAATGCCGCCGAGCCTCTTCTAGATGGGGATTCAAACTGGTGGAAAAGGGCATATAAAACTGTGGCAAGCTTACTGGCCCTACAGGCTGATAGGGAACATGGGTAAAGCTTTTGAACCGTTTTAGTCCCAAACTAT
The DNA here is from genome assembly GCF_017115045.1 of Nostoc sp. NMS8. Classification (GTDB taxonomy): domain Bacteria; phylum Cyanobacteriota; class Cyanobacteriia; order Cyanobacteriales; family Nostocaceae; genus Nostoc. The sequence goes on along the minus strand of NZ_JABXKK010000082.1, from coordinate 62,505 downwards.
CGTATAAGCCTCTCAGACGGGCGGCCGATGTGCCTAGTCCAGTGGGGCCACCTAAAAACCAACTTGCTGTCGAAGATTTGTCTGATGTCTGGTTCATGTAGCGGCTCGATCTCATGTGCCACTCATGACCCCCCGACTGCCAGTCCTGAAGTCCTTTGGCATATAGGACGACTTTCAGACGCTCATCAGGAGTCAGACTATATTCCTCGAACAAGGAAGGAAGCTCAGTGACAAAGGTGTTCTCGAACTGTTGCACCCTAGATGTTAGTAAGTCGTTAGTTCGATTAGCCGCCTCTTGGGTACTCACATCGAGGAATCGTTCTAAAACCAGGATACAGTTAGCATTTTCCCCTTCTTCTTCGACTTCTCTTTGGTAAGAGAAGATGTCATTTCGCAGATGTACCCCATCAGAAAAGGTGTCTTTGAGGACACGCATTGGTCGAGATGGCGCGATCGCACCCGGAATTTCTGCCCCAACCGCGTGTTCCACTAGGTTAGCTGACCAGGGCGCTCCCCCCACCTTACGGCGCATCTCAATGTACTCAATAGGGTTAGCAACTCGATTTTGGCTGATATTGGCGAGTTCCCACTGAGATTCTTTGAGAAGATTGATGGTACTTTCTGAAAATCGGATTACCCAGTCTTCGGAGGCATTGGGGATGGTGCGATTCCAGAGGTCTACTAAACCCAGTTCTACGGCATTAGTGGGTTCTGGTGGCGTTTTTTGGGGCTGCACAGGCATAAACGCTGGTAGTCCATTGAGGTACTTCTTAGCCCCGGACATATCTTGGGTACGCTTGTAAAGCTCAAGGAAGTGATCGTCGAAGAAAAATACCCAAACATACCAGTCAGTTACCAGATTGAGCATCTGTTCATCGGCATCTGGATGGGTATAGGAACACAATAATGCATAGTCATGGGCATCAAACTTGCGCTCATCCCAAATCCCATAATCTTCTGATTCCTCTGCCCCACCCAAAATTCCCATTTCATAAGCCCAAGCTTTAGAATGTACCCGTGCTGCTTCCAGGTTTGGGTTCAGCCGTGCCGGCCAAGGTACATAAAAACTCGGCAACTCAAAAGGTTGCTTACTTGAAGTCATTGTCCATTTAAACCTATCAGTTTAAGCTCATTGTATTGATTTAATTCTTGTTAATTTTTTGATATTTTTGGTTAATCTTTGATAGCATGAAGATACTCCTTATTAATCGAAAAAATCACAAATTACTCTTAGCAGAATTTCGTGAAATTCTTTAAGATAATCTCCTTTTTGCTGTGCCTACTTAAATAAATTAAGTGTTTTTTTAGTAAAATCTCATTATGCAGGAGTCTGAATGAATATATACTGATTGACTATCAATTGCTACTTTTGAAGGACTAGGTTCACACCCCGCAGTAACTTGAACCCGCCAAGAAAGTTAGTTTGTCATACACTTTCAGCTAAGTATTATCTTTGCTTTATCTCCAAAAATAGTTATAAACATCTGTCTTTAAGATAATCTCAGCTTTATCAATAAAATGCAATAACAGTTAAGACGTTTAGTTATGATTAATTGGATAGTTAAGACAGTTAAAAAAATAATTAAGTAGACAGTTAAGACAGTTAAGACAGTTAAGAAAATAATTAAGTAGACAGTTAAGACAGTTAAGACAGTTAAGAAAATAATTAAGTAGACAGTTAAGTGAATAATTAAAATATATAAAAAAATAATAAGTAATATATCAGTTCCCAACAAGAACAATGCGATGGTAGTCTCTACATAACAGTGCAGGTAATCAGAAATATAGCCAATCCTCCGGCAAAGCGAGCCTACAAGCAAGGAAAATCGTTACCGAAGCGATCGCTTGTTTTTTTGTTCTGAACCTCGAAACCCTATATATTTCGTACCTGCACCTGTTTGTAGGGACTAGCGAAGAAATATCCAGAGGCGATCGCTGGGGAATTGAGGCATTCTCTCAACGGAATAACCTGCCATGTTGCGATCGCATAGCATCTCGCTGTCCCTTATCTATCAATAACCTTATATATTCTGGGAACACTAAATCTGGAAGTCTTAAAGATTTAGCAGTATGGTTAGTAATCCTGTGAATATTCCCGGATACAAGGTAAGTGAAGAACTCTACAATGGTTCTAGAACTCTAGTTTATCGAGGGTATCGAGAAACCGACTCATTACCTGTAGTCATTAAACTACTGAAAAATCCTTATCCGAGTTTCAGTGAACTCTTGTCGTTTCGCAATCAGTACACCATTGCTAAAAATCTCAACTCACCGCTAATCGTCCAAACCTATAGCCTCCAAGCCTATCAGAATGGCTATGCCTTGGTGATGGAAGATTTTGGCGGGATTTCTCTCAAAAATTATTTCACCTCTGAGCAGGGGCGGTATAGCGCGTCTGGTGAAGAGTTTTTACGGATTGCGATCGCACTGTGCAATACCTTAGATATATTATATCGAGAGCGGATTATTCATAAAGATATCAAACCCGCCAATATTTTAATTAATCCCAAAACCAAACAAGTTAAATTAATTGACTTTAGTATTGCATCCCTACTACCACGGGAAACTCAAACATTGATGAATCCCAATGTGTTAGAAGGGACACTTCGTTATATTTCTCCTGAACAAACAGGCAGAATGAATCGGGGGATTGACTACCGTACTGACTTCTATTCATTAGGTGTGACTTTTTACGAGTTATTGACTGGAGTTTTACCGTTTCAATCAAACGACCCGATGGAATTAGTACATTGTCATTTAGCAAAGATACCACCATCCCTTTGGGAAGTCAAAGGTGAAGAGATTCCGCAAATCTTGTCAGATATCGTGATGAAATTGATGGCAAAAAATGCCGAAGATAGATATCAAAGTGCATCGGGACTAAAGTTTGATTTAGAAAAATGTTTGCATCAGCTACAAGTTGATGGTAAGATTCAAGGCTTTGAAATTGGACAACGGGATGTGTGCGATCGCTTCATCATTCCTGATAAACTTTATGGACGAGAAACCGAAGTATCAACCCTACTGCAAGCATTTGAAAGAGTTAGCCTTGGTGCAACAGAAATGATGCTGGTAGCTGGTTTTTCAGGTATTGGTAAAACCGTTGTCGTTAACGAAATTCATAAACCAATTGTCAAACAACGCGGTTATTTTATTAAAGGTAAATATGACCAATATCAACGGAATATTCCCTTCAGTGCATTTGTGCAAGCATTCCGAGATTTAATGGAGCAATTATTAACAGAAAGCAATGTTAAAATTCAACAATTTAAAAATAAGATTTTAGCGGCTCTAGGTGATAATGGACAAGTAATTATTGAAGTCATCCCCGAATTAGAAAAAATCATTGGTCAACAACCACCCGTTACAGAATTATCAGGAAGCGCGGCACAAAATCGATTTAATTTATTATTCCAGAAATTTACTCAAGTCTTTACTATTGACAAACATCCATTAGTAATTTTTTTAGACGATTTGCAATGGGCTGATTCAGCATCGTTAATGTTAATGCAGTTATTAATGACTGATACCAAGCATCTGTTCTTAATTGGTGCTTATCGTAATAACGAAGTTAATCCAGCACACCCATTAATGTTGACTTTGAGTGATATCCAAAAAACAACAGCTACGATTAATACGATTACTTTAGTACCACTTAGTCAAGGGCAAGTAAATCAATTAGTTGCTGAGACACTTAAGTGTACAGAAAACTTGGCATTACCTCTTTCTCAATTGGTATTGCAGAAAACTCAAGGTAATCCATTTTTCGCTATCCAGTTTCTCAAGGCATTGCATCACGAGAATCTCATTCAATTTAACTTTGAGTCTGGGTGTTGGCAGTGTGATATTGCCCAAATCAATGAACAATCGATTACAGATGATATTGTTGCCTTTATGGGTTTGCAATTACGAAAATTATCGTCATCCACTCAAAATATATTGCAGTTAGCAGCTTGTATTGGCAATCAGTTTGATTTGGTAACTTTAGCTATTGTTGCAGAACAACTTGAAACCGAGACATCTGCTGATTTATGGCAAGCTTTACAAGAAGGGTTGGTTGTACCAATTAGCGATATTTATAAACTTTATCAAGGGGAAAATAATGAAAAATTAGCAAGTCAAAATAAAAATAACAATAAACATTTAGCTAAATATAGATTTTCGCACGATCGAGTACAACAAGCTGCCTATTCTCTTATTTCCGAAAACCAAAAACAACTGACGCATCTCAAAATTGGACAAAGGTTACTTAATGCCACACCCGAACAGGAGCGAGACGAGAAACTGTTTGAAATTGTTAACCAGTTGAATCAGGGAGTCGCATTAATTAGTAATCAAACTGAGCGTTCCGAACTAGCAATGCTCAATTTTGCGGCTGGACAAAAGGCAAAATCTTCAACTGCTTATGTAGCTGCAATGCAGTATTTAAATCAAGGTATTGAACTGCTAACTATAGAAAGTTGGCAGCATTGTTATGAAATAACTTTAGCTTTACATGAGTTAGCTGCCGAAGTTGCTTGTTTGAGCGGTGATTTTGAGTTAATGGAGCAACTTGTGGATGATGTGTTGCACAATGCTCAGAACTTACTAAACACTATTAAAGTCTACGAAGTAAAAATTCTGGCCTATGTGGCGCAGAGCAAACAATCCGAAGCTATCAAAATCGCCCTCACAGTTCTGGAATTATTTGGAATTGTATTTCCAACCCAGCCTAGCCCAGCAGAGATTAATCAAAGTTTACAAGAAACTCAGTTACTCTTGAACGAAAAGCAGTTAGAAGAATTGCTGAAATTGCCTGAAATGACTGATCCTGAAGCCCTAGCAGTCATCCGAATTCTGGCAGCAGTGACAGCAGCAATCTATCAAGCGGTTCCGCCTCTGTTGCCAATGATAGTGTGTAAACAGGTTTGCTTATCGATTCAACAAGGCAATGCGACTGTATCCACACTGGCTTACGCTTGGTATGGCGTGATTCTTTGTATCACAGGGGAAATTGAGTTAGGAAATCAGGCAGGTGAATTGGCATTGGATCTCCTCGCAAAATCTCGGAGTCAGGAATTTAAAGCTAGCACGATTAACATGGTGTATCCATTTGTGAAGCCGTGGAAATATCACATTCAAACATCTCTTGTTCCTCTTTTGGAAGGATATCAGAGTGGTTTGGAAATGGGTGCTTTAGAATATGCCGCTTACTGTGCTTATAATTACTGTTCTCTATCCTTTTTCTTAGGCAAAGAACTAACTGTTTTAGAAAAAGAAATGGCAGCTTATAGTCAAGCATTAGCTCAACTTAAGCAGGAAGTTGCTTACAACTATCTGAATATTTTCTATCAATCTACTTTGAATTTAGGGTCAACTTCAGTTAGTCAAAGTTATCTACCTTGGCAATTTCAAGGCGTAGTTTATAATGAAGCCAAAATGCTGCCCTTGCACCAAACTGCTAACGATCTTTACGCCATTGGTACGCTGTACGTCAATAAATTGATCCTTTGCTATCTATTCCAAGAATGGGATGAAGCTATTGTAGTGGCAGACTATGCTCAACAATATTTAGATGGGGTAGCTGGCTGTATCATGGTAGCAATTTTCCATTTTTATGATTCATTAACCCAGCTAGCTATCTTACCTGATACTTGTGAAGAGAAACAAGAAATATTGCAGCAGCGAGTCCTTGTAAATCAGCAAAAACTGAAACAATGGACATCTCATGCTCCCATGAACTTCCAGCATAAATATTATTTAGTCGAAGCCGAAAAATATCGCGTTTACGGACAGAAGACAGATGCAATGGAACTTTACGATCTTGCTATTCAACTCGCTCAAAAAAACCAATATCTCCAAGAAGAAGCCCTCGCTAATGAACTCGCTGCCAAATTCTATCTCGACTGGGGTAGAGAAAAAGTCGCCCAAACATATATGCAGGAAGCATACTACTGTTATGCCCGTTGGGGTGCAAAAGCCAAAATAGAAGACTTAGAAAAGCGCTATCCTCAACTACTGCAACCAATTCTGCAACAGCGACAAATTAATTTCAATCCTTTAGAAACTATCGCTTTTTCTTCTGGCACTTCTTCATCTCATCGCGCTTCTACTACTACCAACACCAGTATTTCTAATGCCCTAGATTTTACCTCAATCCTCAAAGCGGCTCAAACTATCTCCAGTTCTCTAGAATTAGATCAACTCATTGCCAGCTTGACTAGCATTATCTTAGAAAATTCCGGTGCGAAAAAAGCTGTGTTAATTCTTCCCCAAGATGATATTTGGCAAGTTAGGGCAATTACCTTTATCAATCATGAGAAAATACAAACCATTCTGGAATCTCAATTACTCGATGATTGTCAAGATATTCCCGTAAAAGCGATCAATTACGTCAAAAATACTCAAAAAACAGTTGTTATAGACAATTGCAAAACAGATATTATTGGGTTGATTGGGGAATACATGTATCGAACACAACCTCAGAGTGTATTATGTACCCCGATTATGAATCAAGGGCGTTTGGTAGGGATTATTTATCTAGAAAATCAACTGACTCAAGGGGTATTTACTAGCGATCGCCTTTCTGCGATCAATTTCCTTTGCACTCAAGCGGCGATCGCTTTGGAAAATGCCCAATTATATAATCATCTCCAAGAGCGAGACAAGTTCCTCAGTAGTATTTACGAAGGTGTGGGCTGTCTCATCTTTGTGACTGATATCCGGGATAATGGTAGGTATGAGTACACCGGATGGAGTAAATCGTGCGAACTAACGGTTGGTATACCTGCTTCGCAAGTGCTGGGTAAAAGTCCGCAAGAAGTAATGGCTCCTGATGAAAGTGCAGCAATCGAGCAAAAATATCTGCATTGTTTCCAAACTGGAATACCCATTACCTATGAAGAATGTTTAACATTTAATGACCAGAAAATTTGGTTATTAACCACACTCAGTCCCTTAAAAGATGAGACGGGAAAAGTTTATCGCGTAGTCGGGACAACTATTAATATTACGGCTCGCAAACAAGCTGAAAAAATAGTAACCGAAAAATCTCAAGCACTCGGAATAGTCTTAAAAGATTTACAGCAAGCGCAATTACAAATTGTTCAAAGTGAGAAAATGTCTGCACTGGGTAATTTAGTTGCTGGTGTCGCCCATGAAATGAATAATCCTTTGGGTTTTATTGCTGCGAGTCTCAAACAAGCTAAACCAACTATTGCTGATGTTGTTCAACACTTGAAACTTTATCAACAAAGTTTACCCAATCCGAGTGCTGAAATTATTGATCATGCAGAAGAAATTGACTTAAATTATAGTTTAGAAGATTTACCAAAGTCAATTGATTCAATGGTGATGGCGTGCGATCGCCTCAAAAATATCAGCACTAGTTTAAGAACTTTCTCGCGTGCAGATAAAGATTACAAAGTGCCATTCAACATTCATGAAGGTATTGATAGTACGATTTTAATTCTCAAGCATCGCCTCAAACCAAATGAACAACGCCCAGCAATTGAAGTGATAACTGAATATGGTAATTTACCTAAAGTTGAATGTTTTCCTGGGCAACTAAATCAAGTATTCATGAATATTTTTGCTAATGCTATTGATGCTTTAGATGAGTCGAACACTGGGCGGAGTTTTGCAGAAATTAAAGAAAACCCTCACCAGATCACAATCAAAACTTCATTGAAAGATCATCAGGTTGAAATAAAAATTGCTGATAACGCTAATGGCATGAATGAAGAAGTCAAAGACAAAATATTTGACCACTTATTTACTACGAAATCTGTGGGTAAAGGGACAGGATTGGGGCTGGCGATCGCTCGGCAAATTATCGTAGAAAAACACAGCGGTTCGATACAATGCAATTCATCCCCAGGACAAGGTACAGAGTTTGTAATTACTATTCCAGTGCGGCAGATTGCTGAAGAAGTACACCCAATATGCTTCGGTTAAGGTAAGAGACGCGATAAATCGCCGTCTCTACAATAATCAGTCTTTGGTAGAGACGGCGATTCATCGCATCTTTGCGATTTAGAATTTTCATCAAAAAACCTTAACCAAACCGTATTGGAAGTACACCCGTAGAATCTACGTGAAATAAATCTCCGGTAAATCTAAAATCTAAAATTCAAAATTGTTTGACTATTGACTAATTGCTAAACAATCGGTTTCTGCCCACCAAATATAAATAGGTGTATCACGGTCTGGTAAAACGCCCAAAGTATTCGGTTGTAACACATGAATCCTAATGCTATTTGTTAATTCCACAACATAATTAACGTGTGTACCCAAATACATAACGTTGATTAGCCGTCCTTCAAAGCAGTTAGCTGGCAAGTTTGGTGGATAAAGCGAAAGCTGTATTTTTTCTGGACGCACACTCACGACTACAGCTTGTGATAATTCGGTTGGTGTATCTTCAGTGCGGCTAATGACAATTGATAGTCCTGTTTTAGTCGAAATTTGCACATTGCTAGAGTCTACCGCGACAATTTCACCACTGAATAAATTAGTATCGCCAATAAAATCAGCAACAAAAGACGTGCAGGGACGTTCGTAAATTTGGCTGGGAGTACCAACTTGTTCAATTTTGCCCTGATTCATCACAGCAATGCGATCGCTCAAAGATAATGCTTCTTCTTGGTCGTGTGTCACCATCACAAAGGTCAATCCCAAGTCTTTATGTAAATTTGATAACTCAACCTGCATTTCCTTACGTAGCTTTAAATCTAACGCCCCTAAAGGTTCATCTAACAATACAACGGTGGGGCGGTTGACTAAAGCCCTGGCTAAAGCAACTCGCTGCTGTTGACCACCAGAAAGTTGATTGGGAAAGCGCGATCGCAAACTTTCCATTTTCACGAGTTTTAAAGCTTCTTGGACTCTAGATTCAATTTTCGATTTGGGTATTTTTTTTAACCGCAGTCCAAAGGCGATGTTATTCCAGACATTCAGGTGGTTAAATAAAGCGTAACTTTGAAATACAGTATTGACGGGTCGGCGGTAAGGCGGCACATTAGTCATAGACTGACCCTGAATCAGCACCTTACCAGCGTCAGCGATTTCAAACCCAGCAATTAAGCGCAGTGTTGTTGTTTTACCACAACCGGAGGGGCCTAAAATACTAAAAAATTCTCCTTGTCTAACATCCAAGTCGATTCCATTTACTGCTGGTTCTTGGTTAAAAAACTTGAAGACGTTACGCAGTTCAACATCAAGTGGCTGAAAACTTGTTATCCCCCTCTGATTCTGCATGACAATTTGAGCCATAATCTTCAGTAGAATGCCGTGATTTACGTTATTTTGTCACTTTATCTAGTCTATTGGGCAGACTAGATTTGACACCTTGGTTCATTGTATCCGCCAAAAACTATTGTTTAAGAATATACTGGCCGGATTATTTCATCCTTGGTATCACAGTATCAGCTTAATTGTATATACTCGTGCTAATACTTAGATAGTCTTTGATGAAGCTAATAAGCATTAAAACTGTGTATTAACAATTTCTAAAAGCCTCGCTAAAATTGCGTTTATTCATTTTAAATTTTGAATTTTGTAATTGATACTTATGTCTTTATTCCCATCACTTGGCAGCAAAAAAGATACCCGTACAGTTGGACGTGGTTTGCAATCAATATTTTTAATCGTATTTACCCTATTAATGACGGCTGGGATTGGGACGCGTTTGGCATATTTGCAAATTGTTGAAGGGTCAAAACTCCGAGAAAGAGCCGAAGCGAACCGAATTCGGATGATTCTTAAACAACCAGAACGGGGCAATATTTTTGACCGGAATGGCAAACTTTTAGCCAGTACTCGCTATCCTAGCTCTGTATATTTGTGGCCGATGGCACATACTAAACCTTCCTGGTCTGTAGTCGGCCCGCGTTTAGCGCAAATTCTCAACATTCCGCAAGATGAGATGGAAAAAAAATTAGAACAAGCAGGTGCTAATTCTTCTTCACTCATTCGGGTTGCCCGCGATCTAAATGAAGCAGAAATCACGGCATTAAAGGAGTACAAGAATGAACTCCCAGAAGTGGAAATTAATACAGACTCGGTGCGTTATTATCCCCACGGCAAGCAATTGGCGCATGTACTAGGTTATACGCGAGAGTTAACCGCCGACCAGTTAAAGGACAAAAAGGAGCAAGGCTATCGACTGGGAGATGTAATTGGTCAGATGGGCGTAGAAAAAGCTTATGAGAAAGTTCTACGGGGCGAATGGGGCGGTCAGCAGGTGGAAGTAGATGGTGCTGGTAGACCAATCCGGGTTATTGGCGAGAAACAGGCAAAAGCTGGTAACGATTTGCACCTAACTATAGATTTAGATGTGCAAAAGGCAGCCGAAAAAGCTTTGGGAAATCAACGAGGTGCGATCGCAGCAATTGATCCGAAGAATGGTGCGATTTTAGCAATGGTATCTTACCCCACCTTTGACCCAAATATCTTCTCCAAACAAAAACTCTCCCAGAAAGATTGGGAAAGCGTGCAAGGTAAAGATCATCCTTTGGTAAATCGTGCCCTGAGTGCCTTTCCTCCCGCCAGTACGTTCAAAATTGTGACTACGACAGCTGGATTGGAATCAGGTGAATTTTCTCCAGACTCAATATTACAGACCTTTGGTTCCCTGACTGTTGGTGGAGTGACATTTGGTGAGTGGAACCACGCCGGATTCGGTCCATTGGGATTTCCCAGAGCGATCGCTATGAGTAGTGATACTTTCTTCTATCAAGTTGGTAGAAAAGTCGGTGGCCCAACTTTAATCGAATGGAGCCGCAAATACGGGTTTGGTCAAAAAACTGGCATTGAATTTCAGGGCGAAGAATCAAAAGGTTTGGTTCCAGATGAAATATGGAAGCAGAAAGTTTTGAAGACACCTTGGACTGTTGGCGACACGATTAATATGTCAATTGGTCAAGGCGCTTTGCAAGTGACACCCCTACAATCGGCGATTATGTTTGCTGTCCCTGCGAATGGTGGGTATCGAGTTAAGCCGCATTTGCTTAAAGATAATGAAGAAGCAAAAAGCTGGCGAGAATCCTTAGATATGAAATCGGAAACCATCAAAGTTCTGCGCGACGGACTGCGGAGGGTGGTAAGTGAGGGTACTGGTAAGAGCTTGAATGTGCCCACAATTCCCCCGGCATCTGGAAAGAGTGGCACTGCTGAAGCCGGTGTTGGTCGCCCAAATCATACTTGGTTTGGCGCTTATGCCCCCACTAATAAGCCGGAAATTGTGGTTGTGGCTTTTGGGGAAAACTCCGGCGAGCATGGCGGTACTATTTGTGGGCCGATGGTTTTACAAGTGCTGGAAGCTTATTTTCAACATAAGTATCCAGGTAAGTATCAAAAAACTCAGTCTGCTCCATCAGAAGCGAAAACTCAGAGTTCAGGACATGGTACTGGAGATTAGGAGGCAGGGGATTGCGATCGCTAAAAAAATTCCTGAATATTACTGTCCAGCGCTTAGGGAAGTAGTGCTTCAGCCTCCATTAGAGCAGAGGAAGTAAGTAAAACCAATTACTTCTGACTCAGCCAATTTTAGATTTTGAATTTTGGATTGAAGGAAAAATCTAAAATCTAAAATCTAAAATCGCATAACTTCTATGGGGATATCTTAGCGGGTTTCAAATTTCTGGCTTTGTAGAACATTTCTAAGCTATTGCGATCGCCTACAAAACGCCAGTGCCAAGGCTCATAACTCACACCTTGAATATTATCTTTGGGAAAAGACATTTCAAAGCTGAAACGCGCGGCATTTGCTTGCATCCACCGATAAGCCTTGGTATTGTCAAAGTTGGTTTGGAGATTAGTTGCTGGCACTGCTCCATCTCCAATATCCACAGCATAACCTGTGTGATGTTCGCTATGACCAGGAGGAGCGCTGAGGGCAGCTCGTTCTGCTGGCGTTTGATTTCGTTGGGCACCGACACCAAAAAACAACTGCTCCTGATCTTTGACTGAGCGAAAACCAGAAATTGGTACTAAAATTACTCCTGCACTCCGCGCTGCTGCTACCATCTCCTCAAATTTTTGGGCAGCACCTTTTCGCATTTTAATGCCCCTATTTGCGGAGATGGTTACTAGTTCTGACTCAGGCGCTTCTGGGTAGGGAAAGTGCCCTAACACAGTATCGCTGGAATTATTAGATGGTGCGGGAGTTGGAATTGTAGGAGCAAAAGTAGCTGGTAAAGCTTGAGAATCGGCGGTTTTTTTGGGTGCAGTGACAAAAAACAAAAAACTGCTAATTAAAACCAGCAGGATAAATCCTGTTACTCCCCCAATCAGCACAATTCGGGGTTGCAACCAAATTTTCGGTGTTGCATCAGGGGTATCGCGTACTGCCACTGGAATATCATCACCAAGGTCATTTGATGAGTTTTGCGGTTCTCCAGAAAACCCTGCCTTATTCAAAGGTAAACTCCTGTTTTTGTGGGATAGCCATAACAGATTTTGCACTGGACAAAAGTAGACGTAACAGGTAGCATTTTACATCTGTGGTTTTTAGGCGCAATCTTGACAAACCTTTTAGAACTATACGTCAAGCTGGGAGGATTAGTCCTGGTAGGTTTTATTCTGGGACGCAAACTACCTGTGACAGTTCCTACACATTTGGGACAGTTCCTATTTTGGGTGGGAGTACCTATAAGCATAGTATCGTTTTTGCGTCAATCTAGCTTGTCAGGGCAAGTTTGGATTGCACCTGCCTTCGCTTACCTAGCCATTTTACTCGGAGCATCTTTAGCTTGGTTGGGGATTAAAGGACAAGCATATTTTAAAAATACTGTCTACCAAGCACCAACTCAGGCTAGCTTGATATTAGCGGCAATGTTGGGTAATACAGGTTATCTTGGTTTTCCCATTACCTTAGCAATAGTAGGCAAGGAATACTTTGCTTGGGCGCTATTTTACGATTTGTTAGGTTCCTTCCCTGGAACTTATGCCTTTGGTGTGTTGCTAGCAGCGCGTTTTGGCGGTGGTGCCCAGAATCATTGGCAGATTGTTAGGGCTATCTTAATTAATCCTGCCCTGTGGGGTTTCGGATTTGGCTTGCTGTTTCGACAGGTGACAATTCCCACTGTCGCGGAATTCTGGTTAGAGAAATTTGCTTGGAGTAGTGTAGCTTTATCTTTGATGTTAATTGGAATGCGACTGGCGCTGCTCAAATCTTGGCGTAGCCTACCACAAGCAGGGATGAGCTTGGGAATCAAAATGCTGCTAGTTCCCTTGATATTGGGCAGTTTTTTACCACTATTTGGATTAACTGGGCCGATCGCAAAGATCATCGTGCTACAAATGGCTATGCCTCCAGCTTTCGCCACACTGGTAATTGCTGAGACATTCAATCTCGATCGCGATCTGGCAGTTACAGCCTTAGCTGCTGGGGCTATAGGATTGCTGGTTACTCTCCCAGTTTGGTTGTGGCTATTTTAATTTGGGATTTATGCACTGTGAGGTGATCGCTTCTTGTAGTTTAGTGAATAAATTAGTCATTAGATAACTAGTTTGAAGCATTCATTAGGCATCTTGTACTGGATGCTGCCCATAATATGGCAAAGCCTCTGACCAATTAGGAAATTTACCCTCTTGCCAATCGAGATTAGCTAATTGCAAAATACTTGTCACCGTCTCTGCTAATCCAGATTGAGCTTGAATCAACTGATAATTAGTGTGCCAATTCGCTAAAGTTTCCTGCCATGCTTCTGGCGTAAACACTTTATCTGGTAAACACACTTTTAGCTTAGAAACATCTGGCTCAAACTCATAAATACCAGCAAAAATTTGACCTCGTTGTGCTGGCATCTCCACAGCAATAGTTTTTGAATTTGGACTTTTGCCTGCTTCTGACCAAGCTACCGCAGCCAAAGTTGAAATTGCAAATACAGGAATATTTAACTGTTGCCCTAAAGTCCGAGCAGTAACAACACCAATCCGAGTGCCTGTAAAACCACCAGGGCCTTTTGCAACTGCAATAAAAGACAAATCTGCCCAAGTTTGCGGTTTGACAAATTCAATCAAATATTGATGTACTAAGCTGGATAAATCACGCCCCAAATTCCAAATTTGGGAGCGAGTTTCACCAGCAAAATCACTAATTGCCAAACCTAATTCAGGTGTGGTAGTGTGTAGTGCTAAGGCATATTTATTTATTACAAAGCCTTCTAGTTCCGTTGTCAAAGTTACTTAAGATATCTATTATTATAGAGTTAACGTGATTTATTCAAGCATATAACATAGCGGTTCTTAAGTGAACTAGCTTGTTTACCTTGAGAGTAGGAACTTCCGTGACGCGTTAAATGGACATCAAAAAGTTCATCTCGGTAATGGTTAAAGCGATCGCGTTCCGTCTGCGGTTGGATTTCCGATACCATAGATTCACCCTCAGAAGGATATTGAATCGAGATGTTTCCAAATTAGCAGACTCTTAAGTATGTCTGCGGCATGAATCTGGAACGATAACTAACTAAAACAGTACTATTGTTCTACAATAAACCAATTAAAGATAGTATTATTAAGGACTGTTTCATAAGAAACTCCTTCTTCGCCGCCCAATATGTCAGACCAACAGCTAGCAGCATCCTTGAATGGACATCTCCCCAACCCCAGCCACAACAGCCAGAATACCATTCGGATTCGGGGTGCTAGGCAGCATAATCTGAAAAATATTGACTTGGAATTGCCACGCGATCGCCTAATCGTATTCACTGGCGTTTCTGGTTCTGGTAAGTCTTCCCTAGCCTTTGATACGATTTTCGCTGAAGGGCAACGTCGCTATGTCGAATCCCTCAGCGCCTACGCCCGGCAATTTTTAGGACAACTGGATAAGCCGGATGTGGAAGCCATTGAAGGCTTAAGTCCAGCAATTTCCATTGACCAAAAATCAACGTCTCATAACCCCCGTTCCACTGTCGGTACGGTGACAGAGATTTACGACTATTTGCGGCTGTTGTTTGGTCGGGCTGGCGAACCCCATTGTCCAATATGCGATCGCTGTATTGCACCCCAGACAATCGATGAGATGTGCGATCGCATCATGGAATTACCAGATCGCACCCGCTTCCAAATCCTTGCACCCGTTGTTCGAGGGAAGAAAGGCACACACCGTAAGCTTTTGTCAAGTCTGGCATCCCAAGGTTTTGTCCGCGTGCGGATCAATGGCGAGATCCGCGAACTGTCAGATTCCATTGAATTGGATAAAAACTTTACCCACACCATCGAAGTGGTAATTGACCGCTTGGTGAAAAAGGCTGATATCCAGGAGCGTTTGGTTGATTCCCTGTCTACGTGTCTCAAGCAATCGGGTGGGATTGCGGCCATTCTGGTGAGTCTGCTTGGTGACGACGGACAAGAAAAAGAAGAAGAATTAGTATTTTCGGAAAATTTTGCCTGTCCAGAACATGGCGCGGTAATGGAGGAATTATCACCGCGATTGTTCTCCTTTAACTCGCCTTATGGTGCTTGTCCACACTGTCATGGAATTGGGACTTTAAGGAGATTTGCGCCAGACTTGATCGTACCCGACTGGGAAGCGCCAGTTTATGCTGCGATCGCACCTTGGTCAGAAAAAGATAATTCTTATTATTTGGAATTACTCTATAGTGTAGGACAAATTTATGGATTTGAGTTACAGACAAATTGGAGCAAGCTGACAGAAGAACAGCAGCAAATTATTTTGTTTGGAGAGAAAGATGAACGAGCAGCAGTTGCACAAAGAAAGCAGAGTTTTAAAGGTGCTATTCCAATTTTGCAACGGCAATATGAGGGTGGTTCGGAATTAGTTAAGCAAAAATTAGAGCAGTATTTAATCGATCAACCGTGTGAAGTTTGTCTGGGAAAACGGTTAAAACCGGAAGCCTTGGCGGTGAAGTTGGGACAATATGGAATTTTAGAATTGACTACCGTATCAATTCGGGATTGTCGGGAGAGAATTGAGCAATTTAAGTTGAGCGATCGCCAGTTACAAATTGCTGATTTAGTTCTGCGAGAAATCAAAGCAAGATTACAATTTTTGTTGGATGTAGGTTTAGATTATCTCACCCTTGACCGTCCCGCCATGACGCTTTCTGGTGGCGAAGCCCAACGAATTCGTCTAGCCACGCAAATTGGTTCTGGTTTAACAGGAGTTCTCTACGTTTTAGATGAACCGAGTATTGGTTTGCATCAACGAGATAATGGTAGGTTGCTGAAAACTTTAACTAAATTGCGAGATTTGGGTAATACGTTAATTGTCGTTGAACACGATGAAGAAACAATTCGCGCAGCTAACTACATAGTTGATATTGGCCCCGGTGCTGGAATTCACGGCGGAAATATAATCGCCCAAGGTGATTTTCAGGCATTATTAGCAGCAGAGGATTCCTTGACGGGTGCATATTTATCAGGAAGACGAGTAATTACCACGCCAGCAGCACGCCGAGAAGGAAATGGGCGCAGTTTGGGAATTCAAAATGCTCATCGTAACAATTTACAAAATATAGATGTAGACATTCCATTAGGTAAACTCGTCTCCATTACTGGTGTGTCTGGTTCTGGCAAATCTACCCTAATTAACGAATTACTATATCCATCTCTGCAACACCATTTAACTAAGAAAGTTCCCTTACCCAGACATTTGGATAAAATTCAGGGATTAAACGCGATTGATAAAGCGATCGTGATCGATCAATCACCCATTGGACGCACACCACGTTCTAACCCTGCAACTTACACAGGAATTTTCGATGCCATTCGAGATGTATTTTCTCAAACAGTCGAAGCCAAAGCTAGGGGTTATAAACCTGGACAATTTTCTTTTAACGTTAAAGGTGGACGTTGCGAAGCTTGTAGCGGACAGGGTGTGAATGTGATTGAAATGAACTTTCTCCCGGATGTTTACGTACAATGCGAAATTTGTAAAGGTGCAAGGTATAACCGCGAGACTTTGCAGGTGAAGTATAAAGATAAGTCAATCTCTGATGTTCTGAGAATGACAGTTGAGGAAAGCTTAGACTTTTTCCAGAATATTCCCAAAGCTATCGCGCGTTTGCAAACTTTATTTGATGTCGGCTTGGGTTATGTCCAACTAGGACAACCTGCGACTACCTTATCAGGTGGTGAAGCGCAACGGGTAAAATTAGCAACCGAACTATCTCGACGCGCCACAGGGAAGACACTTTATTTAATAGATGAACCGACAACAGGGTTATCTTTTTACGATGTCCACAAATTGTTAGATGTGTTGCAAAGATTGGTGGATAAAGGAAATTCAATTTTAGTAATTGAACACAATTTAGATGTAATTCGTTGTTCTGACTGGGTGATAGATTTGGGGCCAGAAGGTGGCGACAAAGGCGGAGAATTGATTGCTGTGGGTACACCAGAGGAAGTTGCAAAAAATCCCAGGTCTTATACTGGGCAATATTTAAAGCAGGTTTTGAAACAGTATCCAGCGGTGAAATCTTAGTCTTTTCAAAGTAGGGTGGATTATATAAAACTAAACCATCTTATCTCTAAATTTTATCCCTAGTTTGAGACTATTTGATTTTTATTTAACTGTTGAATTGCAGTATGGATAAGTCAAAGGTTATAGCAAACGTATTATGAAACTTCCTAACCCTGAATGCGCTATCGTTGAAATAGATAAAATTGCGGGTTACTGTCTCAACCCAGAACATCCAGAGGGAAAACACAAAGCCCGTGTATTTAAATCTGCACTAGACTTAAATTTAGATGATGCAGAAGAATTACAAGCCATACTTTTACAAGCAGTAGTAAATTATGATGCTATCCCTGGTAAAAGTAATCAATACGGTCAAAAATATATCATTGATTTTCCCCTGAATCGCTCAGATAAACAAGCAATTATTCAAAGTGTTTGGATAGTGCGTAATAATGAAGGCTTCCCCCGCCTAGTTAGCTGTTATATAATCTAAGCAATGAGGTAATACTAATGAAATTATTAGATGTAGTTGCCCTAACCGAAGACTTACCAGAATTGGGATTGCATCGCGGTCAAGTAGGAACGATTGTAGAAGAATATGAACCTGAAGTTTTTGAAGTAGAATTCAGCGACTTAACAGGAAAAGCTTATGCCGTAGAAACTTTAAATGCTAGCCAGCTAATGACTTTATATCATCAATCAATTGGTGGGAAAACATTATTGGTTTAACAAAATCAACAAATAAATAAGTTTGCCTCGCTTATCATTCTTTCAGTTAAGAGTAAGAGCTTATTTAAACTAAATTTAACAACCTATTTCAATCTTAATTATTCTTAGTCTCAAGAATGAATATCTAACAGCTAATTATCTCTCCCCTCCTCTTTGCCAAAACTGCCGTAAAATCTCCCCTGGTTTGCGATCCCATGTGTCAATATGCTCGTATATCAAATTATCTTGGTTGAGTTTATATGTTGAATAGCCATTAAAAAGCAACCTTGCTTTCCAAGGAACGCGCAACACTCCCCGCACTGTCCACTTAGCTAAAATCGTGTCTTCGGATGACTGAGATACTTCATGCACATCAAAGCAAATTTCGGTAAAAAATAGCCGAGCGTGAAATCGCAAAGTCCAAAAGATAATACGATAGTTAAATTTATATTTAAATGTATTTACCGGGTCTTTAAAGTAGATATCATCTGTATAAATCTGATATGAAATATCTTTTTCAAAAAGTGTTGGTAAATCCTCTTTTAAAGTTTTAATTACCTGTTCCACCGAGAATTGAGATTCCACGCGCATTTTCCCTTAAAAAATCTTTTTTAATAACCTTTGCCAAATTGAAGATGTCCTCTTGTTAATCACACCACCCGCACTCAAATCTGACAGAGTAGGAAATGATGCAGACTTAGCATAGGGGCCATTTCGCAAAACTTTAGCTAGGGTATTGTTATTTTCGCGCAAACCTTCGTAAAAAAAGAATACCTCTCCTTGAATACCAAGTTGGCGATTGTATTCAATTGCTTGCACCAGATATTCTGGACTAATACAATAACTACCAAGTTTCATCAGTATTCCCGGTGCTAACCTGGGCAGTGTCGCATCTGTGAACTGCTGGTTTACCAGTTTATCAGCGATCGCACGGTAACTCCCAAAGTCACGGCGATAAATCTGCGGCTGAATCATATCAACTATTCCTCGATTCAGCCAGGTGGGTGAGTCTTGCAGATATTCCTGGAATGCCCAATCATAGATATTAGGTGCGATCGCTACCAGCAAATTAGAATTCACCGCTTTCACCTCCCGATAGAGACGCGCCAAAAATTCAGTCAGAATATCTGCACGCCACTGTAACCATTGCCTATCCTTGGGGTTCTGTGGTGGATTGCAATTAAATTTCTGGCGATAACGACTGATAGTTCCCTCATCATACCCACCTTCAGAAGGTAATGCCGGGAAGCGATCGTCACCTTGAACACCATCCACATCATAATTATTCGCAACTTCCAGCACCAAGTTCAATAAAAATTCCTGCACCTGTGGGTCGAGTGCATTCAACCACTCAAAGCCGTTTTTCTTCAATAAATTGCCGTTATAATCACGCGCCGCCCATTCCGGTTTTTTCTGTAAAAGTACACCACCATTTAAATTGTAGGAACTGGCAAAACCGTATTCAAACCAAGGAATAACTTTCAACCCAACTCGCCGCGCCTCAATTATCACTTCTTCTAAAGGGTCTCGGCCTACAAACATCGGGTCAATTTCAACTCCAAAAGTCTGCTGCATTGTCTGACTGGGATACAAAGTTACTGCCTTGTTCCAAACAACGGGAAACACCACATTAAATCCTGTCTCGGCCAAGAAATCCATCGCCTCAGCAATGCGTTCCTTTGACCTGAGAACTTTACTATCAGTAGTGGTCAGCCAGATACCACGGGTTTCTATTATTGCCATTTCTATAAATTAAAATTCTCGGCACTGCACCATCTAAACATTCACTACCCGACGATACCGCGCCTGTATTATTGTGTAAATGGCATAGGCAACCAAACCTAGTGCCACAATACCCAAAAGCCATGCTCCGTTAGGCTGTTGCGCTAGCGTCTGTAATACTTCATCCAAACCTTCGGCGGTAGCGGCATTCGATTGTTTTGCAGCTTCAATTAAAAACCAACCGATAATACAAAATACTATACCCCGTGCCGCTAAACCAAATCTGGAAATCCTCATTACCCATTGGGCTTGTGTGTTGCTTAATTCTGTTAAATTGAGTTCTTTACGAAATTTCCCACTAAAAGCTTGATAAAACTGATAGAAACCTAGAGCAATTACAAACACCCCCACAGTTCCAACTAACCACTCACCAAAGGGTTGAGAAAGCAACCGTGCTGTCGAATCTTCAGTAGAATCACTACTATTTTTACCACTGCCTGTACCCATAACGATTTGCACAGCACTTAAGGCTAAACTTGCATAAATCAAGCCATTAACTGCGTAACCAATTCGCACTGCTAAACCTTTGGCATCGTTACCTTTATTTTCTGGGTCTTTAATTGCCTGCACAAAACGCCAGATTACGTATCCAATCAAGCCAGTTGCAACTAAAGCCAGCAAAAATTTTCCAAATGGCTGGTTGACAATTGTTTGCAGAGCGCCTTGGGTATCAGTTGTTTTACCACCCCTGCCAAAAGCCGCCTGTGCTGCCAGTAGTCCAACTATACCGTAAACTACTCCCTTGGAAACATAGCCAAATCGTCCCAGTCGCTCAACCCACAATGAAGCATGGTTTGTCAACTGTTGTGTCATGGTAGTTGGAGAATAATTATATCTACTTTTACCAAAATTTACCCGCGATTCACATCTATCCCAGGGCAAATTGTTTAATTATTTTGTAATAAATCACTATTGTAATACTGTCTTTTAATAGATGTGAGGTTCCTAAAAATCATATTAAACTTATTAAGTAATATATTATTTAGTGTTTTATAATGCTGAATTGGGATTGATTATGTTTCTAATAGAAACTTCTTGGAAACACGAATATATAACTACTAATGGGGTGAAGCTACACTACGTTACCCAAGGTGAAGGCCCCTTGATGTTGATGCTGCATGGGTTTCCTGAATTTTGGTACTCTTGGCGGCATCAAATACTTGAATTTGCTCAAGATTTTAAAGTAGTTGCCATTGATTTGCGTGGCTACAACGATAGTGATAAACCAAATGAGCAATCAGCTTATGTAATGGATGAATTTATCAAAGATGTAGCAGGAGTAATTAAAGGCTTAGGATACCAAAAATGTGTTTTAGCTGGACATGATTGGGGAGGTGCGATCGCTTGGAATTTTGCATACACTCACCCCGAAATGGTAGAGCGATTAATTATCCTTAACCTGCCTCATCCTGCGAAATTTGCTCAAGGGTTACGCACTCCCCAACAGTTGCTACGTAGCAATTACATCTTCCTCTTTCAACTACCGTGGATACCAGAATTACTTTTACAATCTTCCGACTACCAAGCTATTGAAACAGCTTTTAAAGGTACAGCAGTTAACAAGAGTGCTTTCACGCAAGCCGATATTGACGCATATAAAAATGCTGCGGCAAAACGCGGTGCCCTGACAGCAATGCTGAACTATTACCGCAATATTTTTCAGCAGAGAATGCTAAATCCAAATTGGGGCATTCTGGAAGTGCCAACGCTGATGATTTGGGGAGAAAATGACACTGCACTCGGCAAGGAACTAACTTACAACACCGCAGCTTATGTCAGGGATTTTCAAATCAAGTACATTCCTAATTGTGGCCATTGGGTGCAGCAAGAACAGCCTGAATTGGTTAATCAGTATATGCGAGAATTTCTGAGGAATTAAGCTCAACCATCAATTGATAAAGTATAAATACTTATAAAACCAGCTATGGTGAGTAAATCCAGCTTTTCAAAAGATTTAATAGTGATTTAATACTGGCTTTTTTTGAGGAATTATCAGGTAAAATCGCCATAAATCAGAATTAATGGTGTTTGTGACATTACTTTATATTCCTGTTTCAGATCGCAACAAACCTGTCAGGAGATAGATTGTCACAAGATAGATTGACCTCACGAAGTTTAGTGAGATAATAGAGTTGTGAGGGACAGAACGGACGCAACTTGATTATTAAGGGGGAAAAATTATGAAACTCCAGCTATTAGCGGCCATGGCCTTAGCAACACCCCTATTTTTCGCTAGCTCGGTTAGAGCCGAGAATCCACAGGATTTACAAAAGCTGCTTTCAACTGGGGAATGTGTTAAGTGCGATCTATCAGGAGCTAACCTCAGTGGCGCTCATTTAATTGGTGCTGACTTGAGAGGCTCGAAACTGCAAGGAGCAAACCTTGTAGGAGCTAACCTCGAAGGTGCTGACTTAACTGGTGCAAACTTGGCAGGTGCTAACCTAACATCTGCTTATGTAACTAATGTGAATTTGAAGCAAGTCAATCTCAACGGAGTAAATTTTACTCGCGCTACAATTCACGATTCTAATGTGTATCAAGCATCAATGAACGATCTCAACCTGACCGACGCAGAAGTATTTAATACTGGAATCGGGATTGGTGGTGAAGATGCCGAGATTCCCGATTGGAAATAGGCTCAACTAAGTTGACAGGTTAAAATCAACACAACATTCAGTCTTGGCGGGTCTTAAATCAAATAAACTAGTTTTTGCCAGAATTATCCTTAAAACCTGCCTCTACAGAAATATTAAGATAAATGAAACCCCTCTGTCTTGTAATCACTTTACTATGACAAAAGCAGAGAGGGTTTCTTTTTGTGATTAAGTTAGTGCGTGTAGTGGCGACGAAAGTATGAAAACTTAGTATGCGATCGCCATCGGTAATAAATATTTATAATAGAAATCCAAAGATAGAGCATTAGTCACAGAAGTTACACCAGTTATGTAATATATAGAAATCGTTGCTTAACTGTTTATGTCTCTTGAAGTCTACGGCATCCCCAACTGTGGCACCTGCAAAAAAGCTTTGACGTGGCTCCAAGCTAACAGTATTGACTATGAGTTCATCAACACCAAAGATACTTCACCTACCCGTGACCAGATCCAAAACTGGGTAAAGTCTCTGGGTTCTGCTGCCATGCGAAATACCTCCGGTCAATCCTACCGCGCTTTAGGAGAACAAAAAAAGACTTGGACTGATCGACAGTGGATTGATGCATTCGCTCTTGATGCAATGCTGCTTAAGCGTCCGCTTTTTGTGAAAGATGGAACAGCCGTACTGGTTGGCTTTAGAGATGAGACAGTAGTTAAAGAAAAATTAGAGCTTTAAAGCGCCATGTAGTTGTCTACGACGCACTGTGCCTACGCTAATGCAGTCGGCTAGTAAAAAAATGAGGGCATCGGTAACTTGTCAAGTTGCCAATACCCTCACGTAGATAAACTAAGTTTTTGCAGTAGCGTATAAGTCTAAGTCACAGCTTGAGCAACTACTGCCGAAAGTGAATCCTTTACTGCTTGCTTCAACAATTCGGCCTTATCGGTCTGTTCCCAAGGCAAGTCTAAATCAGCCCGCCCAAAATGACCGTAAGCCGCGACGTCCTGATAAAAACGTCCGCCTCGTTCACTTGGTAAGTTGCGTAAGTTGAAAGTATGGATAATCCCCGCTGGACGGAGTTCAAAGTGCTTGTCGATTAATTCCAGTAAGGTTTCTTCATCCACTTTGCCAGTACCAAAGGTATCCACTAGGATACTTGTTGGTCGTGCTACGCCAATCGCATAGGATAGCTGGATTTCAACTTTGTCTGCCAATCCGGCGGCGACAATATTTTTTGCCACATAGCGAGCCGCATAAGCAGCAGAACGGTCTACCTTCGTGGGGTCTTTACCAGAAAAAGCGCCACCACCATGTCGTGAATAACCACCGTAGGTATCAACGATTATTTTCCGTCCTGTCAGACCAGAATCTCCCTGAGGGCCACCAACGACAAATTTGCCAGTGGGGTTGACTAAAAAACGTGTCTGATCGTTAGGCTTAATGTCAATATCGCCAAAAACAGGTTCGACCACTGCTGACCAGAGGTCTTGTTTAATTTTGGCTTGTACAGCCGCCTCATCTGTGATTTCCCCAATAGTAGCTGCATGTTGGGTAGAAATCAGAATAGTATCAATACCTACTGGGCGTCCATCTTCGTAAGCTACAGTTACTTGGGTTTTGCCGTCAGGACGCAGGTATGGCAATTCACCCGTTTTGCGGACTGCTGCCAATCGACGGGCAATGCGGTGTGCGAGACTGATGGGCAATGGTGTCAGTTCTGGTGTTTCGTTGCTAGCGAAACCGAACATTATACCTTGATCGCCCGCACCAATTTTGTCAAATTGTTCATCACTATCTTGCTCGCGGGTTTCGTGGGCGGTGTTAACGCCTTGAGCAATATCAGGTGATTGTTCGTCTAAAGCTACCAGAATACTGGTGCTATTGGCAGAAAAGCCATTATCGGCATTGGTATAGCCAATTTCGGCAATTTTTTTGCGGGCGAGATTGACGAAATTCACATTGGCTTTGGTGGTTATTTCACCAGTGATTAGCACCAAACCAGTGTTAACTACTACTTCAGCAGCAACACGGCTGCTGGGGTCTTGTGTCAATAGAGCATCCAGAATAGTATCAGAAATCTGATCGCAAATTTTATCTGGATGACCTTCGGTGACTGACTCGGAGGTAAATAAATATCGACGAGACAAAGGAAATTCCTCCATCGAGAGTTTTTTCGTTGACTAAATTATGAGTATTTAGTTCAACTACTAATTTATGAAATCATAACAATATTTATACTTCAGTCGTTAGTATCTTTTTGATATTGATAAAAACCGCTAACCATAAGGTAAATATCCGTAAATAATATAAATATATGATGATTATTTTTTAGGAAAAATGTATTTAATAACACAAAAAAAAGGGGGACACCCGGAAGCGTCCCCACAAACTTTGACACAAACACTGCTGCTTTAAACCTGAACCGCTAACTTTGCTTCTGTAGCTGTCAAACGCTCATAGGCAGCACGCATCTTCAAACCTGTAAGCACTTGGAAGAAACCAGTACCATTATTGGAACCTGGATACTCACGGTGCTGGAGTAACAAGTGAGTCAATTCACCCTGATATTTGGTGGATGTATTGCTGAGATGGGTTTCGATGTAAATTACTTCTTCTAAGTTGTCAAATTGACCATCAACCTCTAGTACTGAGACATAGCGGCCGTAGTAAACATCTGAACCGTAGTACAACTGCATACCAGGGTAAGAACAGGTCAGCTTGCGTCCACAAGGAGTCCAATTAATTGTTGACCCTTCATCAAATAGATAGGTTGGATCGAAGCCTTCCTTACCTTCCCGCTGGAGCATACGTACCCTTAAGACTCTACGCTCGGTGTCGTTTTTGATCAAGTTTGTGGGTAATACTTGGAGAACTACATCGGCAAATTCTCTTTGTGGCTCAATAAACTTTTCAAAGTCAGGTTTGCGGGAATTGATTTGCGCTAAAACATCTTCGTAGCGATGACCGCGTTCAGCCATATCTCGCTGGATTTTCCAGGCAATTTTGACTTCATCACTAATGTCAAAATAAACACTGAAGTCGATTAGCGATCGCACCCGCTCATCATATAAAGGATGCAGTCCTTCAACAACTATAATGTGATTCGGCTCTACCCGCTCTGCCGGGTCAATCAAGCCGGTTTCGTGGTTGTAAATCGGCTTATCAATAGCTTGACCACTTTTGAGCGCTTTAATTTGCTCATACATCAAGTCAAAATTGTTCGCCCTGGGGTCTAGTGCCGTTATCCCTGTTTCTTTGCGCTGTTTACGATCCAGGGAGTGATAATCATCCAAGCAGATGACTGTCATTAAATCTTCACCAAACAAATCAATCAAACGACGCAAAAACGTAGACTTACCGCATCCAGAGTCTCCGGCTACTCCAATCAGTACCACGCGTTCCGGCTTACTTGTCATAAATCTCCTCTAAAATACTAAAGTTGTGTCAATAATTTTTCACACAGCAGATTCCGAAGCCAGGAGTTTACCTCTTTTGGTTTATCCTGCGTTCTTGCTACCTAGCACATCTATAAGACACCAAACGCGTAGACAACATAATAAGTTGCTACTCGCCGGACTAGCCTGAATGTTGGTGCCGGTAAGTATTTAATCCTAGTGGTACATTTGATTTTAACAGAAGGGGGTATCCCATACAAGATTTGCCTTCAAGAAGAATTAACGTGATTTATCAATGATTTTGTTGATTTAGTTGTTAATTTAAAAATGGGGATCGCCATCGCCGTAAGTGTTGCAGCGCTGTCATTCTGCTACTTGTTACTCTATCTAATCAAGTAGATAAGGTAGAATTTACTCTCGCAGCGAGTTTTTTGATCTTCCTAAATTGTAATTCCGGCTTGACAATGCTTGAGCTATTCACAGCCAAAATCTATCTAACGAATGAGTCAACAACTTGCATTAGTCAATTTATTGCCTGTAAATTTATGGCTATGCTCAAATATAAGTGTCAGTGTTATGGCAAAGTACTGATAGAGGTTGACATATTTTTCACATCAAGTGAAACTAATTATAGTTGCTTAAATCATAGTTATATCTGTAGTGAGATTTGTCCTATCCATGTAATTATCCATAGAAGGGTTATGAATTATAGCTAAATAATATCCTGGTAGAATAGTAGATTTAGAGAAGTAAAATAAATCGGGAGAAAACCTTCCGGGATTTGGGTTTTTCGATTTCAACTCTTGAAATAGGCAAGCACAACGGCAACTTTTGGAGGTAAGTAAACAGAGCGGTAGCTTTTTCTAATTAAAGCACCCCTCCAACAATATCTACTATTGTAAGTTACTTCTTGAGTAGTAAGGTAAAAAGCTATCTCCCTAATGGGGGTGGTAGTTAACGAAAAAAAGATTAAATTGACTCATTATTAACATTCTCCCCAAGACTTATCCTTTACTTTAGAAGGTGAACAGGTGTGTTTTTTGCTATGCCTGCATGTCTTTGGTGAGTGTACTTAGCAAGGCATTAATTTAATGATGCCGTTTTTCCCTCTTTCTCCAGTTTTGTGAAACGAAAATCCGGTAAACTAAAGCTGGCAAGGTAGGGGAATAGTTTTTTTTTTGAAAAACGGTTAAGTAAATTATCGGAGTGGTAGAGCGAATGTACAATCAAGGTGCTGTTGAGGGTGCTGCCAACACAGAATTAGGTAGCCGCATCTTCCTTTATGAAGTAGTGGGTTTGCGTCAGAGTGAAGAAACCGATCAAACTAACTACCCAATTCGGAAAAGTGGCAGTGTGTTCATCAGAGTGCCTTACAACCGGATGAATCAAGAAATGCGACGTATCACTCGTCTAGGCGGCACAATTGTTAGCATCCAGCCTGTAACTGCTTTAGAACCAGTTAATGGTAAAGCCTCATTTGGGAATGCTACAAGCGAAGTCAGCGAGTTAGCGACATCTGGGGAAACTGCTAACAGTGAAGGGAATGGTAAAGCCACACCTGTAAATACTTATAGTGAAGCCAAAGGTTTCGCTAAACCATCAGCTGAAGAACAGCTCAAGAACAAGGACAAGAAAGGCAACACCATGACTCAAGCGAAAGCCAAAAAAGACCACGGTGACGTTCCTGTTAACACTTACCGTCCCAATGCTCCGTTTATTGGCAAGGTAGTATCTAATGAACCGCTAGTCAAAGAAGATGGTATTGGTATTGTTCAACACCTTAAATTTGACATTTCCGCCGGGGATTTGAAGTATATAGAAGGTCAAAGTATTGGGATTATCCCACCAGGATTAGACAAGAACGGCAAACCAGAAAAACTTAGACTCTATTCCATTGCCTCAACTCGTCATGGCGATGATGTGGATGATAAGACAGTATCACTATGCGTCCGCCAATTGGAGTACAAGCACCCAGAAACCAGCGAAACAGTCTATGGGGTTTGCTCTACGCACCTGTGTTTCCTCAAGCCAGGGGAAGAGGTAAAAATTACCGGGCCTGTGGGTAAGGAAATGTTATTACCCGAAGATCCCGAAGCTAATGTCATCATGTTGGCAACTGGAACGGGTATTGCGCCGATGCGGGCTTATCTGTGGCGTCAGTTTAAAGATGCGGAAAGAGCAGCTAACCCAGAATACCAATTTAAAGGATTCTCTTGGCTAATATTTGGCGTTCCAACAACTCCAAACCTTTTATATAAGGAAGAACTGGAAGAAATTCAACAAAAATATCCTGATAACTTCCGTCTGACTGCTGCCATCAGCCGCGAACAAAAAAATCCCCAAGGCGGTAGAATGTACATCCAAGACCGCGTAGCAGAACATGCTGATGAATTGTGGCAATTGATTAAAAATGAAAAAACCCACACCTACATCTGCGGTTTGCGGGGTATGGAAGAAGGTATTGATGCAGCCTTAACAACTGCTGCTGCTAAAGAAGGCGTAACCTGGAGTGATTACCAGAAGCAACTCAAAAAAGCCCATCGCTGGCACGTAGAAACTTACTAATTTAGTCATTAGTCATTAGTCATTAGTTTTAGACAAAGGACGAAGAACAAAGGACAAATGACAAAGGAAGCAGGATAATCAGTAGGTAGGGCAAACGCTCTACCTACAATTGTTTTGTTATGAATATTGTAAATAGCTGAGGCAAGAGTTCTCAGTTCTGAAGAGTACAGTAATAAATAATACTTGTTACTACTCAGCACTCAGCACGGGCTAAACCTTAGCTATCCGCTAACAGCACTAAAAAATAAATTGGGTGCAAAATTTGTGGGTGTGAAACTAGGAATACTGGGATTAGGCACCGTGGGAACGGGAACAGTGCAGCTGTTGCAAGATAGCGCTGGGCGTCACCCATTGTTGCAAGAGATAGAAATTTATCGGGTGGGAGTGCGATCGCTAGATAGACCCCGTGCAGTAGAATTGTCTACGGAAGTATTAACTACAGATTTAGATTCTATTGTCAACGATCCAGCGGTAGATATAGTTGTCGAGGTGATGGGCGGACTAGAGCCAGCGCGATCGCTAATTCTCAAAGCTTTAAGTAATGGTAAGCATGTAGTCACCGCCAATAAAGCAGCGATCGCCCGTTTTGGGGCAGAAATTTTCACAACTGCCAATCAAGCCGGCGTCTACGTCATGCTAGAAGCTGCTGTGGGTGGTGGAATTCCGGTGATTCAACCCCTGAAGCAGTCTTTAAGCGTTAACCGCATTCACACAATAACCGGTATCGTTAACGGTACAACGAACTACATCCTGACACGGATGCAAACAGAAGGCAGTAACTTTAACGATGTCTTAGCTGATGCCCAGCGATTGGGTTATGCTGAGGCTGACCCCACAGCCGATGTCGATGGTTTAGACGCAGGCGATAAAATTGCTATCCTTGCATCATTAGGCTTTGGTGGACGGATAAACTTACAAGATGTTTATACTGAAGGAATTCGGCAAGTCAGTAAGACAGATATTGCCTACGCCGAAAAATTGGGATTTGTGATTAAATTGTTAGCGATCGCTAAACGTGATACTGTCTCATCTCCTCTGTCCGTCAGAGTTCATCCGACGTTAGTGCCCAAAACCCATCCTTTGGCTAGCATCAACGGCGTTTACAATGCCATTCTTGTCGAAGGAGAACCAATCGGGCAAGTAATGTTTTTTGGACCTGGTGCTGGTGCTGGTGCAACCGCAAGTGCTGTAACATCAGATATTTTAAATTTAGTTGCTGTCCTAAAAACCAATACAGCAGTTGCAAATCCCTTATTAACTTGTGGACATCAAGAATACTGTCAAATTGCACCGATGGCAGAATTGATAACTCGGTTTTACGCCCGTTTCCTCACCAATGACCAACCTGGAGTTATCGGGAAATTGGGGACTTGCTTTGGTAACTATGGCGTTAGCTTAGAGTCAATTGTCCAAACTGGCTTTCAAGGGGAACTTGCAGAGATTGTAGTTGTTACCCATGATGTGCGAGAAGGTAATTTTCGGCAAGCTTTGGCAGAAATTCGGGATTTGTCAGCAATTGAAAGCATTCCTAGCTTACTACGTGTACTTTGAGATTATCGATTTAGCGATCGCTCGGTGTTGAACTAGAAGTATAGGTTTTTAGCTTTAAGGTGCGATTGCTGCGACTTTACCGGAGGCGATCGCGCCAATTTTGGATTTGCCTGGGGAAGGTAAACAAGTAATGGACTAGGTACGTAGAGACGCGAAATTTCGCGTCTCTGTCATTTGGGGAGATAGTAGGATTGAAGTACACCAGTTAAAAAGCCTCATTTAATAATGTAGCAATACTAAGGAATATGGATTAAATAAGATTTAGAATTATCACACCTGTGGCTTGGCAGTATAATTCCATTGGGGCAAATAATCATCAAACACAATTTTCATCGTTTGCTTGAAATCCCCTGTGACTTTGCGACCTGTTTTATATACCTGAGTCAAGATAGTTGTAAACACCTTCAGACCAGTTTGGGTCTTGGCATTTGCCATCAAGTTTTTAACCATTTCGACCGAATCGAAAATCACGCCCTGACAAACACGGGTCAGATGTGGAAACAGCCGATGCTCAATAGGGTTGTTGTACATTCATAAATTAGATGTCGTAGTTTAACAAATTAATGTCGTTAATTTTATCCTGCAAAAAGCTTGCTACACAAGGTTTTTATTAATTTATATGATTATTCAAAAGCGAATAGAGATTTTCAATGTTTTCACAAATTGAGGTCACAAAACCAAAAAATTCATATTTTAATGGTCGTTTATTTTCTTCTCTAAAAAAGTCTACTATTAAAGTATTTCATAAATTAGATGTCGCATTCTTGATAGCGGCAATGTGTTTATTTATATAAGGGGTAAAACCTGAGTAATAGTGGTATGGACTGCATCAGTGTTGAAAAATTAACTGCGCTAGTCTGCTGGCGATCGCATTCCGCGCAAACTCAAGCTGTTGATTCAGCTTTGTATTTAGAATGCGTAGGTGCAGCCCGTCGTAGACATCGCTCTCCAGACAAAGCCCAGATGGATTGACATGAATGTGCATTTATGCAGTCTTACTTTTAAAGTGGCTCAGGTCGGAGTTGAACCAACGACCCCAGGCTTATGAGTCCCGTGCTCTAACCAACTGAGCTACTGAGCCATGTTTTTCCAAATTACCTATTAATATAGCATACAAATTTGCTTAAGACTAGACCCTTTTACAATTTTATTAGAATATTCATCCCTGTTGAGGACATAAAAAGCAAAAGAGGGAGGTAAACTCCCTCAACGAACAAGGCAATAATTTAGTTACAGACAGCCAATAATTACAGGCGTTGCGGTAGGAAAGCTATTGGGTTAACAGCGCCTTTGCCTGCTGGATGAACTTCAAAATGGCAGTGTGTACCAGTGCTGTGACCAGTAGTACCCATTAAAGCAATTATTTCTCCTTGATGTACCTGCTGACCCGGTTGCACCAGAATCTTGCTGTTATGGGCATAGCGGGTCGAACTGCCATCAGGATGGTGGATTTCGACGAGGTTGCCATAGCCACCATTGTTCCAGCCAGCCTTCTCTATCGTACCGTCAGCAGAGGCAACAACTGGCGTGCCAGTGGAGTTAGCAATATCAATTCCCTTGTGGGGTCTTCCCCAGCGCATACCAAAGCCAGAAGTGAGAGTACCCTTCGTTGGCCAAATATAAGCCAAGGTCGAAGTAGATGGAGGAGGTGTAAGTTCGTCAATGGGTCTGGGCAGATATTGATCCACTGCTGCCAAAGGCGGCATTGTTTGTGGAGAAACTGTTGTTCCCCGCATCTTTCCTAAGGAGTCAGAGGCATTGACTCTTCCCGAAGGCGTTATAACCCTTGTGGCAGACTGAGTGCGAGAGGGAGTCCATTGACTAGCAGACCCTAGATTAGGCACGAACTCTGGGTTTACTGGTTCGCTAGGGCGTACACTAGTACGGAATTGGGGGTTAATTGGCTGAACGCTATAGTTGGATCTACTAATAGGCGTAGGAACTGGAATTGGTATCGCTACACTATTTGGTCTAGATACAGGGTTGGGTACAGTGAAATTATTAGGCGTAGCAACAGGAGTGAGCAACGCAGCATTATTAGCTTCAGTTGCTACTTCTGGCACAACTAAGTTCCCAGACTGTTGAGCGCGATATTTCTGCTGTAACCTCTGAATTTCCGCTTGTAAGCCCCGCAAGCGGTCATTATTGTTATTGCTTGCCCTTGCTACCCTATTTGCTGGTGTTTTCGGCTGTTGCATTTCGGCAAAAGCTGTTGGCACTGGAGTGTCACCACCGACGCCATAAGACCTAGCTGTGGGGGAAGTTGTTTCTAAGTCGGTCGCACTATTTGCCTGAACCTGGACAGTTACCGGTGTAGGGACGGCAATGCGAGTGTTGTCGGCAATAGCTGGTGATGGTGAACTAGGTAAATATGAGTTAGCACTACCAATATTCAAAGGGTAGCTGGCTACTTGTGGAGTTTTACTGGACTCTACAAAAGTTGGCTTATTCGCTACAGTCGTTTCAACTTGAACAGCAGGAATAACTAGTTTTTGACTAATTTGCAGTTCATTTGGATTATTTAGGTTATTTGCCTTAACTAGTTCTGATACTGAAGTATTGTGTCTGCTGGCGATCGCTGCTAGTGTATCTCCAGGCTTTACTTCGTAGGCTGTATGGGTCGCGGAGGCAATAACTGTTGGTGTAGCTGGTACTGGTACAAATGCGCTTGCCTGTGTCTTCTGTTTTAACTTCGATATCAGGTTCGCTTGGCTGGCATCATCAGAAGTGTTCGGCTGGGCTAATACACTATTCTCAACTACAGTTGTCGGCTGTGCCAATTCTATATCAGTTTGTGATAAATTTTTGGTTTCCCCAGACTGCAACTGTGCCAGACTCTTTCTTAAACGGTTTGATTTTTCTTGTAAGCGATTTAGTGCGAACTCTTGTTGCGCCTTAAGTTGTGCATTTATTTCACTGTTGGCCGCGGTTGACGTTGCCACTGTTTGGGGCTGGGCAGTTAGTGATGCGTTTGTACCACCAACATCATCAGCACTATAGTCAGACAGATTATTGACTGTTGGGAAACTAGTCTCGGCTAAGGTATTGTTCAATCCCTGGGCCACTTGGGGCTTCAGGTAGGTAGAATTTTTATAAACTGCTGTTGCTTGAGAAAACGTGTTTGATGCCGGAACTTGCAAAGACATTCCACTTGCCGCGACTTGCCATTTAGCTTCAAGCCCAGGCACTTGTGAAACTGCCGTTGGTTCCACGATCACAGGATTTTCCGGCACGCTCGCTGATGAGACTGCTTGGGACTCCAGCTTTGTGGAGGCGAATTTCACCTCAGTGTCAGGAACAGCAGGAATCGCTGAGGTTGCCTTTTGGCTGCCTACTGGAACCGCTGCTTGGGCTTGATCGCTTTGTCGAGTCACCAAAAGGCTGGTTGCTCCCATAGAGATTGCCAAGCCAATCATGGCGGCTTTTGTCCGCACCCGGCGGTTAACTTTTGGATTCATCACATTTAGCAGTTCTACCGGGGCATCATCGCTGTTGGGGTTATTGTTCAACACAGCTTTTACTCTCTTTTTTAATGCTCGTTTCAAAGACGACCTCCTATGATCTACTAGCGCTTTACTGACCTCGATTTTTCAGTTGGATACTAGTCAATGATTTAGATCACAACGAACGATAGATCGAGATCGCATTCACCAGAGATGCTTACGCAAGATTAACCTGCTTCTCTGATTTAGACAAGTTTACATGTATTAGCAAAACTTAAGATTTGCTGTGTTTACTTGTCCGAACCACTCCTAACACCACTTAGGACATTTTACTTTTTACCATTGTCCGCGCTTGTCTTGCGTCAATCGCGGGGACTGGACAAACCATTTGCCAAGTCCATAGTCGCTGCGGAGAATTCAGTTGCGGTCGACTTCTGGAAAAGTCATGCCCCCTGCTGTAGATATCTTCAAGATATTTCTACGTCATCCGTCTTCTCAACACGAGACTTTACGTTGATTATTCCCTAAAAAACAACCGTATTAACTATCGGCTAGTTTTGGACTGTTTTCTGTACCTTACTGAGCAATAATAGCTCAAATCTAGTACATGAATAGGTTCTAGGGATCTTGTTCCTTGTTTAAAATGTTTCAAATTCATCAAAATCTATCATTCAAATTTGGCAATATCCCAAGTTTTATATACAAATTTCTTATAATAACCTTCCTATGCTTGTAAGTATCTTCCACTACATTTCGGGGATAAATCCAATTTTCGGTATATTGTTTTACATGTTGTTGCTGTCACCACGAAAATTTTTGCCGCCACAAATAAATCTGTTAATAGATTCTTGTAGACTCTCTAAGTAAATATACTTATGAACATAAAGGTAAACAACTATTGTAAATAGCCTAACTGACGACGGGTTTCAAATAATCCAATTGCCACACTTACTGACAGATTCAAACTGCGAACCCCCGGTTGGCTCATGGGAATATAGAGAGTAGCATCGCAATCTGACAGAATTGCTGGTGGTAAGCCCGTGGTTTCACTACCAAACAGCAGCCAATCATCAGGTTGAAATTGAAAGCTTACATAATTACAATTTCCACCAACCGTATAACCTAACCATCTGCCTCCACGCTCCTGATGTACCTTTTTAAAGGCTTCTAGCGATTCGTGATAGTGCAGTTTGACATAAGGCC
Organism: Nostoc sp. NMS8; assembly: GCF_017115045.1. Lineage (GTDB taxonomy): Bacteria > Cyanobacteriota > Cyanobacteriia > Cyanobacteriales > Nostocaceae > Nostoc. Next base: position 27,859 of record NZ_JABXKK010000082.1, on the reverse strand, counting down.
AGTAGTCTAAGCCTGCTCTTTTGAGGTAGCGATCGCTAATTTCAAACCCCAAAGGCCCCACCAAATGTAACTCTGTACCTGTGGCTGCACAAGTACGGGCAATATTACCTGTATTAGGAGGGATTTGTGGGTTCACTAAAACTACCTGGGGCATTGTCCGTATAATTTGCGTATTGTATAAAACAATCTACTGTCAATGTTAAATCTACCAAAAGGCAGAGGTGATTCATAGGTTTTGTTAATAATAATCAAGTATCCCGCATCGATTAGTTTTTTAAAACGAATCGTAAACTCTCCCAGAGCAATGCCTGAGAGGATATTTGCCTAAAATCGGTGAATATTAAGTTTTGTGTAGAAACACTAAGTATTTGTGTCTTTTTGTTTGAAAAGGGGAGTAGGAAGGGAGCAGGGGAAGAAGAGCTATTTATTGATTATTGACCAATGCCCAATGCCCAATGCCCCATTCCCAATACCTTTTGAGTTAAGCAAGCAAGGACGAACACAATTTGTTTTCGAGTTCGATTTCACGGTGTTGGGTGGCAATAATCGCCTGAGTGATAACGCGTTGGCTGTCAAAACCGACTGTGTGTAATTGCAACCACTGTTGAGCTTCATTGCCTTCGCGGAGGATTTTTTGCAGAGGGGAAAGGAAACAGCTAAAGCCTTGTTGTTTAGCGATCGCCCAAACCTCTTGGTACATTTGAGCAATCCAATCTCTTGCTACAATGCTTCTGCCATCTTGCCAATGCCTCAAATGAGCATCAAGACTACCAGCCGCCGCCGCCGCTTCGTTCTCAGCAGTCAGGGTGACGAGTTCTTCAGGAGAGAAGGTACTTTGAGTTAAAGGATCGATGCTGGGATTTTCGATTATTTGCAATAAACGCGCTTCTAATAAGGCAGTAATGGCTAGCAAGGCAATGGGATCTGTGACTAAATCGCAAATTCGCAGTTCTAGGCGATTCAAGTCATAAGGACGGCGATCGCCATTTGGTCGAACTGATGCCCACAAATGCCGCACGTTTTGCATCGTTCCGGCAACGAGTTGATCCTCCACCCACTGGATATGATCGGCATGGCTGGCAAATAAAGGCACATGGCTAGGCGTTTGGGGAAAGAGGCCCCAACGGGTGGAGTGATAGCCTGTAGTTTTGCCATCTAAGAAGGGAGATGAGGCGCTGAGGGCGAGAAATAGAGGTGCTTCCATGCGGATCGCTCGACACGCCCGCATTAAGACTTCTGGATCGCTGATGCCTATATTTATGTGGACGCTAGCGGTGACTACTTTCGTGCCATAGGTGTTCTCAATGTAGTCATGATAGGGGTTTGCTGGATCGGAGCGGAGAAAGCGATCGCTCCCACCCAAAGATAAAGTACTCCCCGGTATCAGGGTGTAATCGCCCAAGCGATTGAGGTAGTTTCGCAACACTCGCCGGGGACGTAGCAAGGCACACAATAAATTCTCGTAATTCTGGGATGGTTGGGTTATGTATTCGACGTTGCGGCTATCTGGCTCCCGCATAAATTCACCCAAAGCGGCAACAATTTTGTCGGAGAGACCGACGATTTCACCTTGAGGCGTGCCAGTGTACATCTCAATCTCAAAGCCTTTTAATAAGACCACTTTGTTCTCCTCGGCTCTCTCTGCCTATAAATTGTATCGAATTAGACGCACATCTGGATCTATCTTTTAGATAATCAAAGGTTAAGAATCATTTAATTGCGAACTCATGGGAAATCGGAATTATAGATTTCTGGTCTATTTTCAGTAAAATTATTATTACTTAAGTATGAAAACTATCTTAATCATGATTTGTACGCTGTACAAATAGACATATATATGATTTTAAAAAGTTCAGTTTTTCAGACAGTTGGGGTCAAGCAAACACACATCCTTCTATAAGTTTTTATTAGACACCTCATGCTACTTATTTAAAAAAATATCTATGATCTCAATATATATTCATTTTGCCTGCGTACCATTAGGGTGCTAGTATTACATAATACAGCAGATATAATGCTGATAATAGTATGTTTATGCTATCTTAAATTTACGAAATTATTAGAGTTTGAGAAATGTTCGTAAAGATAGCATAGATGCTTTTTTGACAAATACTTGCACAACTTGACTACTTAACACGTATTTGAGTTATGTATTTTTGGATATAAAATTAGCAGGTGAATCACTCTTTTGAACAATATTGAGACGTAAAAACTGCACCCAGACTTCATCATTAAGTAAGTTTAAAGCAGTTTGAGGATTGTGAGTTGCGATCGCGCTGATAACTTTACGCCATCCTTGCTGTAATAACTCAATAAAAGCCTCTTCAATTGAAACCTGATTTAACAACGAAAGTGCCGTTTTAAAAATTTCCGAATCAGATTGTATATTCTTAGACTTTAGCCCCTGAAGTGCTATATTTAACCACACAGACAGAAGTTCTAGCCAATTGTTTTGCTGTATCTTTTTGAGTGCAATATCTTCCATACCTAGCGCACCCCAAATGCACAAAGACTCTATAGCTAGTTTAAAATCATGATTTTCTAGAGCATTTTGCCATAAAATTTGAGCATGATTTTGGAAGCGATTAGCCAGAAATTCATAAGCTTCCTGGACTTGGTGGGGAATTGTAACCTTATAAACTGACTCACCTCTTGGTAGGTAATCGCCGCGATAAGATAGCCAGTTATGAGAGCCACAAAGATGTATTTTGCGATCGACTATTACTTCTTTAACATGGGAATCTCCCAACCAGAAAATCTGCACAGATGGTAAACCATCAGGTGTTTTGATTGCTCGAAGTTTTTTCTCTATTTCTGGTGTAATTGGTTTATCTTCATTTTCTATTTGTCGCGCAATTCCATGTCCAATTAAAATCCAAACTCCACGATTAGCTAATTTCTGCAATAGAGTTAAAAACTTTTCATTGATAACTGCCTGATTCACCCACGGCGAATAAATTAAAACCTGACTTTTAGCTGAATTTAAAACTTCTAGAAAAACTTGAGAAATTTTTCCATCGCGTACCTGCACGGCTTCACCCAACACTTTAGAATTATCTACTCCCTCGCCAGCTTTTAAGGACTTTTGGCGAATATTTTCGAGTCTAGTTTCTATTTCAGTATTTTTCTGTTTGAGGATGGCTTCACGTTCCAAAATGATGGTTTCTATTGACAATTTGCATAATGTTTGCAAGGATATTTTGCCTTCATCATGTAGAACTTCTAACCAATTTGATGCTGACTCTAAAATTTGCTTTCCATTTCTTATTTGAATCCTCAATTTATCTTCCAGAGCATCAAATATAACGAAAAGCGATATCTTTCTCCAAATTTTTTGAGTTGAAGCTAGTACCTTACAGGAAGTGACGATTTTTCCCTCTTCTGGTATATGAAAGGCTAAACCTGAAGCTTGAATACTTTTTTGGATTTCCTCAAGCGGTAAGGAAGCAATATCAGCAATTGTACGATCAATAGTGATAAAGTCTGCTAAGTCAGGCAATTTTATCACTGTCTCATTTAAGGATTCAGATTGAAAAGTTATTTTGTCGCTTAAAGGGTCTGTAATAGCATTAATTTGTATAGGATAGGGCGGCTGTGGTACAGAACCTTTTTCATAAAATGAACGCCCTTCAGGAGTAACTGTTAGTGGCGATGTTGCTGATAAAGTTTGCAATGAGCGAAGAGTTGCAGTAGTAGTTTTGATAAATACAGAATCCAGTCCCAGTACAGAGGCTAATTCATCTTCGGTTGGTGGAGGCTGAAATTCAATGGCAGCGCGGATAATAAATTCTTCAAGTACGTTAAACTGGCGGGGTTCCTTGATATTTACTTCTATAGGAGTTTGACGCAAACTATAACGTAATTCACGCGCTGCTAAAACTGATAAACTAGGACTTTGGGCTTCTATTTCGTCTACAAAATTTTTGAGATTGTCATCAATAGGTTTAGCGGAAGAGGCGAGAAACATTAACGAAACCTCCATGTAGACGCACGATGTTTGAAACTTCGGAGTACATACTGCGGCGATTTCTTTTTTTGGATCGCCATCAGCAATTCTAGATTAATATTGCCTAGCAATAATAAATTTCCCGACATCTTTAAAATGTCGGGAATCTAAGCTTTTTAATTTTCACTAATCAAATAGGTTTGTACTGTCAATAGTACACAGTGACTCAAAACTTAAATTTCATTTGGTAATGGCTACTTGAAGATTACAAACAGAGTTGGCATTTAGATAACCACGATATTGGTATTGTTCAGGGTAGGATTGCCGGACAAGGTGGCAATCTGTAATGGTGCAGATCCCCCTAAGCTGCCATCGGCATCAAAGAACAAAGCTCCATTTGTCGTATTGTAAATGAACCTCTGAGTTGTCGTGTTTGCTGTCGTAATGCCTGCACCGGAACGAAAACGGTTTGTGCTTAAAGTGCCTGCAACCAATCCGCCAGCAAAGCCTACGGCAGATATCTGAATTTTGTCGCCACCAGAGCCACTGAAGCCATTAATTGTATCTAGGCGATCGCTAGCAGCTGTAAATCGATAGGTATCTGCCCCATCACCTCCGGTTAACACATCATTACCAGCACCACCAACCAGTAGGTCATTGCCAGTGCCACCAATTAGTATGTCATTGCCAGCACCGCCAGTGAGCGTGTCATTGCCCCCAGCCCCATTGAGGTTATCGTTGCCGTTACCGCCAGCGATCGCATTATTCCCACCATCGCCGGTCAATACTAGTCCGAGATCGTTCAGCGTCAAACGATAGTCTCCCGTAGCCCCTGAGCCAGCTACATCACCAAGACCTGTCACCGCGTTGTAATTAGAATTTGGGTTTGACGACACGCCGACGTAGTATGTGCCCGCCTGAGTAAATGTATAAGCCAAGTAAGAAAACTGGCTAGAGGTTTCACCTGGCGCGGCTCCATCATTGTTGGCCGCAAGTTGTGTGCCGCTGGAATTGAAGACCCTTAGGTAGGTGTTGAGGTTTGATCCATTGCGAGAATCCACATCGAACCCAACTTGCTGCCCAGCAGAGACGGTAAATTTGACCAGATCGACATCAGTTTGTGGACTCAAGGAAAAGTCAGCGAACTGACCTAGTGTCTTGATATTCCCTGCCCTATTTTGAACTTTAGCGATCGTGTCATCAGGATCTTCACTCGGACTGACGAACTTTGAGGTCAGGGTATAGTTTGTGGAACCATTAACCCCCTGGACGCGGACAAAATATCGTCCAGCCCCCAGTACCCGCGAGAGACTTTCTGTAGGCGAGTTCAAGACGTTTGATGTGGCTAAAATATCACCTGCATCGATCGCATTATTATTATTGACATCCTTGATCAGTGAAAGCGATAAGTCTTCACCAGCAACGCCCGTGGTGTTCAACGTGACTTCGTAAGTATTTGACAAATCAAAGCGATAAAAGTCATTAACATCGCTGGAGGCATCGAAGAATTGTTCGATGTAATCCTGGAAAATTTGATTGGCTGGCGTTGCTCCCGCGATCGCTGCTAGGGGGCGAGCTGTGCTTAAGGTATTTCCGGCGTAGTCTGAGACTAATCGGAGGTCGTAGGCAGCCTGTTCACCGGTACCATTTGTATGCAGAAAGTAGGTTCCTGCTGCCAGGTTAGCGGTCAGCGAACCAACACTAAAGGACGTAATCGTTTCACCAGGGTCGAGCCGCTGGTTATTGTTCAAGTCTTGGACAATTGACAGGGTGGGATTCTGGGTAGTTCTAGAGTAGTAGGGGTTATTAAATGCTGAAGCCGAGAGTTTTCCCGCAGTGGTCATGGTGAACTTGAAGTAATCAGAGAAATCACCCGCACTGATGCCAAACCCATCACCCAAATTAAAGGGCGTTTCTCCAATTAAAGCACCGAGTGATCGCGCCTGTGACATATTATTGTACGCCTGTGGATCGCTCTTAACAGCATCGAAGTCGGAATCGAGATCAAGCTGATAGCTGGTATAAGCTCCGTTTGGCACTACTTGGATGTAATAAGTACCAGCCCCTAAGGTGGTTGAGAGCTGATCGTCTCCTGGATTCGACGATGAAAGGAAGACTTCTCCTGCAGAAATAAACCCGTCGTTGTTTGTGTCACGGGCGAGGCGTAAATTGGCATCAAAGGTTGGAGTTGGGAAAGCAGAGGTATCGATGTCTAACCGTAAATCGATTGGTGAGGTTTTATCCAGGGTGAATTTGTAGAGATCGTTACCATCTTCATAGGTTGGCAATCCAAATGGGCCTCCTACCATGTCGTATAAACGACGACTGCTGCCACTGACATTGCCTAAGTCTCGTGCTGTGCCAGTAACATCACCTGCGTAATCAGTGACGATGCGGATGGTGTAGGGGTCGGAGCCAGAAATCTGGGTGTACTTTACGTAGTAGACACCAGCAGGGGCAGAGTAGCGATCGACATTGAGACCATCGCCCACTGTACCAGAAACAGTCTGTAGTACGTTGCCGTTGGAGTCAAGGAGCTGCATCTTGGCCTGTAGCCCACCAGTATACGTGAAGTCTTTCATCCGCAGACTGATAGTGCCAGGAGCTTCCATTGTAAACTTCACGACATCAACGTTATCACGATAGTCGAGATAGTCTTGCCAGTTAATCTTGTTATAAGCCAAATATTTACTGCTGCTTTGACCCCAACTAGTGCCGATATCTCTTGCTGTTGCTAAGGTTGGGCCAGAATAATCGTTGTATAAATAGAGGTTATAGTTTGTGGGGACTCCTGAATAGGAGTGTACCTTCACGTAGTAGTACTGATTGCCCTGTAGCGACGCGTTAATAGTTTCGCTCAGGTTGCCGCCGAGGGTACTACTGGCAACTAGGTTCTGGTTTTGGTCGTAGAGGTAAAGGTCGGCATCGGCTGATAAACCGTTAAGAGGGGCGTACAGGGTCGATGGCCCGTAGAGAGTATAGAACCTGTAGTAATCATCAGTGTCACTTGCACTGACTGAATCGGTGAGGATGACATTCTGCTCAAGGTAAAAGTTTGAGCTTGGATCGATATCTGTCGCGGTAGCAAAAGTATTGTTAGGTTCTGCCATAATAAAAATTTTTAACTAGGTATAGAGAGAAAAAGAAACGAGCGAACATGCACAGATAATTCGTGAAATTCTTCCAAATTTACTGAGAATTCTTAAGATAATTCAATTCTCAGACTTTTTTGATGTAGTAAGATTAAGTTTTAATATCTTTACAAATCATGCAAAACGTTAACTCAAGTAATTCGACACCAATAGTAAGCTGTTGGACGTTTAACTTGCATATTACCTGGAATTAAAACTGGGCATCTTGCCCGCCCTAGTTATGCAAATTAAAAGTACATTAGCTCAAGAGGTTATTTATAAAGTAAAAACAAAATTATTGTACGGTCTATTAGGCGTATGTTCTTAGATAATTTGTTACAAAAATTTCATCAAAGTGCTAACGCACCGTCATGTAACACCGTGCGTAATAGCAAAGCCCTAACACACCTTACTTAGGATTTACTTTATAAATAGTCTCTAAGTAGGCTTTATGAAATATGAGTGGTGATATCTTCCTCTAAGGATGGCGAAGAACTAACTCCGCTTTCTGGTGTTGAAAGCTCATCACTTACCATTCCATCCCATGAATAGTTGCAGATTTTAGTGTGAAGCAACTTACCAAACGTTAAGTTAATTGCTAGGGCGAAAGAATCGATAAAAATTAGATTTACAAAGCGATCAATCATTAGACCCCCTTGAGCTAAATTAAGCATCAAGTGATATGTGCTTTGTTACTACACATGCCACAATCTCTTTTCCAGAAAAGATCGGATCTAAATATTTCTTGGTTAAAGGGGAAATGGAATTGCTGGTAAGGGTAACAGAAAATTGAATCTTAGCAAGAAGTAACGCTAGATGAGGGACTGCATCTCATTAATACCAATGTAATAGATAGTACATAAAATAGTAACTATCTATTTATACAGGCAACTTAGCTAGTAGTTCACCTCAATTTATTCTAGAAAATTCTAGAGGTTGTCATCAATAGGTTTAACGTGAGTTCGACGAACCTCTCCCTGGTTTTGCGTAGTAAAACCAGGGAGAGGTTTTTTGATTAAGCAAATTGGGTAGATATTATATGAGCAATCGAATTCACGTAGGTTTAACTGAAGAGGCGAAAAACATCAACCAAACCTCCATGAAGACTGACAATATTTGAAACTTCAGAATACATACTTCCAACTTTACCTGATTGATGGGTAAATAAATTATGACAACCTACAATTATCAAGAGTTCTTGGGCGCGAGAAAATGCAACATTTACCCGTTCTGGTTTCTTCGCAAATCCTACATCTCCTTTGCTATTATTACGAACCATACTCACAATTACAACAGGTCTTTCCATCCCTTGAAATCTGTCTACTGTCCCTGTACGAATTTCTAATGAAGGGAAAAGTTCAGATTGCAGACGTTCATCAATTTTTCTTAATTGAGCGCCATAAAATGTAATTACGGCAATTTCTTTTTTTGGTTCACCATTAGCAACTTTAGAAGCCCAAGTATTCTCGAACTGTTGACACAGACATTCAATCGCATCGATTTCTGGAGTATTAAAGTAAGAAGTTCCGTTTCGTTGCTCTAAAAACTGATTTTCGATAGGCGTTTTTACCCAGATAAGATGCTGAGAGTTTTGGACAATTTCGCCTGCTAGATGATGTGCGCGTTTTGTATCTGGCTCCAAAATACCAGATTCTAATTTACCGTCATAAAACTGATTGATTGCTCCCATAATAGATGGGTGCATTCGATACTGGGTAGTTAGCATTTGTTTAATGCTTTCATCAGCAGATTCAAACTGACTTTTAAACAGTGATTCTTCTAAGAATTGGAGTTCGTCTCTTGTATTGCCAATTGTTTGGGCAACTTCTTCTAAAGTGCTAGTATCAAGCATGGGTGGTAATTGCCGATGATCGCCTACCATGACTAATTTTTTACCTTTCAATGCGGGGATTAGTAACTCTGGTGGAGTACATTTGCTAACTTCATCAATGATGACGACATCAAAGGATTTGAATTCTTCAGAAAAGCCTCTATTTGCAGCTTGCACACAGGTGATACCGACGACGTTGGCATTATCTAAATATATACGTCTTAAATCGTCGCGATCGCGTTCATTTGGCTGTCTTAATTTCCCGATCCAATCTTGTACAAAATTCTGATATTTATTGAGATAAGTTTCATCTTTTTGGATTTGTTGTTGCCAAGATTCAAACTTAATATTGATGCTGTGTAATAACTCTATATTAAACAAGTCATCAAAATAATTTTCAGGCTTAAATTTATCCGGTATTCGTTGCCATTCAGTTAACCACCAATTTCTTTCTATTATTAAATATTCTGATGGCTGTGGTTGTAATGTTTGTTCTATTTCACGTAGGCTAATTTTTAATTTTTGAAGCTGCTGTAAGGAGCATTCATTTTCTTGTTGTAACTTTGATAAATGCTCATTTAGAGAATGTTTAATTATCTCCAGTACAGCAAAAGGTTCTAACAATGAAATTAAGGTTTCAAGGTGACTGATGGAAGTTTGCCAATAATTTACTTGATTTGAAAATTCTTGTGGTTGCTCCCAAATATTTGATTGTGTTGCAAGATATTTTTCAACGATAATGCGTAATTGAGCAGGTATATTTTGTTGACTAAGTTCTTGCAAGATATTTATTACTTGTCCAAGTTGCAAATTAGCATCCTGCTGTGATTTTTCTACCTCAGATTGAGTAATAGATATTTGCTGTTGGCTAACTTCATTTTTCTGAAGTTCATTTAATAGTCGTTGTAGATGCTGAAGCTGTTGATCTGTTTCAGTTTTGACTTTTAAAACGCATTGACGCGCATTTGCAAGGATGACATCTAGCAATTCTTGGGTAATTCGGGTGAGAGTAGAGTCAATCTTATTCCATTCCCACGATGTACCATAAGTTTTTTGAATTCTATTTAAAAAAGCTTGAGTATTTTCAACTAATAATTTTCGCTGTTTAGGGTTGAGTAGCTGATAATTATTAAACTGCTGATAGGTTTCTTGCCATTGGGTGCGATCGCTCTTCGATAGCACCATTGGAATCTGACTAAAATTTTGTTGTAAAAAATAACTAAAATTATGCTGTTTACCTTTCCTGTCAGCAAAACCTCCGTCTATTTCATAAGCGATCGCCTTTGCTAATACTTCCCATTCTGGAAGGCTAATTTTGTATATCTTCGGTACTATTGGCAATTTTAATGTATTAGCAAACATCAACAAACCTAAAGGCAAATCCACTAAATTCTCTGTTAGTGGTAAACCTGATTGGTGACAATCTTTTAAAGTTTGATACAGATGAGAAGGTGCTGTAGATTTCCATTCCTTAACGGCTGAGATAATATAATCGATTTCCCGTTTGCGATTTTCCCATATCTGGATTGTTTGCTGTAGGTTTTGTAGCTTATTAAGATATTGCTGATAATCTGGTTGAAGTTGATTTAATGATGCGAAATTTTGTTTGACAACCTGAACTGAAACTGCAACTTCTGATATAGCTTTACATGCATTTTGAGCATAAGTCAAAGCAGTTTTAAATTTAGAAATTTCTGTGGCTACTGTTTCACGTAACCAAGCCGCTAAACCAAAAGCACCAAGCGTCGGACGCACAAAGCCAAGTTCATCAGTATACTTAATGGTTTGACGAACATTTACTAAAAATTCTTCTACTAAATTGTTACCTTCTATATAGGGCTTAAGAAGTGGCAAAAAATCTGTAACTTTTGAAGCTTCCCAATTGATATTTGGTGCAGTACTTAATATATTTTCTAGTCTTAAGATTAGTAATTCAACCTCGTTATGCTTTTCTACAGTTTCGTTATAAGATTTTTCTTGATTTTTAAAGTTAGTCTCTAATTTGATCTTATTTTTATAAAATTTATTCTGTTGCTGATTAAATTCTTCTTCCGCTTGTAAGTAAGCCGTGAATCTTTCTGATGATGCCAGTAATTGACTGAAAGTTTGGATATTTTCAAGTCGTTGTGTAATATTATTTTCACAGTCATAAGCTGTATTTTCTAGCCATCTACCGATCACTTGGTCTTCTAAAAATGGCTGTCCTTCTTCCCCAACTTTCTCGGCTCTTCCTTTACGTACAGCGCGAATTACAGGGTTATGAACTAATCGGCTTAGGGCATTATCTACTGCTAAATTGGCTTGAGAAGCAATTAAAGTGCGTCCACCGCGAAGGGCAATTTGATAGCAAATCTCAGCAATTACGGTAGTTTTACCAGTACCCGGTGGCCCTTGAATGAGAACAAGATCCTTGGCAGCAAGTACCTTTTCTACTGCTGCTTTCTGACCAGGATTAGCAGAAGATAATAATAAATCTTGTGGTTGAAGTTCAACGGTTGTTTTAATTTGTCTAGCCTGAGAAGCATCGAATAAAAAGTTACCTAAGTATGGATTTTGAGTGTAACCATTATTCAAATCATCTAAAGCTTTTTTCTTACGCTGAATCTGCTGAATATCACCCACTGCCTCGAAACATAAAAATCCTGTATCTGGTAATTTATAACGCTCTGTTGCCATAAATTCAGCTAAATCGCGTTCTAATCTGAGGCTGATAATACAACGGTTGGGGTCAACTTCCTCAACAGTCCCTAATTGACGACCGCTAATCCAGTTTTTGCCGACGGGAGCAGTTTCAAAAAGCTTCAAATCTTCGTTTTTGGTGCGTCTTGCTCGTTCCCAAAAATTGTCCACGTCGAGGGAATTCTGATAAAAGCCGTCAAGGGTGGCTGAAGGTACATCAATTTCAAAACTGATTCGTCTTTTGAAGTTATAGTTATGACTTACGTAACGCACACAAAACTGACGCGCTTTCGCAATTTTTTCTTCAATTTGCAAAAACGCTTTCCAAGCTTTAAGCTGATCTTCTGTGGGTACATTTTCGCCACAAACGGGTGCAGTTGCAATGCGTTTCAATGTCGCTGGCGGAATGTCAAGATGATGCTGATGATTAGGCAGCAAACGCAAGCGACAAGGTATAGCATAGCTGTCGGCGTGTCCCCGTGAGGGTTGTAATAATTGAGCCGAAAGTATTTTTAAACCGCCGCGTCCATCTTTTGGTACAGCCGCTCTAAATCCTAATGTTTTTCTGAGCTTTTCAAGTCTTGCGGGTAACGGAAAATCATCGGAGTCTGTTGCTATTGTCAAATCCCAAATTTCTTCTCTTGCCTCTTTCCCCGCGCCTTTGCGACGCACATAAAATAGAGAAGGCTTTTTACCGACACACTCATACATTAACTCATTGGCGCGATCGCGCCGCTCCCGAAATTCGGGATATGATTTCAGAGCGGTTTCACCTTCAAGATGGCGGATAAAGCTATCAATTGCTGAAGCTATAAACGTATAGCCCCAATCTTCAGAGGTTATTTTAGTAGTTTTCGAGGATTTTGCTGTTAGTTTATTTACCGCTAGACGAATACGTTCAACTTCGGTTTCTGAGATTGTACTGGTATGACTTTTGACTACAATTTTGAGCTTTTCACAAATTAATAATAGCTTCTTACTATCTAAATTTAATTCTTTTGCTAGTTGGTAGACTCTGAGTTTGCCGTTCATCCACTATTTACCTTGTCCGTATTAGCCCAACCTTATTGAACGTTTTACGGATTTAAAAATACTTTTTGTAATCGCAAAAAGCATGATTATTATGACACCGTAAAACAAGGCATCTAATAAAAATGCCCCAAAATTTATGCTGAAAAAATCTTCAACCCCGATTCTCCCCCAGCCACCTGTAGGTGAGCTACCAACCTCGCCGTCATGCACTATTGGGAATGGGAACCTAGCTGTTAAAGAATCACCACCCATACACGCATTTGGAGGACATGGTTCACTTGAACAGAGTTGTTCACAACCTGGAGGATTCTGATACCACAGCGATAAAATAGTTAACGGAATTCCTAACAATGTACTTAATATTATTACTGTTATTGCTTTTCCCAATTTTCTCATCTAAGGGGCTTCCAAAGAATAGAGGCTGTATCAAAGTTTATACTGCTGATAAACTTCACTAGCGGCGCGATGTAGTAAGGAATGCCGCCAAACTAAAGATTTCATATCATCAGCATAACCGCCCCCAATGACGCAGGCGACGGGATAACCGCTATTCATACAGGTACTCAAAACCTGCATTTCCCGCCGAAAAATGCCAGCATCGGTTAAGGCTAATTTTCCCAAGCGATCGCCTATATGAGGGTCAACACCAGCATCATAAAATACTAAGTCTGGCTTGACTTTAGACAATAAATCTGATAAGTAATTTGCCAAAGTTTGTAAATAGGCGTCATCCTCCATTCCTATCGGCAAAGGAACATCCAAATCGCTATTTTGTTTTGTACCGGGGAAATTGACTTCGCAGTGCATGGAAAAAGTAAAAACGCTGTCGTCGTCTTGGAAGATAAAAGCTGTGCCGTCCCCTTGATGGACATCCAAATCTACAATCAGAATTTTTTGGACGAGTCCAAATTTTTGTAAAACGCGACAGGCGATCGCTAAATCGTTGAAAATACAAAAACCAGATCCATAACTAGGAAAGGCATGATGAGTTCCACCAGCCGTATTACAAGCTAAACCTTGACTTAGTGCTAGTTTCGCAGTCAGTATTGTACCACCTACCGCTACACAGGTACGATTCGCTAATGCTAGACTCCAAGGCAAACCAATGCGTCGCTGTGCTTTGGCATCTATGGTTCCTTCACAATAAGCTTGAACGTAGCTTGAGGTATGGACTAACTCTATCAATTCTGACGGTGGACGTTCAGGGGTGTGAAATTGTTCTTGATTCGCGACACCATCAGCTAACAGCAATTCGTAGAGTTGTCGGAACTTAGGCATCGGAAAACGATGTCCTTCAGGTAGGGGAGCAACGTAATCTGGGTGGTAAATAATTGGCAAATCCATAAGGAAAGAAAATCTCAAGCAGCTAGTCTGACAACCAGGTAAAATTTAGTCATAATCACAGCGAAAATACTCTTTTACTAAATCTAAAATTACAAATTTAAAATTGATATGATGGAATGGATTCCGCCGATAGTGTTTATTCTAGCTGGCTTACTAGCTGGAATAATTGGTGAAAAAGTTATCTTCAAAAAACTAGAATCATTCGTTAATAATAAACGAATTGCCGGGGGTAATATCATATTTTAGTCTCTGCACCGCATGACTTTTCTTTGGTTTGTCATTGGCGGCTTTTTTTGGGCAGTTATGAGCGCACCTCTGAAACCGGATATTGCGATCGTACTGCAAAAAGTTTTGACGATCGCATTGCTGTATTCAGTAACCCTAGTCTTAGCCAAATTGACTGCTGGTTTTCTTAATTTATTTATTCAGAGAGCAGAAGGGGTTCCCACTTCACTAATTTCTAACCTGGCTAAGGCTACTATTTTAGTTTTGGGGACATTAATCATATTACAAACGGTGGGTATTGAAATTACACCGATAATTACGACTTTAGGTATTGGTGGTTTAGCAGTTGGTTTGGCACTTCAAGACACACTCGCCAATTTGTTTTCTGGTTTTTACTTAATTATTTCTAAGCAAGTTAGAACTGGTGACTATGTAAAATTAGATGCTGGGCATGAGGGATATGTCATAGATATTTCTTGGCGTAATACGACAATTAAAGAAATTTCCAATAATATAGTCATTGTTCCCAACTCGAAATTATCTTCCGCAATTTTCACAAATTATCATTTACCCGCAAAAGAAATTACTTTAACAATGGATGTGGGTGTCAGTTATGATAGCGATTTGGAACAAGTTGAAAAAGTGACTGTAGAAGTAGCCATTGAAGTCATGCAAGAAATTGCACCAGAATTAAAAGAAAATGAACCATATATCAGATTTCATACTTTTAACGATTTTAGTATAGATTTTACGCTTTATATGCGTGTCAGTGAATACTTTGATCAGCGTATGGGTAAGCATCTATTTGTGAAAAAATTACATAAACGCTATCAGCAAGTAGGAATTCAAATTCCTTTTCCGATTAGAAAAGTATATATGCAAGATAATTCATAAAGAGCCTGGCAACTAGAAGTCGCGGCTACACAGGCAAAACTCACCTCCGTGGGTTAAAAAACCTTGATTTTCTCTTAGTCCACGGAGGTGGACTAAGTTTGTATAACCGCGATTTCTAATCGCCTGGTAGAATTGAGCTAACTTAGATTGCTAATGCTCGTTTTTCTAATGGTAGTTCAAAGCGATCGCCTGGTTTCGGTTCAAGTACTTGCGTCGCCAGATTATTTTTCTCAAGTGACGAGCGAAATTCCTCAGCATTTCCTTTAGTTTGAATCAATTTCATCAGCAATCCTTCAAAGGACACATCCCCACCTGCTGCTGTGGGTATTATTACTTGAGGCCGTAATGATTTTACTACTTCTAAAGCACTATTTTGTCCTTTAATAATCGGCCCAAGCAAAGGAAGCGTCATGTCAACAAACGGTGTAATCACTACATCGATAGGTGCAACTTGCTGAAGTTGCGGAGAATGATACCCGTGAGGTTCGTAGTATACAGTTAAACCACTCTCAAAATCTTTAAGGAGATAACTATTTTCTACCAGAGTCGGGCCAATGGGAGAGCCGGGGAAAGCCTTGATTTCAACTTGATTATCTAAAGTGAAAGTTTCACCATGAGCCAATACTGTAACTTGGGTGTAACCTAACTGCTGTACTACCTTGGCAGCATTGGGAGAAGCTACAACTTTGATGCTGTGGTCGAGTAGCTTAAGGGTTGGTGGGTGTGCATGGTCTTCTAAACCCTGAGACAGCAAGATCAAATCAATATTATCTGGAATTGGGCGATTTTGCGATCGCGAACCTTTAAATAACCAATCCAAATTACTGAAAATTAACGAACCAACCAGCCAAGGGTCAATTAATATTCGTTTACCACCAATTTCCAGCAGCCAAGAGTTACTGTCTAACCAAGTTAAAAACATAAGTTTTGTGAAGATAACGCCTCTCTTCATTATCAATCGTGTCAGCTTAAGCTGGAAATAGCTTAAATGTTGGCTTCCATGCCCGCCCGGAAATAAATTTTCGCGCTAATAGCTAAAGTCTACTGAAGTAGACTGGAGATTTTTGGCGATATTTAGTCATCTTCAGATGACTTTAGCTATTGTACGGGAATTTCAATTCCCGGCGGACAAGCGGTTTCGCGTTAAGTTGACACCAATGGCAGGATGCCCACCCCACAATATTGGATTAATTTATCTGTCGAAGTTTCAGTCTGCAATTTGTTGTCCAACGACGTATTGCGAAGAAATATTTGTTACCTGTCCAGTACTAGACAGGGCTTGATATAGTAAAGCAGACACTTCAGACCTGGTTGCTACCCGTTCAGCATTTAGCATCTTCACATTGGGATAATTGACGACTATACCGCGTTGTGTCAAAGCTGCAATCAGACTGCGATATTCATGAGGAATAGTAGTTGCATCGCTGTAAACAGATAAGATTGTATCTGTGGAAGCACTAGTTTGATAATTTAATCCCCGCGCTAATGCTACCAAAACGTCAAGGCGAGAAAGGCTTTGGCTGGGGTTAAAATCTTTGCCAATAACAGTGTTTAAAAAGCCCATCTGATAAACTTCGTTGATGGCATTGTAAGCCCAAGATTTAGTTGAGACATCTTTAAATGCTACTGCTTGGCGAATTTTCCCCTTGGCAAAAGCTTTTCGCAGCATTGCCGCAAATTGGGCACGAGTTACTGGTGCATCAGGGCGGAAAGTTCCATTAGGAAAACCTTCGATAATTTCCATTGAGGCCAATTCGGCAATAAAATCTTTAGCCCAGTAGTCTATGGAAACATCAGAAAACGCAACCTTCACAGGGCGAGACAGTCTGACTTGGCGATAATTTATCAGCATTTGGCTGATGTCGTAGCTAGAGTTATCCCTGACTTCAATCACCTGCACCAAGCTGCCAGGAGTAGCTTGCAAAACCTTTGCCAAGTCGGAACTAAAAATATTCACAAACGACTGACGCACTAAAGCATACTCGCCCTCCGTGAAAGAGACGGGATAAACACTAGCGGCTGCAATTTTTGATAAATCTTCTATTTGGAACTGACTACCTTGGAAGGTTTGGGAACTACTCAGGAAAATAACACGTTGATTTCTGACTTGGGTGAAGTAGTCGTAAGTGGTAGTACCAGCGTCAATAGTGCCGTTTTGGTCAGCATCAACACCATAAACAGTACGAACTACTGGGTATTCTGTAGGTTTGGCTGACAAAATCAAGTTAACTGTGGTATTTGCCGACAAAGATTCAAATTCGCTGTAGCCAATAAAGCGGTTTTGAACATCATACAATCGCACGACGATGCGATCGCTAGCTTTTAACCCCTTAACAAATTTTGCTTTTTGCTTAATCTTGTATTTGTAATCACCCAAAAACTGCTCTTTTAAATAGCCCTTACTACTTTTACTCTTGACAGAAATGCGAGCAATCACTTCTGAAAAGTTACCAGATGGTTGCCAAATGGCAAGGCTAAAACCTGTTTTTTTCGCTTTTACCGAAACGTTACGGCTTACTGTCGTCACAGTTTGCCGTTGGATAGTGGGGCGATTCCTTGTTTCTACTTCTTTATGGGCTAAAAGTTGTTGTTCTGTGGAATTATCTGTTATTTGGGCGACGGTGGTAGAGAACCCTAAAGCTGCATAGGCAGAAGATATTGGCGAAAATATTGCTACAGAGGTTGCAGTAAGAACAAATTTGCTCAAATGAGCAAAGTTACTTTGAATTATGTATTTCATCCCACACTACCATTCGTCTAAAAAGTCACAGGGCTATTTGGTATCCCTCGACTTATTAATCCCTTGGGCTAGATGGAACTAACATCTAATGAGTGCTGAGTTAGGAGTTAGGAGTGTTGAGTTATGAGTGTGATTATTGCTTTTTTTTACTCAGCACTCAGTACTCACAACTCACCACTCAGATTTCGGTCAGAGAACATTACTATATTAAAGAAACACTTTATTAATCTTCATAATGACTGTAACGACACAGCAGCTTGCAACTCAAGACGCCTTTGAAAAATTCATTTGGACTTGGCAAGGTTACAAAATTCAGTATACTGTCATGGGTACAGGACGCCCTTTGGTACTGGTTCACGGCTTTGGCGCTTCTATTGGACACTGGCGTAAAAATATCCCAGTTTTAGCTAATGCTGGCTACCAGGTGTTTGCTATAGACCTTTTAGGTTTTGGTGGTTCTGATAAAGCACTTATTGATTACAGTGTAGAAGTTTGGGTGGAACTGCTGAAAGATTTTTGCACAGCACACATACACGAACCTGCTGTGTTTATTGGCAACTCTATCGGCGCACTTTTGAGCTTGATTGTATTGGTAGAATATCCAGAAATTGCTGCTGGTGGTATTTTAATTAACTCTGCGGGTGGGTTGAGTCATCGTCCCCACGAATTGAACCCGCCGCTACGGATGGTGATGGCAGCTTTTAATCGGTTTGTGCGATCGCCAATTACAGGTAAATTTGTCTATAACCGTATCCGCCAAAAAGCCCAAATTCGTCGTACCCTCTACCAAGTTTACCGCGATCGCCAAGCCGTCACTGATGAATTAGTTGATTTACTTTATACTCCCTCTTGTGATCCAGGAGCGCAACAAGTCTTTGCCTCCATTCTCACAGCCCCGCCTGGCCCCAATCCAGAGGAACTTTTGCCCAAAGTAGAACGTCCTTTACTAGTAATTTGGGGTGCTGACGATCCCTGGACACCAATTACTGGGGCAAAGATTTACGAAAAGGCGCGTGAGAATGGCAAAGAAATTAAAATTGTTCCCATTCCCAATGCCGGTCATTGTCCCCACGATGAGGTTCCAGATGTTGTCAATGCCCAGATTGTTGATTGGCTAGCGCAAAGGTGATGATAATTTTGCCTTTCTGCCAATGTGCCTTAGCCCAAACAGGAGAAAAATGGGGCTAACAATCTGGGTGAACGGATCTAAGTTTTTTAATTACACCTTGAAAAAATCAAACTCATGTGGTGTGTATAATGGAGCTTGGTGTGCAGAATGGACAAAAAAGGGTAATTCCCTTAAATCACCATCCAGATTTTTCTAAACAAGGCTATCAAGTCATCACCGAGCTAGGACGCAATAGTGAAGCGGGACGTATTACTTACCTAGCTAATGTCCTCAACTCTAATCAACAGGTGGTGATTAAAGAGTTTTGTTTTACTCGTGCGAGTGCTGATTTGTCAGGAGTGAAAGTATATCAGCGCGAAATTGAAATTCTGCAAAAACTGAATCATTCCCGCATCCCTCGTTATATAGATTCCTTTGAAATTCCAGGTTTTTTTTATCTGGTACAGGAATATAAAAATGCGCCATCTCTGGGTTTAAAACGCAGCTTTCATCCTGAAGAAATCAAGCAAATTGCTCTGTCAATCTTAGAAATTTTGGTTGATTTACAAAAGCAAGTTCCTCCAATTATTCATCGGGATATTAAGCCAGAGAATATTTTGGTTGATGAACAACTCAATGCTTACCTAGTTGATTTTGGTTTAGCGAGAATGCAGGATGCAAAAATAGCCCTGAGCAGTTTTGTAGCTGGAACGCCAGGTTTTATGCCACCAGAGGAACAGTTTGGTCATGCCCTGACTGAGGCATCAGATTTATATAGTTTAGGAGCAACCCTGATTTGCTTACTTACCAATACCCGTTCTGTTGACATTGGGAATTTAATTGATGATAACTATCGCTTTAATGTCCAAAAATTAGTTCCTCAAATCAGTCCGCATTTTCGGTCGTGGTTAATGAGAATGGTAGAACGCAACCGAAAACGTCGCTATGCCAAGGCATCTGTTGCTTTAAAAACACTTCAAGAAGCAATTGAAGTTGTTGGTACTGCCACCAAGATAGATACTTTAGTCAGTACAATCAAACCGAGAAAACAAACGACTGTGCTGGGACTAGCCACTGTAGTTACACTGGCTGTGGTGGGTTCAACTTTAGTGAGTTGTCAGCCTGGTGGTGCAGTTAGGCAATTCCTGAAAGCTACAGAATGTCAAGGCTTTGATTTCAGATCGAGTTGCCAAGAAAAAACCGGACATGAAGATTAGTTAGGTCGCTTCCAGCTAAGGATTTACAGTACTTTTCATCGGAATTACAAAATTACTCACAACAAATCTGGATTCTCACCTAATTCTCTTAATTTAGCCGCTAAACGTTCGGCTCTTGCTTTTGTTTCTTCCTCCCGTGCTTTCGCTTCTTCCTCTCGTGCTTTTGCAGCTTCTTCTGGTAACAAAACTAAATTGCCTGCGACATCATAAAATCGCAACCAGATCGCCGTTTCTCTGTCTATGGTTCCTTCCCAAGTTCCCAACCAGAAATTTAAACGTCTACACCATAGCCAATTGCGCTCATTTGAAGTCAAAGGCTGGTATTGTTGATTATCGTCTAAATGCCATCCCTGCAAAGAATTAAGATCAAAGGGGTCATAGACAAAATAATCTGAGGTATGAAAAGTTTGTTCGTAAAGATTTTTCTTAATACTTTTGTCTATTGCTGCGGTTGATGATGACATTAATTCCACAATTACGTCAGGATAACGCCCATTTTCTTCCCACACTACCCAACCTTGTCTGGAGTTATTACCCTCAACATTCAACACGGCAAAAAAATCTGGCCCCCGAAAGTCACGGTTACGAACTTGGGTACTGCTATAGTAAATAAACATATTTCCCCCAGTAAAATAATCATTGCGATCAGTCCAAGCCTGCTGCAATGACCGAATGAGGACATTCATAGCAATCCGGTGGCGATTAGATTCCAAGGGTTCACCATCATCAAATATTAAATCTGTAGGTGGCATGGGGGGTTCCCAATCCACAACGGCTGTAGGTTGCAATATCGCTGCTGGATTATTTTCAGTAGTCATGAGCGATCGCCTTTTGTCATTAAGCCTTAAAATTCCATCTTAATCTGGGGATTGGGGATGGGGGACTGTGGATTGGGGAAAGAATCTGCTTAAAAATTAATTTTTTACTTTAGTGTCTAGTTCTAAGGGACTTCCAAGAAATAAATTATGTAAAAGATTGCCGCTTCAGACGCTTCTGAGCGTACATTAATTTGTCAGACCTGGCAATCACTTCTTCTAGTGACATATCACTTTCTGGTAAGTAACACTCTATCCCCATACTCATCGAAAGTTCATAATTACGGTTTTGTTGTTGATTAAAGTTGGCGATATTTGCTTGCAGATACTCTTGGATACTATCAGCGTCCTTAAAGTAGCTGGAGATGAAAACAATGAACTCATCTCCACCCAAGCGAGCAACAATATCAGAACTGCGAAAACTTTGCTTGAGTAATCGACCCGCATCAATAATTAAGGTATCTCCCATATCGTGACCAAGGTTGTCGTTAATCTGTTTGAGTCCATCTAAATCAATGAAGATAACCCAGCACAATGCTTTCATCCGGTGAGCAATTTTTAACTCTTGTTCAGCCATCAGGAAGAAACCACGTCGGTTATGCAGACCGGTTAATTCATCAGTCAGGGACGCTTGTTTGCGGTTGCGAACTTCCTGAATGAGTTCCATTTGAGCGATCGCTTGACGACTTAGGCGGCGCAGTGCATCTAACTGCTGGTAACTTAGATGATGAGGAGTGGTATCCAAAACACACAAAGTCCCAATGGGAAGACCATCGGGTGTAATTAGAGGGGCGCCAGCATAGAAACGAATTTTGGGATTACCTTTGACTAAGGGATTGTTATTAAAGCGATCATCCTTAATGGCGTTGGGAATCACCAATATATCCTTTGGTTCAAGAATGGCATGGGAGCAAAAAGCCCAATCTCTGGGTGTTTCACTACCTTGTAGTCCAACCTTAGATTTAAACCATTGGCGATCGGCATCAACTAAGCTAATTAGAGCAATTGGAGTCTTACAAATGTAGGCAGCAAGAGCAGTTATATCATCAAATGCTTGTTCGGGTAGAGTATCTAGGATGTTGTAGTCCGCCAGGGCTTTGAGTCTTTCTGCTTCATTATCAGGTAGAGGAACAGCTTGAGTTTTCACAAATGAGTGTCTGAGTCTTAACCAGTAAAATCTGGAAGGCTGGAAATTTTGCAACAACCGCAGTATTACCCCTCTAGCAGCAAGGCTACTTGACATAAACATCTCTGCAACGAAAATCAACACTCGCTTGAATATAGAGAAATATTGTATTACATGATGTTCTTCATGCCTTTGGTTTGCTCTGTTGTTCATGTCACCCTAACCACTGTGCAAATTCCCTGAGTATTTAGATACTTACAAGGTCTTTTGCCCAAAGCCAGGTTGAAAATTATCAATATCAGCAAGAATTTATTAAAACTTATCATACTATCAGAGTTGTTTGTCAAAGATTGATATTTTTGATACATTCATTTTTTGTATACTTACAAAAATTCCGAGGGTTGGAAACTGACCCTCGGAGCTTAGATAGATGAAAACTGCTGTAATGAGCGATCGCTCATTACCGTTCGGTTAAGATTTTTTGATGAAAATCATAAATCTCAAAGACGCGATAAATCGCCGTATCTACAATAATCAGTCTTTTGTCTTGACGGCGATTCATCGCGTCTTATCTTTCATCCGAGGCGATCGCCTAACTTTGTACCACAGTCTAGCTCATCTCTGTATAATTTGGTATTACTTGACTTCTACAGCAACTTCCGCAGACATCCCCGGAGTAATCCGTGATTCATACCCTTGAATACTCTTTTGGTCGAAAACTACTTTTACTGGAATACGTTGGACAACTTTAGTAAAGTTACCCGTAGCATTATCCGGTGGTAATAAAGCAAACTGAGCGCCGGAAGCTGGCGAAATACTGTCAACACGACCAATAAAGGTGTGATGAGGGAAACTATCGAGCTTAATTTCTACTGCCTCTCCTGGACGCATCTTTTCTAATTGAGTTTCTTTGAAGTTCGCAACTACCCAATAGTTGTTATCCACGATCGCCATTAATGGTGTTCCCGCCGCAATTCGGTTGCCAACTTCCACGTTTTTCCTACCGATGCGTCCGGCACTGGGGGCGGTAACATTGGCGTAGGATAGTTGCAACTGTGCATCTTTAAGCGATGCCTCTGATTGCGCGATCGCCGCTTTTGCCGCTTCGTATTGACTACGTTTCACTGTTGTATCTTGTCCGCCTGCGGTAGCTTGTTGCAATCCTCCCTTGGATGCTGCCAATTTAGCTTGGGCGTTAGTAACATTCTCTTGCGCCTGCGCTAATTGAGACTGGGCTTTGGCAACACCAACTTTCGCGGAGGCTAATTTAGCTTGGGCTTGTTCTACTCCTTGAATTGCAGCGTTTTTCTGTGCCGTCGCTACATTATAAGCGGCCTTGGCTGTATCCAATTGCTGACGAGCGATCGCACCTGATTGATACAACTGGTTGTAACGATTGTAATCTGCTTGGGCATTTTCCAAATTCGCATTTGCTTGCGCTACCTGCGCTTGGGCGGCAGGAATCCCCGCTTGGGCTAGTCTGACTTCAGCTTGTGCTGCTGGTATTCCTGCTTGGGCTTCTTGTACTGCTGCTTGGGCTGTGGAAATTGCTGCTACTGCACCACTGACATCACCTTGCGCTTGAGTTGTCTTACCAGTAGTGGTTTGTGAAGTTAAAGCAATATTTGCTTGAGCCGCTTCTGCCTGACCACGAGCATTTTCTAGGGCGGCTTGTGCTTGTTGTACCTGACTTTGATAGTCCCGTGGATCTAACTCCACTAACAATTGTCCCGGTTGCACGAGTTGGTTATCATTCACTAGCACCTGACTTACAGTTCCAGGAATGCGGCTACTAATTTGGTGAATGTTTCCCGCAACGGTGGCGTTATCTGTTTCTTGATGGGTGGAGGCATATTGCCAGTAGTGATAACCAAAAGCACCTGCGGCGATCGCACCCACGCCTAATCCTGCCAAAATTAAACCAGTCGGTCTTTTGCGCTTCGCTGGAACTTCTTTTTCGATCTCAGGAGTTACAACAG
Source organism: Nostoc sp. NMS8 (assembly GCF_017115045.1). GTDB lineage: Bacteria > Cyanobacteriota > Cyanobacteriia > Cyanobacteriales > Nostocaceae > Nostoc. The sequence goes on along the minus strand of NZ_JABXKK010000082.1, from coordinate 3,792 downwards.
GTGCTTCTGCTGTTGCAGATGTCTCTGCGGTAACAGTTTCTAAAATCTCTGAATCAGGAATCACTTCTTTTTCTAAAATTGGGGTTTTGTGTCCGTTGCGTCCGTTCAAAGTATTAGTACCCATGATTCTTAACTCCCTTCTCGTTCGATAATTTGATTGATAATCGTTTATTTAGAATGCGTACTATTTCCTGAAAAAAACTTATTTCCTTAGTATGCGTAATATTATCTCAAAATAAATGTTTACACTGCCTCACCCGACCGGGTGATTGTGGGATCATCTTTAGGAGAGGTTAGCGATCGCCCGATTCAACATTTGAGAAAACAGTTCCCGGTCAGCAAAAGAAATACCTTCCATCGCTTCATCACGCACAGCTGCGGCGATTGGCGGTAACACAGCTTCTAGTTCCTTACCTGCATCCGTGAGCCAGATTCGCCAGATGCGGCGATCGTGGGTGTCGCGTTCTCGACGCACCAAACCGCGTTCTTCCATCCGATCTAGTACGCCTGTTAAAGTGCCTCCCACTTGTTTGAGTTTATCCCCAATACTAGAAGTAGGTAAACCATCTTCTTGCCAAAGACAGCACAATACCAGCCAATGAAATGGCGTCAATCCAAACGGTTCTAACCTCTCAGTAAACTTGCGACTGAGCAGTTGTGAGACTAATTTGATTCTATAGCCCAAGTTGTATGGTGCCAGATTATGCTGCCACGACTCTAAAGTTGGGGAGTGATTAGATGTAGAAACCATTTAGTAAAATACTTAGTGTACGTACTATTATAACTAAATTAGTCTTTTTTAGCAATAGATGCATTGCATCTATCTTAGGAAAGAAATTGAATTAACTGATACTCTTTAACTGTACTGATAATGCGGTGAGGCCGAGACAATTTAGGGGACTGCTCAGTATATATCCAAGCATAGCTCAAAGCTGGTATTTGGGAAATAGAGGCTACTTGTTTGGCAGGAATAGGAAGATAGAACTCAAACAGTACTTGGGTTTTCTGGTCTATTTGCACATAGTAGGTAGGATGAGATTGGACAATAGAGGCGATCGCACTTTGTTGTAAAAAAGTTTTCAAAACAGGGTTATAGTCACTTAACATCCCAATGCTACCCATCGTCGCCAAAGCCAACCAACAGGGAATTAACCATCCTGCAATCCAATAACGTGCGGTGAGAAACTTTTTACCAAAGTGGTAACGACTAATCCAGACTACAGGTAAAATTAACCAACCCAACCCCATAGCCAAGCCAATAGCTGCATACTTGTGGATATCAGAACTACCCCAAGTTAGAATAATAGTACTTGCTATTACAAGTAAAACACCGAATCCACCAAAGCCATAGCTGAGATTTCGAGGAAGATTATTCTTTGCAAAAAGCTTTAATATCTTATTTTTGCTTTTTTGAAGAGGAAATTCTGAATAAATCTCTGTCTGGTAAATGTTGCCTAACCAGCTTAATCCTACAGATGCAAACAAAGCTATAAAAGGATAAAGACAAAGACCATAGTGAGGGTAACGAGTGTTAAAAAGACTAAGTTCTACAAATAGCGTAAGTGGAAAACCAACTAATATTAACTGGTAACGATTAATCGGACGATGGAGAGTCAAAAAGAAACCTAAAATTCCAAAAAAAGCCCAGGGAAATGCTTTGAAAAGAATATTCCATACATAAAACAGTGGCCCGTGATTATAAGAGTCATCAGAACCTAGCTGTACAACAAATTTAAGTAACTCCTCAAAACTATTATTGCCGTAGTGTAGCCAGCTTAACCACAGCCAAACAAAGGTAGGGATTAAACCTACTAAAAAGCCTAGATATAAAATTGGGTTAGCAAGATGACGATGACGGTGATGTTCCCAAATTAAATAAGGGAATAAAGCTATAATTGGTAAAAAAATCATAAAGCTTCTGACTAAGAAGCCTAAACCTAAACTAAAGCCAGCGATAAAACTCCAAAGATATCGATATTTAGGGTATAATTCCGTTTTTATTAAAGAATAAATAGCTAAAAGTACCAAGAAAATCATTGGTACATCAGGTGTGCTTAAACGACAGTATTGTAACCAGAGAAATTCCACACTTAAAATTGCAGCAGCTAACCAAGCTATTTTTTTGCCTAGCATAATTCTGCTAATTTCATACACCAGCCATAAGCTAAAAATGCCAGCGATCATACTAGGAATACGCGCACTAGTATCACTCATCCCAAACAGCTTGTAGAAACTGGCAATTAACCAATAAGGGCCAGGGGTTTTATGATGTGCATTTTCCCAAGGAGTCATCCAATTACCAGAGTCAAACATCAGACGGGCACGCGATGCGTAAAGTGCTTCATCATGTGCCATAAGACTATTGTTACCAGAAGTAAATAATAATAAGGGCAGTATCCAAGCGGACAAACTCAAATAGGGTAATAATCTGACTAGGCAGATTTGTCGCCAAAGATACTGCAAGAAGTGTAGTTTATAGAACATTGAATTGATAAAATTGAATGCTGCTATTTAGACTCGGTTATCGTCAAATCAAGGGTTTAAGACCCCTACATTTATATGTAGTATCAGTCTTAGTAGGAGTTTAAATCCCCCGTTAGCGTTAGCGACGGAGGAGCGTCAGTTGCCACAACGCGGGGAACCCGCGCAAAGCGCTTCTATTCTCGACGAGACGCTACGCGAACGTCTGAATGTTTTGAATTTTAAATTTTGAATTTTGAATTATTAAATATCCTGCTGTTATTAAAATATCTTACATAGTGATTTTTTAAAAATACCTGAGATTGCTGTAATTTTCCGAAAAGTTCTCCAAAACAGAGATTTATGCAGTTAAAACCGAATCAACGCCTGAAATTAGACGATACAGACGATAAGCTGTTCTATGCCTATCCCCGCTTCGTCACCCATGTCGATGAAGGATTTATTCAACAGCTAACGGATTTATATCGCGATCGCCTGAAACCCAACACTCGCATTTTTGATATGATGAGCAGCTGGGTATCTCATCTGCCAGAAGAGATGCCGTTTTCCCATATAGAGGGACATGGACTCAACGCCGAAGAACTGGCACGTAATCCCCGCTTAAATCATTACTTTGTGCAAAATCTTAACGACAATCCGCAGCTACCATTACCAGATAAAGATTTTGATGCTGTTCTCAACTGCGTATCTGTGCAGTATGTGCAATATCCAGAAGCCGTATTTTCCGAAATTTACCGCATCTTGAAACCCGGTGGTGTCGCAATTACCAGCTTTTCTAACCGGATGTTTTTTGAAAAGGCGATTCAGGCTTGGCGGGAGGCTTCAGAAACCGTTCGAGTGGAATTAGTCAAAGAGTACTTCGCCTCAATCCCCGGCTTCACAACGGCAGAAGTGATAGCTCATAAATCAACATTACCAAATTTCTTACAGTGGTTGGGTGCTGCTGGAGGAGATCCGTTTTATGCCGTCATAGCTTACCGCAGTTAAAAGGGCAAACCCACCTCTGTGGGTTTATTTTCCTTAGTCAGCTGAGGCAGACGAGTGTTTGTATAGCCGCGAATTCGATGAGACTGTTGACGAATTACAGCGAATTGCAATCAAACGTGCCACAAATAAAAGCAATACTGGGCTTTGTTTTATGATTTATTTTTGTGACGGGTTTGATCGAAAACTGCTGTAATAGGAGATTTACACCCATGATTTCTCATTACTCTGATTTTTGTCCGTTTCAACGGACTTGAGCTATTAGCCCGAAATTTATTTCAGGGCGGGAAAGCAACGCCAAACCAATGTTTTAGGGGTGAGGGGTCA